>CALRWM010000003.1:0-173806 GCA_943371875.1 Prosthecobacter debontii | reverse complement strand
TATCCGACTGATCGCAGGCGGCCAATAAAAAGATGCCCAAGAGCAGGGCGAAGGGGCGAGTGCAGGAGAACATCATGATGAGAGAGGGGAGTTTAGGCTTCGAAATCAGACTTACACAAGCCTTAGATGTTCACGAAATCCCAGCCTGTCTTTTGCTTGCACTCTGACGGGATTGCCTCAGACTCCGCGCTCCCCGCCTCCTGAACCAACCGTAATGAGCCACCTCAAGAAGACATCTGTCGCATGCAAACGCAGGAATTGCATGAAGACGGAAATTTCCGCACAGTGACGTATTTTCGCGACTTTCTCGAATCCCTGCTTGCTGCGCAGGGTGTTTTGCTGATAAAACTTTAAAATATTGGAACAACCAGCCCACACAATGAAACCCATCAGCTTGATTCTCGCATCTTTACTTCTTGCCAATGTCCTTCAGGCGCAAGCGCCGGCGACTGGTGAAAAACTGCCTGATGTGAAGGTGAGAATCAAAAATGTGCAGGTCGAAGAGCAGCAGACGCCGCAATTGAGCGTCTCCAACATCAAGATGAAGCGCTGGACGCCGAAAAACTGGATCGAATTTGATGTGGAATTTGACATCAAGCTTCCTGTGGAAGCGGGTGGGAGAAAAGGGAGCTACCCTGGCATGCAGCTCAATATTTATGCGGCACTGCAAGAAATGACCAAGGATACCAAACCGAAACGCATCGTCCTTATGGGGACATTGGATTTGCTGGACATCCCTGCGGATGAACCCTGCCACGCGCTGGGCTACATTTCTCCAGCCACGATGAAGACCCTCACCATGAAGGACAACGTGACCGCTTCTGTGGACATTCAGGGGTGGGGGGTTGAAATCATCGTTGATGGGAAAGTCATTGCCGCCAAGTCGAGCATTGGCAAGAGCGCCTGGTGGGAGGCCAAAGACAATTTCGAGATCATGCAAGGAACGGTGCTCAACAAGATGCAGACACCCTTCTCGGCTGTTTTTGGCGACTATGATGTTCCGGTGAAAGTCAAGTAACCAAGCCCGCCGAACTCGCCGCAAGTTTTCAACAGATCAGTGATATAAACCCTTCCCAGCATGGCAGACCCAACTAGCATTGCAGTCATCAGTCTCGGCTCCCAACGTGTCAGCGGAGCCTTCTTCGGCAAGACGTCTGGAGGGGATCTGATCCTGAAGCGGTACGAAATCGTTGAACTGGATGGTGATCCTTCTGTGGATGTCAGCCGCCTGCCGCAGTTGAAGTCGGCGCTGCAGGAGCTCGTCTCCAAGGTGAAGATCAAGGGCCAGAAGACTTGGTGTTCCGTACCCGGGCATCCGGTGTTCAGCCGTTTTGTGAAGCTGCCTCCTGTGCAGGGGGACAAGCTGGCGCAGATCGTTGAGTTCGAAGCGCGGCAGAATGTGCCGTGGCAGCTGGATGAAGTTTCATGGGACTATGAAGTGGTCTCCAAGTCTGATCTGGGCGAAATCGAAGTGGTGCTGGCCGCCATGAAGTGTGAGCCGCTGAACGAGATGCATGAGGAAGTTTCCTCCTGCGGCGTCAACGTGATCGGGATGGATGTGGGGCCGCTGGCGCTCTACAATGCGTTCCGTTACAGCTATCCCGATGTGGATGAGCCTGCGTTGATCGTGGACATGGGCGCCCGCTCCACGAATCTGGTGTTTGTTGAAGGGGATCGCTTTTTCACCCGCAATCTGCTGGTGGGCGGTGCTGCCGTCACCAATGCGATCGCCAAGGAATTCGGCATTTCCTTTTCCGAGGCCGAGCGCCAGAAGCGTTCCCAGGGTTTTGTGGCTCTCGGCGGAGCGGTGGAGGACCACCCGGATGAAGGCGTGAACGCCATGTCCAAGGTGATGCGCAATTCGATGACGAGGCTGCATGCTGAGATCATGCGCACGATCACCTTTTACCGCAGCCAGCAGGGTGGCAGCGCGCCGAAGCGCGTGTTCCTCGCAGGTGGCGGCTCGGGTGCAGGCTACATTGCGGAGTTTTTCGCGGAAAAATTGAAGCTGCCGGTGGAGATTTACAACGGGCTGCGTGGTGTGCAGACTGATCGTGGGGTGAGCGCGGATGCCGCCCAGATGGATGCGCCTGCGCTTGGAGAACTCGTCGGTCTGGCATTGCGTGGCATGGGGTCCTGCCCATGTGAAATCGAGCTCGTCCCAGAGTCGCTGGCCTCGGCGCGTGACGCGTCACGTCGTGCACCTGCCCTGATCCTGTCTGGGATCTGCATCATGGGAGCCCTGGCTGCCTCGATCTTCTGGTTCAAGAGCGCGAGTGCGGTGGTGGAAACACGTGCTGCATCTCTGCAGGCTGAAAGCGGTCAGCTCAACGGACTGGCCAATCAAATCCGCCAGCTTGACGCCAAGCAGGAAGAGCTCCGAGTTCGCAGCGCGCAGCTGGAGCAGGCGGTGACCGACCGCTCCTGGTGGGCGCATCTGCTTAATGATCTCAATCAGCAGTTCGACAATGATCTGATCTGGCTGCCTGTGATTGAAGTGCTCAAGGATGGCAAACCCATCACGAAAGCGCTTTGGGGTGGTGATGAAAACAGCAGCAGTCCTTCTTCTGCTGCCAGCAATTCCAAGGCAGGGGTGCCTGCTGCGCCGGTTTACACTTTGCGCCTGCGGGGCCTGTATCGTAAGAACGACAAAGGAGAGCAGAAGGTGGTTTATGATTTTGCCGCGAAGCTGGCCAAATTGGACGCCTTCAACGCGCCTGATTTTGAAAAAAAGCGTGACACCTATGTGAAGGTTGACAGTGGCGTGGATGAAGTGCGCTACGCCTATCACTTCGAAATTAAAATGCCTCTGCGCAATCCTCTGCAATTTCAATAAAGCATCATGGACTGGATACGTGAAAATAAACCATTGGCCGCCATTCTTGGCGTAATCGTCGTCGGCTCGCTGGCCCTTGGCTATCTGTTGTTCGATGCATGGAGTGTCTATGCAGAAACCAAGGAGGGTTATCTTGGCCTGGGCAATCAGGTGGCCGGCCTGAAAGGGGCGCAACTGGCTCCCACGGAGGCCAATCTGAAGGCCAAACAGGACTCGGTGGCGGAGTACGCGAAGCTGGTGGACACCCTTGGCAAAACGGTGCTCATTCTTCAGCCCAAGGTTGCGCAGATCAATGACATTGAGTTTCAGGACAAGCTCAAAGCGAAGATCTCTGAAATCCGCAAAACGTCCGTGCAGTCGAAAATGCAGCTTCCTGCAGAGTTCGCCTTTGGTTTTGATGACTACACGCACACGCTGCCTAAATCTGCGGCTGAAGCCACCGAGCTTTCCGGGTATCTGGATGCCGTGGATGAGCTGACGAAGCTCCTCATGAAGTGCGGAGTGCAGTCGCTGGATGTGCTGGAGCGCTCCAAACTGCCTGTCGAAGCAGCCTCTGCGGCGCCATCATCTGCCGCCCAGGGAAACAACAATGCTGGAATGCAGGGGCAGGCGGCTGCTGGTATTCTTGAGAAGCGTCAGATTTCGGTGGTTTTGACCTTGGATCAGGGGCCATTGCAGCTGCTGATCAGCCGCCTGACCAGCCCGACTGACATGCCATATTTCACCAGCCTGCGCCTGCTGCGCATTGAGAATCAACGTCAGGATGGGCCTCTGGTTTCTGAAGTCAGGCTGCCGGCCGAAGAAGCTGCAAACCCGAGCGCTGTCAAAACAGAGGAGGCCCCAACGGATGAGATCAAGACGCCGCCGCCAGCGTTTGTGGATGCCATTCCCGTGTTTGGCAATGAGCTCCTGAAAGTCAGGCTCGAAATCGATCTGATCAAATTTTTGGAAGCCGCCGCAGGGGTTGCGGTCCAGGCTTCAACCGGACGTTGATCTCACTTTATAAAAATCCGCAGCCTTAAAGCACCACCATGCAGAACCGACAGGGCAACTACGAAAAAACCATTCTGATCATTTCCTCCCTCCTAGCGATTGGGGTGGCAGTGTTTCTGATCCTCGAATCGCAAGGGTTTGAGGAGAGTCTCACCCTGCCACAGGGGTTCTCCAAGAATGACTTGAATGCACCCGCCAGCCAGAAGGTGAAGGACGCCACCGAAACCATGAAGAAAAAGTATTCATGGCTTTCCCCGGTGCGAAATGAGAAGGCGGTGCCTTTGAACAAGTCTGTGATGCTGGTGATGAAGGAGGGGAAGTTGTTCGATCTCCTGCTGCCAGAGCCGAAGCTGCGTGAGCCCATGACCAATCTTTTCCTCACGGGAGATCTGACGAAAAGCCCGCCGGAAGCCCAGCTTCCCAACATTTTTTCGCCTAACGTCGGCCAGCTGGATGCAGACAATGACGGGTTTTCCAATCTTGAGGAGTTTAATGCCAAGACCGATCCACGGGATGCGAGCTCGATGCCGCCGTATACCGACAAGCTGTTCCTTACGAAGCGCATCAGCCATGACTACATCCTGATGTTGAAGGGTGGCAGTGATGGCACCTTCCAGATTCAGCGCACGGTGCCGACCCGGGCCAGTGTTTTCAAGCCTCTCAACGAAGAGTTTGGCTTCGATAGAAACACGATTCGGTTCAAAATTCTCTCCTTCCGGAAAGAAACCATCGAAACGAAGTTTGGACCCAAGGAAGCGTTCGCTTTGAAAATGCTCGATTTGTCCACGCAGAAGGAATTCGAGCTGGTGGAAGGCAAGGAGGTGAACCTGGCGGATTACGAGGCAGAGTTCGAGTTCCGCTGGAAGAAGCGTCAGATCATCCCTGGAGTCAAAGAAGGAGGCTCATTCCAGCTTCCAGGCCTTGGTAAAAGCTATTACATTCTCAAATTGGAAGAAACCAAAGCCATCATTTCGCCTCTCGGGGCGGATGGTAAACCCACGAAAGAAACCATCGAAATTAAGCAGGGCTGAGTCCTGCGCTATTTTCACCCCGGCAGAAAAATTAGCTCGCCAAAGTTCGCCCTCTTCTGTTAGTAATCTCTCTTTACCACAAAATATTGTCAGTTTGCCCTATGACCCATCACTCTCGTCTGGTGTTCAACCTTTCCCTTCTCGTTTTGACTGCGGCCACGCCATCAATCATGGCCCAAAGTCAAAGTACCGTCACTGGAATGGCCAATCGCGAAATCGCACGTCGCTATGCCCGCATTGAAGATGCGCGCACAGCCATGGATCGTGGTGACAAATTGTTCAGCGAGGGGGATTATGATGGCGCGCTTAGCTCCTACAAATCCGCCATCGATTCGCTGCCGAATGCGCCCTTGACCCGTGACTGGCTGGATCTGGCCCAGCTCAAGTATGCTGATTGCAGCGTCACGGTTGCCCAAGAGCGCGCCAAGGCAGGCAATTACAAGGAATCCCGTCAATTGCTGGAAGGTGCGCTGGTGTTAATTCCAGGGCACAAAGGCGCTCTCGCTTTCCAGAAGCAGCTTGAAGATCCAGACCGCTGGCCGCCGTCGCTCACTGCTGAGCACGTGACCAACGTTGGCAAGGTGCAAGCAGGACTCCTGCTTGGAAACAGCTCCGTTGAAACCGGCCAGTATGATGCGGCCATCTCGCAGTATCAGGATGTGCTGCGGACAGACCCTTACAACAGCGCCGCCCGCCGCGGCATGGAGAATGCTGAGCGCAAGCGTCAGGCTTACTTCAAGACGGCCTATGATCACCAGCGTGCCAAAATGCTGACACAGGTGACGGAGACTTGGGAGGACAAGGTGCCGGTGCAGGGGCAGACCGTCACTTTTGACTATGGTGTGGGACGCAGCCCGGGTGCGTATTTGACGGAAAAGATGAACAAGATCATCTTCCCGACGGTGCAATTCGAGGGTGCTACCATTGAAGAGGCCGTTGAATACCTTCGTATTAAAAGCCGTGATTTGGACACCTTCACTGACAAATCCGGAGTCAAGGGCGTGAACATTATTCTGCGCATGGGCGATGCACCAAGCAATGCGTCGATCAGCCTGGACTTGAAAGACGTGCCGATGTCTGAAGCGCTCCGCTACGTGACCGAACTGGCGCAGATGAAATACAAAGTGGAAGCGCATGCTGTCCTGGTGGTGCCAATTTCCGAAAATGCCAGTGAGCAGTATACTCGCAGCTATCGCGTGCCGCCTGATTTCCTGAGCTCGGGTGGTGGTGGAGACCCTGGTGCTGCTGCACCGGCAGCTGCGGCTGATCCTTTCGCTGCTGGCGGTGGTGCTGCTGCGGCTGGCGGTGGTGGTTTGATCGCCAGAAGAACAGCTCGTCAGATTCTGGAAGCATCAGGGATCGTCTTCCCAGAGGGTGCTTCGGCAAGTTACAATCCTGCCAACTCGCAATTGGTGGTCAGAAACACGCAGCCCAATCTGGATCTGGTGGAAGCCTATGTGGAATCCATCACGAAACTGGCCCCCAAGATGGTGGTCATCACTTCCAAGTTCGTGGAAGTCACCCAGAAAAACACGGAGGAACTTGGTTTCGACTGGCTCCTTGGTGGGATCAGCACGGGCGGTGTCGCTATCGGCGGTGGCAGCACCGGCAATGGCAATGCATTCAACGCCGCCAACTTCCCCTTCCAGTCAAACTTGGTGACTCCTGGCTATTTTACCGGTACCCCCTCTGTGCAGGTGTTTCCCAATATTCCGGCGGCTGGTGCCTTTGCTGGGCCAATACCTCTGGGTGCTGTCGATCCAGCTACTATCACTGCAGCTCTTCCTAATGGTGTACCTTCCGCCAGTGGTGGAGGACCGGTGACTGCCGGGAATCGCAGCGGTGGCTTTGCCATCAATAACAGCAGCATCGACAACCTGCTGACCACGGGTTCGACCACCGCCACTACCAGCGTGGCTCCGGGCATCTTCTCCGCAGCAGGCGTTTTCGGTAATGCGCAGTTTCAGAGTGTGATGCGCGGTCTGAGTCAGAAAAAGGGCGTGGATTTGATGAGCGCCCCGAGTGTGACAACCAAGAGCGGCACTCGTGCCACGATGGAAGTGACGCGCGAGTTCATCTACCCAACGGAATTTGATCCTCCGCGTCTTCCCCAAGGTGGTGGCGGTCTCGCTATCGGTGGTGGCGGTGGTGGTGGTCAGCAGATTGCTACTCCTACAACTCCAACAGCCTTTGAAATGCGCCAGACCGGTGTTCGCCTTGAGGCTGAGCCGACCGTCGGTGCGGATGGCAACACGATTGAACTGACCCTCGCCCCTGAAGTGGTGGAGTTTGATGGATTCATCAACTACGGCTCACCCATTTTGTCGCCTTCGAGCCAGTCGGTGCTGCCCATTCAATCGCTTCTTGGAGCGGCGACTTCATACGTTCCTCTTCAAACGCCAGAGCGTCTGATCACGGCTAACATCATCAACCAGCCAGTGTTCTCTGTGCGTAAAGTGACCACCGGTGTCTCCATCTGGGACGGGCAGACCGTTGCTCTCGGCGGCCTTATCCGCGAAGACGTTCAAGACGTTCAGGACAAAGTGCCGATTCTTGGCGATCTGCCCTTCATCGGCCGCCTGTTCAAGAGTGAGTCCGAGCAGCACTACAAGCGCAACCTGATGATCTTTGTGACGGCCCATTTGATCGACCCTTCGGGTCAACGAATCAAGCCCGTCAACCCGACACAGGTGGCAGCAGGTGCTGATGCTGCTGGCGGTTCAATCAATCCGCTTCTGCCGGCGATAGCTCCGGCTCCTTAACAGCTCCGTCAGGCCAGTCTATCCAACAGCTTCAGGCAGGATGCGTCGAGCATCCTGCCTGAAGTGTTTTCAGAGACTAACCATTGCAGACGCAGCTTAGCTGCGGCCAAATACATCGATGAAATCTTGGTTGATCACCGGCGGAGCAGGATGTGGCAAGAGTTCCCTGGCAACGCTGCTGATGGAGCAGCTTCCCATGCCGCACCGTTTCTTTTCTGCCGATCTGATGGTGGCAGAGGTGATGAAACGCGAATCAACGATCCAAGGGCTGCTGGCTGCCTTTGGCACGAGGGCTCTGGGTCATGCAGGTGAGATCAACCGCGCATGGTTGCGAGATGTGGTGCTGCCAGACGCCGTTTTGCGTGCAAAACTGGAGGGTCTGCTGCACCCGCCGGTTCTAGCGGCTCTCGAAACAGCCCGCCGTGAGGCCGAAAAGGCAGGGGTGAATCTTTTCCTTGCGGAAGTCCCCCTCCACTATGAGATTGGAAGTACAGTTTCAGCAGACTTCGTCATCGTGGTGGCTTCCAGCCGGTCGGTGCAAGTCAGGCGGATGATGGAAACCCGGGGACTCGACGAACAGACCGTTCACAAGTTCCTGGAGGCCCAATGGCCCATCGAAGCCAAGGTTGAAAGAGCAGATGCCGTCATTTGGAATGATGGTTCTCTGGCCTCTCTTGAAGCCCAGGTGCTGACGCTGGCAAGTCCACTCTTGCAAGCATGAACGACCCATCTACCGAATCCCCCGCAACGGTTGCGGCACCCCCCGCCCCCCCAGTGACGGAACTTATCCCTGTTGACAGTCCTCCCGTGGTGAACTCCGAGCCGCAGCCGGAAGGCGCAGCGCCCGCCCAAGCCCCCGCCGTGTCAGGCGAGCAGCCTGCCGAGCCGCAGAAGACTGATGGCGCACAGCCGCCGTTTCCTGAGGAGGTTTCCATCAACGACCTGCAGAACTCTTCGCTCGCAGACTTGCTGGAGCTCGCTGAAAAGGTGGGTTTCCGCCTGAATGCGAGCCGCACGAAGCATCAGCTCATTTACGATCTTTGTTCGTGGATGGGGGAACACAAAACGCGCCTCAAGGTGGAAGGGGTGCTGGAAATCGGCAGTGACAACTACGGACTCATTCGTTATCCGAAGTACAGTTTCATGCCCCTGCCAGAGGACGTGTTTGTTCCTTTGTTTCTGGTCAGGAAATTCAATCTGCGTCCCAGCCAGAGAATTGCAGGGATTGCCAAGGCTCCGAAGGATCGGGACAAGTATCTGGCGATCGACCGGATCACCGAAGTCGAGGGGATTACCATCGACAAATGGGAGACACCGACGGATTTCGACAAACTGACGGCGACCTTTCCCAACAAGCGCATCATTCTTGAAACGGCCAAGCCTTGCGCGGTCAGTTCCCGCATTCTCGACATTATAGCACCGCTGGGCAAAGGCCAGCGTGGTCTGATCTGTGCGCCGCCGCGTTCGGGCAAGACGGTGATCCTGAAGGACATCGCCAAATCCATCTCGCAAAATCACAAGGAGATCACACTCATCGTGCTGCTGCTGGATGAGCGCCCTGAAGAAGTGACCGATTTTGAAGAAACCGTGCAGGGCTGCGAGATTTACAGCTCCACGTTTGATGAGAGTCCGAAGCGCCACAGCCAGGTGGCTGAGATCGTGCGTGAGCGCGCCTGCCGCCTCGTGGAGATGAAGAAGGACGTGGTCATCCTGCTGGACAGCATCACGCGTCTGGCCCGTGGCTACAATTCATCGCAAGGCAGCAAGGGGGGAGCGTACATGGCCGGCGGTGTCGGCACCAAGGCGCTGCAAAAGCCCAAAAAATTCTTCGGGGCTGCCCGCAATGTGGAAGAGGGCGGAAGCCTGACGATCATTGCCACGGCGCTCATTGAGACTGAGAGCCGCATGGATGAGGTGATCTTTGAAGAGTTCAAAGGCACCGGCAACATGGAGGCCACGCTGGACCGAGAAATCTCCGAGCGCCGGATTTATCCTGCGCTGCACATGCTCAAATCGGGCACACGGCGCGACGACCTTCTGTACCATCCTGACGAATTCCGGCGCATCACGCAGGTGCGCAAACAGCTTGCCGCTGTCCCCGCCGTCGAGGCACTTGAGATGCTTATTCGCAATATCAACCGCACCAGCAACAATGCGGAAATCCTCCTCATGGGCCTGAAATGAACGAGGAAGGATCACCACCGAAGGACTACGAGTTCATCGACACCCCGGAGCATCTCAACGAATGGGTCGGCAAGATGCGAGCATGGCTGGCAGAAAGCCCGGACAAGCGCTGCTGTCTGGACACCGAGGCGGACAGCCTGCACCACTACCATGAGAAGCTCTGCCTGCTGCAGGTGAACTGCGCGGGGCGCTATGCCCTGGTGGATCCGCTGGCGATTTCAGATGTCACGCCGCTGCTGGAACTGCTGGATGCGCATGAGCTGTGGTTTCACGGGGCTGACTATGACCTGACGATGCTGCGGAGGACCTATGACTGGAATCCGAAGGTGATTCGTGACACGCAGATCGCTGCGCGTCTTCTTGGCGCACGGCAGTTTGGACTCGCGGCACTGGTGAAAAACGCCTTTGACCTGGATCTGTGCAAAGCCTCACAAAAGGCTGACTGGAGCCGCAGGCCGCTGCCACCGAACATGCTTTCGTATGCGGTGGATGATGTGCGCTATCTGCTGCCCATCGCGGAGAAATTCGTTGCTGATCTGAAAGCGAAGGGACGTGAAGACTGGTTTCATCAGAGCTGCCTGTCTTTGCAGGAGGATGTGGCCGCACGTGACAATGTGGCGCGTGAGGACCCGTGGCGTGTGCAGGGCTGTGGAAGGCTGCACCCCAGAGGACTGGCCCTGCTGAAAGGCATGTGGGACTGGCGTGAAGGCATCGCGAAAGAGCGTGACACGCCCTGCTTCAAGATCATGTCCAACAAGCAGATGGTGGCCTATGCCGAGCAGTTTGAAGCCGGCCAGCCGCTGAATCCGCCGAATGGCTGGCGTCCGCGCTGGAAGAAGGAGTTTTTTGACATTGTGGCCGCGATCATGGCATCCACTGCGGCCGACTGGCCGCAGCGCGCCAAGAAGACCAAAGGCCGCCTCAGTGACACACAGCGTGATCAGATCGACAAGCTTTGCGCGCATCGTGAAAAAGTGGCGCTGGAGCTTGAGATCGAGCCTTCGCTGCTGGGGTCACGTGCGACCATTGAAGAACTCGTCGTGGATGGCAATCCATCGAGTCATCTCATGAACTGGCAGCATGATCTGATGGCGAGCGGGCTGGAGCAGGTGCTGCAGACGGCTGCTGCTGAGTAAGCTCCCAGGGGCAGCGCTATTTTTGCTTCAACCAGTCTGGCAGGACGATGTCCGCGCTTTTGACGGGAGCGGTGTCGCCTTTCCAGACAAAGCCGGCATCTTCGAACGTTGTGCGCTGCTCGCGCAGGAAAGTGAGGAGGCGGCGGCCCAACTGCTGGTTCGGGGAATCATGCCGCACGGCGAAGGGCTGGACGGCCTTGGACTTGTCTGCTGGCAGCGGGATGGCATCGAAGTGGGCTTTGTCGTTGTTGATGTTGATGCCGTAGACGACGGCGGCGTCGAGTGAGCCGGTGCGCATCTGATTGACGAGGAAGTCTGCAGTGGGCACCTGGGATGAGGCGTTTTTGCTCACGCTTTCCCAGAGGTTCATGGACTTGAGCATGGAGCGCGTGAGAAAGCCGATGGTGGACTGCTCGGCATTGCAGATGCCGACGTGCAGACCGGGGCGGGCAAGGTCTGCGAGAGTGTGGATGCCCTTCGGATTGCCCTTGGGGACGGCGATGACGATCTCTGCCTCGGTGAGGAGGATGGCTTCGGGGAACTGCTCGGCCACTGGAGGAACGAAGCAGACATCGCAGGCGTAGTAGACGTCTGGGAACTTGGGATTGCTGCTGTCCTGCATGGTCTTCATGGAGGCGCACAGGATGCCGCAGCCATTGAAGACGGTGGTCAGCGTGATGCCCTCGCGAGTGGCGAACTGCTGCAGGAGTTTTTCGATGGCGAGACGGTTCACGCCGCCGCTGTAGATGATGAGATCAGGGCGTGCGGCCCACTTGTCTCCGGGTACGGCTTTGAAGCCCTGCTTTTGAAAAATGGGCCCGCCTTTTTCTGGAGCGGTGAGGTAGCGTGCAAAGCGCAGCGCCTCTGCGGGCTGCTGGCTGGATGAGAGAATGGTCGCGGTGGCATGTTCGTCGTGCTTTGCGAGCTCTGGCAGCGGCGCGATCTCCAGGCCTTTGAACTGGGGGACGGTGGAGTCCCAGACAATGGCGGCATCGACGGCACCAAGGGAGAGGTCGGCGGCGATTTCAGTGACGGTGGGTTTCATCACGGCGGCCTTCGCGGCCAAGGCATCCCATTCGGGGCCGAGAAGCTTCTTTGCCACGCGGCTGATGCTCGCGGCTTCGGGATTTGCCAGGGCGAGTTTGATGTCCGGGCGCTTCAGGGCGGCGAGGCTGTCGATGTGTTTGGGATTGCCTTTGGCGACGGCGAGCACCGGCTGCTGATTGACGAGAGTGAACTCCTCGCGGGTGACGCCCAGCTTTTTTGCGTCTGCCAAGGCGCCATCGTCAGCGGCGATGAAGAGATCGCCCTGCTTGGTGATCTTGAGCTGGCTGAGCAGAGTGCCCGTGCCGCCGTATTGCAGGCGGACTTCGGTGCCAGTTTCCTTTTGATAAGCGGCGGCGATTTCCTCCACCGGTTTCTTGATTCCAGCGGCGCAGAAGACCGTCAGCGAGGAGGAGCTGTTCTTGGCGGGCTTCAGTGCCACCCAGGCGGCACCAGCGGCGGCTCCGAGGCAGAGGACGATGACAAGTTTCTTCAGCATGATGTTTGAACGTGCCAGAAAGGCGGCATCGCTCAAATACTACGCGATCAATTTCTCGATGACCTGGCCGCCGAACTGGCTGAGCTGTTTGAAGCGGCCCGCGTGGTAGAAGGTGAGCTTGTTGTCGTTCAGGCCGAGCAGACGCAGGAGTGTGACGTGGAGATCGCGGACGTGATGGACTTCTTCGACGGCCTCCATGCCGCGATCATCGGTGCTGCCGATGGTGTGGCCTGCTTTGACGCCGCCGCCTGCGAGCCAGACGGTCATGGCTTTGGGATTGTGATCGCGGCCATAGGCGGTGCCACCGCGCACGCCGTTGTCGGGGGTGCGGCCGAATTCACCGCACCAGACGATGAGGGTGTCCTCCAGCAGGCCGCGTTGTTTGAGGTCTTTGATGAGCGCGGCGATGGGCTGGTCCACCTGATGGATGAGATTGCCGTGGGCGCGCTCGATGTAGTCGTGGCTGTCCCATGTGCCGGCGTAGAGCTGTACGAAGCGCACGCCTTTTTCCACGAGCTTGCGTGCGAGGAGGCATTTGCGGCCGAAGGCGTCGGTGGCATCGCTGCCGATGCCGTACATGGCTTTGGTTTTCTCGTCTTCCTTGCTGAGGTCGAGCGTCTCGGGGACCTGTGTCTGCATGCGGAAGGCGAGTTCGTAGTTGTGCATGCGTGCGCGCAGTTCGTCGTGCCAGGGATGGGCTTCGGCATGTTTTGTGTTTAGCTGAGCGAGGAGATCGAGGTTGGCGCGTTGGTGATCGGACGCAATGCCCTGCGGAGGTTGCAGATCAAGGATGGGGGAGCCTTTGGGGCGCAGCGGGGTGCCTTGGAACTGGGCGGGGAGGTAGCCGTTGCTCCAGTTGGCGCTGCCGCCTTGGGGGTAGCTGATTTCTGGCAGCACCATGAACCCTGGCAGGTCTTGATTTACTGAGCCGAGGCCATAGGTGACCCAGGCACCGAGGGCGGGATCTCCGCCGAAGCGATTGCCGCAGTTCATTTGATACATGGCGGTGGGGTGATTCACGGAATCCACCTGGCAGCCGCGGAAGAAGCAGAGCTCATCGGCAACGCCTGCGAGGTGCTGCCAGGGCTCGCTCATCCATGCGCCGCTCTGGCCGTGCTGGGCGAACTTGAAGGGTGACTTTACGTAATAGCGCTTGCCGCTTTCCATGGCGGACTTCTGCTTTCCTTCGCGGGTGAACTCCTTGAGGTGGAGTTTTTCGAGGACGGGCTTGGGATCGAAGGTGTCGATGTGGGAGGGGCCGCCTTCCATCATGAGGAAGATGCAGTTTTTGGCTTTGGCAGGGATCTGCTGGGCCTTGGGGGACAGGGGGCCGGTTTGCTCTGCGGCGAGGAGGGAAGTGAGGGCTACGCTGCCGAGGGAGGTGCCGAGGCCGTAGATGAACTCGCGACGTGTGGGCGCGTGCAGTGCGCGAGAACCGGCGCAGGGGAAGAAGGACGTGTTCATGGCTCAGTAGAGATAGACGAATTCGTTCGAGTTCAGGAGGACGAGGCACACATCGGCAAGCGCGCGAGTTTGGGCATCGACATCGGCGGGCTGGAGATCGGGGATGAAATCGGCGTAGCCGGGGAGCTTTTCCTGGAAGCTGAATTTCTCGCCGGTGTTTTCCTCCACGGCATCGCGCTTTACGCTGAGCGGGGGCTGGGGCTGCTTGAAGGCGATGGTGGCCTGCCTGGATACCATGGTGTGCCAGTGCGTGGTGCAGGCGGCTTTTTCAGCGGGGGATGGCGGACGACCATAGGTGAGCTGGAATGTGCGCGTGATCACATCGGCGGGTTTTTCCTTCATGATTCGGTTAGCCAGTGCGAGGGCGCGATCATAGGTGGCCTGGCCGTTGAAGAGGCTGAAGACCTGGGGGGTGACGGTGGAGACTTCGCGGGCTTCGCAGGAGAAGTCGGGGCCGGGTTCGTTGAAGACTTCCATGAAGGGATCGCGCACGCCGCGAATCTTCAAGGCGTAGAGGCTGCGGCGGTGGCGCTGCTCGGGTTTTGCATTTGGCACCCAGGCGGAGGCGAAGGTGCCCATGACCTGGCGTGGCTGCATGGCGACTTCGATGTTGATCTCGGGGCGGTTTGGAATGCCGCCGAGCGTGGGATTCAATTCTCCGGTGATGCTGAGCATGGCATCGCGCATTTCTTCGGCCATGAGGCGGCGGGGCTTGAAGACGGCGTAGGATTTTTCGGCTTCTTCGTGGCTCAGTTCTGTTTTGATTTCGGAACTGCGCTGATAAGCGGCGCTGGTCATGATGAGGCGGTGCATTTCTTTGATGGACCAGTTCTTCTCCACGAGTGTGGCGGCGAGCCAGTCGAGCAGTTCGGGGTGAGTGGGCTTTTTGCCGGTGCTGCCGAAGTTGTTGGGATTGCCAGCGATGGCCTGACCGAAGTGCCAGAGCCAGAGGCGATTCACGATGGAGCGAGTGGTGAGCGGGTTGTCCTTGCTGGCGATCCAATTGGCGAGCGCGGTGCGGCGGCCTTCGATGGCATCGGGGAACTCGACGCTGCCGAGCACGGAGAGGACGCCGGGTTTCACGGGTTGAGTGGGTGAAAAGGGATCGCCGCCGTCGAGGATGGCGGTTTGCTCCAGCTCGCCAGTGGTTATGCGGTCCTGCGGCATGCGGATGGGCTGGTAGACGCTGACGACCTGCGGTGTGCGGCCATCATAGACGCTGAAGGCAAAGGGTTCGTAGCGTTCCAACTCCCACTTGAGGCGTTCGAGTCCTTTGCGCGCGACGCGTTCGTTGCCGTAGTCTTCGGGCTCGAAGCCGACGAGCTTGGGTGGGTATTGGTCTTCGGGCAGGTTTTGTTTCTGCAGGGCGGAGCGGGCGGTTTCAAAGACGCCGGTGAAGCTGCGGCCCTTTTTCATTTTGCCGCCGTTGGCGATGAAGGCGCGGGCGGAGACGACGGCTTTGTTCCATGCACTTGGGTCCAGTTTCTTTTCGGCGAACCATTTCTCCGCGTTGGCGAGCAGCTTGTCATCCAAGCGAGCGAGCATGGTCATGTGCTCGATGCGGCGTGTTTCCAGATATTTGCTTTCATCGAAACCGGCGGTGTTTTCCGAAGGCAAAAACGGGGCGGGACGTTCGGCGAGCTGGGTGGTGCTGAAGCAGGCCTGCATGGAGTAGTAGTCATGCGTGGGCACGGGATCGAACTTGTGATCGTGGCAACGGGCGCATTGGAGGGAGTGGGCGAGGAAGGTTTCGCCGACGCTGTTGGTCACGTCATCGAGGAAGCGCTGACGTGCGACCTTGGCGACTTCCATGCCGGTGAGTTCCCAGGGGCCCATGCGGAGAAAGCCGGTAGCGATGAGGAGTTCGGAATTTTCAGGCTGCATCTCGTCGCCTGCGATCTGCTCCTTGATGAACTGGTCATAGGGTTTGTCGGCATTGAAGCTGCGCACGACGTAGTCGCGGTAGCGCCAGGCGTTGCCGCGTTCGTAGTCGTTGGCGAAGCCGCTGCTGTCGGCGTAGCGTGTGACATCGAGCCAGTGGCGGGCCATGCGCTCGCCGTAGTGAGGGGATGCGAGGAGGCGGTTGACTAGATGCTGGATGCTGGATGCTTGATCCTGGATGAACTCCTTTTCGAAGGCTGCAGTTTCTTCGGGTGTGGGTGGGAGGCCGGTGAGGTCGAAGGTGGCGCGGCGGATGAAGGTGCGGGCATCGGCTGCGGGCGCGGGGCGCAGGCCTTCGGGCATGTGCATGGCAATGAGTTCGTCGATGGGATTGGAGCTTTTCACCGCGGGCTTCTTCACCGGTTGATAGGCCCAGAGACCTTCGGGTTTGTAGCGGCGATTGGCCCATTCAGGGGAGAGGGCTCCGGTGGTTTTGATGGTGACGCCATCTTCGGCGCTCCATTTGTCGGCGTTGGCTTTGGCGATGGCGCTGCGTTTTGATTCATCGGGCCAAGGGGCACCGCCGGTGATCCAGTCTTTGATCCACGCAAGCTGTGCGGCGTACAGTTTGTCGGCTTCCTTGGGTGGCATGGGTTCCCAGTCGGCTTCGTGCTGGCGTGTGGAGGCGAGGTAGAGGGGGCTTTGTTCCGGTTTGCCGGGGACGATGGATGGCTTTTCGCTTTCGCCGCCTTTGAGCGTGCTTGCCTGCGTGCGCATGTCGAAGTCGCCTTTGATTTTTTGTTCGTCATTGCCGTGGCAGGCGAGGCACTTTTCCTGGAAGAGGGGCCACACGCGGCGCACGAAGAGGGACTCGGCATCCTCTGCGGGGAGCGAGGTAGCGGCGAGCAGGGAGAAGAGGAGAGCTTTGCCGGTCATAGCTGGGGAATAAAAGGTTTGCAGGTACCAACGGCCATGGGGGGCTGATTTAGAGTCTGGGCGTGGTGTGAAATTACGGCACCGATGTTCGGCGGCGCTTTTTGCAGACGCTGCTGGTGAATGCTGGGTGCGGCGAAGTGATGGGTTTGCTTCCCGGTCGTGTGTTGTCATACCCAGGGTCGCCTCGCTGAGGCTCGGCTGACCCTGGGCTGAAATCCGCAGCTCCTTTGGGACTGATGTGTGGCGGAGCGGGGTGGAGCGCGACGAGGCGGCAGGAACGTTCGCCCAGAGCCGATAAAATATCGGCGCTCCCAGTGGGCGCTGGTCCGAGCGACGTGGCAGACCAAGCAGATGAGCGAAGCCCCGCTTTAACGGAGTGGCATGCATATCAGTCAGGTTTGCCATGGTCGTAGAGGTCGCTGATTTCAGAGGGACTCAGAACGTTGCTGAAGATGGCGAATTCATCGATGGCGCCGTTGAGATTACGAATGGGGAATTGGTGGCCTTGCGTGGGCAGGCCCCAGTTGCCGATCTCACAGGGGCCGAAAACGATGGCTCGGCCCGGTTGGTGCAGCGGGGAGATTTCGTGGCCTACGGGCTGGCCGTCGAAGTATTGGGAGACCTCGCCGGTGGTGTTGTCATAGGTCACGGCGAGGTGGTGCCAGCGGCCGAGGCTGTCTGCGGTGAAGACGGGTTTGCTGAAATACATTTGATTGTATTTGGCATTCTTTGCGGCCTCTGCGGGACGGTACATGATGGAGAACATGAGGCTGCCGTCTTCGTAGATCTGCCAGTGGGGCTCGCCGTTGTCGTAGCCGTCGGTGAGGAGCAGGGAGTTGTATTTTTTGTCCACGGAATCGACCTTCACCCAGCAGGCGAGCGTGAGCGCCTGATAGGTGCCGTCGAGATTGAGGCGCACGCGGTCGCCGGGGCGTTTGAACTCCAGCGCGGTTTTTTCCGGCCAGCGGCCCTGGGTCCAGGCGGCACCGACGGCACCACCGGCGCGCTGAGGGTGGCGTGGCTCGGTGACGTTTTTCACGAGGCGGTCCCAGCGATCATCTTCCAAATGTTTGAAGGTGTAGTAGGCGATGAGGCGCGGGTCTTTGCTGGCGGTGAGGGACCACTGCTGCCAGTCGGCGAAGCGTTGAGTGTCGCGCTGTTTCACGAGGCCATGGAGCTCGCTGATGGAGAGAAAATCCTGAGGTGTGGTGATGGTGGATTTGAGAGAGGACAGGGACATGCCTTGTTTCAAACTGGCGGGCGTCTTCTCGTTTGTGTGGGCGATGACTTCGCCTTCGAAGACGTGCACAGAGCTGGTGTTGTCCTTCACGTTAAGAGCGAACTCGGTGCCGAGGTCTTCCAGTTTCATGCCGGGGGCGTGCATGAGGAAGCCTTTGGCGGCAGGGGGCACATGGACGCGCACGCGGCCGCTGAGGCAGCGTGCCTCCCAGGCGGAGAGGATTTCGATTTCGGCGCTGCCTTCGACCAGTGCTGTTGCGCCGCTGAAGAATTCAATTTGTGCGAGGCCCTGAGTGAGGTGGATGGTGCCGGGCTTGAGGGTGTCGCCGCTGCGAAGTGTGGTGGTGAACCTGGCATCCATGGTCTGGCTGAGCATGGCGACGCCGTTGGAGGTGGCTTCCGTTTCGCTGGAGTGTTTTGGCCAGAAGATGAAGGCGCAGACGATGACTGCGGCGGCTGCGGTGAGGGCAGGAAGCCAGCGGCGGGACGAGTGCCTGAGTGGGGCTTTTTGCAGGCGGCCGGTGTTTACCGTGGGCTGTTGCAGGAGGCGGGCGTGTTGATCGGCGAGTTCGAGGTAGCGCTGGCGTGACTGCCAGTCGGCGCGCAGCAGGTCTTCGAGCTGGGCGTGCTGCTCGGGGGTGATTTCGCCGTCGATCTCGGCGTGGATGAGGGAGTCGAGATTCATGCGAGGCCCTCCGATTGAAGCTGGCGTGTGACGCATTCGTGCAGGCGCTGGCGCAGGAGCTCCAGATTGCGGAAGAGGGTGCGGCGGCTGAGGGAGAAGCGGGCCATCATTTCCTCCGCGCTCTGGCGCATGGCGTAGCGGCTGGTGACGAGCTCCTGATCCTGAGCGGTGAGTTTTTGCAGGCAGGCGTCGAGGAGGCGGAGGCGTTCGTCGAGGCGGGGTTCGATGTGGCTGCGCTCGCTGGCGAGGAGGTCCATGACGTCCTCGCTGAAGAGCAGTGGGGAGCGCGCGGACTTCTCGCGGTGTTTTTGTACCTGGAGATAGGCGAAGCGGTAGGCCCAGGGGAGGAAGGGGCGAGTGGTGTCGTACTCGGCGAATTTGCGATAGAGGGCGAGACTTGTTTCTTGCAGGATGTCGCGGGCATCTGCCTCGCGCGGGACGAGGCTGAAGATGTAACGAAACAATGGCTCCTGATGCTGGGTGAGCAGCAGGACGAGGGCTTCGGTGGAGGTGGGCGAGTCTGGCATGGGTGCAGTGTATTCCCGGTGGGGGGCGGCGCAGTGCCAAAATATTTGGCGGATGCTTATTCGGCAGTTCAGTCCGAAGGGCTGAATGAAAGGGCAAAAACGGAGGTTGCAGCAACGTTGTCCCATCTCGACTTTGGATTGTGCCAACCATGAAACCTTTTGCCGTACTTTTATTGACGATTTGCGCCGGGCTGCTGTCTGCGTGCAAACCTTCTTCCTCTACATCTGCTCCATCAGGCAAGCCACGCGTGGCGCTGGTGATGAAGTCGCTGGCGAATGAGTTTTTCCAAACGATGGCCGAAGGGGCGAAGAAGCACCAGGCGGCGCATGCGGGAGACTACGAGCTGCTGGTGAACGGCATCAAGAACGAGACGGATCTGGCCGAGCAGGTGGGGCTGGTGGATCAGATGGTGTCACAGGGAGTGCAGGCCATTGTCATTGCCCCGGCGGATTCGAAGGCGCTCGTCACGGTGTTAAAACGCGCGAAGGTGGCAGGTGTACTGGTCATCAACATCGACAACAAGCTGGATGCGGACACTCTGAAGCAGGCGGGGCTGAGTATTCCGTTTGTAGGTCCTGACAATCGTGCTGGAGCAAAGGCCGTGGGAGAGGTGCTGGCGAAGAAGCTCAAGGCGGGTGATGAGGTGGCGATCATCGAAGGGGTGACCACGGCCTTTAACGGGCAGCAGCGCAAGGCGGGTTTTGAAGACGCGATGAATGCTGCGGGCATGAAGATCGTGGCGTCACAGAGCGGTCAGTGGGAGATGGAGAAGGCCAATGGCATCGCTGCGGGTATCCTGGCCGCGAATCCGAATGTGAAAGCGCTGCTGTGCGCCAATGACAACATGGCACTTGGGGCTGCGGCTGCCGTGCAAGCTGCGGGCAAGGCGGGGCAGGTGCAGATTATTGGATTCGACAATATCGCCGCGCTCAAACCGCTGCTGGCCGATGGGCGCGTGCTGGCCACGTGCGACCAGCATGGGGACAAGCTTGCGGTGTTTGGCATTGAGGCGGCGCTGAAAGTGCTGAAGGACAAGACGACGCCCGCGGATCAGCAGACGCCGGTGGATGTGGTGGTGAAGTGACCTCTTTTTTTCATCATGCGCCGCTGGACTGACTTCCTCATCCTCATTGCCGTGCTCGGAGCCATGATCGTGCTCTTTGGGCTGATGCGGGACAGCTTTTTCAGCATGGGCACGCTGGGGACGGTGGCGAACCGGATTCCGGCACTGGCGCTAGTGGCGACGGGGATGACGCTGGTGATGGTGACGGGTGGGATTGATCTTTCGGTGGGATCGTTGCTGGGATTTTGCGGCGCGGTGACGGGGGTGCTGATGGCGGACCTGCACTGGGGGCTAGCGCTGGCGGTGCTCGCGAGTGTCGCTGTCGGAGCATTGATCGGCAGCACGACGGGGGCGGTGAGTGTGAAACTGCGACTGCCTTCGTTTATCGTTTCGCTTGGGATGCTGGAGATTGCGCGTGGGCTGGCGTTTCTGACGACGAACTCGCAGACAAAGTACATCGGCGCGGATATTGAGGCGCTGGGTGCACCTTTTGGCGGGCTGGTGATTTCGCCTGCGTTTGTGATCAGCCTGCTGGTGGTGGCGGCGGGCAGGTGATGCTGTCGCAGATGGCCATCGGGCGGCACTTGATTGCGATTGGTGCGAACCGTGAGGCGGCGCTGGTTTCGGGGCTTTCGGTGGATCGTCCGCGCATTTTTGCGCATGCCCTGCTGGGTGCACTGACGGGGCTGGCGGCGGTTTTTAATTGTTCGCGTCTTGGGTCGGCTGATCCGAATGCGGGCACGGGTTTTGAGCTGGGTGCTATTGCAGCGGTGGTCGTGGGCGGCACCAGTTTGATGGGCGGGCGGGGGTCGGTGGTGAAGAGCTTCATGGGAGTGCTCATCATCGCCACGCTGGAGGCCGGGCTGATTCAGGTGGGAGCCACGGAGCCGGTGAAGCGTGTGGTCACAGGTCTGGTCATCGTCGCTGCTGTGCTGGCGGACACATGGAGGAGAAAATAGTCTGCATGAAATCGATCGTTCTTTTACTGCTGCTTGGTGCATCGGCCTTCGCCGAAAAGCCGCGCATCATCTTTGACACGGACATCACCGGAGATGTGGATGACGTGTTGGCGCTGACGATGTGTCACACGCTGGCGGATCGCGGTGCGTGCGAGTTTCTCGGGGTGACGATCTCGAAGGACAATCCGCTGACGGCGAGTTTTGTGGATGCGCAGAACACGTTTTATGGACGGGCTGATCTGCCGATTGGGGTGACGCGTGATCCGACCGCGCAGAAGCGTGCGAGTAGTTATTTGAAGTTGGCGGATTCAGCGGATTATCCGCATGATTTGAAGAGCAACGAAGATGCGCGTGAAGCGGTGGACCTGCTGCGTGAGCTGCTGGCGAAGCAGCCGGACGGGAGTGTTTCGATCATCAGCGTGGGCATTGCCTCGAACATGGCGAACTTGCTTAAATCGAAGGCGGATGTGCATTCGCCGCTCGATGGTCCGGCATTGATCCGGCAGAAGGTGAAGATGCTGTCCATCATGGCGGGAGCGTTCGCGTTCTGTAACAATACGAACTACCACCTGGAGGCGAACGTCATCAATGGCATCGGCTTCATGCAGACGGTGGCGAATGACTGGCCGGAGGCGGTGCCGGTGTACTGGAGCGGGTATGAGATCGGCGAGGCGCTGCCGTTTCCACGTGCGAGCATCGCGCAGGATTTTGGCTATACCCCGCATCACATCGTGAAAGAGGCGTATCTGCTGCACAGCGGACCGGCGCATGACCGGCCGTGCTGGGATGAGAGCAGTGTGCTGCAGGCGATTTTTCCTGAGCGCGGATTTTTTGGCCTCTCTGCCCAAGGGCGTGTGCGTGTGGGCGCGGATGGCTTCACGCGTTTCATACCGCCGGGCAAAGATGGCAAAGGCGGCAAACGTGACCGATTTCTCACCCTGACTTCAGCGCAGCAGGCACGTGTGCTGGAGGCCATCGTTCAAACCACTGTGCAACCACCCAAGAAATGAAAAAGCTTATCACCCTCCTCTTTTGTGCGCTCTGCGGTTTGTCCCCGGCGGCGCCGGTCAAACTCATCTTCGACACCGACATGGGCAATGATGTCGATGACCTGATGGCGTTGGCGATGATTCACAATCTGCAAAAGCGCGGCGCGTGTGAACTGCTGGCGGTGACAGTGACCAAAGACCACCCTCAGGCGGCGGCTTTTGTGGATGCGGTGAACACGTTGTACGGGTATCCGGATACGCCCATTGGCGTGGTGCGTGATGGCGCGGCGAAGGAGGCGGGGAAGTTCAATCTGCTGGCGGATGAAAAGAACGCGGATGGCAGTCTGCGATACCCGCATGACTTGAAAAGCGGGGCGGATGCGCCTGAGGCGGTGGAGTTGATCAAGAAGGTGCTTGCCGCGCAGCCGGATGGCAGCGTGGTCATCGCGCAGGTGGGCTTCTTTACCAATCTGTCGCGTCTGCTGGACTCACCGGGCGGGAAGGAATTGATCGCGAAGAAGGTGAAATTTTTGAGCATCATGGCGGGTGCGTTTCAGACGGTGCAGTGGGACACGCGACACCTGGAGTACAATGTGAAGCTTGATGTGCCGGCGGCGCAGAAACTGGCAAAGGAGTGGCCCACGCCGGTGGTGTGGAGCGGGTATGAGATCGGGGTCGCGGCGGCGTTTCCGCATGTCGTGATCGAAGAGGACCTCAACTACATCCCGCATCATCCGCTGAAGGAAGCTTATTATTTGTACAATCCGCCGCCGCATGATCGCCCGACTTGGGATCCGACGGCGGTGCTGTATGCGGTGCTCCCTGAGCGCGGCTATTTTGATCTTTCGCCGCCGGGGAACGTCGTGGTGGAAAAAGATTCGGCCACGTTGTTCCGCCGCAGCAAGGACGGCAAAGGGAAACACCGCTTTCTGGTGATGAGCCCGGAGCAGACGGCGCGTGTGCGCGAGGCCATTGTGCAGCTCAGTGTGGAACCTCCAGCCGCCAGGAAGTGATGGCAGCACAGCGCCCCAAAATCGTTGTTGTTGGTTCGCTGAACGTGGACCACACGCTGCGTGTGCCGCACATTCCTGCGCCGGGAGAGACGCTCGCGGCGAGTGGCATGCTGACGTGCTTTGGTGGGAAGGGTGCGAATCAAGCCGTGGCGGCAGCGCGTGCGGGCGGTGCGGTGAGCATGATTGGCTGTGTGGGGCTGGATGACTTCGGGGCGCGATATATGGAGGCGCTGGAGAGTGAGGGCATTGATACGACGGGCGTTTTGCGTTCGGTGATGCCCACGGGATCGGCCTTCATCGCGGTGGATGATCAGGGAGAGAATTTCATCATCGTGAATGCGGGGGCGAATCATTCGATCACGCCGGAGGATCTTGAGAAGCATGCCGAGCTGATACGTGGGGCGGATGCGCTGCTGCTGCAGCTTGAGTGCCCGCTGGCGGTGGTGCAGCGGGCTGCGGAAGTTGCGCGTGATGCGGGTGTGCGGGTGGTTTTGAATCCGTCGCCGTTGAGTGCGGTGTATCTCGCGGCGCGATTTGCGGTGGATGTGTTGATCGTAAATGAGGGGGAGGCAGAGCAGATCACGCCGAATCGAAATTTGAGCGAGGCGATGTGCAGGCATTTGATCATCACGCGTGGTGCGGAAAGCACGCTGAGCATCACTGAAAATGGCGTGACGGAGATCGCGCCGCCGAAGGTGACGCCGGTGGACACGGTGGGCGCGGGAGACACGTTTGCGGGGGCGTTTGCCGTGGCGAGCAGCGAGGGCAGGGAGGGCAGGGAGGATGCGATTCGTTTTGCGAATGCAGCGGGTGCGCTGGCGACGCTGAAGGCGGGAGCGCAGCCTGCGATTCCGACGCGGGGGGAGATTGAGGCGTTGGTGCGGGGGTGAATGGCATCGCGGCAGGCGTGTGGCGGAACTCGTTGCAGACGCTGCTGGTGAGCGCGGTGTGTGGCGGAGCTGTGGGTTTGCTTCCCGGTCGAGATGCAATATACCCAGGGTCGCCTCGCTGAGGCTCGGCTGACCCTGGGCTCAATTCCGCAGCTCCTTTGGAGCTGGTGCGTGAATGAGCGTCGTGGTGAAAATGAGTGAAGCTTAGAGGGGCAATGCCCAGTTTCGATAAAGCGAACGGAGAATGCTCCCGCTACGCCAATGAATCGGAGAATGCCTGAAACGCTTTTACTTCCTCATCTGTGGCAACGCCGGAAACAATGTGACCTGCGAGGCTGCGGACGATGAAGGCTTGATCAGCAGGCAGATCCATCCGCTTCACCACGAGGGCCATGATGGCGGCAAATGTGTTGCCATTGTAGAAGCAAAAAGGGGCCATGCGGTGACAACGACGACACAGATTGGCTGCGTCAGCCAGAGTCATCGCCGTCAGATGATTTGATACCCAAAGTGCTTTCGTGTCTTCGTGCCCGTCAGAAGTGGGCTTGTGCAGTGCGTTTTTGGCTTCGCAAAGACCACGGTTCAGAGTGGTGACGATTTCCCATGTGAAGGATTCGAGCCACGGATGCATGCTGCTCATGCTTCAGGGTTTCTTTGCTGCCAGGGCTGCTTTGATCTTCTTTAACTCTTCCACGCCTGCGCTCTTGAGAAAGCCTTTGCCGGTTTTGGCGTAGATGGGCTCCGCTGAAAATCGATCCTGCATTTCGAGGCCAATCTCAAGCAGTTCCCGCGTGAGTGCGGCATCGCTTGGTTTGGATTCAGTCGTCGCTTTCATGTGAGCATTTTAACCTCAATGCTGGTTTTCAGCAATGCTCCTTTGAGTGGTCTTTTGGTATCATGCGAGCATCTGCTTGATCACATGACCCTCGACGTTCGTGAGGCGGCGCTGGACGCCGTTGTGTTCGAAGGTGAGGCGTTCATGATCGAGGCCGAGGAGGTGGAGGATGGTGGCGTTAAAGTCGTAGAGGGGGTGGATGTCCTTCACGGCTTTCTGACCGAGGTCGTCCGTTTCGCCACAGCTCACGCCGGGCTTCACGCCTGCGCCGGTCATCCAACAGGTGAAGCCGTCCGGATTGTGATCGCGGCCTTTGGCACCTTTTTGGAAGAAGGGCATGCGGCCGAATTCGGTGCACCAGACGACGAGGGTGTCTTCGAGCAGGCCGCGCTCTTTGAGGTCGCGAATGAGCGCGGCTGCGGGTTGATCGAGGATGGGGGCGTGAACGTCGTACTGTTCCTTGAGGGCGTTGTGACCGTCCCAGTTGAGCTTGCCGCCGCTGGCATAGGCCCCGTTGAAGAGCTGCACAAAACGCACGCCTTTTTCGATGAGGCGACGGGCGAGGATGCAGTTCTTGGCGAAGGCGGCTTTGTCGGCGTTTTGCGTGTCGTCGGCACCGTAGAGTTTGAGGATGTGCGCGGGCTCGGTGCTGAGATCGCTGATCTCCGGCACGCTGAGCTGCATGCGCGCGGCGAGCTCGTAGCTGGCGATGCGTGCGGCGAGTTTGCCATCGCCGGGGTGGGCTTCCAGATGGCGTGCGTTCATGCGCTGGAGCAGGGTGCGCGCGGCCTGATCTGTGGCGGGAGAGACACCCGGTGCGGCGAGATGACGCACGGGGGCTTTGGAGCTCATGGTGGTGCCCTGGAATGCGGCGGGGAGGAAACCGGGGCCCCAGTTGTTTGCGCCGTTTTGGGGCACGCCGCGGGGATCAGGAATGGCGACGTAAGAGGGCAGGTCCTGGTTCTCGCTGCCGAGCGCGTAAGTCGTCCATGCGCCGAGGGAGGGGAAGCCGTCGAGATTGAAGCCGGTGGAGAGGAAGTTCTCGGCGGGGCCATGCGTGTTCGACTTGCTGGTGAGCGAGTGCACGAAGGCAAAGTCGTCTGTCAGTTCCGCGAGATGCGGGATCATGTCGCTCACCCATTTGCCGGTCTGGCCGCGCTGGCGGAAGGTGTACTGCGGCCGCGCGAGATTGCCTGCGGGGCCTTGGAATGTGACGGCAGGGCCGCCGGGCAGGGGCTTGTCGTCCCACTTGATGAGTTCGGGTTTGTAATCCCAGGTCTCCAATTGACTGACGGCACCGGCGCAGAAGATGACGACGACGTTTTTGGCCTTGGCTGGGAAATGCGGCTGGCGTGGGGCGTAGGGGCGTGCGGGATCAATGATGGGTCTATCCGCAGCGAGCAGGCCATCGAGGCCGAGAAGATTCGTCAATGCGATGGAGCCGAGGGCCGTGGCGCTGCTCCCGAGAAAGCGGCGGCGGTCGAGCAGTGCGTGGCCTGCGGGGGAGAGGTGTTCGGAGGGAAGGCTCATGGCACAAAAAGGAATTCGTTGCTGTTGAACAGGGCGCGGCAGAGGGCGGGGAGGCCGTGGCTTTGAATGAGAGGGGTGGTGTCGGCGAGTTCTGTGGCGGTGGGCGGGCGGCTGAGGGAGAGCTGGTAGGCGAGGGTGATTTGTTTGGCGGGGTCGGTGCCGGCTTCGTGCTGGATGCGAGTGGCGAAGGCGGCGGATTGTTCGAGGGTGAAGACGCTGTTGAAGAGATTGAGGGCCTGGATGGGGGTGGTGCTTTCGATGCGGCGGGCGGTGCTCTGGCCGGCATCGGGGCAGTCGAAGGCGCCGAAGACGGTTTCGGGTTCGCGACGAACTTTGTGGGCGTAGATCATGCGGCGCTGATTGTCGGCGTTGAAGGTCTCGATGGGATCGAAGCCGCTGAGACCGCCGCGTTGATCGAAGAGATTGAAGCCGCGGCCATACATCTGCAGATTCAAACGACCGCTGACGGCGAGCATGGAGTCGCGAATGGATTCGGCTTCGAGGCGGCGTGATGGGTAGCGCCAGAGGTAGCGGACATCGGAGTCGATGGTCTCGTTCTCTTTGATGCTTTGTGATGATTGCCCATAGGTCTGCGACAGGAGAATGAGGCGGTGCATGTGTTTTACGCTCCAGCCGCTGCGGATGAATTCGGCGGCGAGGAAGTCGAGGAGTTCGGGGTGGGTGGGCTTCATGCCCATGCGGCCAAAGTCGCTGGGGGTTTGCACGAAGCCGGTGCCGAAGTGACCCTGCCAGATGCGATTCACCATGACGCGGGCGGTGAGCGGGTTTTGTGCGTTGGAGATCCAGTCGGCGAGGGCGCGGCGGCGGTCTTGTTCGGCGGATTCTTTGGGGAGTGTCACGTTGCCGAGGGCGCTGAGCACGGCTGGGGTGACGGCTTCCTTCGGCTGCTCGGGATCGCCGCGATTGAGGAGGTGGATGTCGTCCGGGGTGCGGAAGGTGCCGGCGAAGACTTTCTGCAGGTTGACGGCCTGGGCGATTTGTTTCTCGGTGCGGGACTTCTCCTCGAAGAGGGGGCGGGCGCGTTTGTTTTCGGCGGGGGTGAGGCCCTTGAGCGTGGGCTTCGCGAGCTTCTTGTTTTTGGGGTCAAACTTCTGGCGGTCGGTGGAATCGGCCACGGTGTGCCATTGGCCTTCGGCATCGCTGATTTCGATTTGGTAGTCGGTGGCGAGGCGGTCGGTGAATTTGCCGTCGCGGTCGCGGCTCCAGACGACGCGCTCGACTTGTTGCTCCTGCGGGAACTCGAGTTCCACCCAGCCTTTGCCGAGTGTGTTGGAGAGCCAGCTTCGGGAATTGCCGTAGCGGCCATCGTTGAGGAAGCGCAGTTCGTGGCGTTCGGCCACGCCGATGTCGCCGGAGGATTTGCGCTTGGTGCCGCTGGTGGCGAGGGCGATGTTTTCGCCGCGGGTGTTGAAGACTTCGAGTTCATCGATGCAGGGCTCGAGGTTGGTCGTGGCCTTGATGGTGAAGCGCAGGCGCTGAGTCTTCACCGGAGGAAAGCGGTCCGAGTTTTCGCGGGCGTTGATCATGGGGCGCTCGGCACCGGATTTCGCCATGGGCACAAAGTGGGCGAGTTCTTTGTCGATCTCTGCGAGGCGTGTTTTGAGCTGTTTTTCCTCGGCGCGTGAGGCTTCGGCTGCGGGTGTGTGCAGATCACGGTCGGCATATTC
The DNA here is from genome assembly GCA_943371875.1 of Prosthecobacter debontii. Taxonomy (GTDB): domain Bacteria; phylum Verrucomicrobiota; class Verrucomicrobiia; order Verrucomicrobiales; family Verrucomicrobiaceae; genus Prosthecobacter; species Prosthecobacter debontii_C. The sequence goes on along the minus strand of CALRWM010000003.1, from coordinate 145,621 downwards.
GACACCGGCGACGAAGGCCTGCATGGCGTAGTAATCTTTGGACGTGATGGGGTCGAACTTGTGATCGTGGCAGCGTGCGCAGCCGACGCTGAGGCCGAGGAAGGTCTGGCCGATGTTCATGACCATCTCATCAATGGAGTCCTGCCGTGCGAGGCGCTTGGAGGCATCGTCTTTGCCGATCTGGCCGGGCAGCAGCACGGAGGCGGTGACGAGGAATCCGGTGGCGGCATCCTGGCCCATGGCATCTCCCACGATCTGCTCCTTGATGAAGCGATCATAGGGCGTGTCGTTGTTGAAGGAGCGGATGACGTAGTCGCGGTAGGGCCAGGAGTTGGGGCGCTCGGTGTTCACTTCAAAGCCGTGGGTGTCGGCATAGCGCACGACATCGAGCCAGTGCTGAGCCCAGCGTTCCCCGTAGCGTTCGCTTTTGAGCAGGCGGTCAACTAGATGCTGGATGCTGGATGCTCGATCCTGGATGAACTCTTTTTCGAAGGCGGTGGTTTCTTCGGGGGTGGGTGGCAGGCCGGTGAGATCGAAGGTGATGCGGCGGATGAGCGAGACGGGATCTGCGGGAGGGGAGCGGTGGAGGTTTTTTTCGGCGAGCTTGGCGTCGATGAAGGAGTCGATACCAAGTTTAAAGTTTAAAGTGTCAGGTTTAAAGTTGGATGCCGTCGGCGCGTCTGGAGAACTTGAAACATTAAACTTTAAACCTGCAACTTGGATGGGTTTGAAGCTCCAGTGATCGCGGCGGTCTTCGAGTTTGGCGAGGTCGACGCCGTCGGGCCATGGGGCGCCTTCGTTGATCCAGGTGGTGAGGGTGGCGATGTCGCTGGCGGGGAGCTTGCCTTTGGGGGGCATGAGCTCGTCGTCGTCATCGGTGGTGATGAAGTGGATGAGCGGGCTGTCCTTGGCTTTGCCGGAGATGATGTCGGGCGAGTGTTTGTCGCCGCCTTTGAAGGCCGCGGCTTTGATGTCGAGGCGGAGGCCGGACTTTTGTTTTTTCTCGCCGTGGCAGCTGTAGCAGTGCTTTTGCAGGATGGGGCGGACCTCGCGGACGAAATCGACGGGCGCGGCGAGTGCGGAGGAGGTGAGGAGAATGAGAGCAACCAACTTCATGCAGTGTGATTAACGGTAGGGATTGCCTGCGGCGTGGAGGGATTGGATTTCAGCGTCCAACATGGCGCGACCGAGGAGGAGGAGTTCATCGACACGACCGCTGAGCTTGCGGTCCTGCTGGTTCCAGTTGCCGATCTGCGCAGGGCCGAGGCGTGCGGGGTGCGCTGTCTGCAGGTGAGTTTCACTGTCGAACTGACCATTGAGATAAAAGCGCACGGTGCGGCGTGCGGAATCATAGACGGTGGCCAGATGCACCCAGCGGCCCTGCTCAGGCAGCACAGGGGTGCGGGAGTCGGGGTGGCCCTGGCGCTCGGTGGAGCCGGGGGCGAGGGTATTGCCGATGAGGGCGAGGCGCATGGTGGTGTCGCGATTGATGATCCAGTGCACCTGGCCGGGATTGTTGCCGCTCCAGCCATCCGTATGTAGCAGGGACTGGTAGGGCGCGCCGAGGCGGTCAATGCGCACCCAGGCGGCGAGCGTGAGCTGCGGCCAGTCGCGGCCACCGCCGACATCGAGCTTCAAGTGATCGCCTATGTTTACAAACTCGGGGGCGTGGGAGCCTGGCCAGCGGCCTTGCACGGTGCGGTACACGCCGGGGAGTTCTTCGGCGGATTCGAAATCGAGCAGTGCAATGAGCGCGGGGTCTTGCTTTAAAGCGGCGGAGGCTGCGGCGGAGCGCGCACGCTGACCGGCGGCGAGTCCGGCTGTGAGGCCGGGGAGTTCATCCGGCTGGATGAAGGCGGAGGAGCGCAGCTCGCGTGCGGTGCTGGCACCTTGAGCAAAGGAGACCGCATCGCCACCGCGCAGGCTTTGATTGGCCTGCGCGCCGGAGGCCTTGGTGATGACCTCGCCCTGGAAGACGTGGACTTCAGCGGAGCCGCTGGAGGGCACATCCACACCGAAGCGTGTGCCGAGATCCACGGCATCTCCGGTGGGAGTGATGACGGTGAAGCCCTTGGCCGAAGGCGGCACATCCGCAGCAAGACGGCCGCGCTTCATGTGCAGACGCTGCGCGGATTCAAAGTGGAACTCCGCCGGGGCCTCGATGACGATGCGTGCACCGCGTGCGGTGGTGAGTGAGATGCTGCCTGCGCTGATGGCATAGGATTCGCCGCGCAGTTTTGTGCCATCTGCCAGTTCCACCACGCCGGCGGCTTTGCCCACGGTGGCAAAGGCGCGGTGGGTGTCCTGCCACAACCAAGCACCGAGGAGCAGGGAGATGCAGGCGGCTGCGGCGAGCCAGCGTGGGGAAGCGGTGAGCCAGCGGGTGGGCTTCACAGGCTTTGCGGCGACTTGAGGTGGTGCCCAGTCTGCGGCCAGAGCAGCGAGAGCGGAATCCACATTGAGCAATTCGGCGAATTCACGACGAGCCTCGGCATCGGCCAGCAGCAGGGTATTGAGCTGCTGCAACTGTGGCGGCGTGATGGTGCCATCGAGATAGACGGTGGTGAGAACTTCCAGCTCCCCTTTCATGAGGCCACCTCCTGAGTCATGGCGCGGCGGATGCAGTCGAGCAGGAGCTTGCGCATGCGGTGCAGCCACTGGTAAAAGCCCGGCACCGTGCGGCCGCTGCCCTGCGCCACGGTTTGGATGCTGGAGTCGGGCTGGTAGGCCTGCATGAGGAGGCCGCGCTGCTCCTCGGGCACCTTCTGCATGCAGCGTTCCAGAGCTTCGCGCTGGCGCTCCAGCAGGGGCTCGATGGCGGTGGTCTCCTCGGCGATCTTGGTGATGACTTCTTCATTGAGCACCAGGCGGTCGCGGCCGCGATCTCGCAGCCAGGCGAGGACCTCGAAGCGTGCCACGCCGAAGGCCCAGGCTTTGAAATCTGCGCCTTCGCGAAGGGAGTCGAACTTCTCCCAGAGCACCACGCTGATCTCCTGCATCACGTCATCGGCGTCCGCCCGTGCGGGCACCAGCCGGCGCACGTGGGCGCGGATGGCGGGCTCATGCGCGGTGAAGCTGCGCAGGAAGCGGTGATGGCGTTCGTTTTCGGTGGGAGACATGAGGTGGGCATGAGTCTATCTCCGCGAGAAGGGCCGATTTTACGGATGAATGTGAATTGACCCAAAACAGGGGTTTGAAGGCGGGACCTGTTATTTTTTGCTTCCCGAAATGTAAATAAACGCTTATTATCAACCAGTTAAGCCTACCGAGGTCTCAATCTGCCCCCACCTGCGCATGCCGCCCCTTGTCCACCAAGAACGCTATTCAGTTCGAAAGAACGAATTTGCGCCATTGATTGAGTGCGACGAGCTGCTGCGGGAACTCATGGCGCAGGGCGGGCCGATGCCGAATGACTATGCGCAGATGAACCGCACGCTGCGGCTGCTGGGAGATGCGGTGCGGGCCAAGGTGATCGCCCGGGATGATGTATTGGCTTACGCTCAAGACGTTACAAATCGGCATCTGGAAGGGACGATGCAGGCGCAGGCGCTGGGGAAAAAATACGGCTACAGCGGTGATTTTGAGATCATTGAGGCCATTTACACGATGCAGATCGCGCAGGAGCCGCACCTGCGGCGCTGGGATCTCTACTTTCACTCCCAGGCGGCCCCGAATGCGGTGCGCAACCGGAAGGCCTACTTTCACCAACTGCTGAACTCCCACTCCGCCGGGCGCGCCAAGGCGCCGCTGAGCGTGCTGAACGTGGCCAGCGGCCCGGCGCGGGACGTGCGTGAGTGGGTGCTGGACAATCCTGACTGCGATGTGTTTTTCGACTGCGTGGATGCCGAGATCCACGCCATCGAACGGGCGAAAAAGCTGTGCGCGCCGTTTGCGAACCGGGTGGAATTTTACCACCGCAACGTGCTGCGCTTTCTACCGGCCAAGGGCTACGAACTGGTGTGGTCGGCGGGGCTGTTTGACTACCTCACGGACCGGACGTTTGTCTTTCTGCTCAAGGCGCTGATGTCCGTGGCCAAGCGTGGTGGGGAAGTGGTGGTGGGGAACTTCTCCGACCACAACCCGAGCCGCGACTACATGGAACTGCTGGGCGACTGGGTGCTGCAGCACCGCACGCGGGACCACCTGCGCGCCCTGGCGCTGGAGGCTGGAGCGCCGGCGGATTCGATCGAGGTGATGTGGGAGCCTGAGGGCGTGAATCTGTTTTTGCACATCCGGAGGTAGAGGGGGGGCGGTGCTGATCCAAGCGGCTGCGGCAGGAAATCATGGCATCAAATTCATGTGTAAAAGATGCCGTCATCTTCTGGGCCCATTTCCAAAGGCTGCGCCCCGGTGTGCTTAATTGTCTGTCTTTTGCGTTGGATTGCCACAATAGGGCGGGTGGTCTGAAAAAAAGATGCCGTGATGCCACGCCTAAGCGCGGCATCACGGCATCTTTTTTTGGGGGGGGCGGATGAGGCCGCAAGGAAAGGGGCGGAGGCAGGGTCTATGGAGAGGCCGCTGGCCTCTCCGGATTTTGGCTGAAAGTACGCAGTGACAGGCATGAATGGCATCTTTTCTTTCACGCGGGTTCATTTTCAATGTTCCACTGAGATTGTAATGTCGGCCCCTGTGACCTCGACTCGGGCTTCTCTGCCGTCACTCGCTTTCATTTCAGTCAAGGTGCCGGCGGAGTTGCCCTGTGCCTTGGAGAAGCCATTTTTTGACAGCCAGTCCTCACAATTCTTCATCATTGCTGGATCGTTTTGTACAGTGCGAATCAGAAGTGTGTTTCCGCTCCTGCCGGATGGCTCACCTGTAGAGTAAAAGTAATGCTTTTCGCCTTGTATCAGTTCATTTGGAAATGATCGGATAGGGCGGCTGGTCAACAACAGTTCCCCGAGGATTGTTCCACGTTGAAGTTCCTTGGTCGAATCTATGCAGAACATCGCATAACCGAAAAGCATCGCGTAGGCGATTAAGCCCACTGATAGACACCATGTTAGTAATCGGATAATGCGTTTCATTAAATTGAAGGATATGAGTGACTCCTCAAATAAAAAATGCCAAGTGCATACTGCTTGTCATTAGGTACTCACCTGCCCAAAGGCGCATATTCGCAACACCCAGGGCCTGCGACCCGGACTGACGCCGACGGGCCTTTGGACCACGGCGTGGGTGCTTGGTGCGCCTGCCGCCCGCTGAACGCTATCATTCTCTCTACAGACCCTTTTTCAACGGTTCATGGTATTAACCGAGTGCCGTTCATGCCTGGCATTTGGCGCTCCGCTGCGGGGGGCAGATGCCTTCATGGTCAGAGAATCTGCGGCATCCACGGCATCAAACGCAGGCCAAAAAGATGCCGTTCACGCACTCATTTGCGGTCGCAGGATGCCAACGGTTGCCATCAAATGCCATTCCCTGCCATGACCTGCACTCATTTGGGGTGGTGGCCTGAAAAAGGTGCCGTGATGCCGTGCTTGGGTGTGGCATCTGGCATCAAATCCGGCTGGGAGCACACTGCCGGCGTCAGACAAACCAGAAGAACAGGATGGCGATGGCGGTCGGCAGCAAGGCTCCGAGGAAGAGCCGCAGGGGGCTGATGCCTTCGTTGTTGAAGGCTTTGGAGGTTTGCAGGATGCCGATGCCGGCGGGATTGGGCGCATTGGCGATAACGGTGAGGCCTCCGCCGGTGACGGCACCGGCGACGAGGGCGTACTGGAGCTTGGGCGAGATGCCTTCGACCAAGGAGCCCAGATAGGTCAGTGCGGCATTGTCGGTGAGGGCGGTGAGGCCGGTGGCGCCGAAGTACATGCTGGAGCCATCCAGCCCGGCGATGAGCGGCTGCAGCCACCAGGACTGCAGCGAGCCGAGGGTGACGAGGCCAGCGAGGAAGTAGCCGACGAGCAGGCCTTCACGCAGGCGCAGATCGTCCTGGTATTCCTGCGTGGCGCTGACGATGCCAAGGAAGACCATGAACACGCCGAAGAAGACATCCGGATGATGCGCGAACAACACGACGAGCGCCAGGAAGACGACATGCAGCAGCGTGAGCCATGCGGGCAGGGGCCGCGCGGGCTGCTCCACCACTTCCACACGGCTGAGCTCGGCCCGGTATAAAAAGGTCACAATAGCGGTGGCGACGATGCAGCTGGCGACGGCACGCCAGCCAAAGTGGGTGAGCATGAACCAGGAGTCCCACTGCCATTTGGAGGCGACCATGAGCACAGGCGGCGCGGCAAAGTGCGTGAGCGTGCCGCCAATGGAGATGTTCACAAACAGCAGCCCGAGCGTGGCGTAGGCGAGGCCCGCGCCGATGCCGCAGTCAAAGTAACGGCGCTTGAGAAGGATGGCGATCAGGGTCATCGCCGCAGGCTCAGTGATGAGCGAGCCCAGCAGGGTGCCGAAGGAAAGGGCGGCAAAGTAGTAGGCCACGCTGGCCTGAAACGGCAGCACGCGAGCAAGGCCTGAGATGCAGGCCTCCGCGAGCTGCACCACGGGCCGGGTGGCCGCGACGACCATGACAACAAAAACAAACTTGGGCTCGGTGAAGTTCAGCCCCTCGATGTAGACCACCGCGTCATGGAGCGAGTGTTTCACCGCAGCGATTCCCGCGAACAGCGCCGCACCCCAGAGGCCAAAGACGACCTCGGTTTCGGCCAGGAAATGCAGGATGTTTTCCATGATGGAGCCATCGGGGTAGCTCTTGGACCAGTGGGCGAAGCGCTTGACCGCAAAGGTGTGCAGCACGGCGAGTGCAAAGAGCGAGGTCGCGAGGATTTCGATGGGGGAGGCGTTCATGCTTTGAAGGTGTAAGTCACCGGCAGATGCGGGTGTGGAGTCCTGTAGAGGTGGGATGAGGTAGCAGGCGAAACCGGGTTTGTCGTGCGCTTCTGCGGTCTGAATGAGCAGCCCACACACCGTCAAACGCATGGGGTGCATCCATCGACTGCGTCGTTTTCGACTCCTTGGCGGCCTTCACAGACCCTTGAACAAAGATTGTGCGAATTTTCTCATGATGAGGGTCTGCGGCTCGTAGCCTGATCTTGCCTTGGCTCCGTTGCTGCGTTTCTCTTTGCGCTCACCTATGACACATCCTCACCTCGTCCGAAGGTCCCGCTGCGCGGGCCCGGACTTCCATGATCTTTTGCCCGCATGAGTTTTGATCTCTGGGTGACCCTCATCACGCTCCTGGGAGCCGTCATACTCTTTGCCACGGAAAAGCTGCCGGTGGACATCGTGGCGCTGCTGGCCGCCGCTGTCTTGCTCATCACGGGGGTGGTCACGGTGGAGGAAGGCATCGCGGGTTTTTCCAATCCAGCCGTCATCATCGTGGGCTGCATGTTTGTGCTCAGCTCCGCGTTGCAGAGGACGGGTGCGCTGGATGCTCTGGGCAGGCTGCTTGCCAAAAGCGGTGGCAGCAGCCCCGGCATGTTCTGCATGCTCGTCATGCTCTGTGTGGTGCCCGTCTCCGCCTTCGTCAACAACACGGCTGCCGTTGCCGTCTTCCTGCCGCTGGTCATCGCCGCTGCCACCGCGAGAAAGATCCCCGCCTCACGCGTGCTCATCCCGCTGAGCTTTGCCTCCCAGTTTGGCGGCGTCTGCACGCTCATCGGCACCTCCACCAGTCTTCTCGTGAATTCCATCTACGAGAAGTCAGGTCTTGGCAGCTTCAGCCTGTTTGAGTTTGCGCCGCTGGGACTGTTGCTGACGCTGGCCGGGGTCGCCTACCTGGTGTTTTTCGGGGGCTGGCTGCTGCCGGCGCGCCGCGCGGAGCAGCTCACGGATGTTTATCAGCTAGGAGAGTACGTCACCGAGCTGCGCGTCATGGAGGGCTCGCCGCTCATCGGCCAGCGCATTGGCCAGACTCCGCTGTCACGTGAGCATGACATCACCGTGCTGGAGATCCATCGCGACACACACACCATCCTGGCCGCCGTGGGTGAGACCGTGCAGGCCCACGACCTCCTGCTCGTGCGTGCCAGGCCGGACAAGCTGCTCGCAGTGACCACCGGGCTGAAGCTTGAAATCGAGCCCGAGTTCAAGCTGCGGGATGAAACCATCCGCTCCAAGGACGTGAAGCTCTGTGAAACCATCGTCCCGCCAGGCTCGCCCTTCATTGGGCGCACGCTGGCTGAAATCCGCTTTGGACAGAAGACCGGCGTCATCGCCCTCGCCGTGCAGCGCACCGGCCATGTGCTGCGTGAAAAGCTCTCCAGCGTGAGGCTGCGCATTGGCGACGCCCTGCTGCTGCTCGGGGAGCAGGCGGGAATCGACCGCGTGCGTGCGGAAGACGGCCTGCTCGTCCTCAATGAGCTGGAGGCGCCGGTGCGCCAGCGTGGCAAGACATTGCTGGCGCTGGGGGTGTTCGCTCTTGTCGTCGTGCTCGCCGCGCTGAAAATTTTACCCATTCTTGTGGGGGCGCTCGCGGGAGTGCTGGTGCTCATCGTGGCCCGCTGTCTGCGTCCCGATCAGGCTTATGGTGCCGTGGACTGGCGCGTGCTCGTGATGCTGGCGGGCATCCTGCCGCTGGGCATCGCCATGCAGAAGACCGGCGCTGCCCAGACCATCACGGATGTGGTGCTCCGTTTCGCGGGGAGGGATGATCCCGTGGCCCTGCTTGCTGCCATTTATCTCGTCACCGCCATCCTCACAGAGTTCATGAGCAACACCGGCGCTGCGGTCCTGATCGCCCCCATTGCCATCGCCACGGCGCACAGCATCGGGCTGGATCCCAAGCCCTTCCTTGTGGCCGTGACCTTCGCCGCCTCCACCAGCTTTGCCACCCCCGTGGGCTACCAGACCAACACCATGGTGTACAATGCCGGCGGTTATCGCTTCAGTGACTTCGTCCGTGTGGGAGTGCCTTTGAACCTGCTCTTCTGGGGCTTGTCCGTTTATTTCATCCCGCTGTTCTGGCCGTTTGTGGCGCGGCCTTGAGGTGAGGGGGGCGGGCACGGGGTCAGCTTGCACATTAGGCGGTAGAGGGGAACTTTGCTTCTCCAGTAGCTTCAGCTTCACCACTGACCCCGCCCAGCCGGAGAGGTGTCTTCGTTGCACAGCATCGCTTGAAACGCGGAGCAGGCAGGCTACATCGCAGGGATGTTCCGTGTTTCCATTCTCCCGCTTGCTCTCTTCATGCTGCTTGGTGCCGCCCGCGTGGATGCGGAAACTCCCGAGCGCTTGGTCTTGATGGTGAGCGTGGATGGCCTGGCGAACTTCTACCTCGACGATCCCGTGGCGGAGATCCCGACACTGCGCCGGCTGGTCGCCGAGGGGGCGCGTGCGCAGGGCATGATCGCCTCGATGCCCACGGTCACCTGGCCCAACCACACCACGCTGGTCACGGGCGTTCATCCCGGAAAGCATGGGGTGCTTGGCAACAGCGTGCTTGACCGCGTGAAGAACGAGATCGTGCCGCTGGTGGTCGATCCCATTTTCAACAAGGACGAGATTGTGAAGGTGCCGACGATTTACGACCTCGCGAAACAGGCGGGACTCAAGACGGCCGCGCTGATCTGGCCTGCGACTCGCGGTGCGCGTACGCTGGATTGGACCATTCCGGATGTGGGCTCGATGGCGTTGGTGAAGCAGTACGCCACACCCTCGCTTCTGGAGGAATTCACCGCGAAAGGCATACCCTGGGGCATGCAGGAGGAGTGGTGGAACACCGAGCGCATCGCGGAGAGGGACCGCATGTTTGCGCAAATGGGGAAGCATGTGATGGGCCTTCATCGCCCGCATCTGCTGCTCATGCATTTTGTGGAGCTCGATCACGCGCAGCACCGGTTTGGTCCCCGCTCACCGCAGGCCTATGCCGCACTGAAAAATCAGGACGCGTGCGTGGCCGAGCTCTGGCAGGAGCTGCAGCGCACTCATGTCGCGCGCGCGACGCTGGTGGTGGTGTCTGATCATGGCTTCGTGTCCTACCGCCGGCGAATTCTGCCGAATGTGCTGCTGCGGCAGGAGGGATTGCTCACCGCGCTCGGGACGCGCATCACGGGCGGCAGTGTCCGCGCCGTGGCGCAGGGCGGAGCCTGCTTTGTCTATGTGCTGCGGGATGAGGGCCGTGCGGCGCAGGTGGTGAAGCTCGCAGAGCAGTTCCGCCAACTGGAAGGCGTGGGAGCCGTGATCTCTCAGGCTGACTTCGCCGCCCAGGGGCTGCCTGATCCAGCGAAGAATCCGCAGATGGCTGACCTCGTGCTGTCGGCGGCGAGCGGTTTCAATTTCGTGGACTCACCGATCGGCGACGTGGTGGTGACGCCTCCGGATGTGGTGACCAAGGGCTCACACGGATCTGACGCCGCACAGCCGGATATGCACGCGGCGTTTGTCGCCTGGGGCGCGGGCATCCAGGCGGGTGCCCGGTGCGGCACGGTCAGCAACACCTCCGTGGCACCGACGCTTGCCTCCTTGCTCGGCTTGAAGGTGAAAAACATGGATGGTCCCGTCTTGCAGCCGCTCTTGGAGGGCAAGTAGGCAGCTTCTCCGCCGCTAAAAGATCATCCGCAATCTCGGCAGGAGCGGGCATCCGCCCTGGCTGGAGCGTCAAGGCAGCAATGGCCGCCACTCACCTGCACCCCAGTCCAGATACTCGGTGCTGCGGAACTGCTTTTTGTAGTCGTAGACGCTGGGCTCGCGGGTGGCATAGCCGGAGTAGAGATGGCGGAGGCCGGCTGTGCGGCAGTGCTGGATTTCGAGCAGGAGGGTGAAGATGCCGAGGCTGCGCCGGGAGTGCTCCGGCTCAAAGAGGCCGTAGACGCTGGAGGCGGCGTGCTGGCCGACATCGAGGAAGCTGGCGGCGATGAGGCGGGGACCGTCAAACACGCGGATCATGCGGCATTCGCAGGGGCCCTGGGCGGGATCGGGGCCGAGGAAGGTTTCGAGGGTGTCGGGGATGTTGTGGGTGAAGCGCTGCTTGTGGCGCTGGAAGAGGGCGCGCAGTTCGTCATCAATGGCGGCGGGGGCGATCTCGGTGCGCAGGTCGGCGTTCTTGTTCAGCACGCGGCGCTGGCTTTTGGAGAAGGTGCAGGAGGCGAGATCGATGCGCAGCGGGGTGATGGTTTGCAGGCCGCCGTCCGGGGCCTGCTGGGTGCTGTAGCGGAAGAAATGCCTGCCGAAATGCCGCCAGCCCATCGCCCACGCATGATCCATGATTTCCGCCGGCACGGAATCACAAATGAATGCTTCGTCGAACACTGGCGTCATAGGGTGGGTCTTATTAATCCAGTCCCGCAGATTGACAATCCCGCGCCCGCCCGCACACTCCGAATCCGGCAGCCCCACACGCCTATGAACCTCCTGCAACGCATCGAACGCGTCTTTTTCTGGCTCTCCGCAGCCTCTTCCGACAACCTCGATGCCTGTCCGGCGTGGGAGCGGCGCAAGTACGTGGCCTTTGGCGCCACGGTGCTGGTGCCCTCCACGTTTGCCATCATCGCCTGCGCGTATGCGCTGAGCACGCTGACTGACAACTGGTACATCATTGCGCCGGTGTCGCTGGTGTGGTCGTTCATCATTCTGACGGTGGACCGTGCGCTGCTGGCCACGTATCGCGCCTACCAGGGCTTCTTCCGCAAGATCTCGCAGTTCTCCCTTCGTCTGGTGGTGGCGGCGCTGATGGGCGTGACGATTTCGCATCCGCTGACGCTGCTGCTGTTCAAGGACACGATTTCATCGGTCATCGAGAAGCACCGGCAGAGCGAGATCGAAGCGGCGCGTGAAGTTTCCAAGCAGCAGAAGGTCGCCGTGGAGGCGCGGCTGGTGCCGCTGGAGGCGGAGATCGCGACGCAGCGTGAGAACTGGAACTCGACCTTCCAGGCTAAGTTTCTGGATGACAGCGGCAAGCCGATCGAGAAGCCGCTGACTGATGACGAGAAGGCAGACAAAGCCGCGCGTGAAGCGAAGATCGCCGATGCGGTGGCTCCGGGCAAAGAGCGCCTGACGAAGCTGGACACGGAGATGGCCACGCTGAGCAAGGACTACCAAAAGATCGCCGAGGAGCTGAACCACTGGCAGACGGAATTTGAGCGCGAGGTCAATGGCCAGCGCAGCGGCATCATCGGCCTGGGGCCACGTGCCAAGAGCATTCAGGAAGACCAGCTCACTTGGCGGCGTGCCGAGTCCGCGCGTCTGAGCGGCGTGCTGGACACGATGACGAAGACCCGCGTGGCGGTGGTGGCTGAGATCAAAGCGGCTGAGGATGGAGTGAACACCGCGCTGGATGCCCAGGCCGCTGAACTGGCGGCGCTGAACAAGGCGGAGCGGGATCGCGTGGCCGCGCTGAAGCAGAAGGTGCAGACGGAGCAGGCGGACCAGTTTGTGGGCCAGCAGAACGCCATTCGCGAGACGCTCAAAACGCAGATCGACGCGCTGCTGCTGCAGCAGAAGAATCTGCACACGGAGATCACCCAGCTCATCAAGGACGAGGACACACGCATCACCGGCATTCGCGCGGAGCCGCGCCGTGACATCCTCACACAGACGCTGGCGCTGCATGAGCTGTTTGAGCAGGGGGCGCAGGGCGGCACGTTTGCACTCGTTGCCTACCTGGTGCTGACGCTGCTCTTCATGCTGGTGGACACGATTCCGCTGATCATGAAATTCTTCTCCAAGCCCGGCCCGTATGACACGCTGCTGGATCGCGAAGAAATGGGATTTGAAGGCGAGCGCAAGGCCTTCATGGAAGGCTTCAGTCTGCAGATGAAGGAGCTGGCAGGGAGCAAAATGCTGAACCTCACGCGCAACAAGACGCTGGAGCGTTCTTTGATCACCAGCGTGGATGGTGCGCGTTCTGCCAAGGAGTTCCTGGTGTACCTCATGGACCTGGAGCGCGACTTTGAAGAGCGCAGCCGCATCGCGCGGGAACTGGCCGCCAAGAGCGGTGTCAGCCACACAGCCGATGCGATCGAAGAGATGTCCCGCAATTTCTACGCCGACCTGCGCGAGCGCATGGAGACGTTCTTCCGTGATGATGCCAAGCGCGGGACACCGGCGACGGGTCGGGCGTGAGGCGGGAGTGATTCGGGGTGCTGATGAAAACCTACGGTCATCCGCTTGAGTTCCATTTGATAGCGGCTGGGCTGCCGTTTTTCATTGGCTGGATGGCATATAGCTCAAGCGTCGAGCCTTTCGTCAATGGTGGCAAGGTGGAGCAAGTTTGTTTCGTCGTTGTTTGTGTGCTATTTGCCATGCTGACTGCATGGCTGTACTGGAAAAGCGGCCTCAATCGTTATCAAGTTACAGACGCCGGACTCGTGGTCTCAAAGCTGCGATCCAAAAGGTTGATACCGTGGGAAGAGATTGATGAGATGGTTTGGGGGCGTCTTAGGCATTGTGTTTTTATCAAAGGGAAAGGCCGGACACTGGCGTTCACCTCCACTGACAAGTTCGATGATCTGCACGAGTTGCTAAAGGAGATCGCACAACGTTCTCAATGCAAGCTCAGCCCGAATCTGGAAGGATTGCTAAAATCATGACGACGACAGGCGTGACTCAGGAATAAAGAGCGTGGAGGAGACGCTCGTGCTGGCTTCGCTACGCGATGCCAGGGACGAGAGGAGAATCGAAAACCCGTTAACGAGGGGTGTCGCTTCGCTCAACCACCTCGCTACAGGCTTTGATGGCTCCGCCATCGGTTTTCTCGAACCAAGACTGAGATAGGAATGGAAAATCCATGAACTTTTCACTCCGCCATGCCCAACGGACAAGAGAGCCGAGGCCCGACCAGAACCGGCTGAAGCCGGGACTACAATACACAGAGCAAGAGCCGGCTGACACGGCCCGTATGTTGCTATGTGAAAACCATGCCCCCCATGATGCCTTTCAGCCGCCGCGAGATGCTGCGCAACTCCTGCGCGGGATTTGGCTATCTGGCGCTGCAGGGCGTGCTGGGGCTGGAATCTGCCAAGGCGGCGGTGATTGATCCGCTGGCGCCGAAGCAGCCGCATTTTCCGGCCAAGGCCAAGCGGGTGATTTTTCTGCTGATGAAGGGCGGCCCCTCGCAGGTAGACACGTTTGACCCGAAGCCGATGCTGGATCGTGATCACGGCAAGCCGCCGCCGTTTGCGCTGCCGCGCGTGAAGTTTGCCGAGACGGGCAATCTGCTGAAGTCGCCCTGGAAGTTCAAGCAGTACGGCCAGAGCGGCCTGCCGGTGAGTGATCTCTTTCCGCATGTGGCCAAGCACGTGGATGATATGTGCATCATCCGCTCCATGCACGGCACGAATCCGGCACACGGCGGGGCTTTGCTGAAACTGCACACGGGCAGCGACACGTTTGTGCGCCCGAGCCTTGGCTCCTGGGTCAGCTACGGCCTGGGGACGGACAATTCGGATTTGCCGGCCTTTGTGACGATCTGCCCGACGCTGGCGCATGGCGGCGTGAGCAACTGGAGCTCCGCATTTCTGCCAGCCTACTGCCAGGGCACGCCGCTGGGCAATGCCAGCGTACCGGCGGAGCAGGCGGTGGTGAAGCACATCCACAACAAGATGCTCACGCCGGAAATGCAGCGCGCGCAGCTGGATCTGGTGTCGCAGATGAACCACAGCCATCTGGAGGTGGCCGGGGCGAATGCGGCCCTGGAGGCTCGTATCAATTCCTTTGAGCTGGCCTACCGCATGCAATCGACGCTGCCGGAACTGCAGGACATCTCAGGTGAGACAGAGGCCACGCGCAAGATGTATGGCATGGATGATCCGGTGACGGCGAATTTTGGTCGCCAGTGCCTCATGGCGCGGCGCTTTGCTGAAAGCGGCGTGCGGTTTGTGCAGGTGACCCACAGTGACGGATTTGTGCAGTGGGATCAGCATGGAGATCTGCTCAAGGGCCACACGAAGAACGCGGCTGAGGTCGATAAACCCATCGCGGGACTGCTGGCGGATCTCAAATCACGCGGCCTGCTGGAAGACACGCTGGTGGTCTGGGGCGGTGAATTTGGCCGCACGCCGGTGGCGCAGGGCACGGATGGGCGGGATCACAACCCACACGGCTTCACCGTGTGGCTGGCCGGTGGTGGCTGCAAACCCGGCACCGCCTACGGCGCGACGGATGACTACGGCTACTACGCCGCTGTGGATAAAGTGCACATTCACGACCTGCATGCCACGATCCTGCACCTGCTGGGGCTGGATCATTTAAAACTGACCTATCGCTACGCCGGACGTGATTTCCGGCTCACGGACATTGCGGGCGAGGTGGTGAAGGGCGTGATGGCGTGAAGGTAGTCCGGTTGCGCCGCAACCGGAGTCTTCAGACCAGTTGCGGCGCAACTGGGCAACTTTACTGAATGAAGAAGAACTGGCGGGTGTTCAGGACGGTCCAGAGGACGTCGCCGCGGTCGGTGGTGTCGGCGTTGTCGGCGATGGGCTTGAGCAGTTCCTTTTCTTCAGGGGTGGCCTTGCGGCTGAGGAGGCTGAGATAGACGGTGTCGATGACGGCTTCGGAGCCTTCTTTTTTGGCCTTGTCCATCGCACGGGCGATGACGGTGTAGCGGTTCATGAGGTTGCTGAAGATCTTGCCGTTCAGCAGCATGAGCGCCTGGCTCACACTGGCGTCGTCGTTGGAGTTTTCGACGAGTTCGCGGTCGCTCTGGCCGAACTCGCGCAGGAAGTGGCCGTTGGGGGCTGGGCTGCGCAGATCGGCGGCGCGCAGCATGTAGGTGTCACGGAAGTTTTCCCAGGCGATGAGGGAGGCCTTTTCATTTTTGTCATCGACCTCGAAGCGTCCGGCGTCGGCGGCGAGGCGGGCCTTGGCCTGCGCATTGAGCTTGGCGCGGCGCTGCTTGGCCAGAATGTCCAGGGCCTCATCCATGCTGAGGTCTTCGCCGTCCTTTTTGAGCTTGATGGCGGCGGCCACTTCCTTGGCAAACTCTTCGTCCTTGGAGAATTCATCCAGCTTGCCTTCGCGGGCGAGTTCGGCAAAGCGCTTGAACCCGACGTCATAGACCACGGCGTCCACGGCTTCGTCGATGCGCTTGCGCTGGCTCTGGATGGCCTTGCGGGCGGCGCGGATGGCGGCTTCGTCCTTGGCCTTGGCGGCTGCATCCATGGTTTCCTGCGCGGTGCGGACTTCGGCGGCCAGCTCCTTCTGCTTTTGAGCGACTGCGATGGTGCAGGCCTGGAGCTGCTGGGGAGTGAGGCTGTTCAGCGCACGATCCAGCCACTCGATGCGGCGCAGAGCGATCTCGGCATCCACCTTGGTGGCGATGCTGGGATTGTCAGCAGAGGGCTTGTAGAGGGCGACCATGCTGTCCCAGATCTGCTCGGCGCTCATGCGGCGGAGGAGGGGGCCGGGGAAGTTGTACACCTCACCGAGTTCGACGTCCTTGGTGTAGGCTTCGCGCTGGTAGGCCTGCGAATTGAGGATGGCGCGCAGGACGGCCTTCATGTCGTAGTTGGAGCCCTTCATCGTTTCTTCGAGGAAGGTCATGAGCTGCGGATTGCTCGGCACGGTGCTGTCGGTGATTTCATCGACGGGTTCGATGATGCCCTGGCCCATGAGCTTTTTCCACAGGCGGTTGGCGATGACGGTGGTAAAGCGTGGGTTCTCCTTGCTCGTCATCCATGAGGCGTAGGAGGCGTCGGGTTTCACCCCTTCCTGCACGATCTTGCCGTCCTTGCTGAAGGCGGCGGGGATGAGTGGCTCGATCTTCTGCTTGGGCTTGGCGTCAGGGTACTGGTAGTCGTGCGGCAGCAGGAGGGGCTTTTTGTCCGACTGATCCAGCACGGTGTTGTAGCGCAGCGGGCGGAGGATTTCAGTCATGGCGCGGCCGACGTCCTTGCGCTCGACGCCTTCGGGCAGGTCAAATTTGGTAACGGCGCCGCCGTAACGGTTTTTCTTGTTCTTCGTATTGCCGCCGCCATAGATGGCCTGTGCCAGCAGCGGGTTGGTGATGCCGTTGCTGGCGGTCATGCCGTAGGTGTGGGACGCCATCTGGTAGTAGTCCATCTGCGTCCATTTATCGAACGGATGGTTGTGGCACTGGGCGCAGACCATGCTGGTGCCCAGAAAGATCTGGGTGGTCACCGCCATGTTATCCAGCGGCATGTTGTAATCGCGAATATAGAAACCGATGGCTCCGTTTTCGTAGCTCTTGCCGTTGGCAGTGACGACTTCGCGCACCATTTCATCGTAGGGCTTGTTGGCGCGCAGGCTGTCTTTCAGCCATTTGGAGTAGCCGTAAAAGGCGGGCAGGCTCTGACCGCCGCCGACCATCTGGCTTTTCATGCGCAGGATGTCGGCCCAGTAGTTGTAGAAGTTCTGCACGTAGCCGTCGCCAGCGAGGAGCTTGTCGATCAGCTTCTCCCGTTTGTCAGCGTCGCTGCTTTTGAGGAACTCGCTGGTCTCCTGCAGGGTGGGGATGCGTCCTGCGACATCGAGATAGACGCGGCGGACGAAGATTTCATCGCTGGCGGGTTTGTTGGGCTGGATCTTCTCCTTCGCGAGCTTGGCGTTGACGAGTTCGTCAATCTTGGCGGCGGTGGTCTTCAGATCGGGGGCGGCATGGGCCACCAGGGCCGAAGTGGCGAGCGATGCAATAACGGCACAGAGAGGATTCAGCTTCATGAACATACAGAGGGGGATGGCGCGATAACGCCCTGCTGGCAGGGGTCTTTCACATTCTGCGACATTCCCGCGTGCATTTGTCGGAGATTGGCGGATTTTAGCTTTGACAATCCATGGTCCTTTCCGACAGAATCACGCATTAATCTATGAAATTGCTCCTGCCCCTTGTTCTACTCTCCACACTCGCTTCCTGCACTGCTACGAGGAACCTCGTGAACAACCCGCGTCCTTCTTCAGTGCTGCCTTGCCGTGATGCAGGCATCGTGAACAGAGGCCTCGGCTATGCGAGCCAGGGCGTCGGTCAGGCTGAAACCAGCACGATGGACATCGTCGATGACGGCAGCAATTTCGTCGGCAAGGTGAGTGATCGCCAGGCCCGTGATTATACCAACATCGGCGTGGATGCCGTGTATCGCACTGACGACATCGCTTTCCGTGAGACCAACCGCTACGCCGACTACGGCATGGACACCGTCGATGACGGAGCCAGCTTTGGTGCCCGCGCGATCCGCCGCTGGCCCGGGGTTGTCACTGGCGTGATGCAGCGTGGCTTTGTTTCCACCAAGAAAGTGTATCAGAGCGCGCTCTACACCTACGGTGAAACCGTCAGCCGTGGCCTCTTTGGTGCTGTGGACGTCATCACTCCCCCAGAGCCCAAGTCCTACATGGTGGGCAGCCTGAACGATCTCAACGGTGGCTATCTCCTCCCCGGTTCTGGCCATCATTGCCGCCTGCCACAGCTCCCTGTGGAGCCTGAGCAGGAGCAGACCTACGGCAAGAACCCGAAGAATCCGGTCACGGCTTCCAAGTAATTTCATCTGATTTCCCCACGGGAGCGACTACAAGGTCGCTCCCGTTTTTTTGTTTTTCAGCCTCATGCCACTGCAAACGTTGTTTTTTGATGCGGCAGGTACGCTGATCCGGCCTGCTGAACCGGTGGGGCTGACGTATGCGCAGCATGCCCTGCGGCATGGCATCGTGGCGGAGCCGGAGGCCATCATGCAGGCCTTCCGCATGGCCTGGAAGGAGACAGCACCGCCGCTGCATGCGGTGGGCCAGTCGCCCGCTGATGATGACCGCGGCTGGTGGCATGCCTTGGTAGGCGATGTGTTTGGCCGGGTGCTGGGTGTGCCGCTGGCGGACACCGTGCTGGATGGCCTTTTTAGCGA
Source organism: Prosthecobacter debontii (assembly GCA_943371875.1). Classification (GTDB taxonomy): domain Bacteria; phylum Verrucomicrobiota; class Verrucomicrobiia; order Verrucomicrobiales; family Verrucomicrobiaceae; genus Prosthecobacter; species Prosthecobacter debontii_C. The sequence goes on along the minus strand of CALRWM010000003.1, from coordinate 126,890 downwards.
ACTTTATCTGCACTACGCGCAGCCGCAGGCCTGGAGTGTGTTTGCCGACGTGGTGCCGGCGCTGGAGGAGCTTTCGCGTGATCACCGGCTGCTGGTGCTGTCGAATTTCGACCGCCGCTTGCGCAGCATCCTGGCCGGGCATGATTTGATGCGCTTTTTTGAGCAGGTCATCATCTCCAGTGAGGTGGGGGCCGCCAAGCCGCACCCGCGCATGTTTGAGGCCGCACTGGCCGCCGCAGGCTGCCTTCCACAGGAGGCGCTGCACATCGGCGATGATAAAAAGTGTGATCTGGGCGGGGCGCAGAGCAGCGGAATTTCTGCTTTTCACGTGAAGCGACCTGACAGCGGACTCGACGTCCTGGTGAAGAAAGTCCGCTCTGAGGCATATTCAGGCTTGCGCTGAGCTGTCTTATGAATACATACCCGCCCCCGATTCGGGAATGCGCAGGTAGCTCAGCGGTAGAGCAGTTGGCTTTTAACCAATTGGTCGAGGGTTCGATCCCCTCCCTGCGTACCATTCATCACAATGCATCAAGCTGTGATGACTGGTGAAACTTAAGGCGTCGCGAAGCCGTTTACGGCTGCTCATGAAAAACGCTTTTGCTGCTGCTCACGTCCTTCTCTTCGCCACCACTGCATGGGCAGGTGACTGGAATCAATGGCGTGGGCCGGATCGCAACGGGGTTTCTCAGGACACGAGTCCGATTGCGGATGCTTTTCCCACCGAGGGGCTCAAAAAGGTCTGGGAGAGCGAGTTCATCCCGAGCAACGAGTATGGTGGCCATGGCAGCCCGGTGGTCAGCGGGGAGAAGGTGTTTCTCAGCGTGGTGTGGCATGAGCGCGTGCCCTCTGAAACGCGTGAGATCGACACGGAGGTGATGCAGTCGCTGAACTATCGCGGCACTTCACCGGAACTCGCGAAGAAGCTGGAGGAAACCCGCCTTAACCTGCCCACGCTGCGTGGCGCGAAGTTTGATGAATGGGTGCTGCAGTGGCGCAAGGACAACCTGAGCGAGAAAGAGGAGATCAACATCGGCACCTGGGTGGCCAGCCGGTTCAAGGCGGGCAAAAATGCCATCGCTCTGGAGTGGCTGGACAAGATGAACAGCCGCCAGGGCAAGCCGTTTGCCAGTGCGGCGGTGTTCAGCAAGTGGCTGGATGACGAAGGCTTCCCGCCGGAAGTGAAGGAGAAGATGATCGCGCTGGTGCCGAACACGGTGAAGACCGCGCAGGATGTGATCCTCTGCCTGGATCTGGCCACCGGGAAGCAGATCTGGAAATATGCGCAGCCGGGGAAGCCCAGCGGCCGCCAGTCCTCCAGCACGTGTGCGGTGGTGGATGGCAAGGTCTATGCGGCATGCAGCTCGGAGTTGCTTTGTGTGAAGGAGGACGATGGCAAACTCGTCTGGTCCGCGCCGCTTTCCGCCAAGGGGCCGGCGGCGTCACCGCTCGTCATGGGGGATCGCGTGTACATGGCCACCGGCGTGGCCTGCGCCTTTTCGAAAACCGATGGCAAGCTGCTGTGGGAGCAGAAGGAAGCGAAGGGATTGATCGCCAGCCCCACGTGGTGGGCGCCGAGCAGCGGCAAGCCTGTGCTTGTCATCAATGGCAACAACGCGCTCTACGGGCTCGATCCTGAAACAGGTGGCGTAAAATGGAAGGCCGAAGGCGGCAGCCAGAGCACCCCGGTGAGCAACGGCGACTGGCTGGTGCTTTACAGCGGCACGGAAGGTGTGGGACTGCGAGCGTACAAAATGCAGGCTGATGGCACGCCGAAGACTGCGTGGTCTCATTTCTGGGTGACCCGCCGCTACGCCGGCAGCCCGATCATTTATGAAGGCAGCGTCTATCTCTGCTGCGGTGAGAAGCACCAGTGCATCGACCTTGAAACAGGTGCGGAGAAGTGGGTGGTGAATGAGGTGAACAGCACGATCACCTCCCCGCTGCTCGCTGACGGCAAGCTGCTGGTTTATGAAAACAACGGCACGCATGTGCGCATGGTGAAGGCCACCAACGCCGCCTACGAACAGCTGGGCCGTGCCAAGACGGATGCCATGGGCTGCTCATCACCTGCCATCGCCAACGGCAGGCTGATCGTGCGGCAGAAAGACAAGCTCGTGTGCTTTGACCTACGGCCGGTGAAGTGAGATGGATGGCTGGCTGAGGTGTTTTCCACCGCCAGAACTTCATCCATCAAAGCGGAGCTGGGGAGGTGCCTTTGGGACTGAATGTGATGATGTAGTGCTCAGGAAACACGTCGAAGCCGTAATCCAGGCCTGCTTCAAGGATCAGCACCTTGATGGCGCGGAAGGTTTCAAATGAATCGGGATAGACGCACAGGCTGATATAAACGCCCCCGCGCTTGTAGCTGGCCAGGAGTCTGCGCAACGTTGCAAGGTCCGTCATGGGGATGCCTTCGGATTTTTTGGGGATGGCTTCGTAGTCTTCCGCGCCCTTCATGACACGTGTGATGCCGGAATAATTGGCGCCTGTGGAGTCCTGCAGCGGATACACAGCACCGTACTTCAAGATGATGTTCGTTGCCGACTTGGTGATCTGCCTCTCTTTGGGGAAGCGCACATGCTCGATGCGTTTTTCATCCTCGGTGGTGATCTTGCTGCGGAGGCTTTGGATTTGCGCGGCGAGGTCGCGAGCCTTTTTCTCCGCCGCTTCCTTTCTGGCTTTGGCATCCGCGAGGCGCTGGTCGAGGGCCTTGACCTCGGAGCGGAGCACCGTGAGGTCTCCCACCGGATCTTTGGAGACGGTGGTGTCTGAGTTCGTGGGTTGCAGTTTTCTCAGCCGGTCCAGGGTGGCCTGGAGTTCGTTGCGCTCGCTGATGAGGGTCTGCAACTCGTCCTGCCCCTTGGACTTCCTTTTTTCGCTGATTTTTAGGAGTCCCGCGAGTTCGCTTTTGGCGGCTTCGATCCGCTCTGCCAGCAGCCGGCCCTGGGTGCCTGAGTTGCCGCTGGGGTCGCCCGGAACGGGAGTGTTTTGATTGGTCAGAAGCGCCAGCAGACAGGAGATGAGGATGATGCCGCCAAACACATTGCACAGGGTGTCGAGCAAAAGATCGAGGCTCTCTTCGGAGTTGGGGCGCAGTTTTCTCATGGCCTGTTACTTGGTTGGCCGGGCAGGCTCCAGCTGGATATGTTCGGGGATGAGATCGTAGCCGATTTCATAACCTGCACCCCGAGTCCGCCGGGTGACTTCGTCGAACTGCAGCGCGCCTGAGGGTTTGAAGTAAAGCACGATGTAATGCTGTGCTGAAGGGAAGGCGGTCAAAGTCTGCATCAGCTCCTCCAGCGAGTTGGCGGACTTCGATTTTGAGCCGTCAAAAAGCTGGATGCGAAAGCCGGTCTTATCGACCACGACGAGCACGGGATCTTTGTTGGTGGTGCTCTTTTCAGGAATCAGGCGCAGGACGTTCTGCTGGTCATAGCTCATCTGCAGCAGGCTTTGGATTTTTTTGACCTCGCTCTCCAGCGCGGCCACCTCAGACTCCGCCTTCGCAGCCTTCTCCGTGGTGTCAGGGAGGAGCTTTTTGAGCGATTCGAGGGTGGTGAGCAGCTTCTGCTTTTCAATGCGCACCTCCCTTTGAAGGGGCGACTCCTCGGTGGTCTTCTGGGTGGCATCCGGCTGCATGGAGGGAGTGAGCCGCTCAATGGAGCGCTTCAATTCCTCGATCATGCGGCTGATGGTTTCCTCCGTTTCGTTTGGACTCAGTTCGGCCATGACGCCCTTCTGCTTGAGCTTCACGATTTCGGCGAGTGTGTCCTTCAGGGTGACGGCCAGCGCCGAATGAGGATCTGTATTGCTGCTGATACTGATGACCTCGTCGAGATTGAGCGCGAGGAAAATGGTGATGATGACGAGAAAACCGGTGGTGCCCGTGATCACGTCTTGAAACGCGAAGAAGCTCACGGTGCTGCCATGGGATTTTTGGAACCGGCCTCTCATGCAGGTGGCGATCAGGTTTCCTGCAAACGGAGTTTTCCAGCGACCTGCCTGCTGCACACGTCATTGCAGTTGTCCAAAAATTGAGATTCCAGGGACTGCATGAAACTGACGATGAGCTGCAGGATGAACGCGCAGACCAAGGCGACGAGGGTGGTTTCGAAGGCGGTGGCGAGTCCGCCGGTGACCGTCTTCAGGGAGGCGCGGATGGCCGTGAGATCACCGCCAGCCTGCAGGGTGTCGGTGAAGGCGCCGATGGCCTGGCTGAGGCCGAGTACGGTGCCGATGAAACCGAGGACGGGTATGCCCCACATGAAGCCCTGAATGATCCCATAGCTGGAGGCGATCTGGGCTTCGTCGTTTTCCGCCTGCACCTTGAGGATGGCGGCCACATCGGAGGTGTGGCCGATGTTGTGCAGATTGGCAAGCGCGAGATCGATGCGGTTGAAGAGGACGAAGTTGTGAGGGTTGTCCACCAGCGTGCCCATGCGCTCGCGCACCTCGCGGGCCGTGGCGGAGGTCAGCACAAATTCGGGCTCCTGCGGCATGAGGGGCAGACCGAAGACCCTGCGCTGGAAGACCAGCTTGCGCCATTTGAGCAGCAGCATGGCCAGCGCCCAGAAGAAGAGCAGCATGGTGGGGTAGGGGCAGGGGCCGCGCTCCAGAAACATGGCGGCAAACCACCGCGTCTGCGGCCACTTCTGCTGCACCAGAATGATGGCGGTGTAATAGGCGGCGGTCAGCAGCAGGGCGATGATCAAAGACAACGTATTGCCCGGACTGGTGAAGCGACCGCCGCGAAAGCCGAGCCTGCGCTCAATGTCTGAGCGCGACCAGTCGAGTGACTTCTGCGTGTCCTTGAAGGGGTCGCCCGAGATCATAGCCGAGTGTGAATCCGCAGTGGCTTTGGGTGGGTGATGGTTCTCCATAAATGAGTGGGGTCGCTGCGTTACTCGGTGTGGTTAAAAATTCTCCCAGAACAGATCTGAGAGCACATAATCCATGGGAATGGCCCGGTTGACGTTTTGGATGACTTTGCCCGGAGCTGAACCGGAGCCTAGAGTCGTTATCCCGATCAGCGCCCCGTCTTTGGTGCGAAACAACCCGCCTCCGCTGTTTCCTGAACTAATCGGTGCGGAGGTTCGGACATACTTTCCTGCCTCCCATTCATCAAAAGCAGAGATCACACCCGTAGTGACGCTGATGCCTTGTCCCAGCGCATTTCCAATCGCGACGCATTCCTGGCCTGGCTTCAAATCTTCCAGCTTCACACTGTTTAAAGGGGGCTGTGCTTTTGCGTCCGAGTATTCGATGCGCAGCATAGCCAGGTCGAGATCGTAGCGTCCAAGTTTGACCACTTCAAAAGGATGATCGGCCCCCATGAAGTTGAGTGAGTATTTAACTTTCTCTATGTTGTCAGGAACCGCGACGACATGTCTGTTCGTGACGAAATAGGCAAGGCCATTTTCATGTTTGATGAGAACACCACTGCCATTGCCCCCAACCACAATCTGTTTTCCCTCCTTGTCTACATCCAACCATCTAGTGCTGATCTTGACCACATAGGGAGATTTGAGATTGGCAATTTCTTCGTTGTTAAGGTCATGTTGGGGTGCACTTGGAGGAATTGATTTGTCGCGGGCCGCATCAGTACTGGATGGAGTCTTCGCGCTGGTGGTGGGACTGGAGATGTCAGTGCCTGAATCGCCGACGCGCGGTGTGGCCGAACGTGATGTGGCGGACATGTAAACAAACACGACGCCGATCAGAATGCAGACGGTGGAAGAGAGGATGATGGCCGGCCAGAACCAGACGGGCTTCGGCGCTTTGCCACCTGCGGACAGGCTGGGAGGCGGAAGGGAGGTGGTCACGGCCTTGCCCATCGGCGGCGGGGGCGGTGCCGCTAAGTGCAGATCTGGCCGTGGCAGGGGGGCGCCGGAGAGCTGCGGCAATGGAGACGGCGGCGGGAGATTCCTCACAGGAGGCGGAGCGAGCAGGGGGCGCTGCTGCTCCACGAAGTCCCGCAGCACGAGCCGTCTGCCGTTCACCTGGATCTTGTACAAGGTGTGCAAATCACCCGAGACGAGTCCGGCCTCAATGTCTTCATAGGTGAGGCCGGACTTCACCGTGCCGCGCCACTCCAGAGAATAGGTTGTGTTGCTCATATCAGGGGTTGGTTAAGAACAAGGATTCAGCAGGGAGCGGCTTGAGATCGACTCCGGTGGAGGAAAGAGCTTGTTGATACTGCTGCAGCAGAGCCCGCCGGTCTGCGGTCACGAAGAACACGGGGCTGAGAGGAACGGAGGCGGAGGCCACGATCACTTTGGGCGCGTCTGACGCGGCTTTTCCTGCAGCAGGATTGGTCACGAGGAGCGGCTTGCCATTTTCTCTGCCGATCATCCACAACTCACCTGAGGTGCGTCCCTGTGAGTTGAGGACTAGAGACAGATCGGTCTCCACATAACCTGCAAATTTCAGTCCGGCGGCTGTGGCAGCGCGCAGGTAGTTCCGGTGGGCGAGCGCCTCCCGCAGGTAGGCACGTGCTTTCAAAGGTTTGAAAAAGGCGATGAGCGGAGCCAGCCATTTTTCACGCATGTCCGGCACGAGCCAGTCCTCGCTGCGCAGAGGCGTGGTGCCGAGGGTCTGGTGCAAAACCTGCAGATCCTGCTGCAAGGACGGGCAGTGCTGCAACCCCCATACACGCGGCCGCAGGTGCATCATGTCTTCAAGCCTGAGCAGGACGTAGGCTTTGGCGATGGGACTGCCGTGGGTGTCCTGCACAAGCTTGTCACAGACTTCCAGGAGAGGCTTGAGCACGCGCTCCCCTTTTTCGTCGCTGATGCGTCCGATATCCAGTGAGTTCATAAATTCGCTGGTCTGACTGAGGCGGGTGGTTGCGATGGCATCCCCCTGATAGTCACCCGCCTCTCCAGCGCGGGTGAAGCTTTGCTGGATGAAGAGGACCGAGGTTTGGGTCGGGTCGGGCTGGTAGAATTTGGCGCTCCAGCGGCTGGAGCCACCAATGACCGTCGCTTCAGGCTTGCCCATGGACCACACGGTGCCGCCGCTCTTTTTGCTTGAGTAATGGATCACGCTGCTCTCGAAAATGTTGTTTAAATACTCGTTGTGCAGGAGTGAGAGGATCCTTTTCAGTTCCGCTTCGAGCAGTGTGTCGGGAGCCATGTAGTGCCTGGACTTGTCATTGAGGACGGCCTGGAGCAGGTCCATGTCTCCGCCGGTGAAGAGCGCGGCCTGAAAGGCTTTTTCAGACGGCAGAGTGTCCAGCATTTTGAGGGAGGGCGCGGCCTCGGCAAACTTGACTGTCTGCCACTTGGTGACGGCCTTGCGGTAGTCGTCCAGCGAGGCGGCGCCGGCTGTTTCTTTGCGGATGACGGCGAAGGTGCGCAGATCTTCCTGGTAGGTGCCCAGCCGCTGGCGCAGCGCGCGAATCCGCGTTTCCAGATCCGCCGGGAAGGCCAGCGCCGGAACCTCGGGTTTGAGGAGAGCTTCGAGTGGCAGCAACTCTTTGTCGATAGCCGTGCAACTGGTGCTGACATTGGCCGCGAGCTTTTCGTGGGAAAGCTCGGCGGCGCCGCGCTTTTCGAGTTTGGCCAGGGTGGTGGAGGTGCTGGTGACAAGTTTTTTCAGGACCGTCACGAGGTGAAGATCCGCCTTGGTCTTCAGTGCTGCGAGGCGGTTCTTCGGCTCTGCCGCGACATCGCCTCCCAGTTGTTTTACCAAGGCTTCGGCATCGCTGAGCTGCCTGACGAGTTGAGTGGCGGTCAGTTTGGTCTGCTCGCCCTGGAATGAATTTTCCAGTGCCAGCAGCGCTTCGGCTGCCTGCTTGCCGGTGACGCGGGATTTGGCGGCCCATGCACTGACTTCTTCGATCCGGGCCTGCAGGTAGGGCCAGCGCAGCAGCAGTTCCTCTTCGCTGCGCAGTTTTTTGATCAGATTTTCTGCCGTGCTGTAGTTTTCCTTGGCCTGATACGAGGCGAGTTCCTGCGTGAGCGTCCAGGCCTTCCATGCATGCAGACTGATGGCGGAAATGCCGCAGAGCAGCACCAATGCGGCAGCGGCCAGCGCGATGTTGCCCACACGTTTGGTGCGTTGCATGCGCTCCAGCTTGTGCCGCAGTTCCTGGCCTGCGGTGCGCAGGCGCTGCAACGAGTCAGCAGCCACCGGCAGCTGATAGCCTTCCAGCTCCTTCCAGCGCTTGATGAAATTTTCATCCTTGCCGGCAATCTCTTCAAAGGTGACGCCCGCCCCGGTGAGCAGGCGGGTTTCCACCTCCTCCACAAAGGCGAGAAAGCTTTTGAGCGTGCGGTCAAAGTTGCGCTGCTTTTCATCGGCAGCCCTTTCTTTTTGATGGAACTGAGCCAGGTCCTCCAGAGTGGCTTTCTGCGCAGCATCGGCGGTCGTAAATCCGTGCTCCTTGAACATGGCGTTGACGACGCTCAGCATCTGCCCCACCTGCCGCCATCTGCCTTCGGCCTTGAGCATCTTCATGGTGCTGAGCATGTCCGGCACACGGGCCTCGGCCTGCCTGCGGCGGAGTGCCTGGCGGATGTGCTCCCCCTGCTCAAAGACATCCAGGCGTTCCAGCTTGGATGGAGGGGCGGCGGCCTTGATTTCCTCCGTGAGCGTGGCGATGCGTTCTTCGTCATCCGTCTTCAGCGCCTCACGCAGCAGGTCCATTTTTTCCTGCAGCGCCTTGTTCTCCAGACGCTGGAGTTCCTTGCGGGCGTTGTCGTCCTGCGGGTTGAGCTTGAGGATGGTTTTGACGATGCGCAGCGACTTCGGGTCATCGCGTGAGAGCACCGCCGCGCGAAAGTCTTTGTAGAGCGGATGATTGGCGGAGATGCCCCGGGCATAGAGGGACTCAAGATCTTGAATGATGCGGATGTCCACACGTGCGGCCACTTTCAGCCCGTGAGTATCGCAATAGATCTGCCAGTTCTTTTCTTCGCCGAAACTCACGGATGCGGCGAGATCCAGCAGGGGAGGATCTTCTTCAGCCACCTGCAGGGCCTGGTAGTCACTGCCTTTTTGCAGCATGGCTGCCACAAGGTCCAGCCGCCGCTCCACATCCGAGCAGAGCTGCGCGTAGATGACGGCGGCATCTTCGACGGCGGATGGTGGCACCTCCTCTTTGAGGGCGGAGCGGATGGCCTCGATGGCTTGAGTGAGAGGTTTCACGGGTTGGTAGGCTTGGATGGGGAATGACCAGAGGGCAGAACCACTTTGAGTTTACAAAGCTCAATTTTGTTCGGCTGTTCCAGCGCCAGGATGAAATTCCCTGGCAGGAGATCAAAAGACGGGGGGGCATTCCCTTCGAGGTTTTGCAACTTTGTCACCAAGTCTTGCCGCTCTTGTTCCTTTTTAGCTTTGCCCTCCTCGTAGCGGTTTTTATTTTCGGTCTTTATTTTCGGAGATTCCTTACTGCTCTCATTCTTCGCCAAGTATTCAATGTCCTTTGCAATTCCAGCCTCGAGATCTTTGATCTGTTTTTCTATTTCCATCCTGCTCACCACGGAGCCGTTTTGGATTGCCGGGGGTATGACTTGGAATGCTGAATCTCCCGTAGATATCAGGGGGAAAAACTTCTTCTGGTTTGCGGGGCCGTCATGCCTCAGGGCATAGCGTAGTTCCTGCTGCCCCACCACGTGCAATCGGCTGAGGAAACCTGCCGGCAGGGTAAGTGTTACGATGGCGGCATTGATCACCGTGGCTTCAACAGCCTGTGTCAGCATCGGGCGGGAAGAGGCGCTGCTGATTGGGATCAGTCGCAGATCAAACAGCACCTGCAATCCGTCCTTGCTGCGTGCTACGATCCTGATGCCGTCGGGTGAGTTGCGAAGTTCTTCAGGGATGGCGGTCAGCACACCGTTCTTGGAGAAGAAGATCATCTGGGGCAGTTTTGCAAACAAGGTGGGGCTGAATTTGAATTCCTCGCTGCCATCTGAGCTGACTCCCAACCACTTCTTCAATTCGCCCTCTTTGGGCTCGGTTTTTCCATCAGGAGGCGAATGTGATGCCCAGGCGTTGCCGACGAACAACTGCATGTCGTCAGAGACCTTCAGTCCGGCGATTTTGCCCGCCGGATCTTCGTTGGGCAGAAGCAGGCAAAGATAGATGTGATTCGTGGCGGAGACCGCATCCGCATCCTCAATCCTGACCACCGGTTTTGGCACTTCTTGCGCGCGCGGATCGGCAGCCTTGACCGCCATCTTGGGTTCGTTTTTCTTGTCAGGCCGCTGCTTCAACCCTGCAGCCTTGGCGCGCAGCCATTCTGGCAGTGACTGGTTGGAGGCGGCAGTTTGCGCTGTGGCGTAGGACTGGGCGTTGGCCTCATCCAGTTCAGCCCAAAGCTTCAGCCATTTCTGCACTTCGAGAATGGTGCTGTTCTTCGGATCGCCTGGGAGTTTAAACACTTCTTCCCACTGCGAGCGGGTGTCGCGTGCAGGCTCCGCATGGCGCAGCACTTCCATGGCGGCGACTTTCAGTGATTGAACCAACTCTTCGCCGGGGGGCGAAAGGTCTTTCAGATTCAGATAATGGGTTAGTTGTTTCCATGTGGCATTGCGCGCGTCCTGCCTTTTGCGGTAGGCCTCAAGAATGTCCAACGCCGTCACGGTGGCCTGGCTGGATTGCAGCTTCACCCAGGGGCTGACATGCAGCTCTGCCCATTCAGCCAGCAGCTTTTTGAGATCTTTGAGATCATCCTCGGTATGTGCGGGCAAGGGGAGTTCGATGGGAGTGCCCGGCTGCTTCAGCATCTGCTGCATGCTGTGGAAAAAGTCTTCATGTGACTTCAGCAGCGCAGTTCCTTGCTCAATGTCGGGCTGCTCTTCGAGGAGCTTGCGCGTGTCATTGAGTACGAGTTGGTGATGTTTCCATGTATTGGCGATCTTTTGCTCATAGTCCGCACGTGCCTGCTCCTGCAGGTTGTTCTGCCTCAGCAGCCCCCCCACCACGACGACGATCATCACGGCGGCAATGATGAGAGAGATGCCGATGAAGCTCTTGTTTGATTTCGCTGCTTTGCGCCGTGGCTCAGGCGACCAGGCGCCCATGGGGCTGACGGGAGCAGATGAGGCACCTGACGAACGCATGGGTTCATGGACCGGTGCCGGTGCGGAGTACGCAGCCACAGGTTCCACCGAACTCACGGTTTCAAATGAAGGCTGGGCAACCTCGGGTGGAGGTGGGGCCGGCAGGGTGTCAGGATGGGTGAGATCAAGAATGAGGCGGTTGGTGGTCTCCACCTGTCCGCGCATGGGGGAGGTGGATGTGAGCGCGATCCAGCGGAAGTCCGCCACATCGTCATTGGGCTCCAGGCAGGTGGTGAAGCGGGTCTGCCAGGACTGGGCCGGCTCCACCAGCAACGACTCGCGGAAAAGCTCCAGTCCGCTGATACCAGAAGGTAGGAAGAGATAGCATCCCCTCTCTGTTTCACGGGACCAGAGGATGCCGGCGGAAGCAGGATCACCGGTGACTGAGGCCCAGGCATGGGAGTCCAAAGGGCTGAAGGACGACAGGTTGATCTCCTCGGATGGGTCCAGGTAACGGGGTGCTTCGTTCCATGACGTGCGCCAAGTCATGGAGAGCAGCGCATCCGCCGGAGTCAGACCTGAGGCGGAGAGGGCGCGAATCTCCCGGGGTTCGGCGATGAGGTGATGGGCGATGTGATTGGTGCGGCCCGTGTAGTCCGAACCTGCGTCCTGCAGGCAGCTCAGCACATGATAGGTGCTCGAGCCCACCGTCAGGATACGGTGGGCGTGAACGACGCGCCGGGGATCGTGACCCGGCAGACGGGCAAACTGGCTGAAGCGTTCCACCGCTGCTGCGAGCATGCCGCTGACGGCGCGATGTCTGGCCACGGTGCCGAATCCGGTGCGGCCTGCTTCGAGAAGGCGGGGTGCGCTGGTGTAAATGAGCTGCCAGGCCATGAGGTCAGTTCGCGGAGGTGGAGGGGATCATTTCAGGCGTCGCCTGTGAAAGCACCCAGAGTGTCGGCGCCTCCACATGCTGGGGATTGAGCAGCTTCGGATCCGGGCCGATGCGGGGCGTGCCTTCCCGGTCGAGAAACTCCACCGGGGAGGAGCCCAGCGGACTGACGGCGAAGTAACACACATTGGAGGAGATGGCCTCCGCATTCGCCACGATGGAGGGGCAGATGCGCACCATGAGATTGCGCACCCGCTTGGAGTTAGCCTTGATGTGGTCGAGTCTGACCACGCCATCCTCAATGACCGGAAGCAGGGGCTCATCTCCCAGCAAAGATGCCCAGGTGTCATACTTGCCCACCATCACCGCGAACGGTGTGGAGACGCGCTGGCGTGAGTCCAGCCCGAGCAGGCTTTTGATGCGGACTTCCGTTTCAGCGAGGATGACATCCTGCTGATCAATGCGGTGGGTCTTGATCTGCGGATCCGTGACCCCTGTCATCATGGTGCGGAACTCGGTGTTGTGCAGAGGATCGAAGAGAAAGAATATGCCGGAGGCCACCGCGATGTGCTGGGCACCGGGCGAGTCCGCGCTGTTGCGGGTAGGTTCGAAATGCTCGCCCGCATTGTCATAAAAGACCATGGAGAAGCCGTTGTCCGGCGTGGCAGGATGGGACAGCTTGAAGATGAAGGGCTTGGGCAGGCGGACCTTCCGTCCCTGGCGTGGCAGGGTCTCATAGAGCGCTCCTTCCAGATCGGTTTTGGCCAGGAAGGCATCCTCCGGTGACGAAGAGGAAAACAACTGCGTCTTCATCTGCGTGAGGATGACATTCTCCGAGGGGTCAGCATCCCGGAACGTGATGCCAAAATTCTGGAACAGGGTGCTCTGCAGGACTTTGATCAGCACGCTGAGGTAGTACGATTTGCCGGACGATGGCGCGCCGACAATGGAAAAGATGTGATGGGGCAGATCGAGAAATCCCGGTGGCAGCTTGCGGCGGCAGTGCGGGCAGGCGAGGTCGGAGGTGGACAGGCCCATGGCATCCAGCGCCTGGCCACGATCATTGAAGCGCGTGGCGTGGAAGCGCTGCATGGCCTCATCGCCCAGCATGGGATCGCCCCGCAGGCTGTTGTGGACGGCGATGTTCATCGCATCGCCCCGGTCAAATTTGAACCAGCAGATCGGGCAGGTGAATTCGCCGTATTCGCTGTTCACTTCTGCGGCCTCCATCGCGGGTTCATGAGAACGAGTCCGAGAGGGAGCCGGTTTGGCAGGTTCATCCGGCATGGAGCTGTAGCGGTCAAACCAGGCGGTTTTTTCGGCCGGCGGGGTCATGGGGGGCGGGATTTTGAGGATCTCCGTGGAGTCGTGCACATAAAACCCCATTTGCTCCATTCCGTTCGGAATTAAAACCAGCCGCTTGCGGGCGTTGGCGGAAAACTGGCCCAGCCAGGTTTTCAAAAACTCCGGGCCGAAGGGGCCGTTCCAGTCATGCTGTTCACTGTTGTAAACGAACCATGAGTTGTCATTTCCCAGGGCCATCCAGGTGCCCGGCTGGGGGCTGTATTTAAAGGCCAGCAGCTGCCCGACGCCTGCCATGGTGTGCTCTTCTCCCGGCAGGGCTCTGAAAAAGGTCGTCTCTGTGCCGTTCACCAGAACTGGGCAGCTGAACTGCAGGTCCATGGCGTCGCCACTTTTCGTCACCTTGCAAAGCACCTGGGGGCATTGCGGAGAGTTCACTTTCAGGTCGGAATTCGGCCCGGCGCCGATCACAAAGGTTCCGCCCTCAAATCGGGAGCGTTCGCCAGTGATGCAGTTTAAGATGCAGAGTGAGTTGTGGTTGCCGTTCATTCTTGCCTGTTGCGTCTTTGGTAGGGATTAATTAAAAAAATGAACCTGCGAAGGTCGATCTTAACTTGGCTTTTTACTTACAAAAGCGCGAGTTTTAATGGTTGATCAAATCATTGCAAATTCAATCTGCAAGCAGCTAGGGGGCTGCCACAGGCTTGAGATGACGGTCAAAAAAGGCCAGCATGAGCTGCTCGGTTTTTTCAGTAGGGACACCTTTCAAGCCATGGCCCGCGCCTTCAAAACCGACGAGTTCGGCCTCCACGGTGGCCGCCTTGAGCTTGTCCACGATCCAGGTGGCCTGCTCATAGGCGACGTATTCATCCGCCGTGCCATGCAGGCAGAGGGTGGGGGCGGCGTTCGGAGTCACCCAATAGAGAGGACTGCCGATGATGTGCTCCTTGCGCTTGGTGCTGAGATCACCGCCGAAGAAGAGCGGCAGCACGTCCTTGGCATCCACGCTTTTGTCGTAGCTCTTGGTGAAATCGCTGGGGCCGAAGAAATTGACCACGCAGTTCACGGCGCTGCTTTGCTCCAGATTCCCATCACCTTCAAATTGCGGTACGCCAGCCGTGACGCCGAGGAACTGCGCCAGATGGCCACCGGCAGATCCGCCCATGGCGCCGATGCGTGCGGGGTCTACGTGATACTTGGCGGCATTCGCCCGCAGCCAGCGCACGGCGGTTTTGCAATCGTTAACGGCGGCGGGGAACTGGTAGGCCGGTGCCAGCCGGTAGGTGACGGTGATGGCCACATAGCCATGCTGGGCAAGCGTGAGCAGCAGCTTGTCATACCCCTCCCGCTTGCCAGCGCGGAAGCCGCCTCCATGGATGCAGACCACGGCGGGGAAGAGGCCTTTCCCTTCTTTCGGCTGCGCCAGATTCACCTGCAGATGCTGGTTGTCGGGGTTGGAGAATTCGATGTCGCGGGTGAAGGTGACGTTGTCAGGAACGACGAGTTCCGCCGCGTGGATGGATGAAACGAGCAGCAGGGAGGCGATGAGATGGCGCATGAGGAGTGAGGTGACGGGAAAGAAACGGGAGATGGAGCTAACGGCTCTCGCCGACAGGGAGTTTCAGCGGTGGTGGCAGGCAGGTGCAGCTTTGGAGAAACCTTTTTAGAACCAGAGTGTTACACGGTGTCTTCCGCTTCAATCTCCCATGAAGACTCTGACCTTCTCCATCCTTCTGCTTGCTCCCATGGCCTTGAGTGCCGCTGACGCCACCGAGGCGGCGCATGCCGGCATTCCAGCGGATCAACTGCAGTTCTTTGAGAAGAACATCCGGCCGGTGCTGGTGCAGTCCTGCTACAAGTGCCACTCCGCAGAATCGTCCAAGGTCAAAGGCGGGCTCACGCTGGACACCAAGCAGGCGACTTTGCTGGGCGGGGAGTCGGGGCATCCGGGGGTGACGCCGGGCAACATCGCGCAGAGCAGCGTGTATGAGGCGATGACCTGGAAAAATGAGGACATGCAGATGCCGCCGAAGCAGAAGCTGCCGGACGATGTGATCGCGAACTTCAAGAAGTGGATCGAGATGGGGGCGCCGGACCCGCGTGAAAACCAGGTGGTGAATGCGGGCGGTGGCAAGCGGGTGATCGACATGGACGAAGGCCGCAAGCACTGGGCGTTTCAAAAGCCGGTGAAGCCTGCGCCTCCTGCGGTGAAAACGGAAGGCTGGGCGAAGACGGAGATCGATCAGTTTGTCCTGGCAGGCATCGAAGCCAATGGACTGCACCCCATGCGAGATGCGGACCGGCCTACGCTGATTCGCCGCATTGCGTTTGATCTGACGGGACTGCCGCCGACGCCGGATGAGGTGAAGGCCTTTGTCGCCGATCAGTCGCCGGAAGCCGTGAAGCGTGTGATCGACATGTATCTCGACTCCGAACGCTACGGCGAGCGCTGGGCGCGGCACTGGCTGGACGTGGCACGGTATGGCGAAAGCAGCGGCAAGGAAGTGAACGTGCTCTACCCGCATGCTTGGCGCTACCGCGACTACGTCATTGAGTCGTTCAAAAAGGACAAGCCGTATGACCAGTTTCTCAGGGAGCAGATCGCGGGCGACTTGCTGAAGTTTGAAGGCAAGCGCGATCAGGCGAACAAGATCGTGGCCACGGGCTTTCTGGCGATTGGTTCCAAAGGACACAACAACCGTGACCGCCGCCAGTTTGCGATGGATGTGGTCGATGAGCAGATCGATGCCGTGTCGCAGTCGATGCTGGGTCTGACTCTGGCCTGTGCGCGCTGCCATGATCACAAATTTGATCCCGTGACGCAGCGTGACTACTACGCGCTGGCGGGCATCTTCCTGAGCAGCGAGACGCTGTTTGGCACCTATGAGCAACTGCAGAACAACAACACCGCTGGCTTGATCGAGCTGGATCGTACAGCCGGGCAGACGGCCTCCCTGGCGAAGATTTCGCCGTCTGAAGTGGCAGAACTCAAGAGCAACTATGAGCGGGCGAAAACCGCCGCTGCCGAGGCGCAGAAGGAGGTTTTTGCCATGCGTCAGCAGGATCGCGAGAAAGCGGGAGCAGCGAGCTTCCTGCGCATCCGTGGTGCGCGTGATCGTGCGGAAGAGGTGAAGGCGGACGTGGACCTCTTCTATGAAGATGGCACGCCGCGCACGCTGGCCATGGGGGTGCTGGACCGCACCAGTCCTTTCAACAGCCCGATCCTCATCCGTGGCGACATCAAGCAGCCCGGCGATGTCGTGCCACGTGGACTGGTGGAGGTGCTGTGCGCGAAGGGTGAGCCGCTGAACATCAGCCCGCAAAGCGGCAGCGGCAGACTGGATCTGGCCTACTGGATCGCCTCGAAGGATAACCCGCTGACGGCACGTGTGATGGCGAATCGCGTGTGGTTGAAACTGATGGGCAGCGGCATCGTGCCGACGCCGGACAACTTTGGCACGATGGGCCAGAAGCCGTCCCACCCTGAACTGCTGGACCATCTGGCGGTGTCGTTCATGGAGAACGGCTGGTCGGTGAAGAAGCTGATCCGTGAGATCATGATGAGCCGCGCCTACCAGATGGGCTCGGGCTATGATGCGGCCAACTATGCCGTCGATCCCGACAACAAGTGGCATTGGCGCATGAACCAGCGCAGGCTGGAGGCTGAGGCGATCCGCGATGCGATGCTCGCGGTGAGCGGATCGCTGAATCTGTATCCGGTGGATGGTTCTCCCGTGGCCCGTGCGGGGGAAGGCAGGCAGGGCTTGCTCTCGATTTTCCGTGGTGAAATGATGAGCAAGGCCTACACCTATCGTTCGATCTACATTCCGATTATCCGGGACCAGATTCCTGAAATGCTCTCGGTCTTTGATTACCCGGACGCGAGTCTGGTGAATGGGGATCGCGATACGACGAACGTGCCTTCGCAGAGCTTGTATCTGATGAACAACCCGCAGGCACAGAGCGCGGCGGATGCGTTTGCAGTACGAATTGCCAAGCACCCGGGGAATTCTGCCGAACGTCTGAGCTACGCCTATGAGCTGGCATTTGGCCGTGAACCGACCACACAGGAGAAGGCGGCGATCAGCAATTTTTGGATGCGTTTCCCCCAGCAGATCGCCAAGGACAAAGGCACCAGCAAGGAGGCGAAGGCGCAGGCGGAGTTTGCCGCGCTGTCCGCCTTCTGCCAGAGCCTGATCGCGAGCGCCGAGTTTCGTTACCTTAATTAAAGCACCTCACAAATCATGAACACGACACCCTTCTCCCGGCGCGAGTTTTTGAAGACCAGTTCCAACGGCTTCGGCTACCTGGCCTTTGCCGCGCTGGCACAGCAACAGGCGCTGCGCGCCAATCCGCAGGCCGCCACGGGACCGCTGGCGCCGAAGACCCCGCACTTCGCGCCTCGTGCAAAGCATGTGATCTTTCTCTGCATGCAGGGTGCCCCGTCGCATGTGGACACGTTTGACTACAAGCCGAAGCTGATCGCGGACAACGGGAAGGGTGCTCCCTCCGTGGCCGGACGCTACGGCATGGCGAAGCTCATGGCCTCGCCCTGGAAGTTCAACCGGCAGGGCAAGAGCGGCCTGTACATTTCGGAGTTGTTTCCCAATCTGGGCAAACATGCGGATGAAATGTGCATTCTGAATTCGATGGCCACGGATCTGCCGGCGCATCCGCAGGCGTTTTCCCAGCTCCACACCGGCACGACGCAGTTTGTGCGGCCGTCTCTGGGGTCATGGGCCTTGTATGGACTTGGCACGATGAATGAAAACCTGCCAGGATTCATCACGGTCAATCCACCCGGCAACGCGACACGCACCTATGGCAGCGCGTTCCTGCCTGCCATCTATCAAGGCACCAAGATCGGCGGCAACGCTCTTCCCGGCGGTGGTGCCGCAGGCAGGCGGTTCGGCGGCACAGAACAGGCCACGGTGGCGAACATCAAAAACAACCGATACACCACCGAAGAACAGCGCACGCAGCTGGATCTGGTGCAGGCGCTCAACAAAGCGCGCATGCAGCAGGACGGCGGTGTCAGCGCCGAGGTGGAAGGCGTGATCGAATCGTATGAACTGGCGTTTCGCATGCAGGCGGAGGTGCCGAAGGTGATGGATCTGAGCAAGGAAACGGCGGCCACGAAGGCGCTGTATGGCATTGATGAGCAGGAGACGGATGCGTTTGGCAAGCAGTGCCTGATGGCGCGCAAGTTCATTGAGGCCGGCGTGCGTTTCATCGAGCTCACCAACGGCAACTGGGACCAGCATTTCAATCTGAAGGCTTCACTGGAACGCAACACCGGGGCGATCGACAAGCCCATCGCCGGGCTGCTCACCGATCTGAAGCAGCGCGGACTGCTCAAAGACACGCTGATCATCTGGGGCGGGGAATTTGGCCGCACGCCGCACAGCCAGGGCGACGACGGGCGCGATCACAACAACAAAGGCTTCTCCATGTGGATGGCCGGCGGCGGGGTGAAGGGCGGGATGAACTACGGGATGACGGATGACTACGGCTACGAGGCCGTGCTGAACAAGATGCACATCCATGACTGGCACGCGACGGTGCTGGCACTGCTGGGCCTTGATCACGAACGGCTTACCTTCCGATATGCAGGCCGTGATTTCCGTCTTACGGACGTTTATGGCACGGTGGCGAAGGAGATCATCGCATGAGCGATCTGGCCTCCTGTGTGACGCATGCGTTGCATCTGGCGTGATTCGTCTTATCAATGGCGCTGAAAATGGGAAACAGCGCCTCAGCATCCGCCATGAAGATGTCCTCCAGCCAGGTGCTGGATGCTTCTTCCAGCAGTGCGATCGATGCCGAGACGATGCTGCGTCTCGAAGTGATGATCGATACCGGGCTCCCGGAAGAACTGCGCTCCAGTGCCAAGGGCCTTTTACGTGCGATGGCCGGCAAAGTCGCCGTGCCTGGACACTTTGATGCGTTCTGCTGCCAGGCTTTTTCAAAGCCGGAGTGGGCGGCTGCGGGCAGTCTGCTGATTGCCGAGATGTTTGAGCAGGACGAGGACCAACTCGCTGAACTCGCACGCATCCCCGATCTGGTCATCGAAATGGGCAGCGGAGAAGTGAACGTGACATGCATGGTGGCATCCCGCTGGGCCGCACGCGGTGAGACACACCGCCTTTCCAGACTCGCCGATGCGATCGTGGCATCGCATGCCTCCAGAAACGCCTGTGCGGTGGATATCATGCTGGCTCTGGCTGCCACACTGGCGGTGACGCGATTTTCACGCGCTGAGCAGCTTTACAATGCCGCTTTGCCACTGGCAGGAGATGAGCACAAGGAGGCGCTGGCAGATGCCCAGCGCTGGCTGGCGGCCGGACGCGTCGTGTGCAGTGCTGTGCAGGACGAACGTGATTTCTGGGACCTGCGTCTGCGCAAACCCAAAACGGCCTGGACCTGGAAGAGCAAGGCGGAGCTCGAAGCGCTGGATCATTTGTCGGAGTGTTTGACGACTGACATGGAAGGCGCTGACTTATACAAGGCAGTGCTGCCCGAGTACTGGTGGAAACTGGCGGTGAAATTTGCGAAGCAGCAGGAAATGCTGCTGAATGTGACCCAAAAGCTGGCGGCTGTGAAAACAGAAAACGGGGGGGCTCCAAAGCCTTCGCCAGAGCTGGTTTCGGCAGCCGGGAGAGTCACCCGAGAAATTCCTCCACATCCGCAGGCGGGGCCATTGGCGCGGTTCATTCTGCCTTGGTTCTGCGGCTGCCTGGCCATGCTGATCACTGTGCTGGTGCCGGTGTTGGTGCTGCCTCGGGAATTTGTCATCGGCATTTTGGACACTTTAAAGCCGGCGGCCACGCTCTCGACCCCTGTCGAGATGGAGGCGTGGAGAAAAAAGGAACTGCAAAAGAAGGCCGCCGAGATGAAGCCGTTTGAGGCTCAGCTTGCCTTGGCAAAAACTGGCGGCTGGCAGGAGAATGAAAAAGTGCTCTCAGGACAAAGCCAGGAACTGCCCTTTGAGAGCCCGCAGTACATGAATCTGCTGGTCTGGCTTCATCTGGACCCGCCGAAGGATGAAGAGGTCCGCCTGCGTGTCTGCAAACTGCTGATTGATCGAGTGAAGGGGAATTCCATCACGCTGTGGGAGATGCTGGCCTATCCGGGTTCCGCGAATGCCGCAGAGATCAAAATGGCGGCACGCAATGTGCTCTCTGATGCAGCCTATCAATGGAACGAGGATGAGAAAAAGCGCCTGGGCGTGATCGCCGGGAGCACTCCTGCCAGCAAATCCTTGACGGCCGGCGGGAACAAAAAATAAAACGAAACACTTGGCTGGCTCAAATTTGAGTTTCAGGGATGCAAATCTTGCATTTTTGTGAGTTCACTTGGTATCCTTTGAGCTTATTGAGAATAGCCACGGTGAACTATGCTTTTTATGGTTTGAGCGCTAAAGGGTGGTTTATTTATAATATAAAATTACCAGATTTTTCAGAATAACCTTTGCAATTTTGAGCCACAACCCTTATAAATTAGAGTATAAATGTGAAGCATTGCCCCTAACTCTCTGGTCGGTATTATTTCACAATATGGTCATTAACTTGTTATGATTGAAGAGCTTCAGCAATTTGGCAGCCTTTCCGTGGCGCATCGAACCGGTGGTGCACCGGTCGAGCTGGTGCGTTCTAAGGATGAGGTGGTTTTTCTGGCCTTCGACAACCGGATTCACCGGTTGGTGGAACTGCATGTGCTGCGCGGGGGAAGCACGCTGGATGCGGCGATGAAGAGATCCGCGTTTGACCGTGCCCGCCAGGCTTCGGAAATCCGCGGGCATGCCTTCATGCGTATTTTGGAAGTGGGTGAGGATCAGGGGCTGGTCTATTACACCAGCAATCTCAACGACGGTGAGTTTGTCGAGCATTACACTCAAAGGCGAGGCGCAGTGGCGCCCGCGACGGCGCTGGCGCTCGTGTATCAGTTGCTGGATGACCTGCTTCAGCTGCAAGGATTTCAACGTCTGGTCTCGCGCATGCATCTGGACCGCGTGCTGGTCACGACCTTGGAAGACACGTTCCTGCAACTCCGTGTGTTTGATTACGGCCTGTCCCAGCTGGATGCTGGGTCCGAGACGCAAAGCGGTGCAAGGCTGGTTGTGGAGGCCTGCCGGTTGATTTTCCTGCTGCTGACCGGGCAGCCTTATGCCGGCGAAAATCCGGACCGTTTCCCTTCCTTGACGCAGCTGCCGATGGGATTGCGCACAGCGGTCAGAGCTGCGCTCACCGACCCCGACAATGCTCCGGCATCGATCGAAAAGCTGCGTGATGACGTTCGCGAGGCGTTCAGCGCGCTTTCGAGCAACATCAAAGCGCGTAATTTCCGCAAACACCTGGTGGTGAACTCTTCGCTGCTGCCGCAGTCTCAGCTTCAGGAACTGCTGCTGGAGGATGTGCCGGTCGAAACCATTCTCGGAACGCGGTTTCGTGTGGAGGATGCGGATCACGCACGCCGCTATCCCTTCTCCATTCCTGCGATCAATACGAAGCTGGGGCAGTCGGTTACGGTGCACCTGCTGCCACCTTCGCGAATTGTGGACAAATCCCGCTACGAGGCGGTGCCCTTGCAGATGTGGCGTTTCAATCCTGAACGGCACCCCAACATCCTGCGATCCCTGAGTCTGTGGGAAAGCCCTGACTGGACCTTCCTGACGGAAGAGCGGGAGCCTGGCTTTGCACTCAGCCGCCTCATGGCGGAACGCATCACCCTGAATCCTGCTGAAGTGACGGTGCTGATGCGCCAAATCCGGGCCGGGCTTGATCAGGCGGTGGAGTGTGGTGTGCAGCGCGTGGATTTGCACCCTTCCAACATCCTGCTGCGGGTGGGGAAAAATGGACCATTGCTCTCGCGTGAGTTGGAGCGGCTGATGCAGAAGCGCCTTGACGCCTGGCCTTCGTTTGTGGTTAAGCTGCGTCCGCACATGACCATGCGCAGCCTCTATGAGCCTCTGCTGGTGGACATGGACCTCACCGAAGGGCAGCTGCAGGAGGAGCATTTGCAGAATCGTGATTTCCGGCATCGCTCATTTGTGGCGCTTGCAGGCTATTTGCTGACGGGGGAACGCCAGACTGGAGGCGTGCCGCAGTTTCCTGAATCCATTCCTGAGGCCGCCGCCACATATGTGCGCGAGTGCCTTGAACTGATCCGCCGTGCGGGCAAGACCCCAAGTCCGGGTGATTTCATCGACAAGTTCGAGGGGCTGCTGACTGCGCCGACGGTTGATCTGGCCACACGTCTGCGTGGTAGCAATTCGGTGGCGATGGAGGAGATGGAAAGCGTCGGTTCCGTGTCGGATTTTGACGATGACTGGAATGCGAATGAAGCATCCGCTGGAAATTTTGAGGAGGAGCCCATTTCCCCCATCAAGCGCGGGATCAAGACGCATGACTTCAATTCGTTGGTCCAGCAAAAGCGCAGCCTGCCAGTGGGTGCCATCGCGGCAGCTGCCGCAGTGATTCTGGGCATTGGCGCGTGGATTTTCATGGGAGGCAAAAAAGAGCCGGCAGTTGTTGCTCAGCCGGTGGCTTCCTCTGCGGAAGCTGAAGGACCTGCAGTCAGTCAAAAGGACACACCACCTGCGGTCGTTAAGGCTGTCCAGATCAAGCCGGTTCCTGCCCAGGCTGAAGCCGTCAAACCACAGCCTGCTCCTGTCACTGCCGCACCTGTCAAACCGGTGGCGGTGATGAAGGAGGCTGTGCCGAATCCATCCGTCAAACCAGCGCCGGCAGTCATGGTGGCGGCTGTGCCGAATCCACCTGCCAAACCAATGCCTGCAGTGGTGGCCTCGGTGACAGTTGCTCCCGCCCCGCCGCCAAGTGTTCCGGTCCAGGTGAATGAAGTGAAACCAATGACAAAGCCGGTGGCGGCAGATGCAGTGACGACCACTGCCGTGGTAACACCTGCCCTCGCAAGTCCGCAGCCCGTGGCTGTGCCAGACTCTTCAGCAACTGCTGCAAAGCAGCCTGAGAAAGCCCCCATCACCATTCGCCGTGCCATTCTTCCTTCCAAAGAGGAGATCGACCGCATGAAACAAGGACAGGTGGAAAGCAGAACAGGGCAGATGCCCGCCATCTCCACTGCCGCACCCTTGCCGCCGAAACGCAAAGAAACACCGTGACCCCAGCCATCGCCCGCATTTCAATATTGCAGCCATTTTGGCGTGGGATTCCTCACGAAAGCACGGAATTTGCTTGGACTCACGGCGCACTCACAGGTAAAACTACCTTTAGTGGAGATAAGCGCCGCAAACAATGCCGCTTTGATTGCGAAATCCGGGACATGCCGGATGAGGATCACCGGCATGGTGTGGCTGGTGGCGTATCACACTTTCAAATGCAGGCAGTACACATCACATTAGAAACCGCGAAAATTAGGAGAGACTGATGAAGGTCAACAACACTATCGTTATTTCAATCGGTCAGGCAGGCAATCAAATTGCCGCGTCTTTCTGGAAAACCATCTGTCAGGAGCACGGCATTGATCCGATGACAGGTCAGACCGCTCAGGGCCAAACTCCGCGCGGAAACTGGAGCGCGTTTTTCAGCAAACTCGGTGAATCCTCTTCCGGCAGCTATGTGCCGCGTGCGGTGATGGTGGATCTGGAGCCAAGCGTGATCGACAATATCAAGGCCACCTCAGGCTCGCTCTTCAATCCTGGCAACCTCATCAGCCGCACCGAAGGTGCCGGCGGTAATTTTGCCGTGGGTTATCTGGGTGCAGGGCGCGAGGTTCTGCCAGAAGTCATGGGGCGGCTCGATGCGGAAATCGACAAGTGCGACAACGTCGGCGGCATTCTTGTACTGCATGCCACGGGCGGCGGTTCGGGTTCCGGCTTTGGTGCCCTGCTCATTGAATCCATCAAAGAAAAGTATCCTGAATTTCCTGTGCTGAGCTGCGCGGTGCTGCCATCCCCGCAGGTTTCTTCGGTGGTCACCGAGCCTTACAACACGGTCTTTACGCTCAACACGCTGCGCCGTTCGGCTGACGCCTGCCTCATCTTCGACAATGAAGCGCTGTTCGAACTCGCCCATCGCAAATGGAACATCGAGAGCCCGACGGTGGATGACCTCAACCTGCTCATCACCGAGGCGCTTGCCGGTCTGACTGCTTCCATGCGTTTCAGCGGCTTCCTGACCGTGGAAATCAGCCTGCGTGAGCTGCTCACGAATCTGGTGCCGCAGCCTTCGCTGCACTTCCTCATGTGCGCCTTTGCGCCGCTGACCCCGCCTGACCGCAGCAAGTTTGAAGAAATGGGTGTCGAGGAAATGATTCGCAGCCTGTTTGACAACGGCTCCGTTTTTGCCGCCTGTTCACCGATGGAAGGCCGTTTCCTCAGCACTGCGGTGCTTTACCGTGGCATCATGGATGACAAGCCTCTGGCAGACGCCGCCCTCGCAGCGATGCGCGAGCAGCTGCCGCTGACTTACTGGATTCCCACCGCGTTCAAGATCGGCTACGTCGAGCAGCCCGGCATCTCGCACCGCAAGAGCATGGTGCTGCTGGCCAACAACACCGAGATCGCCCGTGTGCTGGACCGGATCTGCCACAACTTTGACAAGCTCTGGCAGCGCAAGGCCTTCGCCAACTGGTACCTCAATGAAGGCATGTCTGAAGAGCAGATCAATGCGCTCCGTGCTTCCGCCCAGGAACTCATTCAGAGCTATCAGGTGGCCGAGGAAAGTGGCGCCAAAGCCAAGGTGCAGGACAGTGCATCTGACATCCCGCGCAGCAGCGCCAGCATGGATGACAGCCGCGGAGGTGGCATGAGTCTGCGTGACCTCGTTGACCGTCGTCGTTAAGAACAGCAAATCAGGTAATCGATAAAACAACCGTTTGGAGGAATAACCGTGAGAGAGATTCTGAGCATTCATGTCGGACAATGTGGCAATCAAATCGCCGACCGTTACTGGCGGCTCCTGCTGCGTGAACATGGCCTGACCGAGGCTGGTACGTTGAAGGATGGCAACACGACTGCCGCCGCCAACACGAACATGGAGGTGTTCTTTCACAAAGTCCGTGACGGGAAATACATCCCGCGTGCCATTCTGGTGGACCTTGAGCCTGGTGTGATCGCCCGAATCGAAGGTGGTGACATGGCGCAGCTGTTTGACGAGAGCTGCATCATTCGAAAAATTCCGGGTGCTGCCAACAACTGGGCACGTGGTTACAACGTCGAAGGTGAACGCATCATCGACCAGATCATGAATGTGATCGATGCCGCCGTGGAAAAGACCAAGTCCCTGCAGGGCTTCATGATGACCCACTCCATTGGTGGTGGTTCGGGCTCGGGGCTGGGCTCGCTCATCCTGGAGCGTCTGCGCCAGGCTTATCCCAAGAAGCGCATCTTCACGTTCTCTGTGGTTCCGTCCCCATTGATCTCCGACTCTGCAGTCGAGCCCTACAACGCCATTCTCACGCTGCAGCGCATCTTGGATAATGCAGATGCCGCCGTGCTGCTGGACAACGAAGCGCTCTTCCGCATTGCGAAGTCGAAGCTCCACCGCAGCCCCAACTACATGGACCTCAACCACATCATCGCCCTCATCATGAGTTCGGTGACTGCGTCCTTGCGGTTCCCTGGAAGATTGAACACCGATCTCAGTGAATACGTGACCAATCTTGTGCCGTTCCCCGGCAATCACTTCCTCACGGCTTCGTTTGCTCCCATGCGTGGTCCCGGCCAGGAGGGGCAGGTCCGCATCAATTTCCCCGACATCGCACGTGAAACGTTCTCTCAGGACAATTTCACGGCGGCCATCGACTGGACCAACGGCGTGTATCTCTCCGCCTGCGCCCTGTTCCGTGGTGATGTGAAAGCCAAGGAAGTTGAGGAAAACATGGCCGCCATCCGCAAGAGCCTGAACTTCGCCAGCTACGTGCCGACTGGCATCAAAATGGGTGTGGCCGAAACCGCTCCTGAAGGCTTTGCCTCCAGTGGTCTGGCTCTGGTCAATCACACCGGCATTGCTGCTGTGTTTGAGCGCCTCATCACCAATTTCGACATCATGTTCGACAACCACGCCTACACGCACTGGTATGAGAACAACGGCGTCTCCCGTGACATGATGGCGCATGCACGCAACACCATCGTCAATCTCGCACAGTCCTATCGCGACGCCAGCTAGCCGGAATCTGGCCGGGCTTTCCGCCTGGCCGGTCTCATGAACCTTCCCTCAACCCAACGTGGATACCGCATTGGAGCGCCAAATTGCCTCCGCCTCCCGCAGCGTCGAGGAGGCGCGGAGGCTTGCATACCATGATCCGGTCCGCGTGGGGGCTCTGGTTGAGCAGATCAGTGTTCTGGCTGATCTGCGTCAGAAGGAGGGGGATTTCCGCAAGGCCGAGTCGCTTTACCGTGAGGGTCTTTTCCGTGCGCAGGAACTGCGCAAGCAGGACCCTGACCTGCTGACCGGCATCTACTCGCTCCTCGCGCATCTTTATGATCGCTGGGGGCGCATGGACAAGGCGGCTGAGTTCTATGAAAAGGCGTTGAGTATCAGCGCTGACAATGGGCTGGAAGACAGCGACAAGGTGGCCACGATCAAAAACAACCTGGCCATGATTTTCAAACAGCTGCGGCATTTTGAAAAAGCCGAGGGCTACTACTGCGAAGCGCTGGAAACTTTTCAGCGCATCGATGGCGAGCAGAGTTCGCGCGTGGCATCCGTGTACAACAATCTCGGCGTGCTCTACTACAGCAGCATGGATGTGGATCGCGCGCAGGCCATGCATGAACGGGCGCTCGCCATCCGGCAGAATCTCAATGAAGGGCAGATGGACCCGGCCGACCTGTCCCAGACTTTTATCAATCTGGGGGCGGTTTACAAGGCTTCAGGAGATTTCCAAAAGGCCGAGGCCTGTGTGGATCGTGCCAAGCGCATCCGCGCCGCCATGAACGGCTACCACCCGAATCCCCGGCGCTCAGCCTCGCTGCTGATCGACAAGAGTCTTTAGGTCCCCAAATAGGACCTATTTGTCATATAGGTCCTATTCGTTCATCTCCACAGTCTCTCAATACAGCTCCACAGGCGAGCGTTTGCCGTCTTCGACGCTGAGATTTTTGGCGGCCTCTTCGCCGAGGGTGTCGACGCGAAGCTGCCAGATGTCGCGGTTGATGGCGGCGAAGCGGTCGAGATTGAACCGATCCGGCTTCACCAGACGCTTCTTGGTTTTTTCGATCCGCATCAAAGCATCATGCAGGGCCGGGGCTTCAACGCCTTCGAGGTGCTGACGGGCCAGCTCCACCATTTCGACGCGGTGGCAGATCATGACAAGGTCGTTGCCGGCGCGCACGGCTTCCTGGATGGCCTGCTCAAAAGTGACTTCATTCAGGATCGCTCCCATGTCGAGGTCATCGGTCATGGCCAGGCCGTCGAAAGCGTACTGATGGCGCAGCAGCTTCGTCACAATGTTGTGGCTCAGACTTGCAGGCCAGCGGCCACGGTCCGGATCGTACGCGGTGTAGTTGCTGTGGCAGGTCATCACGCTGTCGAGTTCCGGCAGCAGCGCGGAGTAGGGCAGCAGTTCGCTGCGTTCCATCTCTTCACGGCTTTTGGTGATGACTGGAAGAAACTCATGCGGATCACATTCCGCCGGCCCATAGCCAGGGAAGTGTTTGCCGCAGCTCAGGATGCCTTCGGCACGCATGGCACGGTTGAAGACGCCGGCGTTGTCGATCACCTGCTGTGGATCGCGTCCATAGGTGCGGCCTTTGAGAGAATTGTCCGCCGCATCATCATACGAGATGTCCAGCACAGGGCAGAGATCGAGATTGAAACCAAAGAGGCGCAGAATCTGCCCGGTGAGCTTGCCATGGCGTTTGATCAGCGCGGGATCACCCTTGTCACGCAGCGCTTGAGCGTTCGGTGGTTCTTCACCAATCAGGCGGAGACGCGAGACGCGACCGCCCTCCTGATCAATCGTGATGAATGGTTCGACGGTGGAAATGTCGCGCAGGTCATCGATGAGTTTGCGGACCTGCTCAGGGGTCTGAATGTTGCGCCCGAATAAAATGAAGCCACCTGGCTGAAGTTTTTTGAGCCGTGCGGCGGTTTCTGGAGTCAGTTCGGCACCGGGGACACCCATGAGGAGGAGCTGGCCGAGGTCTTGGGAGGAGGGCATGATGGCGTGTGTTCGGTTGAGTAGTGGTTGGTCGAAAGTGACAGATCAGGTGTCAAGGCTCGTTTTGCTAAAATTTTGATAACAATTGGGCGTTTTAGGCTCTCAGGATTGCGACTCAGCGGTTTCTTTTTGCAAAAGAAGGGTGGGCAGGTTGACGGGAGGGGCAAAACTTTTTAACATGTCGTCGTCCGTGGGGCAACTCGCGGGCCACGTTTGCAAGCTTCCTCAGCTAAAGCATTTCGTGCCAATCGGTCCTCTATCGTTGTTGGTTGCTGGATCGCCAATGGAACCCCCCGGCTTCGCATGCCGGGGGGTTCTCTGTTTCTGGGTGATGCATTCGCGCATTGTGAGCAACTCTGTGATTAGTGTGTGAGCAACTCAATCAGCTCACGGTGCACTCAACTGACGCGCCCATTGAATCGCACGCAGCATGCCGGTGGCCTTGTTGATCGTCTCTTGATACTCGGACGCAGGAACAGAGTCAGCCACAACACCAGCGCCCGCCTGCACATAGGCTTTGCCATCCTTCACGACGCAGGTGCGCAGCGCGATGCATGAATCAAGGTTGCCATCGAAGCCGAAGTAACCCACCGCACCGGCATACGCGCAGCGCTTGCTCTTCTCGCACTCGTTGATGATCTCCATGGCGCGCACCTTGGGCGAGCCGCTGACGGTGCCGGCGGGGAAGGTGGCGCGCATGACGTCATAGGCGGTCTTGTCTTCACGCAGATGACCGTCCACGTTGGAGACGATGTGCATGACGTGTGAGTAGCGCTCAATGATCATCAGGTCACTGACGCGCACGGTGCCGTAGTCGGCCACACGTCCGACATCATTGCGTGCGAGATCGACGAGCATGATGTGCTCGGCACGTTCCTTGGGATCCTCCAGCAGTTCCTGAGCCAGCGCATCGTCTTCTGCGGGGGTCTTGCCTCTCCAGCGTGTGCCGGCGATGGGGCGAATGTCGATACGGCCGTTCATGCACTTCACATGAACCTCCGGCGAACTGCCGACCAGCGCGAAGCCCTGCGGGAAGTCGATGCAGAACATATACGGGCTGGGATTCACGTGCCGCAGTGCGCGGAAGAGATCCAGCGTGGTGCCTTGGTAGTCCGTTTCAAAACGCTGGGATGGCACGCCTTGGAAGATGTCACCGGCGCCGATGTACTCTTTCATCTTCAGCACCATCGCCTCGTATTCTTCCTGCGTGGTGTTGCTCACCGGAGGTGGCAGCTGCCCCACGGGGGCAAAAGTTTGCAGCGGCCTGGCAACCAGCGGCTTCTCAAGTTTGGCAATGACATCCGCGATCTGCGCGCGCGCCCAGTCGTAGGCAGCCTCCAGCGTGGCATGCTCATCGGTGTGCACATTGGCCACGATGGACAGGCGGCGGGTGCGGTGATCAAACACCAGCACGGTGTCGGTGACCATGAAGACCATGTCCGGCAGGCCCAGCTCGTCCTTGGGCGGTGGGGAGAGCGTCGGCTCAAAGAAGCGCACCATGTCATACGCCAGGTAACCGACCGCACCGCCGTGGAAAACCGGCAGCGGCTGCGTTTCCAGCGGCGTGAAGGGCTTCATCAGCTCCTGCAGTTCCGTCAATGGATCGCCAGTGGTGGTGTAGCTGCGCTTCTTGCCGCGCTCCTCGATTTCAATCTCACGACCGCGTGCGGTGAAGATGATGCGCGGTGAACTGCCGAGCAGCGAGTAGCGCCCGGAGTGCTGAGTGAGTTCTGCGGATTCCAGCAGGAAGGCGCAGCGGCCATCGTGGATCTTTTGGAATGCGGAGAGCGGGGTTTCGTAGTCGGCGGCGAGTTCCGCCATCACCGGTACGAGATTGCCCTGCTGCGCGAGCGTCTGAAAGGTGGCGAAGTCGGGCTGAAGATGGAGCTGTGGCATGCGGGGCGTGAAACGAGCGCGCATTCTGGACGCGGAATCGCGTTGTGGCAATGATGCTTCAAAGCACCGCGCGCATGGCGGCCAGGAGCTCGCCGTAGTCGTCGAAGGGCTTGAACTGCGGAAACTGCGCCTGAATGCTGGCCGGGGCGTGGAAGAAGAAACCGGCATCGGCCTCGCCGAGCATCGTGGTGTCGTTGAACGAATCACCTGCGGCGATGACGCGGTAGTTCAGCGCCTTGAACGCAGCCACGGACTTCTGCTTCTGGTTCGGCTGGCGCAGCTTGTAGTCCACGATTCGACCGTCTGGGGCGACATCGAGCTGGTGGCAGAAGATCGTTGGCCACGCGAGCTGGCGCATCAGCGGCTGGGCAAATTCCGCGAAGGTGTCGCTCAGGATGATCACCTGAGTGATGGAGCGCAGTTCATCGAGGAAGGCCTTGGCGCCATCCATGGGGGAAAGCGTGCCGATGACCTGCTGAATGTCCGGCAGCTTCAGGCCGTGCTCATCGAGAATTTTGAGGCGGCCCTTCATGAGAACATCGTAGTCAGGCTCATCCCGCGTGGTGCGGCGCAGTTCGGGGATGCCGGTCTTCTCGGCAAAGGCGATCCAGATTTCGGGGACGAGAACGCCTTCGAGGTCGAGGGTGACGATGGTCTGCTGCTTCATGGGGTGAGATGTCATGCACTGGGCCGCTTGTCCAGTAAAGCTGCGATCTTCAAAAAAGGCGCACATGCAGGCAAGCCACGCGGAGACGCTGTTGAAAAATTGGCGTTTGTTTGAACATGAAAATCGAAAATGAAGTCACTCGAAACGCCGCCCAACTGGTGACGAACTGCCGCAACGCCGTGCTGGCCACGTCAGACGCCGAGGGACATCCGCATTCGGCTTGGATGACAACGCAGGTCACCATGGACATGGAGGAGATCATTTCCATCACCGCGCCGAATTCACTGAAGGCCGACATCCTGCGTGCGAATCCGCAGGCGGAATGGATGTTTGCCTCACCCTCCATGGAGACCATCGTTTATCTCTCCGGACATACACGGCTGATTGAGGGAGACGCGGCGAAGCGCTACTGGGATCAGATGCCCGGCAAATCCAAGGCCTACTACCGCAAGTATTGCGAGACGGAGGACTACCACAAATTTGCCGTCATCCGTACAGATGTGAGCAAGGTCGTGCTGTGCAAACCCTACGCCTATACGAAGTCCGTTCTCTGGGATAAGTCGGTGCCGGCGGCAGCCTAGTGGGATGCAGGGCGCGGTGCCTCCACCGCCTCGCACTTCTCGCGCCAGCCAGGAAAATTCCAGGTGTTGGGAAAGCCTTCACACTGCACTGGCTTCACCGGCTGGATGCGGCAGACATTCACGCCTTCAAGGAAGAGACACTCGCCGTTCGGCTTGTCGATGATGCTCAGGCCGGTGCGGTTCGCATTCAGCCGCGTGCATTGCTCCACGAATTCGATGCGCGGCATGTCCAGATACGTGGCGATGCGTGTGATCTCATCGTCCGTGACGCGCACATCTCCCGGCCAGCGGCAGCAGTTGCCACAGCGCTGGCAGGCATACCAGGGCGTGGATGTGTCAAGTGGGGAGGCTTCGCTCATGAAAAGTATTCTGTTCGCGCAATGCCGCGCTGGAGGCATAGTTCGTGCGATGAACGGGTCTATGCAACGAAGCTTTGAAAATCGCCGCCCATGGCCGCGGCGCGAGTTGCTGTCGCGATGAAACTGCATCTGCTTCCCTCCATCACTCTCCTTCCTGCGCCGCATGACACGGCGGATGATAAGCAGGTCATCGAGGACTGGTCCCGTGGACTGGACTGGGTGAAGTGGCTGCTGGGCAGCGTGCGCGCACGCGTGGAGGTGCTGCTGGTGGAGGATGTGAGCGAGTGGAATGCCGCGGCTGAAAGTGTTCTGCGTGAAGCCAGCGGTCCGGCGCTCAAGTGCGCGTGGCAGAGCGCTCATGCGAATGATCTGGCAGGTCTTATCGCGGCTTCTTCCAGACTTTCGTCCCAGCTTTCACCCGCCGCCTGTCAGCGCAGTCTGCAGGCGGGCGCGGTGCTGCTCAAATCCACGAAGCATGCGCGCTATCAAGGCGTGCTGGGCCGCCTGCGCGAGGCCGTGGAGCAGGGGAGATGCGACAGCCACATCGCCATCATATGGGCGGCGGTCGGGCATTTTTTCCAGCTCAGCCTCACCAATGTGATCGCCGAATACCTGCGGCTGGAATGGGACATGGTGGCGCGTGACTCACACTTGCAGGTGCCCTACGCCGGGAAATTCAGCATCGCCGGAATCACGAGCCGCATCATGAGCGATGCCTCAAGCGAGTCCGCTCTGCGGGTGGTGGATGCGTGAATTCCGGCGTCTGAGCAAATCTGCGCGTCATCCTAAAACTTCACCGTCACTCCGAGGTTCGCACCGAAACCGGGTTCGTTGGAGCCGGAGCCGTGGTAGCGGTAGGTTTTGTTCAGCAGGTTGTCTAGAGAGGCGGTTAGGATGAGGTTCTCAGTGACGGAGTAGCCACCGCGCAGCGTGAGCAGCCAGAAAGATGGCGTGCCGTTGGGCGGCACTCGCTGGTTGTCGAGCTGGTCAGAGGTGTTCAAGCGTCCGGCCTCGCCATAGGTGAGACAGACGAACTCTGTCCAAAACCGTTGATCCGTGGTCTGCCAGCGCACGCCGCCATAGCCCACGAGAGGGGATATCTTGCCCAATGGCTCGCGGCGTTTCTGCGTGGTGGTGCCGATGAACTGATCTAGTTCACCTTCCACCCAGGCCAGATGTCCGAAGAGGCTCCAGTTCTTGTCGATCTGCCAGCGAGCAGCAAACTCGAGGCCCTGCATGTAACCGTTGCCGCCGTTCGCTTTGGTGTCCTGCAGCGGCACAGCGGTGGAGCGCCGGACGATCAGATTGTCCAGCTTGGTGTAAAAGTAGGCCAGGCTGGCGGTGAGGCTCTCGGTGTTTGCCTTGAGTCCAATCTCATAGGTCAGGTATTTTTCAGGTGACAGGTCGGTGGCTGGTGTCTCTCTGCGTCCGGCCAGCGCAATGTCGAAACGGGAAAGGTCGGAGAGATTGGGCGCACGGAAGGCCTGTGACACGCCGCCATACAGCGAATAGCGGTCCCTCTCATCGAGATCGATCACGAAGCGCACGCTGCCGGAGAAGTTGTCCCAGCTGTTGGCAAAAGACTGCTGCGCGAGGGTGACGGGATTCTGGAAGCTGCCGAGCCTGGCCGTGGCATGGGTGTAACGCTCTCCGAGAAAGAGATGCACGCGTTCGCCGAGGTCGATGGCGTCCTGAATGTGAACGCCCAGCAGGCTGTAGGTCGAGTTGTCCGCAACAGCTCCTTGAAAAGGATTGTCCGAAGCGTGTGATTGCACAAAGTCCTCATAAAAATCGACGCCATAGACCAAGGTGCCGATGGGTGACTCGCTGGTGAACTGGAGATCTGCGCCGAGGGTGTCCACATCCACAATGTTATAGGATCTCGTGCCGCCTCCGGTGACACGGAACTGGTTTTCGCCTGCGGTTTGCACGGAGACGGTGAGGCTGGCGTTGTCGATGAAGCTGTTCAGATCCTTCCCGGCGAGGCGGGCATAGGTCAGGCTGCGCTCCTGATCAAAGAGTCGCACGCGGTCGGTGCCGACGGTGGTGCCTTCAAAGGAAACGCCTGAGTTGGTGGAGTGCGTGCGCCACACATCGTTCTGGCGCACCTGCTGATGTGCGGCGGTGAAGGTCCACTGGTCGTCCAGCGCAATGTCCAGCCTCACATCGAAGGCCCACTGATCGTAACCGGTGTGCCGCTGCCGCTTTCCGCTACCGTCGGTGACATCACCAAACTGGCTCAAGGTCACACCGGCGTGCAGGCCCCACTTCTGCCCCTCGCCGATGCTGGTTTCGAGGTGCTCCACATTGCTGTGCTCCGCCGTCGAGTAACGATAATCGGCCCGGCCATGGGAGAAAAAGCTGCCCTCGGCTTCGCTGAGGAAGCCCGATCCCTTGGTGAAGGCATTCACCGTGCCGCCGATGGCATCGCTGCCATACAGCACGGAACCTTGCGAAGGCAGCACTTCCACGCGGTCGAGTCCATACTGATCCAGCGTGTTCCAGTACTGGTTCGGTCCATCACGGAAGGTGGAGTTGTTGAAGCGGATGCCGTCGACCATCATCAAGTTTCGGAAACCGGTGAAGCCGCGGATGAAAGGAGAACCTTGTCCGTTGGAGGTCTTCTGAATCGAAACGCCGGGAGTTTCCCGCAGTGCCTCGGGAAAGGTGCGTGTCAGGCGCTCTTCCATCTGCTTTTTATCCAATGTCTTCACCGCCGCAGGCACCTGGGACAGCGGAGTTGCGCTGCGCGTGGCCGTGATCACCACCTCGGGCAGGTCAGCGGTCTTGGTGGGCTTTTTCTTTTTATCTTCCTCAATTTCAGCGGCAAAGCTGGCGGCTGAGAAGGCGAGCAGGAGCGGGAGGGAGAATCGGCGCATGGGTTTGGATAGGCGGAAAGCCAACCAAACATCGGCCAATTCTTTGTCACGCAGTGGCTGCCAATGAATTGATGAATGGACAAATAGTGTCCATTTTGACATCGAGACTCTTGCAAAAGTATCCAAGCATCCAGAATCGAGTGGCGCGAAGGCTCACTCGTCAGAAAGAAAGTCCATGCTGGAGGCTGAGCCGGTTTCACCCGCCGCCCAATGACTAAGTGGCTCCTATTTCCCAAACAGGCCCTTGATACCGCCTGTCTTGAGCTTTTCGGTGCCACCTTGAAGCATGTTTTTGAGTGCGCCACTGGCGCTTGCTTTGACGGCTTCGGTGTTCAGCTGGCGGAGGATGAGAGCTGTCAGTTCGGCAGGAGTGATGCCGGCGGAGCCTGTGCCGAGATTGGTAAGACGGATCTCAGGCAGCGTCATCCTGGCATCTGCCCCTGGAACAAGACCCGCTGCACTGGCGCTGAGTTTGGCCCCGGTGATGAGCAGTTCATTCACCTGGAGTTTGACGGACTTCTTCGGCTTGCCATCGGCGGGGGGCGCGGCTGCATTTGGGGCGGCTTTGCCTGCAGGTGTGGTTTGCTGGGAGACGAAGTTCATCGCATTGTCGGCGATGTGCTTGAGATTGGTGCCACCAAGGCCGGCTTCGAGATTGATCTCAGGATCCGCGATGCGGATGTATTGAATGACCACCTTGTCCGCGCTGACGCTGTGGGTGTCCACGGCCACTTCCGTGCGACCAATGCGCACGGCATACGGGCCGGTAAAGCCTTTGGGATTGCCGATTTCGAAGCCTTCGATAACGCCGGAGCCGGAGAAGGGAGAGAGCTTCACCTGCTGCACGGACACGCTGGTCTGCACGACCGGAGGGGTGCCCTTCTCAATGCCAAACTTGACCAGTGCGCCGAGCTGTGACCAGCCAAACCAAAGACCGGCGCCAATGATTACCACGAGAACAACGACAATGCGGATGAGCCACTTCATAGGCCGCGAGCTTTCCCGGGGGAGCTCGCGCTGTAAAGCATCAAAACTGGCTTCTTCCGCATTGGCGGGGAGCGGCCGGAGGCCGCACTCAGCCTTCCGTGAACTGACCCAGGGCGCGGAATTTCTGATAGCGCTGCTCCAGCAGCTGGGCGGTCGGCAGGGCGTTGAGCTCCTTGAGCGTGGCCAGCACCGCGTCTTTGAGTGAGCTCGCGGCGGCAAAGTGGTCATTGTGCGCACCACCGAGAGGCTCGGGGATGATGCCGTCGATGATGCCGAGCTTTGAGAGATCCTGGGCGCTGAGCTTCAGCGCTGAGGCTGCTTCAGGGGCGTGCTCGCGGTGTTTCCACAGAATGGCGGCGCAGCCTTCCGGGCTGATGACGGAGTAATATGCGTTCTCCATCATGAGCACGCGGTCTGCGATGCCGATGCCGAGGGCGCCACCGCTGCCACCTTCACCGATCACAATGGCGATGACCGGCGTGCGCAGGGTCATCATCTCGCGCAGGTTGAAAGCGATGGCCTCCGCGATGTTACGCTCTTCCGCGCCGATGCCAGGGAAGGCTCCGGGGGTGTCGATCAGAGTGATGATGGGCAGGCTGAATTTTTCGGCCATGCGCATGAGGCGGAGGGCTTTGCGGTAGCCTTCAGGATGGGCGCTGCCGAAGTTGCGCAGCAGGTTTTCCTTGGTGTCGCGGCCTTTCTGGTGGCCGAGGATGGTCACACGCTGACCACCGATGGTGGCAAATCCGGCGGGCATCGCGTTGTCATCGCCAATGTGGCGGTCGCCATGCAGTTCCACGAACTCGTCCGTGATGTGCTTCACATAGTCGAGCATGAAGGGCCGGCCAATATGGCGGGAGATCTGCACTCGCTGCCAAGGTGAGAGATTCGCGTGAATGTCGCGCTGCAGATTTTCGGCCTTGGTTTCGAGATCGGCGACCTGCTGGGCCAGCTTGTCGCTGGGCTTCGCTGCGAGCTTCTTTTTAGCCTCCTCGATTTCTTCGCGGATTTTGACGATGGGCTTTTCGAATTCCAAAACTTGTTTCATGGCGGTCGGTGGGAAAATGGGATGGGAGGGATTATCTCACAAGGCTCAACTTTGACCCTTTGCGAACGAGCGCAAAGAGTTCTTCGATGTCCTCGCGGGCGAGGAAGATGCCGGTTTCCGCCGTTGGGGCGGGTGCTGGAGCGGGTATGGCGGCAGGAGCGCCAGATTTTTTAGGAGCAGGAACCGGAGCTTTCGGTTCCTCAACAGTTAAGGCACGGGCGACCGGAGGAGTGCGGATGCTGATGCCGGATTTCGTGGCGGCAAACCATTTCTCTGCATCGACGTAGTTGGGGTCGGTGGAGACCACAGACTTGCCATCAAAGATGGAGTTTTTTCCAGCGATCGTCATCTCCACAGGCAGTCGCATGCCGGGAGGCAGGCGGATGTCTTTCGCATTGTAAATTTTGAAGAGGTATTCTTTCTCACCTACT
The DNA here is from genome assembly GCA_943371875.1 of Prosthecobacter debontii. GTDB lineage: Bacteria > Verrucomicrobiota > Verrucomicrobiia > Verrucomicrobiales > Verrucomicrobiaceae > Prosthecobacter > Prosthecobacter debontii_C. The sequence goes on along the minus strand of CALRWM010000003.1, from coordinate 89,695 downwards.
TTGCGCAGCAGCATGACCTGTTTTTTGGCGATGCTGACACCGAGATGGAAGTCCATCGGGATGATGGTGAGGTGGTCGCCGGGGTGCAGATTGAAGCTCATCAAACCGCTGGAGCGGATGATGGAGTCCACGGTGGTGTCGAACTTGGTGGCGATGGAGTTCAGTGAATTGCCCGGCTGCACGATGTAGTCCTTCTTCCCTGCGGTGGAGTTCGCGGAGTAGAGCTGATCCATGTTGATCTCACCAATGATGCGCATGGCCTCGGCGCAGGCCTTGGAGTCGGGGAACTGCTGGCAAAGTTTGTAGAGCGCATCACGACCGTCGTCGATTTTGCCCTGATGAATGAGTTCCACGGCAGCTTCGAAGCGGCGAATGCCGGGGTCGACGCGCGGGCGGTCCTTCGCCTTCATGGAGGCAATGTCCTGCTCCACCTGGCTCTCCTTGAGCAGGATGTTCATGTAAACCCAGTACCCCATCGCCAGAGTGCCTGCCACCAAGCCCACGGTGATGAGGAAAATCAGCAGTTTGATCTGGGTCTTGGCCATTGCGTGAACCTACAAACTACCACTCAGCCCAGCAGGCCGCGGCGTTTGAAATCGAAGAGGTTGATGTTCTGGGACTTCTCGATCATCTCGACGGTGAACTTCAGCAGGCAGATTTCCCAGGTGTCGTCCACGCCTTGAATGACCGCACGCATCGGATTGCCCGAGGCGCGGATGTTGGCGAGCAGCTTGCCCGTGACTTCTTCCATGGATTCATGGATGATCTGCTCGCTGATGTCGCCTTTGCGAAATTTGAAGCCGTATTTGAGGATCGCCAGCTTGTGCAGGTTGTCCCGGAGGAATTCGCCAAACCCGGCCACTTCAGGGCCAAAGCCTTCAAAGTCAAACTGGCCGGGCAGTTCCGGGCGCAGGATGAGCGGCTTCTCGGCCTCGATGCGGCCTTCGCGCACGCGCACGGCACCGACGGTATCCATGAGTTCGGTGACGATTTGAAACTCGAAATGGGTGCTGCCAAAGGTGTCGATGCGGCGGTCCGGCTCATGGAGCACCTGGGTGTTTTCCAGGGCGTATTGAATATCGAACTCGGTGGGCATGTCTTTGGGGGTGGCTGAGAGTAATCTGCTTCCACGCAGGGGCCAGTGATTTCTTGGTAGCAGCAGTTGTGAAGGGGATACGCCTGCGCCATGTCTCTAGTCCCATGAAACTCCCGCCCCACCTGCTTGACGAAATCATCCTTTCACTCGGAGAGGTGTTTGTGGGCAAACGGTACGCGGACAAGGTGATCGAGTTCACCTTCAAGCGGCATCGCAAGTGGGGCAGCCGTGACCGGCGCATCTTCGCTGAGTCCATTTACGAATGCGTGCGCTGGTGGCGCTGGTTCTGGTATCTCGCCGGTCTGCCGGATGAGGAGCACACGCAGCCGGAAAACATCACCCCGGAGCGTCTCTGGCGTGTGTGGGCCGCCTACTGGATTTCCAACGGTCGTGATCTGCCCCAGGATGAAACCGCGCCTGAGGTGAAGCCTGAGGATGTGCAGAAACGTGCCAAAGCAGGCGCGTCTCCAGCGATCCGCGCGGCGATCCCGGACTGGCTGGAAGCACGTGGCAGCCTCGAACTGGGGGCTGCATGGCCCGCGCTGCGTGAATCGCTGAATCTGCCTGCGGATGTGTTCATGCGCGTGAACACGATCAAAAACGACCGTCGTGCCCTGCGTGAAAAACTGGGGCAGGAAGGCTATGAAACCGAAGCCGTGGATCAGGTGCCGAGCGCCCTGCGTCTGAAGCAGCGGGCGAATTTGTTTGGCACCGACTCCTATAAGGCCGGGTTGTTTGAAGTGCAGGATGCCGCATCTCAGCTCATCGCACCGTTTTTGCAGCCAGAACCCGGCATGCGGGTCATTGATGCCTGCGCAGGTGGCGGTGGCAAGGCGCTGCACCTCGCGGCGATCATGCGCAACAAGGGCCGCCTGCTGGCGCTGGACATTCATGCCTGGAAGCTGGCGGAGCTGCGCAAGCGCGCCTCACGCGCGGGGGTGGACATCATCGAAGCGCGCGAGATCGAAGGCTCCAAGACCGTGAAGCGTCTCGCGCAAAAGGCGGATCGTGTGCTGCTCGACGTGCCGTGCTCCGGCATGGGTGTGCTGCGCCGCAATCCGGATGCAAAATGGAAACTGAGCGATGTCGAGATCGACCGTCTCATCGCTCTCCAAGCCGAGATTCTCGAAAGCTACAGCCGCATGGTCGCCCCCGGCGGCAAGCTGGTCTATGCCACATGCAGCATCCTGCCGAGCGAAAATGAACGTCAGGTGCAGGCTTTCCTGGCCAAACACGGTGAAGAATGGACCATGGAAGAGGAACTCCACCGCACGCCGGAGACCGGCGCATTTGACGGATTCTATGCAGCGAGGCTGATGAGGAAACCTGCTCCGCAGAATGACGAAACCAAAGTGGCCAATGTCGAAGAAGCTCCGAATGACGAAGTCGTTCCGGATGCTCCAGGCGTTTAGGCCTTCGAGCTTCGGATTTTGTTAGTCATTCGGAAATTTGAGATTCGTCATTGCCTCAATGGCAGCCACACCCCGTACCGCAGGAGCCACCCCCGCTTGATGCCTGGGAGCCGCCACTGCTGCCGCCCATGATTCCCGTGCCACCAATCGGCACGCGGCGCACGGGCTGGCCGCTGTCCGGGTGCTGCGTGAGTGCGGCGTCCTTCATGCTCTGGCGGATTTCAAAGCGCTTGGTGGGCTCGCCTTCAAACTGGGGGATGGTTTCGTAAATGTAGGTGGGCATAATCAGAAATGTCGAATGTTCGAAGTACGAATGCCGAATGAATGACACTGCGCAAGCCGGGAAATAAAAACGGCGTCCCGGTGAAGGGACGCCGCGTGGGAGTGTTCTAGAGGTGGATCAGGCTTTCGAAGCCATCTCTTCTTCAATGGTCAGAGGCTTGTAGCCGCCGATGGACTTGAAGTAGAGCAGAAGGAGGAGGTAGATCACGGCCATCGTGCCGGGGATGTAGGAGTCAAACTTCAGCGTCTTGCGGTCGCCCTGCTGATCGGCCAGCACCACGGCCTTCTGGTCAGGAGTCTTTTCCTTGGCTTCCTTGGCTTCGGAGAGCTTCTTGCCATCAAGACCGATGGCAGCGGTCGCTTCCAGATTGAGGAACTTGCTCGGAGCTTCGGCCTTGTAGGTTTCGTACAGGGCGGGGTTGGTGGCCTTCAGGGACTCACCAGCGAAGCGGTCCTTGGTATAGCCGAGGCCAGGACCACCGATGATACCAGCGGAGAGCATCCCGATGCCACCCATGATGGAGATGGCAACAGCGCCCGTGCTTGGAAAGCGGTCAGAAGCGACGGCGAGCATCGTGGGCCAGAAGAAGGTCTTGCCGAAGGCATACACGCCAAGGGCGATGAGCGCTGTGGTGAAGGAGTTCATTCCGGCAGCCAGTGTAAGGCCGCCGCAGGCGAGGGCTGAGCAGACGCAGAGCAGGCCGACGGGGGAGAGCTTGAGCGTCTTTTCGATCCAATGTGCGCAGAAGCGCAGGCCGAACATGATGGCGGAGGTCCACAGGAAGAGGGCCTTGCCCTGCTCAGGGGTGAACAGGTTGCCGGTGATGTTCTGGATCCAGCCGTCCGTGCCGAGTTCGACCGCGCCGACGAGGGCGTGAGTGACGAAGAGGACGAAAAGCACAAGCGAGCCGAGCGAGAACTTGGTGAGCACACCCACGGCGATCAGCACAATGCCGCCCGTGGCGTAGCCGAGGTTCTTGGCCAGTGCAGGCTCAACGCTGAGCACATCCTTGAAGAAACCTTCCGCAAAGAAGGAAAGAAGGAAGCATGCCACGGCACCGCCGAGGATGCCAACGTCCTTGAGCATGTTGCCAAAGCTGACGCCCTTGGCCGCAGCGGCGGACTGGGGGAACTTCTGGCCCATGAACATGAGGCCGTAGATGACGGTCGGGATGAGATACAGCGCGAGCTGGATGCGCCAGTTGATCTCCATTTTGTCGTCAAGGAACCAGCCGATGATCACACCGATCACCATGCCGGCAGGCCAGGAGGCGTGCAGGATGTTGAGGTAATGCGTGCGGTTTTCCGGGAACAGCGTGGCGACGAGAGGATTTGCCACGGCTTCCAGAGTGCCATTCGCGAACGCGAAGATGAACATGCCGAGGGAGAGCACCATGAAGGCGCTGCTGCCGCTGGCGGTGAAGGTGACGAGCGCGGAGACGATGTGCAGCAGGAAGGCCACCACGACGAGCTTGCCGTAGCCGATCTTGTCCACCACGACACCGCCGAGGATGATGCCGAAACAGAAGCCGTTGAAGCCCATGCCGCCGATGGCCCCGAGCTGCGCGCCGGTGAATCCAAATTCCTTCGCCCAGTTGTCAAAGATGCCGCCACGGATGGCGAAGCCGACGCCGGCCGCGAGAATGGCCATGAAGCCGGCCCAGAGAAGTCTCATTCGATTGTTTTCGCTCATAGAGGAGGGAGTGGAGTGTGTGTGTTGGTTGGAGTGATGGTTGCGGGAACGGGCGTGTTTTAGGTGCCACGCCTCTGAGCGACAAGGAAAAAGTGTTCTCAAGACTGAGAAGTTGCTAGAACACGCAGCGGAAAGGTCCGCAAGTCGCGTCCAGAAAAAGACCTTTGCTGTGAGCGCTTTCGGGCGGGCGGACCTGTTATCGCTGCAAAGCCAGACGATCTTGCAGTGAATACTGGGGCCGCTCTATTCTGCGTTGCGGGTCAGTGGGACTGGCCGGCATCTCCTTCGGAAATGACGACTGGTTGGTAGCCGCCGCGGGACTTGAACCAGAAGAACATGCCGAGGTAGCAGGCCAGCATGAAGCTGGGCAGGATGGCGATGGTGGTGAAGACGCTGCGCTTGCTGGCGGCCTGCACCGTTTCAAGTTCCTGAACCTGCGGGGCAGGGAGGGTCTTGATTTTTTCCTGGTTCAGCGTCGGCGCGTTGCCGAAGATGCCCGGCTTGGGTTCGCCCTTGATCTGAGAGTACAGAGCGCCGTGCTCAGTTGCGGAGAGACGCTCGGCCATGTCGAGGTCCTGCTTGTGACCAATATACGGGCTGCCGAGGACACCCAGAAACAGCACGCCCACAGCGGAGACGCCATTGAGAGTGAGTGCGCCGCCTTTGGGGAATTGCTCGGCGGTGAGGCCCAGCGTGGTGCTCCACAGGAAGGTCTTGCCCAGCGCGTACACCGTCGCTGCGCCCAGAATAACCCAGCCAGTGGCATGGGAGAGGAAGATCAGCCCGGTGATGGCAATGGCCCCGCTGATTACCAGCAGGCCGATGGGGGAGAACCTGTGTACGATGGGGCCAGCGTAAAAGCGCAGCACCGTCATGATGACGGAGACATACACAAAAATCCACGTGGCGAAGTTCGGGAAATCCGGACCGCTGAGCTTGAGCAATTCCGGCATCCAGCCGTCAGTGCCCAGCTCTGTGGTGGCGAGCGGCCCGATGGTGATGAGCACGACGATGAAGAGCCAGTTGCCCAGTGAATGGGTATAAAAGCCAGTGGCAGCCCCCAGCACCAGTCCGGCGATGAGCGAGTCCCGCAGAGAGGCCTCATAGCCGATCATCTGCATGACCGCGCAGTAAACCAGGGAGCCGATGATGAAGGAGCCCACGGCACCCACTTCCTTGAGCATGTCGCGGTAGCTCACACCGGCGGCCACGCGCTCATTCACTGGGAATGTCCGTGGGAGGATCAGCAGCGTGTAGAGCACCACAGGGATGAAGCACAGCGCAAAACGGAACTGCCACACGGCATTGAAGAACAGTTTCGTTTCCGGCAGCAGCGCACAAAACAGCGCGCCCAGCGCCAGGCCTGCGGGCCAGCCTGCATGCAGGATGTTCAGCCACTTCGATTTGTTCTTGCTGAAAACCGTGGCGATGACCGGATTGATGAAAGACTCCACCGTCCCATTGGCCACGGCAACGAGCAGCGAGCTCCAGTAAAAGTCCTCATACCCGGAGGCGCGCAGGGTGAGCACCAGTGAAACGACATGGCAGCCTGCGGCAAACAGCGCGACCGTTTTATAGCCAATGCGGTCAATGATCAGGCTGAAGAAGATGATGCTCAGCGCAAACGGCCACATGCCCGCTCCATTGATGGCTCCCTTCTGCGACTCAGACAGATTGAAGCTGTTCTGCAACTCGCCAATGGTGTTGGCACGCACACCAAACACAAACGAGGTGGCAACCAGGGCGATGAAGCAGGCCCAGAAGAGTTTCATGTCGGCTTTGCCGGAGGTGGTCTGAGTCATGGCGTGGGAGGGGATCGGTCAGGGAGTAGGCGATTCCAGCAAAAGCCGCCTCACAGCGCAACGTCTTTTTCCAGGTTCGAAAAATAACCTGGTACTGATCTTGAGGGGGAAGCTCAGGTTTACACCGCAGCGCACCTACAGCCTCCGCAGCCCGTCCTCCGTCATCGCGCACGGGATCGCCTCATCGATCTCATTGATGCGGGCCAGCGTTTCTTCACTCAGCACCAGATCGGCTGCAGCAAGACTCTCATTCAACTGCGCCACCGTCGTCGCGCCGACAATGGTGGAAGCCACAAAGTCGTGCTGCTTGCTCCAGGCCAGCGCGAGCGCGGTCACACTGACACCAAGATCTGCCGCGATGACCTGCAACCGCGCTGTGGTCTCAAGGCTGCGCTCATTGACGAAGCGCGCGGCCATTCGCTTCTGCCGCGGGCCACCATTTAGAATGTAGTCGGTGAAGCGTGCGCCCTTGGGCAGAGCGCCACCATTGTACTTGCCACACAGCACCCCACCACCCAGTGGCGAGTAGGGCAGCAGGCTCACGCCTTCCTTGCGACAGACCTGGGCCAGCTCGCTCTCGCAGCGGCGGTTGATGAGAGAGAAATTGTTCTGCACCGTGGCCATGCGGGCCAGACCGTGCTTCTCGGCCTCCCAGAGATTTTTCATCACGCCCCAGCAGGTTTCATTGCTGCTGCCCCAGGCGCGGATTTTGCCCTGATCGATGAGATCGGTCAGCGCCCCCAGCGTCTCCTCCTGCTGCATGCCGTGGTCCGGCCAGTGCGTTTGATAGAGGTCGATGTAATCCGTCTGTAAGCGGCGCAGGCTGTCCTCGCAGGCCTGGAAAATTTGGCGGCGGTCCAGCGCAGTAAATCCATTGCGCACCGGCGGGCGGAACCAGCCATGGCCGGGCCCCGTCACCTTCGAAGCAATGATGATCTCCCCACGCTTCTGCCCCTTGAGCCACTTGCCCACGATCTGCTCCGTCACCCCAAACAACTCCGCACTCGGCGGCACCGGATACAGCTCGGCCGTGTCAAAAAAGTCGATCCCCGCCTCAAGGGCCCGGTCCATGATTTCAAAAGACGTTTCCTCATCCGCCTGCAGGCCAAAGGTCATGGTTCCCATGCAGATGTCAGTGACAACGATTCCCGTCCGGCCAAGGCGTTTGCGATTCATATGGGGCGGATGCTAAAGCAGGAGGCGTGATGGGCAAATACGAAAGCGCTAAGTGCTTGCGTCGATCTTCCTTGGTGAAACAGAAGGGAGCACATGTCCAAGCTTTGTTGGTGCTAGACAAAACAGCGCTCTGTCGTGTAGATCAGATATTTGGATGGAATTGTTTTCCATCAGCTGTTTGGGCAGGTCTGCCAACTTTCCCACGGAACGCACTCAAACATCCAAGGCACCACCCTCCTCCACACCATGGCAACCGAATACAATCCCGAATTAATCCAAAAACTGGCGGACAAGCTTTATAGCCAGGCGAACAGCTCCATCGTACTTGGAACGCTCATCGGTTTCGTGGCAGGTGGATTTTTTGGTTTGTCTGCCTCGCACGAGTCTCCAATAGGGGTCGTTATTGGTGTCGTGCTCGGGAGCATCGTTGGTTACCTCATCGGTCAGTCGCGTGCATTCTCACTGCGTGTTCAAGCACAAATGGCACTCTGCCAACGCCAGATCGAATTGAACACCCGGCGCTGACTGCCGGTGCGGCCAGGACAGTTGCTCACGTTTTGCTCGTGAGCAGGATCGGATAAGGCGGGTCGTACTTGTTGCAACGGAGGCGCAGTTTCTCGCCTTTTTTGACCCTCTTGAAGAAGATCGTCTGGGCGCGGTTGTCATTTTTCACCAGATCGCCGCCGAGGTCGTTCTTGCTCACTCGATCCCAGCCTTTGGATTTGAAATTCTTTTCCGTCCAGCGCTCTTTCTCCCAGTTTCCGGACTGGTTGCCTTGGTAGTCCCAGTTGCAGGCGAGGAATAGATAGCCATCTGCTTGGATCTCAATATCGGCGACCCCATTGGTGCTTGCTGAAGGGATGAAAATGGTCGCCCCATTGTTCGTGAAAAAGGCCGGAATGCGTGCCCAGCCATTTTTGTCGGTACTGGTCACGAGCGGCACGGGCTGCATGTTCAGGACAGAAATCGTGGCCGACGACTTGGCCAGGGTCCGCAGGTCAGCGGCATGCATCAGGCTAGGGAGAAGGAGCAGGCAGGAGAGCAAAGTTTTCATGGCAGGTGGGTTAATGCATTATAAACGTTGACGCATGATGGTCTTTCCAAAAGGGTTTGGAAAGCTTAATCCCATGGGCCACAAGGCTGCGCTTCATGGCGAGGTGGCGGACGAGAACGGGGACCTCGATCCAGATGACGTGGCGTAGGCATCTCCGCGAACAGCAGAGCCGTTCGGGGCAATCGCGCCTTGCTGGTGGATTGAACCAAGAGAGTGCGAATGCAGGTCTTGGTCCGGCCGGTGTTCCTACCGCTTGTTCTTCTGATTGAAATTCGCCACAGTCCGGGCCGCTTCACGGTTTTCGGCCTTCTCCTTCAGATCCTGTCTCTGATCCCCGTGGGTTTTACCCTTGCCGACACCAATCTCCATCTTGATGTGGTGGCCTTTCCAGTAGGCGCGCAGGATGGGCAGTGCGAGCCCCTTTTGCTGCGTCTGGGCGAGCAGCTTCATGATCTCGTTCTTGTGCAGCAGGAGCCGGCGCGTGCGGCGGGGCTCGTGGGTGGTGTGGCTGGCCTTCTCGTAGGTCTGAATGTCACAGCCGTAGAGCCAGACCTGGCCGCGATCCACTCGGGCGAAGGCGTCCGAGATGTTGAGCTTCCCGAGGCGGATGGATTTCACCTCGGTGCCGCGGAGTTCGACGCCAGCCTCGTACTTTTCGAGGATGTGGTAGTCGCGCGGGGCTTTGCGGTTCGTGGCGATCTCGGACATGGGTCGCGCGGGGAACCGCAGATGTTAACGAAGAACTGGCGGTTCTGCCGGATGGGGCAGCTGGCCTAGCGCTGCTGCAGCTGTTCGGGGGTGGCAATGGTGATCTTGCCCTGAATGATTTCAAGGAGGGCGAGGTCGGCTTCACGGAGGCCTGGGCGGCGCTCGACGAGGACGGCATGGCCCGCCGCGATCTGACGGACTCGCTTGGAGACCATATTGATCAGGATGGGGTGATCTTTGACGATTAACGCGGCTTGTTCGACGAGGTCAGCTCTCATAAATTGAAATCGGGGCTGGGATTGGGGGGATAGAGAATAAGAGGAGAGTCGTGGGGTGCAACTGTTATGTTCCTGCTTTTCCCCTTGCGGAATGTGACCCGGTATTGTCTCATCGGCGCTCGATTTGACTCATGAAGAAAGCTCTTATTACCGGTATCACAGGACAGGACGGCTCGTATCTCACGGAATTGCTGCTCGAAAAGGGCTATGAAGTGCATGGCATCATCCGCCGGGCTTCAAGTTTCAATACCGGGCGTCTCCAGCACCTTTTTGAGCCTGAATCCCACCTGCCCTCGAAGAATCTGCACCTGCACTACGGAGATTTGATGGACTCAGTGGCGCTGGTGAAGCTGCTCTATGAGCTGAAACCGGATGAAGTGTACAATCTGGGGGCGCAGAGCCACGTGCGTGTGTCGTTTGACGTACCGGAGAGCACCGGCGACATCGTCGGCCTGGGAACCCAGCGCATTCTGGAAGCCATCCGCGAGACAGGCCTGGTAGGCAAGGTCCGCTTCTATCAGGCCTCTTCCTCGGAGATGTTTGGCAAGGTGCAGGAGGTGCCGCAGGTGGAAACGACGCCTTTCTGGCCGCGCTCTCCTTATGCCTGCGCCAAAGTATACGGTCACTGGCTGACAGTGAACTACCGTGAAAGCTATGGTCTGCATGCCAGCAGCGGCATTCTATTCAACCATGAGTCACCACGCCGTGGAGAGACCTTTGTGACGCGCAAGATTACCCGTGCAGCCACCCGCATCAAAATGGGGCTGCAGGACAAGCTCTTCCTGGGGAACATGGATGCAAAGCGTGACTGGGGCTACGCGAAGGACTATGTGGAAATGATGTGGATGATGCTCCAGCAGGATGAGCCGGATGACTACGTGATTGCGACGAACGAGACGCACAGCGTGAAGGAATTTGTCCAGGAAACCTTCGGCGCGCTGGATCTCGACTGGGAACAGTATGTCAAATATGACGCCCGCTATGAACGCCCGGCCGAGGTGGAACTCCTCATCGGGGATCCGGCCAAGGCCCGCAAGAAGCTGGGCTGGGAGCCAAAGGTGAAATTCAAGGAACTCGTGAAGATCATGGTGGAGGCTGATCTGCAGATCGCGAAACATGAACTGGCGTTGAAGAACGTGAAAGTTGCATGATTGGCTGGAGCTTTGCCGGGCAATAACGAATGCGCTGGTGCGTACGATTGAACGCGGAGCTGCCCTTGGAACCGTGTTCAGTGACGACGCGGGAGATTTTCGAGACGGCTGGCGCTTCACCACAACCTGGATGCTTGGCCGGAGCTTTGGTGCCGCGATAGCAAGCTCCTACGGGGTTTTCTCCATGCCTCCTGTCGAAACGATCTGCGGGTAGTCGGCCAGCTGAATCAGCGGGATGCCGTAACGCCCGGCGATGGCATCCGCCTCAGACTCTGGGTAATCGTCGCGGAAATAGACTTCTTTAACGCCATACGCACAGAGCATCTGCATGCAGCTGGTGCAGGGCTTGGTGGTGCAGGCGACGAGCCTGACATTGCCACGGGTGAACAGGCTGCAGAGGTTCACCTCGGCATGCAGCATGTATTTACGTCGTGCATCGCGATCTGCCCAAAAATCTGGGTCTGCGTCGTAACCGGGGGCGAGGCCATTGTAGGCGGTTCCGATCACGCGGTTGTCAAAATCAATGGCCACCGCGCCAACCTTCCGAAAAGGATCCTCCGAACGCAGGCTGGCGACGTGGGCGAGCGCCATGGCGTATTCTGGGATGGTCAACCGCGCTGCAGGGACAGGAAGAGCTTCAATGGACATGGGCGCACATGAACTTTTAAAACTGCGACGTCAATCGAGAGCGGTGAAGCCATGCATTTTCCGGTCACCTAAAAATTCATTTGAACATGTTATAATGAACACTATATAGCATTCGGAATGTTGTCTTAATTATCATAACCACACCATGAACTCTTTCAATTCCAAGCGGCTTCCGATCGGCAAATTGTTCGGCAAATTACGCAGTTTAATCGCCTTGGCCCCACAGCCAAACAGTCCTCACAGATCTTGGGACAGGGCCTCTTCGAGGGAAATCCAGCTTGAGTTTGATTTCGAACTCAGGAAGCGCGTCCGTGAATCGAGAAGTGCCGTTTCAGTGGTCGCTTTCAAGAACTGAGCGAAGAGCGGGACTGTTCTGTAGCGGAAAGCGCCAAATTATTGCATATCAAGGGCGGGAATGTGGCAAAATCGAGAGAAATTTGGTATGGACAAAACCAAGTAAAATTGCTTGTATCATGTTTTAATTCCCGACCCACTCTCTCCCGTCATGCTGATCAACAACTCTCGCCCTATCCCCATCAGTGCTCTTTTGATGGGGATTACCCTCACGACCGGCTGTTTGTTGCCGCTGCGTTCCAACGCTCAATTTGGTGTTTCACCCTCCCAAACCAGCAACTTTTTCAATGACCTTCGGTCCCGCACCGGTCAGATGAAAAAGACGACCCAGTCCTCCGCACGCAGTGGGGATGTGGTGTATGACTATGAGAAGGGAGCTTACGTCAGTCAGGAAGATCAGGAGGGGTACCAAAGCCTTCAGCAACTCCTGCGTTCTGACCGCCAGATTTCACAGCCTTCGGTGCGCAGCGGCAGTTCCGCATTCGCCGCCCGTGCTGTGGGTGATTATACCACCTACTCGGGCCAGTATTCGCAGTCCTTGAGCTATTTTGCTCCCACCTACACCTCGGATCCGTTCCTTTCGGGCAAACGTAATCTGAAGGTTGGTCCTGTGAACATTGGTTTTGGTCTATATCAGGGGTTTGAGTACAACAGCAACGTTCGGCGCACCGCCGTTCCTGTGTCTGACGTGATCAGCAGCACGCTTCTCAACATCAGCGCCAACTACAGAGTTTCACAAAACAATGTGCTGAGTTTCACCGGGGGACTCGGCGTGGATCATTATTTCGATCATCCAGAACTGGCAGCTTATGGAAATGGAAACTACCTGATCAACGTTTTGCCAGGAACAACGCTTGCTTTTGACATCAAGGCCGGCCCGGTGAACTTCACCATTTATGACCGTATGTCCATGCGTCCTGCGCTGAACAATGCGTTCGTTGGCGCTGGAAATAATTCGAGCTTTGGTGTGTTCCAAAACGACTTTGGTGTGGCCGCCAACTGGCAGATCAATTCGGCTTGGGCACTTGCTGTCAATTATACCAACACCATCTCTGAGGCATTGGGCAGTGGCAACAGCCAGTTCAGCCGTACCATGAATACGCTGCATGCCTCTCTGACATACAGTCCGACGGCGACTTGGATTTTGGGCACGGAAGGCGGCGTTTCACTCCTGAACTATGTGAATCCTACTTTGAACGACGGCGTTCTCTTCAACTGGGGCGGTTTCGTCAGTGTTCCGCTCGGCAAATCAACCATTGTCAAGCTCTCGGGCGGCCTGCAGTCGTTCAATTTCGATGCGCCGACGGTTTTCGCGCCCGTGGGTCCAGGAGACAGTTCCGATTTGAACAGCTACTACTACAACTTCAGCATTACCAACCAGCTCAACGCTCGCTTCAGTCACACCCTGTCGATTGGACATGAATCCTCGATCAACCTGGCATCGAACTTCATCACTGCCGATTTCGTCAACTACGGGGTTTCGATGGTTGCTTGGAAAGGCGGACGATTCTCGGTCTCAGGCTACTACGAAAATGCCAAGCCATCCTTTATCAACACTGCTTTCGCAGGCACTGGGTACAAGCTGACTCAATTCGGCGTGGACCTCTATTACACACACCAGCTTACCTCCAAACTGCGTGCAGGAACCGGCTATCACTTTGGGCGTGCCGACTACACTGGAGTGGCTGGCAGAGATGCGGATCAGAGCGGATTCTCCTTTGACCTGAACTACAATCTGACCGCCAAGGCGGGTGTTAACTTGGGCTATCGCTATTTCGTTACCAATTATAAGCAATCCAATGCGGATTCCACGCAGACACGCGTGATTCTGGGCTTCAATTACAATTTCTAACGAAACGGATCGTAACTGGTCTATGACTTTTGATCTCAGCCAGGCCGTGACCGGCATTGGTGCATGAGGGATCCAAAATTCATTCACTATCATCATGAAAAAGATATCACTGTCGCTGCTTCTGCTTGCCATTGCTCTCCCAGCTTTGAAGGCACAAGATCCTGGATTCCGGATTCCTGAGTCCTCAAGGTCATCGCGGCAGGCCCCTGCGGCGTCTGTAGGTGCTGCCAATGCTGGAGCGGCAGTCCTGAACTCGATGGACGTATTGGACAACAACCGTCCGATCTCCGTCGGGGATACTATCAGTATCCGCATTCTGGAAGACCGGCGGGATGCGCTGCAGCAAGTAGTAGCAGTGACCGGAGAGGTGCAGGCCCCCTACGTGGGTTTGGTGAATGCCCGGGGAAAAACCTGCCGGGATCTGGCTTTCACCATCAAGAGGGAGTTGGAAAAGAACTTTTTCCAAAATGCCACTGTGGTGATCGCGATCGACAAATTGAACGAAAAAACTCAGATGGAGGAGCGCGAGGTTGACCTCGAGTTCTACGTCATGTTCGGCATCGTGGCCAGGCAGGGAAAATACGATCTGCCGGCCAATGAAGACATTTCCATCAGCCAGGCCATCCTGCGTGCCGGGGGCTTTGCCCAGTTCGCCAACAAGGAAAAAGTCAAAATCATCCGCAAAACCCCCCAGGGAAACAAAACCATTTTGGTCAATGTGGACGGGATCATGCGCCAAGGCGATCTCGAGCGTGACGTGTTCATTCGCAAGGATGACGTCATCATCGTTGAGGAAAAGACCGTTAATTTCTAAAATACCGGGGATTTCTCACAGGTATTTCGAATTCAATTGAGGTGGAATTTTGATTTAAAATCGAACAGGTGCGCGGCCAAATAAATCCAATGGCTTAAGTTGTGTTTTTGAGCGATTCTGACAGCCCAAAAATAACGGGAGACAGCAGGGTGACCTCGGCCGCCAGAAAGAACAAATTTGGATTTTTGAAATCATGGAACAAAACCTCACACTCCCAGGCCCGGCGCAATCAAGTACGCTGAGTCGCATTCACGAGGCATCCGCCAAATTTCAGCGTTACAAAATCCTGCTGCGCCGCCGCTGGTGGTTTCTGCTCCTGACGGCCAGCATCGGTGTTTGTGTTCAGGCCTTGCGTATCACCGGTCGCCCTCAGGAGTTTCGCTCCCTGGCAAAGCTCGTGGCCGGCGGTCAGTTGGCGTTCAACGACAATGTAACCTGGCGTGAACAGCAGGCGGACTTTTATGGCACGATCATTGAAACGATTGAGAGCGCCGAAATGAAACGACGCGCTCTGGACCGCGTGAGAGCCTTGAACCCGGATGTGAAGGATTCGGACGTGGAAATCCGGGTGGCGCAGACCAAGGGCTCGGCCATTTTCAACATCCTTGCGACAGGCTCTGAGCCGAAGTACACGAAAATCTTTTTGGATGCCCTGCTGGACGAATTCATCGCGTTTCGTCAGAGCATACGCGAGCAGGCTCAGGGCAAGGTGCTCCAGCAGTTCCTCACGGAGGTGGTCAACAAGCAGAAACTCATGGAGGACAGTCTTGAGCGTCTCACCAAGTTCAAGGCCGCCAACAACATCCTCACGATCACCAATGGCAACAATCTTGCCGCACAGTTCCTTGGGAACTTGGAGTCGCAGAGGGAAAGCCAGCGCACGACACTCGAGGATTTGCGCTTGGCGATCGCCAACGTCAATGCCGCCATGGAGGCGCGTGAACGCATGCTGAGCGGAGGCGGAGGAGCTCCTGGAGCTCAAGGTTCCAAAGGTGGCGAAACCACACAGCCATCAGGCGCGATCAAGGCAACTGAAACCTCGCCCGGGCGCAATGGCATGACCATGGCAGAGCAGGATTACCTGCGCACCAAATCGAGAATCACCGAACTCAAGACCAAGCTGGACTCACTCCTGATCCAGTTCAAGCAGCAGCACCCCATGGTGCAGGATGTGACGGAAGAACTGGCGGCGCAGAAGGCGCTGCTGGCTTCTTATGCAGAGCAGATTCAGCAGGAGATGGTTACTCAGATGGCGGACATCCAGCGTCGCGTGCAGGTCTTGGACGCGCAGATTCTTGAGAAGCAGAAGGAAGCCCTCGATCTCGGTGGCAAAATCGCAGAGCATGACAAGCTGGAGAAAGCTGCCGAGTCAGCCAAGATGACTTACGACAAGTTGTTTGAAAAAGTGGAGAGCATTCAGAGCGTCTTTAACTCACAGGCAGATTTTGTGGCCATTCAAGAACGTGCCATCCCTGCCTATGAAAATGTAGAGGACTGGGTGATGCCGATCATTGTCGGTCTCATTGGCGGCATGGGGATTGGCATTGTGATCCTGCTGTTGTTTGACCGCCTGGACGACCGCATGAATTCCTACAGTGAGTTCCAGACCTTGTTCCCGGGGGAAGCGGTTCTTGGGCAGGTTCCGGAACAGAGAAATCGTGGTGATGTGGCTCTGCTGCGTCCAAATGACGACCGCCATCTCTACGCCGAGGCATTTCGCAATATTCGTTCCTCCATCCTCTTCAAAAACTGGCAGGGCAAGCCGCCGAAGACCATTCTCATCACCAGCGCCGTTCCCAACGAAGGCAAGACCACCGTCACCTCCAATCTGGCCGTCACCATGGCCCTCGCCGGAGCACGTGTGCTGCTGGCGGACTGCGACTTGCGCCGTGGTGGTGTGAGCGAGCTGTTCAAGCTCCCTTCCACTCCGGGCCTGAGCGAAGCCCTGCGCGGGAAACTGCACTGGCGTGATGCCGTTCAGGAAACCAGCACACGAAACCTGGACCTGCTGGCCCGCGGCGATGTGTTCGATCAGACTTCGGAAATGCTGCTTTCCAAAACAGCCGAAGAGATGCTGCGTGAGATGAGCGAAGAATACGATTACGTCATCTTCGACAGCGCTCCAGTTCTGGTGGCAGATGACACCGCCAGCTTCGCGCCGAAACTCGACTCGGTGCTCTTTGTTGTGCGCATGTCCTCCACCATGGCCCGTCTCTCTGGCAAGGCTCTGGATCTGCTCTATGAGCGTCAGGTGAACATCGGCGGTGTCATTCTCAACCGCTCCAGCTCGAACCTGAAAGAGTACACCTACTACAACTACGCCAGCTACTACTACGCGCCCACCAAGACCAATCCTCAGCAGGCTGCTGAACCTGCCGCCGCGAAGTCCTGATTTAAATTCTGGTGATAATTGCGGTGCGAGTTCGGGGCTGAGCTGCTGATTGTGCAGCGCCCAATGCCTCAGTGATAGGGCATGGTGTCTTTGTAGTTCCCCTTCGAAAGCAGTTCGATGGCCAGTTCCAGAAGCGATGCAGCCGCCGGTGAGAGCTCACTGCCTTTTTGCCAGACGGCGGCGATCTGGCGTTGCATTTTGGGTTCCCGGATGGCCACGCTAAGGATGGTCGCTGGCAGGTTCCCCGCTGCCAGCCGTGGGACGATGGCCAGCCCCAACCCTGCCGCGACGAGCGCGCGCACCGTTCCCAGCTCTCCGCTTTCGCAAACGATCTGGGGTTCAAAACCGGCCTTGCGGCAGGACTCCTGTGCGGTGTCTCGGGCGCGGCCTTTGTAGAAAATGAAGGATTCAGCGGACAACTGCCGCAGCAGTACGCTTTTCTGTCTGGCAAGCGCATGCCTTTTGCCAACCAGAAGCACAAAAGGCTCGGTCATGAGAGTTTGTGACTTGAAAGCCGCCTTGCTGGCGGGGAGCTGGAGAAAGCCGATGTCGGCCCGCCCGGATTCCACACAGTCGGCCACACTCTCAGAACTGTCCTCGATCAAATGCAAGGCCACCTGGTCATGCTGTTGGCTGAAGGTGTGAATCACCTCCGGCAGCAGGCAGGCACTCACACTTGGAATAGCTGCGATGGTCAGTTTTCCGCCCCGCAGGTGGGCCACATCGGAGACGATCGCCTTGGCGGCTTCGGCCTGCGTGAGGAGACCTTCGGCACGCGGCAGGAAAGCTTTGCCGGCGGCGGTGAGCTGCACTTCTTTGCGGCCACGGTTGAAAAGGGGCGTCCCCAGTTCCGCTTCGAGGTTCTTCATCTGCTGGCTCAGTGCCGGCTGCGCCATGTGCAATCGACCGGCCGCCCGGGTGAAACTGCGCTGACGGGCGATTTCGATGAAGTAGCCGAGTTGGTAGAGTTCCATGACCCGTCATTGATATTTCTGATCCAGTGTATCGTAAAATCATCTTTTTCTTATGAGCAGGCGCTGCCATGATCTTTCTCATGCGCCGACTTTGCGTCCACACCATCACCACCAAACCGCTGAGTCTTGAAGAATGCCTCGTGCAGTTCCCGCAGCGCGGCGTCAGCGGCATCACCATCTGGCGGCAGGCGCTGGAAGGGCGTGATTTGGCTGCGGTGGCACGCCAAACGCGTGACGCAGGGCTGGAAGTCGTGAGCCTGTGCCGTGGTGGTTTTTTTCCAGCAGCGTCAGCGTCAGCACGGCAGACCGCGATCGACGACAATCTGAAGGCCATTGAGCAGGCGCACGCCATTGGCGCCCCTCTCATCGTTTTAGTCTGCGGCGCAGTGCCCGGGCAGTCCTTGGTGGAGTCGCGCAAGCAGATCGCCGATGGCATCGCAGCGCTGCTGCCTGCCGCAGAACAGGCCGGCGTGAAGCTCGCCATCGAACCGCTGCACCCGATGTATGCGGATGATCGCAGCGCGGTGAACACCATGCGTCAGGCCCATGAGATCTGTGATGTGCTCGGCTCACCGAAGGCGGTCGGCATCGCGCTGGATGTGTACCATGTGTGGTGGGATCCCGAGCTCAAGGCACAGATTGATCTCGCAGGTCAGACCGGTCGCCTGCAGGCATTTCACATCTGTGACTGGAGGACGCCGACCATTGATCTCTTAAATGATCGCGGCCTCATGGGCGAAGGCTGCATCAACATCAAAGAAATCAGCGACTGGGTGGATGCCACCGGCTTCACGGGTTATCGCGAAGTGGAGATTTTTTCGAACCGCCTTTGGTCCATGGACCAGCAGGTGTTTCTGGAAAAAATCAGCCAGAGCTATGCCGCGCTTTATCCGGACGACATGGGCAAATAACAATCTTTAAACCTTAAACTTCGAACAATGGAAACCAAACGAATCGGCATCATCATGAACGGCGTCACGGGACGCATGGGTACGAACCAGCACCTGATCCGTTCGATCAAGGCCATCCGCGATCAAGGCGGACTCAAGGTGAGTGATGATCTCACGCTGATGCCGGACCCGATTCTCACAGGGCGGAATCATGACAAGCTCAAGGCCCTGGCGGAGCGTACGGGTGTGACACGGTACACCACGGACATCGATGCGGCGCTGGCGAACAAGGAGGACACGATCTTCTTTGATGCCTCCGGCACCTTGCAACGTGCAGGTTTTGTGGAAAAGGCGGTGAAGGCAGGGAAGGCGATCTACTGCGAAAAGCCGACCGCTGTGGAAACGAGCGAAGCGTTACGCCTGGCCAAACTCTGCGAAGACGCCGGGGTGAAAAACGGCGTGGTGCAGGACAAGCTCTGGCTCAGCGGCATCCGCAAGTTCCGCACACTGCGGGATCAAGGTTACTTTGGCCGCATCCTCAGTGTGCGTGGCGAGTTTGGTTACTGGGTCTTCACCGGCGAGGAAGGTGACCAGCCCGCGCAGCGCCCCTCATGGAACTACCGCAAGGAAGACGGCGGCGGCATCATCGTGGACATGCTCTGCCACTGGCGCTACGTGGTGGACAATCTCTTTGGCAAAGTGAAAGCCGTGAGCTGCATAGGTGCTACCCATCTGCCGAAGCGCATCGACGAGCGCGGCAAGCCCTATGCCTGCACCAGCGATGACGCGTGCTACGCCACCTTCGAGTGCGAAGGCGGCGTCATCTGCCAGTTCAACAGCTCCTGGACGGTGCGCGTGCGGCGCGATGACCTGCTGACCATGCAGGTGGACGGCACTCACGGAAGCGCTGTGGTAGGCCTGCGCAAATGCTGGGTGCAGAGCATCGGCACCACGCCACGGCCCACGTGGAATCCAGATATCGACCAGCCGATCGATTTCTTCGGCGGCTGGCAGGAAGTGCCCGATACAACGACGTATGACAACGCCTTCAAAATCCAGTGGGAGGAGTTCCTCAGGCACGTGGTGCTGGACACACCATTCCCCTGGACCCTTCGTGAAGGTGCCAAAGGCGTTCAACTCGCCGAGCTCGGCCTGCAAAGCTGGGAGCAGCGCAAGTGGCTGCCAGTTGGCGAGCTCTGAGGATGCGCACGAAAGAATCTTGAGGCGCGAGGCGCTACGGCGTTGCGCAACTCCGGTGCGTGGGTGAAGGTTCCCGCACCGAATGTTGCGCGCCATAGGTCGTTACTCACTCTCTATTGTTCATGAACTGGGCGACTTTGCTCTCTTTACAGGGCAGTCTTTTCGTTCCGCAGTGGGTGCGCGGCGGCTTGGCAGGCGGATTGTGCGCGCCGGTTTTGAGCAAGGCGTGCGCTGCCTGCCGGTGATCCTCATTGTGGGCATGTTCACCGGTCTGGTGCTCGGCCTGCAGGGGTATTACGTTTTGAACCGTTTCGGCTCCGAAAGTTTGCTCGGCACCTTGGTTTCTCTCAGCCTCATACGTGAACTGGGGCCTGCCTTGGCGGCGTTGATGCTGGTCGGCCAGGCCGGTTCCGCCCTGGCGGCAGAGCTCGGCATTCAGCGCAACACAGAGCAGATCGCCGCACTGGAGACGATGGGCGTGAGCAGTCATGCCTATCTCATCACACCACGGTTGCTCGCCGCGCTGGTTGTCTATCCCATGCAGACGGCCTTGTTTGTCACAGTCGGTTTGTGGGGCGGCAGCCTGTCAGGTTCATTGCTGCTGGGCCTGGAGCCGGGTGTCTACTGGTCCTCCGTGGAGCACGCGGTCAAGTCCCAGGATGTACGGGAGTGCATCATCAAGGCGGTCACTTTTGGCCTGCTGACGATTTCATTGTGCGCCTACCATGGCTTTAACGCCCACCGTTGCAGCTCGGCCACCGGCGCGCGTGCGGTCAGCGCCTCGACCACCCGTGCCGTGGTGCAGTCGAGCATCATTGTGCTGGCTGCAGATTACATCATCACCTCCTTTCTCGTCTGATCATGGGTGCTGATTCCAACCAACCGCTGCTCAGCATCGAAGGCTTGTCCAAGCGCTTCGGCGAGAACATCGTGCTGGATGGCGCCAGCCTCAATGTGCCACGCGGCAGTCTGGTGACCGTCCTCGGGCGCAGTGGTGCCGGCAAATCGGTGCTCTTGAAATGCCTGGCCGATGTCGTTCGTCCAGATGCAGGCAGCATTCACTTTGATGGCAAGCTGCTCGGCATCGGCGATGCGTCGGCACGGGCCGATTTCCGCCGCCGCTGCAGTTTCCTCTTTCAAAGCAATGCCTTGTTCGACTCCCTGACCGCACTTGAAAACGTCGCCCTGCCGCTGGAGCAGACCACGGATCTTTCCGACAAGGAAATCCGCGAACGCAGTATCGAGGCGCTGCGGCAGATCGAGCTCGAAGCGCACCAGGACCGCTATCCCAGCCAGCTTTCCGGCGGCATGCAGAAGCGCCTGGCCCTGGCACGCGCCATCGTCACGCGGCCGGAACTCGTGCTGTTTGACGAACCCACCGCCGGCCTGGACCCGCTGAGGCGGAATGCGGTGTTTGCCATGATCGCGAAATATCAACGC
The DNA here is from genome assembly GCA_943371875.1 of Prosthecobacter debontii. GTDB lineage: Bacteria > Verrucomicrobiota > Verrucomicrobiia > Verrucomicrobiales > Verrucomicrobiaceae > Prosthecobacter > Prosthecobacter debontii_C. The sequence goes on along the minus strand of CALRWM010000003.1, from coordinate 68,479 downwards.
CAGTTCGGCTTCACCGCACTGGTGGTCACTCATGACCTGACCGAGGCGCTGATCGCCAGCGACCGCGTGGCCCTCCTTGACAAAGGGCGCATGTGCTTTGAAGGCACCCCTGCTGAATTCTCGTCCTCCACCGTCGCCATGGTGGAAGATTTTCGCGACAGCGCGGAAGCACTTGGCCGCACACTTGCTGCTATACGTCGTGGCGAAGCCCTGCAATCTGAAGACTCATGAAACAATCCAAGCTGGAACTTTACGTTGGTCTTTTCGTCCTCCTGGGGATCGCCGCCATTGTCTACCTGACGGTGAAGCTCGGCTCAAAATCGCTGATCGGCGGAGACACCTATGTGATGGAAGCACGCTTCACCAATGCAGGGGGCCTCAATACCGGCAGCAGTGTGCTGGTGGCGGGAGTCCCGGTGGGAAGGGTGGAAGGCATCCGCGTGGATGGCACCGACTACACCGCGATGGTGACTCTTCGCGTGGAGGCTGGTCTGAAACTGCCCACCGACACGATGGCTTCCATCAAAACCACCGGACTCATCGGAGACAAATACGTGGCGCTTGCGCCTGGAGCGGATGAAACTTACCTTTCCGCTGGTTCCCGGATCACGATGACTGAGTCCTCGGTCGATTTAGAGTCGTTAATTGGCAAGATGGCTTTTGGCAGTGTTGAAAAAGGTAAAGACTCCCCCCCCCCCCGCCCCATGACCCTACGTTTTCTGCTCCCGCTCCTTTTGGCCGCCGCGCCTTTGGCCGTGTCCGCTCAGCTTGCCGAAGCTCAGACCCGTCTGAAAACCGCAGTGACTGAAGTGCTGAGCGTGGCCGACCGCACCGGAAACCGCAGCGCGCTGCCGGAGAAAATTCGCCCGGTGTTGAAAAAGTACGTCAGCTTTGAAACAATGACCAAGCGTGCCGTGGGTCCGGGCTGGAGACAGTTCACACCCGCGCAGCAGCAGCAGGCCTCACAGCTTTTTTCCACGCTCATCATCCGCAGCTACAGCAGCAAATTCACACCGGGGGAGCATCCGGACATCACTTACCACGCGGCGACAGAGCCGGCGGCAGGCCGTGTGGATGTTCCAACCAGCATGGTCTACAAAGGCAGCCACTACAGCGTCGTTTATCGCATGGAGCAGATGCTCATCACCGACGTGGTGATCGAAGGCGTGAGCCTTATCGCCAACTACCGCAGCCAGTTGGATGCTCAATTTAAAAAAGGTGGCGCAAATGCCGTCATAAGCTCTCTTACGCAGTCTGTCTCCCGCCCTCAATGAAATACCACGTATTCACACTCCGTCTGTTGTTGCTGGCAGCTACTCCGCTGCTGACTGATTGCAGTACCCCGGCGACTAACACCGCTGCGAAACCCACCACAGAAGCCGCCGTCAAGGGCAAGGCCGCAGACAAACCCGTGAAGGGCGCTGACGAAGAAGTGGATGAATATGCCACGGCGTCGGACATCTCCGACCCGCTTGAAAAGCTGAATCGAGGCACATTTTGGGTGAACGACCAGCTTTACACCTTCCTCTTCCGTCCGATTTCTAAAGGCTATGAACTGATCCTGCCAAGGCCCGTGCGCAAGGGCATCGACAATGCCTTTGAGAATGTGAAGTATCCAGTGCGCGTCGTGAACTGCACGCTTCAGGGCAAGTTCAAACGTGCCGGGCAGGAGACTGGCAAATTCGTCGTCAACACCGTGGGTGGTGTCGCTGGCATCTTCCGTCCTGCGGAAAACATCCCGGCTCTCGCCAACGTTCCTGAGGAAGACACGGCACAGACTTTGGGCAAGTGGGGCATTCCACACGGCCCTTATTTGGTGCTGCCGCTGCTGGGACCCAGCAGCGTGCGCGACACCGTGGGTCTCGCCGGAGACTATGCCCTCAATCCGGTCAACTGGCCGTACCTCTACTGGTTTGGCAGCCGCTCAAAGCATGACTGGGTCATCGTTCCCCCTTTGTCCAACTCGCTGCGTTCCATACCTGGCCAGTTGGACAATTATGACACGATCACGAAAGATGCCGTGGATCCATATCTCTCCGCTCGCAGCGCCTACAGCCAGAATCGTGCTGAAGCCATCAAGAAGTGAGAGACCTTGGTTGGATCTTGCAGTGAAGGAGTGAGATCGTCTCGATCTCTTCCGGAACTTCGCCGACGCAACTAGTTCTCACGGTCCGAAGTGGCTCTGGAATCGGGGCCTCATTCCCAGTAGTTGAAAGCCAGACTGCTCCGAAGTCTCTGAAATGACTGTACTCTGGCCCTGTGTCTTTCCCGTTCATCATGGACTGCGAGTTGCTGTGTAAGACAGCAAGTCCCGCATCACATCAGGCATTCGAGTCTTTCTGCGCCTTAGTAGGGCGGTTGGTCCACCAACCGCCGCCGAGGTCTCCTGGTGCTCTTTTCGCAGAACGCTGCACGCAGACTGACTTGGAATCGTCGATGCCAAGAGCCTTTGTCTCCGTCCCCCATCATCACTCACCGCGCAGGCAGCGCGCGGGGAATGTTTTCCAGTCCAGGTGAGCCAAACTGCATGGCTTCCTCATAAACCTTGCTGCGTCCGCTTTCGATGTTGTTGGGCGTGTCGAGCGGATCGTCCGAGCGCACAATGCGTGGCTGGATGAAGATGAGCAGCTCTTCGCGGGTGGTTTGATTCTGCGTGGTGCCAAAGAGATTGCCCAGAATCGGAATGCGCCGAAGACCAATGACACCGTTTTTACCTTTGGTGACTCGTTCGGTAATCAGCCCGCCGAGAACGACCGTGGCTCCGTTTTTCACCGCCACTTCCGTCAGCAGCTTCTGCGTGCCGATCGTGGGCACGGTGTTACCGCCGATGGACTGTGAACCGACGATGTTGTCATTAACCTGAGCGATTTTCAGGGTGACTTCGTCATCCGAGTTGATCAGCGGAATCACCTCCAGCTTGAGCAGGACATCCCGATAGGTCACGCTCACGCTGTTGCTCGCAACTCCGCCGGTGAAGGCGCCGTTGGTCAGGATGTTGGCCGGCACAGCGATGCTCTGACCAGAGGAGATGACGGACTTGGCGGCGTTCTTGGCGTAGATGCTCGGCGTGGCCAGCACTTTGAAGTTGTTGTTGCTGTCGATGACCTTGATGTAGTTGCTCAGCGCGCCGATCTGGCCGTAGAAATTCAGCTGTCCGAATTTCGCCGGAAACTGGATGATGTTGGACGCCGCCGTCGTGGACGAACTGCCCGACGTGGAAGTCGCTCCGTTGCGGTTCACGCTGAAATCCGACAGCAGCTGGAGGAAATCGACCCCGTAGTTGAAGTTCTTGCCCAGGCTCAACTGGCCGATGATCGCGGAAATGTAAATCTGCTGGGGACGGATATCCATCTCCTCCAGCAGCTGATCAATGCGCGCGATGTGCTCGGGAGAGCCCGAAACGATGAGGCTGTTGGACTGAGGATCACCGATGAGCAGCGTTTTTCCGACGACCATGGACTCGGGTGCGCCCACGTCTTCCGGATTGTCGAGCAGGCTGCGGCTGGAATTGGAATTCGAACTGCCGGAGGAGTTGCCGAAGCCGCCACCCAGTCCGGCATTGGCTCCATAGGCGGAGTTGTTGCTGCTGCCGAAACCGCTGGAGTTGTTGCTGTTGCTGTCATCGGAGGAAGAGTCGGAGGAGGCGCCGGATTTGCGGCGCGGGCTTCCTCCACCACCTGGAGAGCCTGAGATGGCACCGTCGTTGTTGCCTTGAATGTCGGTGTCTTTGGCCAGCGCATTGTAAGCCACCATGAGAAAGTCGAGCACGTCGAGGTACTTCAGGCGGCGCTTGAGGAAATTCGAGCCGTCGCTCTGCTTGTCGAGTTTCTCGACCAGTCCCCTGATGTAGGTGATGTCCACCGGGCGGCCAATGACGAGCAGTTCATTCGTGCGGCGGTACGGGAAAACTTTGACGCGTGCGGCGGCGGGATTCGTCGCGGTGGTGCTGCCGTTTCCTGCAGGACTGGCGGGTATGGCAGGCACTCCGGGACGTGCGGCGGCATTGGGCATGGCGGCTGCAGGGGCTGTCGTGGAGCTCTTCGCCTTTTCTTCCTGCTCAAAGATTTCATTGATGATCTCAGCCACCAGCTCCACGTCGGAGCGCTCCAGCTTGATCATTTCATTGGAGGTCTCCGTCGGCGGGACGTCGATGATCTGCGCGATCTCGCAGATGCTGCGGATCGTGGTGCTGTTTTCCGTGATGATGAGGGCCGTGTCATTGGAGACGCCGGTCATGGCTCCGTAGCCATGAAGTTTGATCACCTGCTGAAAGGCCTTGGAGGCTTCATCCGCCGAGACGAACTGCAGGGGCAGCACGTAGTGGCAGATCTCCTCGTTCAGCGGCAGGTCGCGCAGGGAATTGTACACCTTCAAGCCATCGGCGGTGGGGCTTTTGCCTCCGGCCTGGTTGATCAGCTTCGCCGTGGTCGCATCCACATTGATGATGGCATAGCCATTGAGCAGCAGGGTGGCTTCAATGAAGGCGATCGCGTCCTTCTTGGTGAGCATCTGCGGGGAAATGATGCGGAGCATCTCCCCCTGGAGGGCGGAGTCGAGGATGAGCTTTTTGCCCGTGAGCTGGGTGTAAAAGGGAATGATCGCCTGGATGGGCGCGCTGGGAAAGTTGACCTTGATGCTCGCACCTTCACCCACCGGGACGTAAGTTCCGGCCGCAGGCAGCGGCGCGGCAGGAGCCTGAGCCTTCGACACCTGTTTCATGCCAAAGATCAAAAGCACCAGCAACACGGCAATGCGCAGGCGTGTCGGGAGTTTGGAAGGAAAATGCGACATATTATTGAAATTACAGTCAGTATATTGAATTTAGCCTTAGCGGCAAGGGTTTTAGTTAATATCTATTAAAATTCATGCTTTTCACGCTGTCCTGATTGCTGTCTTGCAAGCGCTCGCAGGTCATGGATGATCGGCTCCCATGATCTCCATTCAGGGTCTCACCAAGCGTTTCGGCGCTCAAACTGCCGTCGATCATCTGACCTGGGAGGTGCCACCGGGCATGATCGTGGGGCTGCTGGGGCCCAACGGGGCAGGGAAGACCACCACCCTGAAAATGGTCACCGGCATGCTGCAACCCGACGAAGGCTCGGCGCTGATCTGCGGCGTGAACGTATCCACCCATCCCGTGGAGGCCAAGCGCCTGCTCGGTTTTGTGCCGGACTCCGGCGCGGTCTATGAATCCCTCACCGGGCTGGAGTTTCTCCTGATGATCGGGGCGCTCTACGGCATCTATGAGGACGAGGCCCGGCCGCGCATCCGGCAGTTCCTGGATTTCTTCGAGCTTGATGAGCAGACGCTCACGACCAAGCTTCTGGGCGCCTACTCCAAGGGCATGCGGCGCAAGGTCGTCATCACCGCCGCGCTCCTGCACAATCCCAAGGTCGTCCTGCTGGACGAGCCGCTGGACGGCCTGGATGCCAATGCGGCCGTCGGATTCAAGGCACTGCTGGAAACCTTGGCGCGCGAAGGCAAGACAATCGTCTACAGTTCCCATGTGCTGGATGTCGTGGAGCGCGTGTGCAATCGCGTGGCCATCATGGCGCAGGGAAAACTGCTCGTGGAAGGCTCGCCGCACGATCTTCAGCACCAGCACGGGGCTGACACGCTGGAGCAGCTCTTCACCCAGCTCACGGGCCTCAGTGGTCTGGAGGCACGCGCCGAGACCTTTGCCAAAAGCATGCTTTCATGAGCACCTCCGCCGAAAACATGCCCCACACTCATGGCCGCCGCCCCCCCTCGCCCGCGAAGGTGCTGCGCAGCCTGTTTTGGAAGCTGCTCTTCCGTGGGCGTGCGGCGCAGCAGGCGGGTGCGCAGAAAACACGGCGGCAGATGGGACTGGGCCTGACCCTCTTCATTTACGCGCTCGTAGGTCTCATGCCCGCGATGCTCTCAAAGTTCACGGACACCTTTGTTTTTGCATGCACGCTGCATGGCTTCACGCTGATGTTTGCCTCGCTCACGCTGGCCTCCAGCGCCGGCACCATGCTCTTCATGAAAGAGGAGGCGGAGATCCTGCTGCACCGGCCCGTGACTCCCCAGCAGATGCTGCGTGCCAAGTGCGCCGTGCTGGCAGGCTTTGCTTTCGTGCTCGCCCTGGCGCTGAATCTCGCCGGACTCGTCGCCGGTCCTTGGAGCAAAGGCGGCACCTGGCGCTTCATCCCTGCGCATCTGTTTTCCACCGCTCTGCTCATGCTCTTCTCCGCCGCCAGCATCGTACTGGTGTACAACGCCTGCCTCAAATGGTTCGGGCGCGAGCGTCTGGACAATTTGCTCGCCACCGTCCAATCACTCCTCACGGTGGTCATGATCATGGGCGGGCAGATCATGCCCCGGGTGATGCAGCTGGAGGCATTCAAGCATTTCGACCACATCACCGGCTGGATGCTGGCGCTGCCGCCGATCTGGTTCGGTGCGCTGGATGCCTTGATCAGTGGCACCACACTCAACACTTCCACGATGTGGCTGCCGGCGGGGCTCGCTGTGGCCGTGACGGCTCTGACGAGCTGGCTGGCGCTGGAAAAATTGGGCAGCGCCTACGGCCAGGGGCTGATGAATTTAAACGAATCAGCCGGCACATCCAAAGAGCGCACCAAGCCACGTGGCGTATGGCTGGCGGCCATCGTTAAACTTCCGCTCCTGCGCTGGTGGCTGCGGGATCCCGTGGAGCGCGAGTCCTTCAAGCTCACCACGGCCTACCTCTTTCGTGACCGCGAGATCAAGCTGCGGCTCTACCCCGGCATCGCGCCCATGCTCATCATGCCGCTGGTCATGCTCTTCTCTGGCGGCAAGGGCGGCGCTGATGGCGCGATGATGATGCAGGGCTTTGCCACCTGCTTTCTCGGCATGGTATCCCTGCAGGCCATGATGTTCCTCGGCTGCTCCGAGCACTGGCGTGCCGCAGCCTTCTTCCATGTGGCGCCGCTGCGGCACTGGAGCCCGCTGTTTCATGGCGCACGCAAGGCCGTCCTCTGCTGGCTGAGCTTCCCCGTGCTCATCCTGCAAACCGCCCTCATCTGCGGCTTGCAGCGTTCGTGGACCCCACTGGCACTCAGCCTGCCAGCCATGATGTTTCTGCCCACCTTCTCCCTCGTGACCGGCCTCATGGGCCAGTGGCTGCCATTTTCCAAACCATCCGAAGACGTCAAGAATACCAGCGCCGGCTGCCTCATGATGGCGGCCTCCATGGTCGCCGCAGGCATCGTTGGCGGGCTCTCAAGCTGGATGTGGCACATCGGCCATTTCGGCATCTTCCTCGCGCTGGAAGCCCTGGTAATGCTTGGAGCCACCGTCCTCATGAAATACCTCATGCGCGACACCCCCTGGGTGGCTCAGCCGGAGTGAAGAAGGATTGGCAGGAGCACTTGAAAGAGTTAATAGTTTCACATGAACGCTGAAATCACCTTCACCGTAGAACCCTGCCTGGAGACCGGCGGCTATGTTGCCCGTTGGGATGATCCCCTTGGACGTGGCGGCATCACCACTCAGGGAGATTCGCTCAATGAGCTTCAGGAAATGGTGGCCGACGCTGTTCAAGGCTATTTCGAGCCGGAGGATAAACCGCAGCAAGTACGTCTGCATTTCGTGAAGGACCCGGTGCTGCAGGTCGCATGAGAATTCCGCGTGATGTCAATGGTGCTGAGGCGGTCAGGGCTTTGCGGCGGCTGGGTTTTGAAAGCATCCGTCAAACGGGCTCGCATCACATCATGAGGCGTGGCGGGAGGACCGTCGTCGTTCCACAGCACAAACCCATCAAGCCGGGCACTTTGCGTGGCATGCTGGATCAGGCAGGCGTCACGCTCGAAGAATTCACGCAGTCTCTCTGAACGTTTTTTCGTTTCCCTGTGCTCCTTTGCGGCTATTCAAAGCGATACCATGACCCACGCCGAAGCCGCCAGCCGCGCCGCCTTTCTCAGCGCCGAACTTCACCGCCACAACCGCCTCTACTACGTCGAGGCACGCCCTGAAATCAGCGATCAGCAGTTCGATGCCCTCCTGCGCGAACTCCAGGAAATCGAGGCGAAGTTCCCCGATCTGCAGACGCCCGATTCCCCCACCCAGCGCGTCGGTGGCGTGCCCCTCGAAGGCTTCACGCAGATCACGCACACCGTGCGCATGATGAGCTTGGACAACACCTACTCAGAAGTGGAACTCAGCGCCTTCTTCGCCCGCGTGCAGAAAGGCCTCGGCCGCGAGAAAGTGGATTGCGTCATCGAGCCCAAGGTGGACGGCGTCGCCATCACCATCCGCTACGAAAACGGCATCCTGAAATACGGTGCGACACGCGGTGATGGTCAAACCGGCGACGACGTGACCAACAACCTCAAAACCATCGGCCGCCTGCCGCTGCGACTCCCCAAAGACGGCCCACAAACCTTTGAAGTACGTGGCGAGGTCTTCATGCCCAAGGCAGGCTTTGCCAAGCTCAATCAAGAGCGCGAGGAAGCAGGCGAGGCCATGTTTGCCAACCCTCGCAACTCCACCGCCGGCACCTTGAAGCTGCTCGATCCCAAGATCGTGGCCAAGCGCCCGCTCGACATCGTCTTCTACGGCCTCGTCGAAGCCAGTGCCGTGGACTCGCAGACAGATGTCTATACATTGCTCGATGCCGCTGGTCTGCGCAAAGCCGATCTCATCTGGCATGCCGACAGCGCCGAAGGTTTGCTGCACGCGATCCGTGAACTCGATGAAAAGCGCAAATCACTGCCCTACGAAACCGATGGTGCTGTGATCAAAGTGAACAGCTTCGCCGATCAACGCGAACTCGGTGCCACCAGCAAAGCTCCCCGCTGGGCCATCGCCTACAAGTATCAGCCCGAGCAAGCCGAAACCAAAATCACCGCCATCGACATCCAGGTGGGCCGCACCGGCGCTCTCACACCCGTGGCTCGCCTTGAGCCCGTCCTCGTCAGCGGCAGCACCGTGAGCAATGCCACGCTGCACAACTACGAGGAGATTGAGCGCAAGGACATCCGCGTGGGCGACACCGTCATCATCGAAAAAGCCGGTGAGATCATTCCCGCCGTCGTCTCCGTGAAAAAGGAGCTGCGCACTGGAACTGAAACCGCCGTGCCCGTGCCCACTCACTGCCCCGTCTGCGGCACCGCCGTGCATCGAGATGAAGAGCAGGTCGTCATCCGCTGCCCCAATCCGCACTGCCCCGAAGTCGTCAAACGCCGCATCGAGCACTTCGTCAGTCGTGGTGCCATGGACATCAGCGGCCTCGGCGAATCCGTCATCGCTCAGTTGGTCGAATTGAAGCTCGTAAAAGATGTCGCCGATCTCTACGACCTCAACGAGCTGCTGCTCGCCCGCCTCGAACGCGTGGGCACCAAGAGCATCGACAACTACCTCAAAGCCATCGCCTCCAGCAAGCAGCAGGACCCTTGGCGGCTCGTCTTCGGCCTCGGCATCCTGCATGTCGGCGCTGGTGGTGCCCGCAAACTCATCGAGCACTTCAGCAGCATCGACGCCGTCGCCAATGCCAGCGTCGAAGACCTCACCCAATGCCCCGACATCGGCGCCATCGTCGCACCCAGCATTCACGCCTGGTTCCGCGAGGAGCACAATGTCACCCTCCTCAACCGCCTGCGCACCGCTGGTCTCAACTTCACTCAAAAAACCGTCACCGCCGCCTCCGACAAACTCAACGGCACCACCTGGGTCATCACCGGCACCTTGAGCGAAGACCGCGAAACCATCGCCGACACCATCCGCGCCAACGGCGGCAAAGTCAGCGGCAGCGTCAGCGGCAAAACAACCTATCTCCTCGCCGGTGAAGACGCCGGCAGCAAACTCGACAAGGCCACAAAACTCGGCGTGAAGATCGTGACCGAGCCCGAGTTTCGCGCAATGCTCTGAACCGGAGAGGGATCATCTTGATCCCTCTTGGCTTCGCCTTGCAATGACATGGCTCCTTGTCGCGAGTGCAAATGAGACGAGGCTCAAACCAACGGCCACCGCAAAGGTAAACCGCATGCCTGCGGCAACGTCTGCGGGTGGCACTTGCGTGAGGTGAGCGCTTCCCGCGGCAAAGGCAAACAACGCGCCCATGACAGAGGCCCCGGTGATGAGCCCCAGATTGCGCGCCAGGTTGAGCATGCCGGAAATGACCCCTCGATTCTCCGGAGCGATCGTGCTCATCACGGCCGTGTTGTTGGCCGTTTGAAACAAGGCGTATCCTGCGGTGATGATGCTGATGGCCGTGATGTAGCCGCCAATTCCAGCCGCCATGGGAAGCAAGGATTGAATCAAACAACCACCCGACATGCCGAGGAGCCCAATGAGAGTCATCCGTTGTGTGCCAAACCTGTCCACGATGCGACCAGCGGGCAACCCCGTAAGCGCTGCGACCAGCGGCCCGACAGACATCACCATGCCCACCGCGGCTGCATCGAGACCCAGTGCGCGTGAAAGATAAAACGGCCCGACCACCAGCGTCGTCATCACCACCGTGGAGACAATCCCGCTCATGGCCAGGTTGGCACTCAGCCGTGGATCACGGAACAGAGACAACTGGATCAAAGGCGAAGTCGCTCTCGACTCCACGTGCATGAACAGAGCGAATCCCACAGCCGCCCCCAGCAGCAGGGCGATGTTGATCGTCCCAAATTGACCACGCCCAAGTGTCATGGCGAGCGCATAGCTCGTGAGAGTCATCGCCAGCAACATCGTGCCCAGAAGGTCCAGACGCGGGCGTTCCTTTTCCGGCCCTCGGCGCTCCCCTGGCAGGTGCTGACTCACCAGCAGAAAGGCCACGATGCCAAGCGGGACATTGATGAAGAAGATGGAACGCCAGCTCCACCCAGCAATCAAAACGCCCCCGAGCGACGGCCCAAGCGCAGTGCCAACCGCAGACATGGTGCCCAGCAGCCCCATGGCACTTCCAGTCTTCTCTTTCGATACAATCTCACCGACAAACGCCATCGTCAGCGCCATCATGACGGCCGCGCCGAGACCCTGCACCGCACGGGCGGCGATCAACATCCAGAGCGTGGTGGACAATCCTCCTGCGATGGACGCCAGGGTGAAAATCAAGATGCCCGCCTGCAGCAGTCGCCGCCGACCAACGATGTCTCCAAAACGTCCGACGCTGACGATTAGCGTGGTGATGGCGAGCAAATAAGCTAGGACCACCCACTGGACTTCTTGAAACGATGCAGAGAACGCCCGGGTCAAAGTCGGCAGCGCAACATTCGCAATGCTCGTGCCGAGCGACGACAGCAGCATGCTCAGCGAAAGGCCGGTGAGCGCCCAGCGCACGGACGGCCGCTGTTCCGCTGTAGCAGCGATTTTCAGTTCTTGGGATTCAATGAACGTCTTCGTAGGGTGCGTGATTTCTGGGATGCATGAAACGCATAGCCCTTGGCCAGACATGCGGAAGACGCACGGTTTGCACTCTATTCGTGCGTTTGACGCCATGTCACAACCAAGGCATGCTGGCGTCCATCCATGTCGAACCCGGATCTCAATCTACTCTTCACCCTCGATGCGCTGCTCGCAGAAGGCAGCGTTGCGCGGGCGGCGAAGCGGCTTCGGCTGAGCCCCTCAGCGATGAGCCGGGCGCTGGGAAGATTGCGTGATGCAACAGGCGACCCCCTGCTGGTCCGCGCTGGCCGTGGCTTGGTTCCCACTCCTCGCGCACTCGAACTCCGCGAGCGAGTCCGGCAGCTCGTGGAAGATGCAGCCTCAGTTTTGCGCCCCGCCGCGAAGCTGGATTTCAAACGTCTGGTCCGTACATTCACACTGCGGACCAGCGAGGGATGGGTGGAAAACTTCGGCCCCGCCCTCATCGCCCGCTGCAGTGCGGAAGCCCCCGGTGTGCGGCTCCGCTTCGTATCAAAGCCAGGCAAAGACAGCACCCCTCTGCGCGAAGGAGAGATCGATTTGGAAACAGGCGTCGTGGACGAGACGACGGGCCCTGAACTGCGCACGCAAGCCTTGTTCCGCGACCGCCTCGTGGGCGTTGTGAGCATGAAGCACCCGCTGTGCAAAGGACGAATCACTCCCTCCCGCTATGCGTCTGGAAAGCACATCCTGGTATCACGAGAAGGGCACGAAACAGGACCGATTGATGACGCCTTGAAGCCGCTCGGATTGCAGCGTGAGATCGCCACGCTTGTCAGCGGCTTTGCGACCGCAGTGGCCCTGGCTCGGGAAAGCGATTTGATCGCCAGTGTTCCGGAACGCCACACAGCAAGCCTGCGCACGGGCATGCATGCATTCCCCCTGCCAGTCTCCACGCCTGAGTTCATAGTCTCGATGCTCTGGCATCCCCGTTTGGATGCCGATGCAGCCCATCGCTGGCTGCGAGGTCATGTGCGTGCCGTTTGCGCGGGCAAACCGCGCTGACTCCTCCTTACCAGTCGCGCCACCAGCGCCGTCCATCCCGTCTGATGCGAGGCTCCGCAGCCTCGGCCGGTGTCGGCATGAAAATATTCATGGAAGAGAAGCAGGTCCTTCCACTCGGGGTGCGTCGCATAGCGAGCATCGCCATTATGGCAGGGGCGGTGCCCGGTGGCGTCGGGTTCAAAGAGGCGGCACAAACGCCTCGAGATCTCATTGGCCGCACCCTGCAGCGTCACCCGTTTACCGCTGCCTGCGGGCAGTTCCACGGTGAAGTCGTTGCCATAAAAATGATGGTAACGTTCCAGAGCCTCCACAATCAGATAAGCGATGGGAAACCACACCGGACCACGCCAGTTGGAGTTGCCGCCAAACATGTGACTGTCGCTTTCTCCGGGCACATAGTTCACAGTCAGGTCGCCACCGTTGAGGCGCAGCGTGTAAGGATGCACTTCATGATATTTGGACAGGGACCGAATACCAAAAGGTGACAGAAACTCCTTCTCATCGAGCAGGTAGCCCAGCAGCCGCTCCAGGCGCTCGCGTGAAGGAATCGCCAGCAGCCGGTGCCCATGCGTGCCGCCCTTGACACAATAGCTCACATGATGGGCCAGGTCTGCGCGATGCTGCAGAAACCAGTCCATGCGCTTCTTGAATCCCTGCAGCTTGACGATGCGCCCCTCGTCCAGCAGCTCCACGGCGATGAGCGGCAGCAGGCCTACCAGCGAGCGTGTGCGCAGCGGAATGGCAGGCCTTCCGTCGTCATGCAGCTCATCGTAATAAAAGCCGTCAGTCTCATCCCACAGCCCCTCGTCACCGATGTTGTTGATGGCATCGACGATCTGCACGAAGTGCTCGAAGAACTTGGACGCCATGTCCTCATACGCAGTGTTCACCGTGCCGTCCGGCCGTTGCGCGAGTTCCAGCGCCATGTTCAGCATGGTCAGCGCATAGAAGGCCATCCACGCCGTGCCGTCCGCCTGCTCCAGTCGCTGCCCGTCCGGCAGTGGCTGTGATCGGTCAAAGATGCCGATGTTGTCCAGCCCTAGAAAACCACCAGCAAAGAGGTTGTGCCCTTCGCTGTCCTTGCGATTCACCCACCAGGTGAAGTTCAGCAGCAGCTTCTGAAAACAGCGCTCCAAAAACTCGCGGTCACGCTCTCCTGCAGGCGCGGTGATTTTATACACACGCCAGCACGCCCACGCATGCACCGGCGGATTCACATCGCTGAACTTCCATTCGTAGGCCGGGATCTGGCCGTTCGGGTGCATGTACCACTCACGCAGAAAGAGCAGCAGCTGCTCCTTGGCAAAGTCCGGGTCCAGCTCCGCAAACGGCAGCATGTGAAAGGCGGCGTCCCATGCCGCAAACCATGGATACTCCCACTTGTCCGGCATGGACAGCACATCACGCGCATACAAATGCTGCCAGTGATGATTGCGGCCAGACAGCCGTTCCTCGGGTGGCGGCGGAAACGCTGGGTCTCCCTGCAGCCACTCCGGCACCACGTAATAATAAAATTGCTTCGACCACAGCAGCCCGGCCAGCGCCTGTCGCTGAATCTGCGCCTGCACCGGATTCAAAGCGATGATCGTCTGGTAAAACGCATCCGCCTCCAGAATGCGCTGCGCAAAGACAGCATCAAACTCCGTAGCCGGTGTCATCGCTTGTTCACAAAGTCGCAGCTGCATCGTCACACTTACACCCGCAGGAATATTCAGCCGATACAATGCAGCCGCCTTCGTGCCGGTTTGCGCCGGATTCACCGCGTCACTTTCGCCATCGACCACATAACGATGAAACGCATCCTTGGTGTAAGGCGATGCATTGGGCGAATCAAACAGCAGCTTCTGATTCGTCTCGTTCTCAGTGAAGAGCCACTGCGGCTGCACACCGTCACTTGCTGCCATCGCCTGCAAACGATGCTGGCCAAGATCGTCCGCCATCGGAGATTTCATACCACGATGCGTCGCTTCCACCATGCCATCCACAAGCGTGAGCTGCGGCCGGGCCGAGCCTACTTCCCATGACCAGGTGTTGCGGTACCAAAGCGTCGGCAGCACATCCAGCGCCGCCGCCTCAGGGCCGCGATTGTGCACCGTGATTCGGATGCAGATGTCCTCTGCCGCCGCCTTGGCATACTCCACGAAGACATCAAAGTAGCGCTCCTCGGCGAAGGCCGCCGTGTCGGTGATTTCAAACTCAGGATCGGCCAGCCCACGCCGCGCATTCTCTTCTACCAGCTGCTGGTAGGGGAACTCACCCTGCGGGTGCTTGTACAACGCCTTCATGTAGGAATGCGTCGGAGTGGAGTCGAGGTAGTAGTACAGCTCCTTCACGTCCTCCCCGTGATTCCCCTGCGGGCCGGTCAGTCCATAGAGACGCTCTTTGAGAATGGGGTCACGGTGATTCCACAGCGCCAGAGCAAAGCACAGCCGGCACTGGCGGTCCGTGATGCCCAGCAGTCCGTCCTCGCCCCAGCGGTAGGCGCGTGAGCGTGCCTGCTCATGAGGAAAAGAAGCCCACGCATCGCCGTCCGCCGAGTAGTCTTCCCGCACGGTGGACCACTGCCGCTCTGCCAGATACGGCCCCCAGCGCTTCCAGTTGCCCTGACGTTCGCGGTCAGCGCGCAGGCGTTCATGTTCTGGAGTGATCGCGGACATGCGTGTGAGTGTTTAGTTCATGCCCACAGCAGTGCAAGCAGCCGTCAGAGCAGCTGAGCTTCGGTCTCCGCCTTGAATTCCTCAAGCAGCGCCTTCAACTGCTGCAAGGTGTACCGGGCTTTGACTGCGGCAATGGCTTCGTTCGCCAGTTCGTCGCAGCGTTCGTTTTCCGTATGTCCCGCATGGCCTTTGACCCAGTGCCACTCGATTTTGTGCATTGCCGTGGCCGCATCGAGTTCGCGCCAGAGGTCGGCGTTTTTCACCGCCTGCTTGTTGCTGGTTCGCCAGCCGTTGCGCTTCCACCCGGAGATCCACTGGCTGATGCCCTGGCGCACATATTGGGAGTCAGTGTGGAAATCGATCTGGCACGGCTCTTTGAGAATGCGCAGCGCCTCGATCGCCGCCTGCAGCTCCATGCGGTTGTTCGTGGTGGCTGGCACGCCCCCTTTGAGTTCACGCACATGCTTGCCATAAGCCAGCACAGCGGCCCATCCACCGGGACCTGGATTGCCATGGCAGCCGCCGTCGGAATGAATCAGAACCTTCTTCACGCCGCCGTCTGGTTGGAGTCCGCCGCCACCCACGCACGCATGCGGCGGTCGATGAAAAAGGGCACAAACGGCAGCAGCGAGGCGATGAACACCATCACCGCACGGCTGAACGGCCACCCCGTGTGCATCAGCACTCGCCACAGTGCGAAGCAGAAGAGTACAAACAGCCCGCCATGCACCGAGCCCGCAATCTTGACCGCCACCGGCATGCCCCAGGCATACTTCAAAGGCATGGCGACAAAGAGCAGAATCAAATACGAAATGGCTTCGAGCAGGCCGACGCTGCGAAGAAAAGAGACAGGGTGTTTCATCACAGGGCCTGTAGCACGGGTTCTCAGTTTCTCGAAAGCAAAAACTCCGACCGCCTTGCGACGATCGGAGTTTTGAAACGAATTAGAGAAAGGCTTACTTCTTGCGCAGTTCCTTCTTCTTCAGGTCGTTGTACAACTCGAAAGCCTTGTTCGCATTCAGCCCACCGTGGACCACACCTTGCACCGCCTGCATCATCGACACAGGAGCATCGCTCTGGAAGATGTTGCGGCCCATGTCCACGCCGCTGGCACCCTGCTTGATTGCATTGGCGCACATCTTCAGCGCATCGAGTTCTGGCAGTTTCTTGCCACCGGCGATCACGATCGGCACCGGGCAGCAGCTCGTCACGGTGTCGAACTCGGTGTCCGTGTAGTAGCACTTCACCACATTCGCTCCGAGTTCCGCCATGATGCGGGTGGCCAGGCGGAAATACTGCGGAGTGCGGGCCATCGCACGACCCACGGCGGTCACGCCCATGACGGCGATGCCGTAGCGGCTGGCGGCGTCCACGAGGTCGGTGAGGTTTTTGAGGGACTGACGCTCATACGCGCTGCCGATGAAGACCTGCACAGCAAGGATGCTGGCGTTGAGGCGGATGGCCTCTTCGATGTTGAGGGCGGTGCTTTCGTTGGAAAGGGGCTCAAAGCCGGGGCGGGCAAACTTGGCCTTCTTGCCGTCGATTTCGCCTTCCCACTCTTCCATTGGGCTGATCATCGAAGTGCCGCCGGAGGCGCGCAGGGCGATGGCCTTGGTGGTGGAGGCGGGGATGACAGAGCGCTGGATGCCACGGGTGAGCATCAGGCAGTCGGCGTAGGGGGCCAGGGGGAGGATGGTCTGGTCCACGCGCTCCAGGCCGGTGGTCGGGCCCTGGAAGTAGCCGTGGTCAAAGGCGAGCATCACCGTGCGGCCGTCCTTGGGATTGAAGACCTTGGCGAGGCGGTTTTTGAGGCCCCAGTCGTACTGGTGGCAGCCCTTGAGGAAGAAGCCGGGGGCCTCCTGGGGGACGTCGGTGAAGAATTCCTTTTCCTTCTTGTCTGCAGCGCTGGTTTGGATGTCGGCCATGGTAATTTCTGGGGTGCGGTTTAAACGGGGCGCTCAGAATGAGCGCGATTCGGTCCTGCGCAAGCACATTGCCAGCACTTGCAAAACCCTCCCTCCTGTGGATTCTACGCGCCCCATGTCCGCAAATCTCCTCATTTACCTTGATGGCAAGCTCGTTCCAGAATCCGAGGCGAAGATCTCCGTCTTCGACCACGGCCTGCTCTATGGGGATGGTGTATTCGAAGGCATCCGCATTTACAATGGTCGCGTGTTCCGCCTGACCGAGCATTTGCACCGCCTCTATGACTGCGCCAAGGCCATCTGCCTCACCGTGCCCATCCCGTTTGAGGAAATGGAAAAAGCCACGCTCGATACCGTGGCCGCCAACAATCTGCGCGACGGCTACATCCGGCTCGTCATCACACGCGGCGTCGGTTCCCTCGGTTTGAATCCCTACCAGTGCCCAAAGGCCAGCGTGTTCATCATCGCCAGCAGCATCACTCTGTATCCTGCGGAGCGTTACGAAAAGGGCCTGGAGCTCATCACCTGCGGCACCCGCCGTCCGAATTCCGCCGCCCTCAGCCCCCAGGTCAAAAGCCTGAACTACCTCAACAACATCATGGCCAAGATCGAGTGCCTGCAGGCCGGCTGCGATGAGGGCATAATGCTCAACGATCAGGGCTTCGTCTCCGAATGCACCGGCGACAACGTCTTCATCGTGAAAAACGGCAAGATCACCACCCCGCCGATCTCCTCCGGCGCTCTGGATGGCATCACACGCCGTGCCGTCATGGAAATCCTCGCTGAAATGGGCCAGCCCTGCACCGAGTCCGTCATGACCCGCTTCGACATTTACACCGCAGACGAATGCTTCCTCACCGGCACCGCCGCTGAAGTCATCCCCGCCGTGAAGTATGACCGCCGCCCCATTGGCGACGGCACCCCCGGCAAGCTCACGCAGGAGCTGACCAAGCGATTCAAAGCCCTCGCCAACAGCACCGGTACTCCGGTCACGTATGCGTGACGTCGCGCTGGCTGTGCCAAATTCCGGTTGGAAGATGGCGCGCTAAATGCAAGTTCCCCACAGAATGAATCAGAAGAAACCATTCGCCCGCTGTTGCACAGGGCTGCTGCTCCTGGGATGGTCCCTGACCGGCCTCAGTTGTTCAAGCCCGAAGCCGGTGGCGGAAAATCCCCTCAGCAGCCGCGCCTGGTGGAAGGGCGATGGCGTCGTGGGCAAGCCCAGGATCGTCATCAATCTCAGCACCCAGCGCGTGCTGTATTACAAGGACAAGGAACTCGTCGGAGTCTCGCCGATCTCGTCGGGTCGTGAGAGCCATGGCACAGTGACCGGCTCTTACAGCATCTTGGACAAGGACATCGACCATCGTTCCTCGCTCTTCGGCTCCTACGTGGACAAGGAAGGCAATGTGGTTCAGGGAGATGTGGACACCCGCACCGATCCTGCGCCTCCGGGCACAAAGTACATTGGAGCCAACATGCGCTACTTCATGCGCATCGTTGGCGGCATCGGCATGCATGAGGGGTATCTGCCTGGGTATCCCGCTTCGCATGGCTGCATTCGGCTTCCCACCAAAATGGCCGCCATCTTCTTCAAGGAAACGCCTCCGGGAACTCCAGTCCAAATCATTGGAGAAAGCTCGCTCGCCGCCACGGAAAGCGCGATTCCGATCGGCGTCGACACGGTTGTGGATGTGGCTTCAGCGGAGCCCAAACGTGCTGCCAGGAAAGCGAAGGTTGCATCGACTCCAGAAGCGAAGTCGATACCAGCAGCCAAGCCAAAAACGACAGTTCGCCGCGCAGTTGTGGATGCCAGCCAGCCTTCATGGTTCAAGTGGACCCGCAGACCACCGCGTGGAGCCACGATCTATTTGAACGAAAACGAGTAGCGCGTTCGAATACGATACGTAAACCGAACTTCCATGTTCGGTGAGGGGGGACGAACTTGGAAGGTGACTATTCAGGACGCCTCAAAAGTCGGCAAGGTGAAGGGGACGGATTCGCCAGCGGAGAGGCCGATGTGCGCTCCCGACGTTTTCAGTTGCCCCCTCACCCAACCTTTGACTTCGTCTGTCTTCGCTTCGCTACGGCTCCCCGAAAAAGACATGCCCCAAGCCATACTCTCGACGGGGAGAGGGGGGGCGCATTGCGGCTCCGATGAAGTTTCCAAGTGCTCCAGCGCGAATCTCCTCTCCCCGCCCAAGGCTCCGTTGCTCCATATCTCTTTCGGGGAGAGGCTGGGAGAGGGGAGAGATTTCGGAAGCGCACATTGGCCTCCGCAGGGACCTGAATAGTTACCTTGGAATTTCGGTTCACTTCACCATGATCCACCCTACCAAGATCAGAATGGGCAGCAGGATGGGAATCGAAAAGCGGAGCATGTAAGCCAGAAATGAGGGCGCATGCACCTTGGCCTTGTCGGCGATGGACTTGACCATGAAATTGGGCCCGTTGCCGATGTAGCTGCCGGCTCCAAAGAACACCGCGCCGAGTGAAATGGCGATGAGATGCGGCCCATGCTCGGCAGCGAAGGTCATCACGTCCGCAGGGGAATCCACGGAGAGATGCTGCTGGCCCATCGAGGCGGCGAGGAATGAGAGATACGTCGGTGCGTTGTCCAGGAAGGCGGAGAGCGCGCCTGTGGTGAAATAATACTGCATGGGCGAGCTGATTTTCAGCGCCTCGCCACTCTGCAGGATCTGCAGCGCCGGGATCATGGTGAGGAAGATGCCCACGAAGAGAAAGCCAACCTCCTTGACCGGACCGAAGTTGAAGTCGTTCGCCTCATGCACCTCCGGCTTGGTGGTGAAGTAGGACGCGACGGCGGCGGCAAACATGACCAAGGCGGGGATGGAAAACACGCCTAGCAGTGTGGTCTCCTGCACACTCTTGGGCAGGAAGACCGCCGCAAGGACGACGCCGAGCCAGGCAATATTGAGCAGGCCACGGAAAAACCAGTCTTCATGCGCGGTTTCCGCGTCACGAATCTGCTTGGGGATTCGGGCGAAGTTGCGCGTGTCGAAGATGAAGAAAGCACCCAGCAGCAGCGCAAGGGCCAGCACCCAGGCCTGCCAGCAGTGCTGCAGCACCCAGAAGAACGACACACCACGCAGGAAGCCCAGGAACAGAGGCGGATCGCCGATGGGGGTGAGGCAGCCGCCCACGTTGCTGACGATGAAGATGAAAAAGACGATGTGGAAGCCGGTGATGCGGAACTTGTTCATCTGGATCCACGGACGGATCAGCAGCATGGACGCACCCGTGGTGCCGATGAAGTTGGCCAGCACCGCTCCAATAAGAAGGTAGAGGGTGTTGACGAACGGAGTGGCCTCGCCTTTGACGCGGATGTTGATCCCGCCGGAGATGACAAACAGGGAACCCACCAGCGCCATGAAGCTGACGTACTCATGCGCGGCGTGGTGCAGGGGATGCCAGTCGTGCTGGACCAAGGCGTAATAGCCGGCGGTCACCAGTCCCAGCGCCACTGCGACCTTCGGATAATGATGCTCCCAAAAGTGCGCGGCAAACAGCGGCATCAGCGCGATGCAGAGCAGCAGAATGGCAAAAGGTGCCAGCATGCCAATGGGCGGCAGTGCGGCGTGGGCTGGGGCGTTGGCAAGGATGAACATGCAGTGGGGAATGGCTGGAGCTCTGGGCAGATGGATAGGCGCAGTCGCTGTGCCGAAAGCTGAAAAATCCTCGGAAGAGAGGCAGGTTTGCGAACTTACTCCGGACGGCGGTCCAGAATGCCTTTGGCCTTCTCAAGTTCGCCCATCGCCCAGTCGCTCACGCCCGGTTCATCGCTGTCTGCGGAACCAGTGATGTGCATGCGGCGGATGTAATACTTGTCCATGAACGCCACGATCTTCTCGGAAACTCCGAGGATGCCGCGGTGCACGTGAAGGACGGGCTTTTTCAGCTTCCGGGCGGTGCTGACGGCCTTCTGGGCGGTGCCTGCGGCCTTGGTGGCGAGAGTGAAGACCAGGGTGGCTTCCGCATCACGCACATTGGAACTGACGGCCTCGATCACGTTTTCCGTCTCGCCTTCCTTGAGCTTGTAGCGCGGGTCCAGCGGTTCCGCAGATCCGAGGAGGCCCTTGGGGCACCAGCCGCCGTGCGGGCATTCGTATTTCAACGCCCACTCCAGAGTGGCGCGTTCGACGCCCATCTGGGCGCCGGTGATGATGACAAGTTTGAAAGCCATGGGAACGTTCAGAAGAAATCAGGACTGCGCCGACGGCAAGCACGATCTCGCTTTATTCCAGGTGGCGTCCCAGCATGAGGTCGAGATTGCGTTGCACAATTTCGCCCATGGATTTGCAGGAGTCAAAGAGATGGGAGTTATGGTATTCGCCCAGTTCGGAGCGGAGCTGGACGACTTTTTCGAAGGGCTCGACCGCATTGTTCTTCATGCAGTGCAGCAGGGCGGTGATGCGCTGGTGCTCGGAGAGGTAGCGGCGGGAGATGAGGCTGCGCTCCTCCTCCTGGTACTGCTTCATCGTGGGGTAGTTCAGGCAGGAGGAGCAGAGCTGGACCACCGGGTTGTTCTCCTTGAAGAACTGCGGGAGGTACAGGCTTTTGCGCCCTTCATAGCTCTGCTGGTCGAAGTCGATGGCACGTACTCGGTACTGAACCTCCTCAAAGTCGGGGGTCATGTCCACCACGTAGTTGTAGCTGCGCATGTCGCCCAGCAGCCGGATGAAGCAGCGTTCACTGAATTTGACGAACTCCTTGGCCAGGCGGACGCCGTTGAAGTCAGGCCGCTGGAGGTAGTCGCGGATGAAAGCGTCTCCCGGCACGCCGGCGATGTGCTCCTCCACCAGGGTTCCTCCCCGGTGCATCAGGTAGTTGATGCGGTTCGGGGAAAGCAGGTGCTCCAGCTCCAGTCCATAGACGCGGGAGGCGTCCGCCGTTTTCACGTAAAAGTGGTCGTAGTTGTCATTGTACTGGTTCACCACCCGGACGCGGAAGGGGCGGGAGTTGCCAAATTCGCAGTAGTCCACGCGCTCCACGAAGAGATGCGGCACGGCGTGGAAATCACCCGTGCGGAGCTGCGAGTAGATGCTGGTGAGCTTGGGGTAGAGCTCCTTCTGCAGTTCACGCGGATAAAGGACGCTGCTCCAGTAGGTCGCATTTCCCTCCTTGTCGAAGAGCGGGTAGCTTTCAGAGAAGTTGCGCAGTTCATCATACTGCGTGGGCAGCGAGTAGCAGCGCCCGAACTGATCGAGGTACTCGATCAGCTCATCGGTGACGGGGATGAAGTTTTTGCGCTTGGTGATCTCGTTCATGCCGGCGCTGTGTCGCACTTCGCGTTCCAAGTATCAACAAGGGAAGCTGTGTGGAGCAGGCGTGATAGGGAGCTTTGCGGCTTGCTTACCCACGGCACTTTGTGCATTTTTGGGATCGTGCCCTCAACTGTGTGAAGCTTTTGCATCATCAAGTACTGCGCGAGTTGTCGAAATTGCGGACATGGCGGAATTTCGGCTGGCTCGCGGTGGATTATGCCTGCGTGCTGCTGGTGGCCGGCTGCGCGGTCGGGTTTCACATGATTCGTCAGCAGCAGGGAATTCACTGGGCATGGGAGGTGCCAGTGGTGATGTTGGCGGTGTTTCACCTGGGCATCCTTCAGCATCGCATCGCTCTCATGGGGCATGAGGCCTCCCACGGCCTGCTGCTTCCCAGCCGGGACTGGAATGACCGCGTGGCAAACCTGCTGATGTTTTATCCGTTGTTCTCCGACATCCGGCTCTACCGCAAACGGCATTTGGGGCATCACCTGCATCCGAATGATCATGAGCATGATCCAAATCTGTTCGGTGGCAAACTGGAGCGCATCTGGGCGAAGTTTCCCATGGGGAGGCAGAAGTTTGCACGCTGCTTCTACCTCATGTTTTTCTGGCCGCCGTTTGTGCTGAGAAACCTGCAGGACCTGTTTCTGTCCCTGACGGCGGGCACGCGTGGTGCGGTGAAAGGCGCGGCTGCCAGGAAAAGCCGGGTGCCACTGCTGGGTCGGATCTGGTTCATCCTCTCGTCCTTGGTGCTGCTGGCCTGCGTATGGTCGGGCGTGCGGAGCTGGCCCGCTCTCATCATTTTAACGGCGGTGGCACTGCTGGTCTGGGCATGCCTGCCAGCGCAGGCTTTCTACGACGTGGGTGGGATGTCTGCAGCGGAGCTGAAGCGTGCCGCGGTGCAAAAGCTCATCTTCAACGCGTTGCTGCTGATGATGCTGGGAGGGCTGAGTCAGGAGTTCGGTGGCGGGGTGATTGTCGGTTTTGTGGTGCTGTGGCTCTGCCCGCTGATCTATGTGTTTCCGTATCTGATGCTGCTGCGGGAGATCTACCAGCACGCCAATGCCGGGAAGGACGACCTGAACAACTCGCGTATCATGCATGTGGACATCTTCACACGTTGGGCGCTGCTGGGCTATGGCAATGACTGCCACCTGGTGCACCATTTGTATCCGAACATTCCACATGACCGCCTGGCAGAAGTGCATGACGCACTGCTCCGGGAGTCCGGCGAGTATGCTGCCCAGGTGGCGGAAAGCTATGGTGTTGTGAAGGCACCGGCAGGCAGGTGCAGCATTCTGGATCTTCTGGCGAAGTAAGTGCTGCGAAAGCAGAGACGGCACGCTTCAGGTGGCGGCGGGTGGCAGGAAGCCGATCCTTGACAGGTGCTTGAGGTAGAGGCT
The DNA here is from genome assembly GCA_943371875.1 of Prosthecobacter debontii. Classification (GTDB taxonomy): domain Bacteria; phylum Verrucomicrobiota; class Verrucomicrobiia; order Verrucomicrobiales; family Verrucomicrobiaceae; genus Prosthecobacter; species Prosthecobacter debontii_C. The sequence continues at coordinate 44,846 of CALRWM010000003.1, read as the reverse complement.
CACGCGGCCCTGATCGACCGGCGGGCACGTGATTCCGGTGCCGTGAAGATCCTGCAGTGTGTTGTGGCAGAAGTTGGCGGACTGCTCTTGGACCAGGTTGGAAAGCACCTGGCGTGGAATGAAGAGCTGGTACACGGCGATGGGGTTTTGCTGCACTCCCAGGCCACCATCGGAAAGCTCAGTTTCCCATTGAGCCTCCGGCACGATACGAACCGGGTATCCGCAGGCGCGCGTGAGTTCGAGTATTTCGCGGAAGCCGGGGGCTTTGGGGTTGATGAGGTGGTAGTTGCGTCCGGCACCATTGAGAGTGAGCGAGAGTCGCACGATGGCCGATGCCACGAAATCGACAGGCGTGAGGAGGCTGCTATACCCTGAGTCCGGCCCCACTCCGGCTGCGAGGCAGGTTTTGAGGAACATCCAGATGATGTTGTCGGCGGGGCAGATGCCGGTGCGGTCATCCCCCACGAGCAGGCCTGGGCGGTAGATGTGAACAGGGATGCCGTGCGCACGGGCCTGCACAAACAACTGCTCTGAAACCCAGCGGCTCTGGCTGTAGCCCACGACGAGTTTGTCATGGCGCGGGAGTGGCGAATCTTCGCGCAGCGGCTGTTCATCGCTGGCTTCGCCTGCGGCCAGCACGCTGGCGCTGGAAAGATAATGCACGGGCTTGAGCCTGTCTTGGGCGGCCAGACGGATGATCTCCACCGAGCCGTTCACATTGATCGTCCTGAGCTGCGCATAGGCGGCGATGTGATTGATGTGTGACGCAGTATGATAAATGCTGTCCACCGTGGTGGCGAGTTCATCAAAGGCGGCGGGTTCAAGACCGAGCAAGGGCAGCGCGAGGTCTCCCAGGACCGGGGTGATGCGGGCGCGGAAGGACTCCTCCCAGCAGCCGTGCTGCTGCAAATGAGCCTCGATCTGCTGCGCGGCGTCCGCAGTGTCTGCAGCACCAATGAGGCACTGCACGGTGGCATGGGTCTGCTGCAGTAGATCACGCAGCAGGTAGGCGCCAAGGAACTCCAGGGCTCCCGTAAGGAAGATGCACTGCGGCTGCTGGATCTGTGCTGCCGAGACATGCCCCGGGGCGAAAGGAATGTTCCAACGGGCGAGGTCGGCATCCTGCACCATGTCATTTTCAGCAGGGACGAGTGCCGCAGATTCCGGCGCGGCGGTGGCAGGCTCGGCTTTGCCGCCGGTCATTATGTTGAGCAGGATCTCGGCGAGCTTCAGCACCGTCGGTGCACCACCCATGAGCTGCCCCGTGGGGATGGCGATCCCTGTCTGACTTTCGATCTGATGGATGAGCTCGACCGCCATCAGCGAGTCGATGCCGATCTCATTGAGCGGACGCTTGGAGTCGATCTTGCCGGGAGTAGTGCGGAGGATCTTGGCCACCTGCTCGCGCAGAAAGGTGTCCAAAATGCCCAGCTGCTCCGCAGGCGCAGCGCTGAGCACGGCTTCGCGCAGCCAGTTGGAGTCGTCGGACTGATGTTGTCTGAGTGCGTCTTCCGTGGTCAGCAGGGCATAGCGTGGAGTCGTGATGATGGCTGGCGTAACGGAGGCCCACTTCGACCAGTCAATGCGCGAGACCATCATCTGGCTGATGGCAGGCTGCTGCATGAGTCGGCCCAGGATGGGCAGGCTCTCCGCAGGCGTGATACCCGACCAGCCAATGCGGGCAAAGTGCTCCTCAAGCTTCTTGTGCCGCGCCACGTAACCGACACCAGCCATGACACCCCAGTTGATGGTGAGGCCCGGCAGGCCCTGCATGCGCCGATGGTTTGCCAGGGCATCCAGGAAGGCGTTCGCCGCAGCGTAGTTCGCCTGGCCGGGGCTGCCAATGATGGATGCCACCGAGGAGAACATCACAAAGTGATCGAGCGCCAGTCCCTGCGTCTGCAAATGCAGATTCCATGCGCCGTTGATCTTCGGCGTGGTGACCTTGGTGAAACGCTCCGCATTGAGCTGCGAGATCAGCCCGTCATCCAGCACCATCGCCACGTGGAAGACGCCCCGCAGCGGCGGATGCGACTGCGCGATCTCCTGCAGCAGCGCGGTCACACTCGCAGGATCGCTCACGTCGGACTTGATCACACTGACCTCAGCGCCTGCAGCCTGCATGGCGGCCACACCGGCGCGGGCTTCATCGGTGGAGGCACCACTGCGGCTGGAGAGAACAAGATGGCGCGCGCCTTGCTTCACAAGCCACTGCGACATGGCCAGGCCGAAGCCCCCAAGTCCACCCGCAACCAGGTAGGTGGCATCAGGATTCAACTGAAGCGCCGCATCCGCTGTGTCGGCACTGAGCGAGACCTTGGCATCCGCCATCGTGAGCACCACTTTACCGATCTGCCTCGCCTGCGTGATGTAGCGGAACGCATGCGCCGCATCGGCCAGCGCAAACGAGCGATAGGGAAGTGCGGGAAGCTTGCGTGAGCCGAACAGCTTTTTCAGGCTGCCCATGATGGACTTCGAATTCCGCGGATCGAGCGCATGACCGAGGTCGATCGCGTGATACGAAAGATTATGGCGGAAGGGGAAGAGTCCCACCTTCGTGTTGCCATAGATGTCACGTTTGCCGATTTCAAGGAAGCGGCCGTACTGCCGCAGCAGCGAGAGGCTCTGATGGATCGCCTCACCCGCCAGTGAATTCAGCACAAGATCCACGCCCTCGTCATTCGTGATGCGCATGACCTCGCCGGCAAAGGCGAGCGTGCGTGAATCCAGCACATGCTCCACGCCGATCTTCTTCAAGAACGCACGCTTCTCCGCGCTGCCAGCAGTGGCAAAAATTTCCGCCCCAGTGGCCTTGGCGATGCGCACCGCCGCCTGACCGACACCGCCCGTGGCGGCATGGATGAGCACACGTTCTCCCTTCGTCATGCGCCCCTGATGCGTAAGCGCATAGGAGGCGGTCAAATAAGTGACCATCATCGTGGCCGCCTCTTCCATCGTGAGGTGCGCGGGCTTTGCCAGCACCGCATACTCGACCGTGGTGACATGCGTGCCGAAGCACCCGGTCGCGAGCGCCATGACTTCATCTCCCGGTTTAAACTGCGTCACCTTGTCACCCACGCGGACGATGCGTCCGGCGCACTCATCGCCAAGCAGCATGGCATCCGCAGCCTCGGCGGGATAGATGCCCAGCGCCTTCATCACATCGCGGAAGTTCAGCGCAGCGGCGCAGATTTCGATCTCGACTTCATTCGGGCCGGGCGCGCGGCGCTCCTTGGCGCGGAACACCAGTTTGTCCAATGAGCCAGGTTTGGCAGACTCGAGACGGAAGCACTGCTCCGCGTTGAGCGTGGACGTGGAAGTCTGCGCCAGATGATCCAGCGAACCATGCACCAAACGGTGGGCATAACGCGCCTCACCGCACCAGGCGATCTCGGCCTCCTCATCAGCATGCAGCACTTCATTGAGCAGGATGGCGGTATCATCTCCGCCAGCGGCATCGAGATCAATGCTCCGGCAGTGCAGGTCCGGATACTCGCTCATAATCACGCGGGCCATGCCGTGCAGCGGCGATTGCGTGAGGGAGAGCGCAGAAGTTTTCTCGCCGGCAGGCTGTGCACCACGAGTAACGAACCACAGGCCGGGCAGCGACACATGGCCTGCTGCAATCAGCGCCTGCACCAGATAGAGCGGGCTGTGGCAGACGAGTGCCTGAGACTGCGCAATCTCAGCCGTGGTAATTTCCGCGCCTGCGGGGGCGTCGAGACTCCAGAGATGGATGACGCCGCGCAGGGGGGCGGTTGGCGGCAGGTCGGAGAGCAGCCGCGTGTAGTCCTCTTCTGCTGATGTGCGGAGCTTGACGTCATCAGCTGAGATTCGCTCAAAGCTGTCCGCAGGGGTGACCACGAGGCAGGTGTTGCCACGCTGACGCAACTCATCCGCGAGTGATGTTGCAAGGCCCTTCTGATCCGCAAAGATCAGCCAGCGGCCAGGCTCCGCAGGCGCTTCGGCAACGACACCAGCAAGTTGCGGCAGTTCCGGGCCGCGTGCGAGCAGGACGACCTGCCCGCTCCGGCTTTGATTCGAGACATCAGTCACGGCTTCCACGGTGGCGAATCCCGCAGCAGTGAGGAGTTGTAGCCAGTCGATGGCTGGCAGCAGAGGATGATGCGCACGCAGCGCCGTGTCCTGGAAGTTCCACCAGCGCGCGTCCGTGCCGCATACCAGATCATGCCAGGGTGTGGCGCGCTCAAGCTCCAGGGCCATGAGCAGGCCGCCGGAGGCGAGCAGCTGGCGCACATGCCCCAGAGACTGCTGCACGTTCTGCGTCAATGACAGCGCATTGGAAACGAGGATGATGTCGAAACGCTCATCAGCAAAACCCTGCTCTGCCGGCGGCAGGTCGAGATTAAGCACTCGATACTGCACCAAATGGTAGTCGCTGAATTTTTTCTCTGCCTGGTCAAAATGGCGGTCCGAGACATCCGTAAAGCAGTACTCCACACCCACTTGCGGCAGCCGTGGCAGCACACTCGCCGTGACACCGCCGGTGCCTGCACCGATCTCCAAAATACGCACGCGCCTGCCTTCCGGGACCTGCGCCAGCGCTGCGGTGACGGCTTCACCGACGACATGGTTGTAAACTCGCGTGAAGACAGAGGCCGCCTCAAAGTGCTCCAGCATGTTCGCGGAGAGCACGGCTGCAGCGTCGCTCTTGCCGCGCAGCACATCGGCCAGTCCCTCGGTGCAGCGGTCCAGCAGGATCAGTTCGGGATGAAAGGCGGGGAAGTGGAAGACGAGGTCCTGCCAGAGCTTGTCGCGATTCAGTGCGGCTGGTTTGCCCGTGACCGTCCATGCAGGTGCGTCAGCAGATGGCAGAGATTGCAGCCAGCCCTCCGCCTCCAGCAAGGTAAGCAGGCGATGCACAAAGCGCTCATGCGTGGCCTGCACCTGGGTGCGTTTCAGCAATGCGGGCAGCGTGAAGGTTTCGTCAGCTTTGGGTCTCCAGCCGAGCTGCTTGAACACCGCGAGAAACGAACTGCGGCACAGCTGCACAAAGCGCGGCTCCCATTCCTGATAGCGTGCGTTCATGCCGAGCGCCGTGCTGAAATCAGCAGCACTCTCGCGGAGCTTTGCGGCCAGCTTGCCGTTGTCTGGCAGGTAGTCTGCAGGCGTGCGCGCGCAAGGCACTGCGCAGAGCGGCTTGAGCTGCCACTCGGATTGGTAGAGCCAGTCTGCCTGCGCACCAGAGCCCGGCGCGCTGCTCATGGCGGTGTGCTTGCAGAGGAAGTCGGTGATCTCCATCTGCACGTTGCCGTCGTCATCGAGGATGAAAAGGTCGATGACGATGATCTTTTTCGCGATCACCTGCGTCCTGCGGACGTATGCCCACACCTTGGCACCGGGCCTGGAGTAGCAGCGGATGCGCTCCATGCGCGCCGGAAGGTAAAGACCGTCCGCCGGAATGGCAATGGTGGGATGGATGCAGGCATCCAGCAGTGCAGGATGAATGATGTAGCGGTCCATCTCCGCCACCGCAGCGGCGGGCAGTTCAATGCGGCCCAGCGCTTCATCCTCACCCGCCCAGACATGCGTCAGCGCCTGAAACTGCGGGCCGTAATGCAGCTCGGCAGCAGCAGCAGATTGATAAAAAGTTTTGCCGTCGAGTTCTGACACGCAGCGCTTTTGAATGGCGGCAAGATCAAACGGTGCAGGCTCTCTGCGCTCAGGCTCGGCTCGCATGCGTCCGGTGACGTGCTGCGTCCAGGCCGGCGTATCCTCAGTGAGGGTGCTCTGAATGACGAAGGTGTTTTCATCCGGCTGGCAGGCGATCTGCAGCAGCGGCACGTCATCCCCCGCAGGCAGGATGCAGCCGCGATGGATTTCGAGTTCTTCAATGAGCACCGGCTTGTCCAGATGAAGTTCATGGCCGGCGGCCAGCGCCATCTCCACATACCCTGCGCCGGGGAAGATAAGGTGCTGGCCCACGCGGTGGTCCTTCAGCCAGGTCAACACGCTTTTGTTCAGCGCTGTTTCCCACGAGGGGTGGAAGTTTGGCAGCTTCAGCTTGAGCAGCGGATTGGGCTGCGGATTCATGCGCAGCTGCATCGAAAACGCAGGCTCATGCCAGAAGTGCTCCTTCTGCCAGGGATACTCCGGCAGTTGCAGTGCAGAGCTGGCTTGCATGTAGAGCGCCGCCCAGTTCACTTCATGACCATTCACATGCAGCGCCCCCAGCGTGCCCAGCAGCGTGGCGCGCTCCGGCTTCTGACGCCGCAGCGATGGCAGCACCACGCCGATGGCCTCCGCCGTGCTGAGACATTCGGTCATGGAATTGGACAACACCGGGTGCGGGCTGATCTCAAGAAAATGCGTCTGTCCTGCGGCGATCACCGCATCAATGGCCGGTGCAAAGAGCACGCTCTGCCGCACATTGTGCCACCAGTACTCCGCGTCATAGTCTGTGCCTTCTGCCAGCTTTCCGGTGACGGTGGAGAAAATTTTGACGCTGCCCGTCTGTGGCTGCAGACCTGCCAGCGACTCTGCCAGTTCCTCCCTCACCGGGTCCATGTGGGCGCTGTGAAACGCGTAGTTCACCGGCACGTAGCGTACGAAGAGCGCACGCTCTTCCACTGCCTGGAAAATCTCATCCACCGCATCGCCATCACCCGAGATGGACACCATCTTGGGGCCGTTCACAGCGGCGAGCGATGCCCTCCCGCCATACGGGGCGATGAGGTCCTCTGCTTCCGCTCGCGTCAGCGCTGCGGCGATCATCTTGCCGCGCAGCGGTGTCTTTTCCATGCACCGCCCGCGATGGTGGACGACACGCACAGCTTCGGGCAGAGACAGCGCACCGCACACATGCGCCGCAGCGACTTCTCCCATGCTGTGTCCTACCACCGCATAAGGGCGCACGCCCCACGACTGCCACAGCGCCGCCAGCGCCACCTGCAGGGCAAAGAGCGCCGTCTGCGCGATCTGCGTTTCGTTCAGCCGTGTGGTCTTTTCATCACGACTCAGTTCATCCAGCAGCGAGCAGCCGCCGAGCTTGAGCAGTTCATCATGGCAGGTCTGGATGATCTCGCGAAACACCGGCTCCTGCTCCAGAAGTTCACGCCCCATCGCCCACCACTGCGGCCCCTGACCGCTGAAGACAAAGACAAGGCGGGCGTTTTTGACCGGCTGCCCCACGTTGAGTCCGGGGGCCTGCTCTCCGCTCAAAAAGGCGGACAGCGCGGCGCTCATCCCGGCGCGCGTGCTTGCCACGGCTGCGAGACGAAACTCATGGTGCGTGCGCCTGCGGCTGGCTGCGGCGCAGATGTCGCCAAGAGTGAAAGATTCATCCGCCGACTCCAGGAGCGCATGGAAGGACTGGGCGACGGCCAGCAGCGCGGCATCCGTGCCACGTGCGGAGAGTGGCAGGATGAGTTCAGGCTCATCGCCAGACTGGGCAGGGATGGGCACCTGCGGCGCGGGTGCCGGAGCGGCCTCCAGCACGGCGTGGGCATTCGTACCTCCAAAGCCAAAGGAATTGATGCAGGCCAGCAGGCGGTGCTGCGCGTCCTGCTTCAGCGGCGTGGCGGTCACAGGCACCTTGAGGCGCAGGCGCTCAAAGTTGAGCGAGGGATTCGGCGTGTTGAAATGCAGATTCGGCGGCACCATGCCGTGCTTCAGGCACAGGGCCACTTTGATCAGCCCCGCGATGCCTGAGCCCGCCTCCAGATGGCCGATGTTCGTCTTCACCGAGCCCAGCAGGCAGTCATCTCCGGCTTGGCGACCAACACCGAGGATCGTGCCCAGCGCGCTGCCTTCGATAAGATCGCCGATGGTCGTGCCGGTGCCGTGGGCTTCGGCGTATTGAATTTCATTCGGAGACACCCCTGCGAGACGGCAGGCCGTGGCGATAAGCTCCTGCTGCGAGCCTCGGCTCGGCACCGTCATCCCGGACGTGCGCCCGTCTTGATTGACGGCGGTGCTGCGAATGACTGCGTAGATGGGGTCTCCGTCCGCCAGCGCGGCGGAGAGCGGTTTTAGGCAAACGGCACCTACGCCCTCTCCCCGGACGAAGCCATTGGCGCTGGCATCAAAGGCTTTGCAGCGTCCTTCAGGTGACAGCATGCCCATGCTGGAGAAAGCGACGAAGGGGTAGGGGGTGATGATGCAGTTCACCCCGGCGGCGATGGCGCGTGTGCATTCCTTGTTCCATAGCGCCTGGCAGGCCATGTGCACGGCCACCATGGAGGAGGAGCAGGCCGTGTCCACCGCGACGCTGGGACCCTGGAAATTCAGCGCATAGGAGATGCGATTGGCCGCAATGCTTGCCGCGACTCCCGTGGCGGAGTGCGGGTAGGCCACGCCACGCCCCATGGAGTTCTGCTGAATGTCCCCGTAGTCATGCGTGGAGATGCCCACAAAGACCCCAGTGTCCTCGCCTTTGACGATGTCCACCTGCTGCCCTGCATCCATGAGAGCCTCCCAGGTGGCCTCCAGCAGCAGGCGCTGCTGGGGGTCAATGAAGGGAGCTTCACGGTGGGTGATGCCAAAGAAGCCGGCGTCAAAAGTGTCGATTTCATCGATGAGACCCGCCCACTTGGAATAGGTCTTGCCGGGCTTGCCCAGCTCAGGGTCGAAATAGTAACGTTGATCCCAGCGGTCAGGTGTTATCTCGCGGATGGCGTCCACCCCGCCCATGAGCATCTGCCAGAAAGTTTGGGCATTAGTGGCTCCTCCGGGCAGGCGGCATCCGATTCCAATGATGGCGATGGGGTCGGCGGCGGTTGGTTCTGGCATGGGTTTTACTTGCTTACTTGCTCACGGTGCGGCTTGTCAAGAAACCCGCTTGGAAATAGCATGTTCTCGGGCGTTGCAAACTCATCGAGCAAGGGCTTGAACAGGATGTGACCTTTTTTCATGGCTGCCGTTGCAATTTCATTCTGAATGATCACCACTCTTGACCGTAAACTGCTCCGCGACATCGGCGGCATGAAGGGGCAATTCTTGGTGGTGAGCCTCATCATGGCCTGCGGTGTCGCTTTGATGATCGTTTCACACAGCATCATTCTAAGCCTCGAAAATACACGGGATGCATACTACCAGCACTATCGCATGCCGGATGTGTTTGGCTCGGTCAAAAGCGCCCCGCTTTCCCTGGGGCATCGCCTTGGCCACATTCGTGGCGTTTCCTCCGCGGAATTGCGTGTGGTGCAGGGAGCCCTTCTTGACATGGAGGGGGTGCAGGAGCCGGTCAAAGCCCGACTGGTTTCGCTGCCAGACAGCGGGGAGCAGAACCTCAATCAAATCTTTTTGCGGCGTGGCCGGCTGCCGCTTGTGGGTGCGCAGAGGGAGGCGGTGGTCAGTGAAGCCTTCGCCCTGGTTCATAATCTTCATATTGGTGATCGCATCACGGCCATCTTAAATGGTCATCGCGATCATCTCGACATCTGCGGTATCGGGCTCTCTCCCGAGTTTGTATTCGAGGCACCGCCAGGTCAGACCCTGCCCGACAACCGGCATTTCGGCGTTTTTTGGATGCGGTACCATTCCCTGGCTGTCGCTTTTGATCTGAATGGAGCTTTCAACGACTTGTGCATGGATTTGTCACCCGGTACCAATCCGCAGGGGGTCATCGAGGAAGTGGACCGCATGCTGACCATCTACGGTGCTCCCGGGGCCTTTGCCCGGAAGGACCACCCCAGTTCAAAGCGTCTGGATGACGAACTGCGGATCGTCCATGCTCTGTCAGTCGCTTATCCGATCGTTTTTCTCTGTGTGGCCGCCTTCATGGTCAATTCGGTCATCCTGCGTCTGGTGCGGTTGCAGCGGGAGCAGATCGCCCAGTTAAAAGCCTTGGGCTACACCTCGTGGCAGGTGGGGCAGCATTATCTGAACTACGCTTTGGTGATCGTGGCTCTCGGCAGCGTGGGCGGGATCGTGACCGGCTGGCATCTGGGCGGGAGCATGCTGCGGATTTACTCGCTCCTGTTTCATTTTCCTGAACTGCACTTTCAGATGGATCAAAAAGCCCTCGTCATGGCCCTTTTGGTCAGCGTGACTGCTGCGGTGTTCGGGGTGGCTGGCGCGGTTTGGCTGGCGGTGAAGCTCTCACCTGCGGAAGCCATGCGGCCGGAGCCTCCGGCGGACTTCAAACCTTCACTGCTTGAACGCCTGGGTTTCACTCGTGGCACAGGTCTGGTGTTTCGGATGGCCTTGAGGAACATTGAGCGTCGGCCCTGGCAGGCCGGTTTTACGGTCGCGGGACTGGCGCTGGCCACCGGCCTGCTGGTGCTGCCAGGTGCCCTGGCGGACAGTGTCGACTATCTCCTGACTTATCAGTGGAATGATCACTTCCGGCAGAACGTGATCGTCAGCATGCGGGAGCCTGCCTCCCGCAGCACCCAGCATGACCTGGAGCACCTCGCAGGAGTCACTCTGGTCGAACCAATTCGCGGATTTGTGGCACGTGTGAGCAATGGCCACCATGAACGCAGGCTTTTCATCATGGGATTCACACAGAAGTGCCAGCTTATCAATCCGCGGGACGTTCTGGGGCGGCCCATTGTGCTGCCTGCTGAAGGCTTGGTCGTTTCCCAGAAGCTGGGAGAAGTTCTCGGGGTGAAAATCGGCGATCGCGTCCAGGTTCAAACCCTGGAAGGACGCTGCGAAACCCGGGAGATCGCCGTACGTGGCTTCATGTCGGACTTCTATGGCATGGCGGCCTACATGGACATTGATGCCGTGCGTCAACACCTCAGGGAAAGCGAGACAATGACGGGCGCCTTTTTACGGGTCGATCCCAATCGCTGGGAGGACTTCATGCGCGAGGTTAAAAAACAGCCCAAGATTGATTTTGCCAGCGCCAAGCAGGATCAGCTGGCCGCCTTTCGTGCCTCGACGGGGGCGAGCATCGGCATGTTGCGCAAACTCTTTCTGTGGCTGGCTGTCATCGTCGCCTTCGGGGTCGTTTACAACAGCGCCCGCATCGCCCTGTCCGAACGCGGGCGTGATCTTGCCACGCTGCGCGTCGTGGGTCTGACGAAACGCGAAATTGCCGGGGTTCTGCTGGGGGAGCTGACACTGCTCGTGCTCACCGCACTTCCCTTGGGCTTGGTGTTCGGGAAGGGGCTTGCCTCGTATGTCATAGCTGCCGTCGGCAATGAAACCGTGCGCCTTCCTCAGCTGATCAATTCAAATACTTATGCCAGCTCAGTGTTAGTCGTGCTCGCTGCCACGGCTGCCTCATTTGCCGTGGTCGGCTTCATGCTCAACAAGCTCGATCTGGTAAGCGTGCTCAAGGCACGCGACTGAACGTATTCACATACTCAGCATGCTCACGCCTCTCGATCTGAAACTCTTCCGCGATCTCGGTCGCATGAAGGGTCAGATCGTGGCCGTGAGCCTGGTCATGGCCTGCGGTCTGGCGATGATGATCATGACTCGCAGCATCGTGCTCACCCTGGAAGGCACGCGGGATGCCTACTACCAGCGCTATCGTCTGGCGGACGTGTTTGCATCCTTGAAACGGGCGCCGCTTTTCCTGGCGGAACGCGTGGCGGAAATCCCCGGCGTGGCGGCGGTGGAGGCGCGCGTCGTGGTCGATGCCACGCTCGATCTCGTGGGCATGACGGAGCCCGCGACGGCGCATCTGGTTTCGATCCCGAAAGGGCGGTCGCAAACACTCAATCAGGTCTTCATCCGCCAAGGCCGGTTGCCGCAGCCCGATGAACGGCGGCAGGCCGTGGTCAGTGAATCCTTCGCGCTGGCAAACAAGCTGCAGATTGGCGACAGCCTAGTCGCCATCATCAACGGCCACCGCGACATCATCATCATCTGCGGTCTCGGGCTCTCGCCTGAGTTTGTCTTTGAGGCGCGGCCCGGTCAGACCCTGCCGGACAACAAACGCTACGGCGTCTTTTGGATGAACTACGAATCCATCGCCGTGCCCTACGATCTCGACGGCGCGTTCAATGATCTCTGCGTCGATCTTTCGCCGGGGGCACAGTCTGGACCGGTGATGTCGGAAATTGACCGCCTGCTGCTGGGCTACGGCGCGCAGGGCGCCTACACCCGGCGCGAGCACAACAGCGCACAACGCCTGGATGACGAACTGCGCGTCGTGCGTGCGCTGTCCGTGGCCTACCCCGTGGTCTTTCTCAGTGTGGCAGCCTTCATGGTAAATGCAGTGCTCGCGCGGCTGGTACGCCTCCAGCGTGAGCAGATCGCGCAGCTCAAGGCGCTGGGTTATTCATCCTGGCAGGTGGGCCGGCACTACCTGAACTATGCGCTGGTCATTGTCGTGCTTGGCACCCTGATCGGCGGCGCGGTGGGACGCTGGATGGGCGGCGCACTGATCAGCATCTACGATCTCTTCTTCCGTTTCCCTGCACTGAAATTCCGCATGGATTACAGTGCCTTGGTCATTGCCTTGGTCGTCAGTACAGCTGCCTCGTTTCTTGGCGTCATCAGTGTCGTCTGGATGGCGGTCAAGCTCCCGCCTGCCGAGGCCATGCGGCCTGAGCCGCCCGCTGACTTCAAGCCTTCCGCGCTCGAGCGCATGGGCCTCACCCGTGGCAGCAGTCCCGCTCTGCGCATGGCTTTGAGAAACATCGAACGTCGTCCCGTGCAGGCTCTGTTCACCGTCTTCGGTCTCGCCTTGGCCACGGGCCTGATGGTGCTTCCCGGCTCCATGGCAGACAGCATCGACTACATGCTGACCTATCAATGGAACGACGTGCAGCGGCAGGATGTCGTGGCCTTTTTCGCCGAGCCCAGTTCTAGCGATGCGCTGCACAACCTGGAGCAGCTGCCCGGCGTTCAGCGCGCCGAGCCCGTGCGTGCCGTGCAGGCCCGCATCCACTACGGCCACCATTCACGCAAAATCGCTGTGACAGGACTCCCACGTGATGCCGACCTGAACCGCCTGCTGGATGCCGAACGGCGGCTCATCGTCCTGCCGGAGGAAGGCATCGTGATGTCCGCGCAGCTCGGCAAAATCCTCGGCGCTCGCATTGGTGATGTGGTTCAGGTCGAGGCCCTCGAAGGCCGACGCGAAACAGTGGGCGTTCCCATCCGTGGTTTCATGGAAGACTTTGCCGGCATCTCCGCCTTCATGGACATCAATGCCCTGCATCGCCTCATGCGTGAAGGAGACACCGTCAGCGGCGCCTACATGACCGTGGATCAAAACCGCTGGAGCGACTTCATGCGTGCCGTGAAGGACACTCCGCGCATCGCCATCACCTTGGTCAAACAGGACCAGCTCGACTCCTTCCGCAGCACCACCGGCCAGAGCATCGGCATCCTGCGCAAGCTCTACCTCGTCCTCGCCATCGTCGTGGCCTTTGGCGTGGTTTACAACAGCGCCCGCATCGCCATCTCAGAGCGCAGCCGTGACCTCGCCACCCTCCGCGTCGTCGGCTTCACCCAGCGCGAAGTCGCCGGAGTTCTGCTCGGCGAGCTGCTTCTTCTCATCTCCACCGCCATCCCCGCTGGACTCCTGTTTGGCAAAGGCCTCGCCACCTTCATTATTGCCAAAGTAAGCACTGAAACGATCCGCATGCCCCTCGTCATCAGCCTGCACACCTACACCATGGCCGTCCTCGTCGTCGCAGCCGCCTCCTGCGCCTCCTTCCTCGTCGTCAGCCGCATGCTTCGAAAGCTGGACATGGTGGGCGTGCTAAAAGCCCGGGATTGACGGCTGTTCGGCGGGTGCTTTGTAATGTTGAGGCGTTGCTAACGTCATCCTTGGATGAACTTTCTGAACTGGCTCCGTCTCATCGCTGCCTTGTTACTGGCAGTTACGACTTCAATTGCACCAATGTACTCGGGATTTGGTGCCGTCGGCGCATGGCTTCTGGGTTCCCTCGTCTCAACCCTGTTGTTTTCCTGTGCAGGAGGGATTCACCGGATTCGATGGACAGCGATCGCAGTTTTACCGCCCTTCATTGTCAACAGAACCTCTGAGATCAGCTATCGTTGGTCCATTGACCGCAATACTCGCTCTCCTTCCGAATCGCTTGCCGCCATGTTCCCTGATTCACTGTGGACTTCTTTGCTTACGTTCGGCTTATTCGTGGCTCTACCACTCATGCTCGCCACCATGGCCAGCCGTACTGCTTACAAGGCCCGTAACTCTTCTCGATAATAGACATCAAGTTAGAGGGCATGAATGTGACAGGACTGTCACAAATGCATGAACTGATTCAGAACGCAGACAGGGCGGTTGTCACCCCGGCCACTGTTTGAATGCGAAGATTCCGTAACTTGAGCATCACGCGTTATGCATGCCGATTCAGGCTGTTGAAATGTGCCAGCCAATCTCACAAGCAGGCTGCGGCTACCGGTTCGGTGCTGCTCGCCGTGCTGTGTCTTCTCGCAGTCCTGTCCTTTCTGATCATCACCACAGCAGCCATGTCCAGAGAACATGGCGAAATGCAGCAGGCCCGCACCACCATGATGCGCGCACGCCAGCTCGCCGAATCTGGCATCGCCGTGGCGGCCCATCCGCTGATCAAAGCCGGAGATCCACTCCTGCAGAACAATGTATCCGGGATCGAGAGCTATGAAGCCACCCTCACCACCGAGGAACGTCTGCTGAACCTCAACTCGCTCCTCACCGCAGAACGGCTGCCATTGCTGGAACGTGTCTTCATGTCATGGGGCCTGTCCCTTGTCGATGCCCAGGACATCGCCGCCACCTTCATGGACTGGACAGACGCCGATGATTTGAAACGCCGTCCCGGCAGCGCCGAAAGTTTGGACTACCAGCATCCTGGCCTCCCGCCGAACCGTCCCTTCACCAGTCTCGATGAATTGAACCAAGTCGCCCGCGTGGAAGAATTGGATGCCGCCAAGCCCGACTGGCGCACCTGGTTCACCCTCCGCGGCAACGGCCAGTTGGATGTAAACACCGCTCCCGCCGAAATTATCGCCGCAGTCACCGGAGCCTCACTGGAAAGCGTCCGCAACGGGCTGGATGATGCTCCCTTTCAAAGTCTGGAAGAGGCCGCCGCGATCCTTGGAATTGCCAAATCCGACACAACAAACCTGCTGACTGTCCAAGGGCCGACACGGCATGTCGAAAGCATTGGCTGGGCCGGAGATGCCCGTTGTGGCATCGCCTTGGTGCTGGACCTCAAAAGTGGCACACCCCGCATGATCGAGTGGCGCGAAATTTCCGTGAAAGGAACCGGACTGCCATGAAGCGCAGAACCTTTCGCAATCCTTCCACGCAGTCTCTCTGTTTCCCAGGTGAAGATGTCCGCGAAACATGGACAAATGAAAAGGGAGTCTGGCAGCGCGCAGAACCCGTCACCGGAGGACTGATGGGTGTGGAAACCCTCGCCTTTGACAGCGCCCCCTTCTGGTGCCTGAGTCCGGGGGATGCTCCTCAGGATGCCGTGGCACTGCGCTGGGAGGCGTTGGGCGTGTTGAATGCAAATGCATCTTTGTGCCTGCACTGGACAATTTTGCGCAAAAACCAGCGAGTTTTGGTAGGCACTCTGGCGCTGACCGAAGAAGCCCTGTGCTCTGACGGATGGACCAACCACCCCGAACAATTCGAGCCGAGTGTCCGCATGCTGCCCCTGCCAGAAAATGGCATCGCCGTGTGGAAGGAACTGGGCCGCCATGTCGTGGCATTCACCCGTGAAGGCAGCCTGCTGCATGCTGCGGTGCTGGCCTCCCGTCTGCTGGATGTGGATGCAGCGTTTGAACTGCGTGACCTTTGCGCCGCTCTCCAGGCGCATGAGTTTTTGGAGGAGCCATCCGCCATCCACATCTGGACGGCCTGCGAATCTGACTTCGTGCCGCAGCTGGCGTGCTTGTTTGTGGAGGCAGAGGTTCGCAAAGAGCA
Source organism: Prosthecobacter debontii (assembly GCA_943371875.1). Classification (GTDB taxonomy): domain Bacteria; phylum Verrucomicrobiota; class Verrucomicrobiia; order Verrucomicrobiales; family Verrucomicrobiaceae; genus Prosthecobacter; species Prosthecobacter debontii_C. The sequence continues at coordinate 29,035 of CALRWM010000003.1, read as the reverse complement.
GCGCCCGGATCCACGTCCGCCTGTGGAAACTGGCGGACTATTGCCGCAACTTGTGGCAACGCAGCGTCACCAACAGCAAGCCCGGCAGGGCAGGCTGCTGCTGCTGGCGGCGGCGGCCATGATGTATCTGTGTTTCTTCGGGGCCTGGTGGCTGCGGTTGCAGTGGCGTGAGGGTCGCCTGCACCAGGCAGAGACTGAGCTCGCCCTACGGCAGCCTGAAATCGACCGCGTGACCCAGGCGCAGGCGCACTGGCTGGCGATGGAGGGAGCCATCAATCCTGATCTGTATCCCGTGGAGTTGTTTCATCAGATCGTCTCACTGCTGCCTGAGGAAGGTATTCGCCTGAAGGAGTTTCAGATGGAAAATGGCAAAATCATTGTCAGCGGCGAGGCGACAACTGTTCAACATGCTCTCGGGTTCAAAGGACGTCTGTCTGAATGCGCCGCGCTGCAGCAGTATGCATGGAAATTACCGCAACCCTCGATTCGTGAGGACAATCGTGCGGAGTTTCGTGCCGAGGGAACACTCAATACTGGAGGTGCTGTCCATGAAGGCCAGTGAGCGGCGGCTGATCATGATCCTGATGCTGCTGGCCGCAGTTTGTGGAGGTGTCGTCCTGACCCAGCGTCTGCTGCGCATGCAGCATGGCATTGAGCGTCGTGCGCAGACACTCGAACTCCGACAGATGGAGGCGCTGGCGCTGCTGGCCGAAACGGATCTGTGGCAACAACGTCTCGAATGGCTGCAAGTCTCGCAACCCTCAATGACCAGTGAGAACGAGGCCAGCCAGGAACTGCTGGAAGGCCTGCTGACTTCAGCGGCGGCGCAGGGACTGGTGGTGCAGAAGAAGCAGTTGCATGAGCCGGTGAGTGAGAAGTTTTACCGCGAGGTCGGTGTGACGCTAACCGTGAAAGGCGGGTTGCCTGCGGTGTTCCGCTGGATGCATCAGATTCTTTCCCCCGAATCCTTCTGCGTGGTGACTGAGCTCAAGGTGGTGCCTGACAGCGCTGATCCTGCCAGCGTGGTCGCTATCATCCACTTCAGCCGCCTGCATGCGCCATCAATGGCCGAGTCTTCCAGATGATCCGACCAACCTAAATTTATGAACTCATACGCACTGACATTTTTATTCCTCGTGCTGCTTTCTTTTGGCAGTTTGCAGGCGCAGATTCCGGGCAGGCCTGCGGCTCGCTCCATTCTTCCGCCGCCTGCGGCTCCCGCTGCTTCGAATGGAAGCGGTGGTAATCTGATCAGCTTCACGGCGACGCCGGTGGCGGAGGTGCTGGCGGAGTACTTTCGTGTCACGGGGCGCAAGGTGCTGCGGGATCGTGGGATGGAGAATGCGGTGGTGACCATTGATGTGCCCGGGGAATTCAGTGATGAGGAATATCGTTCGATCATCGAGAAAGGGCTGCTGATGCATGGCTATGCGCTGGTGCCGAGTGGTGGGAGTCTTTTTAAACTGGTGGCCACGGAGGGCGGGGGGAGCCTGCCGTCTGCGCAGAATGTGCCGATGATCCTGCGGGCCGAAGATCTGCCGGATGCCGATCAAGTGGTGACGCATGTGCTGCAGCTTAATCATTTGAGTGCGGAGGATGCCAGCACGGCGTTTCAGACGATCATTCCACTGCATCCGTATGGCCGGATTCTTGCCGTGCCCAATTCTCAGTCGCTGGTGATCACAGAAGCTTCGCAGACCATTCGCGCCTACCTCGAACTTGCACAGCAGGTGGACCAGCCGCCGATGGCGACTGTGCAGAAAACGATCCGTATTGAGCGTGCGGAGGCGCAGGAAGTGATCGAGCAGCTTGAGACACTGCTCGGTCTGGACAAGTCCTCTTCATCAAGCCGTTCATCCGCTGGAGGCGGGATGGGCGGCACAGGCAGTTCAGGGGCACCGGCGTCCGCCACCGCCTCCTTGGCAAATTCTGCGCTGACTGCGGGCAGCCCCTTGATGCAGGCGGTTTCCAGAACCAACAGCATTGTGGTAGTTGCGCGCCCGCTGGACATGCAAAAAATCGAAGCATTGGTGCGTGAGCTGGATGCCGAAGCGTCGGTCAGCCGCTACTTTTCGCGCAAGCTGAACTATCTTGATCTATCTGTGTTCCTCGGCATCGCGGAAAAGGCGCTGATGCGGCATGATCCCAAGCAGGTGGGCAGCGGTCTGGAATCGCAGCAAAAGGCGCAGTCATCAGCTTCATCGCAGCCGGTCAGCACTTCCCAGCCGTTTGGTTCCGGCTCCTCCTTGGGGTCCGGACTCAATGGGGGGGGCAGCGGAGGTGGTTCCGGATTGTCTGGCGGAGGAGCCTCGGGGCAGGGATTCGGCAGCGGCAGCGCCGCCCCGGATCTGCAGATCACCAAGAAGCCCATCAGCATTCTCATTGCGAACACGCTTGTCATCGCTGATCCGGCCAGTTCGAAATTCTTTGCCAGCGGACCTCCAGATCAGATCAAGGCTTTGGAGGATCTGGCAGATGAACTCGATGTGCGCCCGCGTCAGATTTTGCTTTCCGCGATCATCGGTGAATTCACGCTGAGCGATAACTTCAACTTTGGTCTCGACTGGATTCAGTCTCTCAAAAAGGTGGGAGATGACGGGCTGGTGGGCGGTGTGCTGAACACGCAGGGAACGGCGTTTGCCAATCCTTCGAATCTGAAGGACATCGTGGGGTTTCTGGCGGCGGGAGGGCCTGCGGGGATTAGCGGGTTGACGGCCTATGGGCAGATCAACAAGAACCTCAACGTCTTCCTGCAGACGCTGGAGAGCACGAAGCGATTTCATGTGCTGCAGAAGCCCACGCTGACCACGCTGAACCACCAGCCTGCGCGGATTTACATTGGCCAGCAGGTGGCGATCGCGGGGCAGAGCTACACGAGCGGGGTGGTGGGCGGCGGGTTCACCTCCACGACGCAGTACATTCCGGTGCGGCTGCAGCTGGACATCACGCCACACATTTTCAACGACGCGGAAGTGATGCTGGAATTCAAGCAGCAGAACAATGACATCTCCAGCTATACGACGATCAGTGGCAACCAGGTGCCGAACATCTCTGAGCAGGGGATGTCGAACAGTTTGATCGTGGCGGATCGTGCGACGGCGATGCTGGGTGGACTGATCACGGAACGAGATACGAACAACAAGAGCGGGCTGCCGTTTCTGGTGCGCATCCCGCTGATCAAGTATCTGTTTGGCAGCACCACCAAGGGGAAGGAGAAGCGTGAGATGATGATTTTTGTGCAGCCGCGCATCATGGAGGACAGCACGGCGCACATGCTGGAGCAGGCGAAGTTTGGTGACTACAGCGCGAACTTTGATGAAGCGGCGGGTTTTGCGGGGATGCCTGAAACGATTGTGCCGCGTGCCCTGCCAGCGGAAGCGGACAAGCCCAATGCGCTGCTGCCACCGCCGGAGACCGTGGCGGCCGAGCCGAAGAAGGGACTCCTGGGCAAGATGAAGGGGTGGTTTCAGAAAACGAATTCTGATTGATCCGGCGTTGCTCCAACCGCTGCGGAATTCAATCGGATGCCGTCAAAAGACTTGGCCTCCTCTGCGTTTTGAGGTGTAATGCCAGGCATGAGCCAGACTGCAAACCATAACCCGGCCTTTGCCCTTGTGGCACAGCGTGTTCAGGTGTGGGTGGCGCTGCGGCGCTGGCTTGCGGTGCTGCGCATGACACTAATTCCGGCTTCTTTGGTGTTGGTGCTCCTGATGCTGGCTGCGTTGCGTGGTTCGGGTGCGGTTTTTTCCCCATGGCTTGGTCTGGTCGTGTGGCTGGCAGGCTGTCTTGGCTATGTGTGGTGGCAGCGCCCCGGTGAGTTTAGCGCGCTGGCCTTGTGGGATCAGGCAGCGGGACGGCGGGAGGCCTTCGCTTCCGCCTGGTGGTTTGAGAAGCACGCCGAAGAAGGTGAGAAGGCGCGTGCGCACATCGACGCGCAGCGTGAAGTTTTGGCGCAGGCATGGCCTGCCTCCTTGAAACGAGACCTGCCCTTGCGGCCGGACCGCTGGCTCGCCCTGCCGCTGCTCATTGCGATTCTCGGCAGCTTCATCAGCATCATCACGGCCCCGCCGTCTGAGGTGGTGGTGATGGATCAGGACATGACGCGCAAAGCCGCCGAAGAGGCGAAGAAACTGGCGCAGACCGACTGGGAAAAGAAAAAGCTCGCGGGGCCCAAGGAGGAAGAATCCAAGCAGGTGGAAGACTTGAAGCAGAAGCTGCAGAAAACCGCCACAGATCTTGCCCAGGCTGGAGGCAAGGATGCACGTGATGTGCTGGCCGAGCTGGAAAAGCGTGCGCGTGAGGCGGAGAAACTGGCGGAGGAACTCGGCAACGGCAAGGAACCCTGGGCCTCCGAAAAACTCATCGATGCACTGCGCCAGCATGCTGACACGGCGGATCTCGGCGATGCCGTGGCTGCGAAGAATGCCCAATCCGCTTCACAGGCCGCTGAGGCGCTCGCGAGCCAGCTCAAATCACCCCAGCTTGGGGCGGAAGCGAAGGAGCGCATGAACGAAACGCTCAAGGATGCGCAGCAGCAGTCGGATCAGGAGGATCGCAAACGTGCAGTCGGCCAGAACGTCCTCGCGGCGGGAGATCAGATGCAGCAGGGCAAAGCGGCGGGCGCAGGTGAAGAATTCCAAAAGCTCGCCGACAAGCTGCGAGACCTCGCGCTGCGTGAGCAGTCGCGCAAGGAACTGCAGCAGCTTGCGCAGCAGTTGCGTGATTCTGGCAGCAACATCGCCGGACAGCAGGATAGCAGCAATGGGGCGATGCAGCAGATGAGCCAGGCGGGGCAGGGGGAGTCCTCCCAGCAGCAGGGGCAGCAGAGTGCACCGCAGACAGGGCAGGCGCAGCAGGGACAGCAGATGAATCCACCGGGCATGGGCCAGGCCGGGCAGCAAAATCAAATGCAGCAGCCTCAGGACGGACAGGGGCAAGGACAGCAACAGCAGCCTATGATGAGCATGGGCCAGGGGCAGCCGGGACAGGCTGGCAAGCAGGGCCAGCCCAGCGATGGCCAGCCGATGCTGCTGGCCCCCATTCCTGGCGGGGGCAAGCCGGATGACAAGCCCCCCACGATCATCATCACCGGTGATGGCCCGCCGCCTGATCCGAATGGCCCCATGCTGAGCATGCCCGGCAATGGTCTGCCTCCCGGCAAAGGCAAAGCCGATCTCAACAACACGCCCACAGCCAAACAGAGCACCGACAATCAAAGCGTGGTCCGCGCCCAGCAGAACAGCGAGGGCCAGAGCACCGTGCGCAGCGTTGAAGGTGGTGCGCGCAATGAGCAGTCCACCCGCACCTCCACGCAGACCGTGCTTGATGCGATCCAAGCCGAAGAAGCCGCTCTGGATGAAGCCGCGCTGCCACCTGCACGCAGAGAACAGGTGAGGCGCTACTTCAACGAATTGCGGAAGCGGTTTGAGGGGAAGTGATCTCAGTCATGCGCTCCAGCTCTGCATCTCTCCTCACGGCACGTGCCGCTTCGCCTTCGAGCCGCCGCCTTTCCAGATGTCATACTTTGGATCGGCATAGCGGGTGAAGAAAGCATCGAGCTGCTTGGCCAGATCTGCTGTGATCTCTTCCGTGCCGGGCTGGCCGTACTGGTTGAAGCGTTCCTGCGGGTCGGTCTGCATGTCGTAGAGTTCGTAGGGGCCGGAGGGAAAGCGGGCGACGTATTTCCAGCGGGCGGTGCGGATGGCGCGGGTGGTTTCCATTTCGTAGAAGACGGTGTTGTCCCAGTTCGTGAGGGGCTGGCCACGCAGGGCAGGGGAAAAGTCGCGGCCTGGGGACTTCGGCTGTTGCGGCATCTTGTCGCCCAGACCGAGCTGGGAGAGCACGCTGGGCATGAAGTCGTAGTTGCTCGCGAGGGCATCGCAGGTCTGGGCGGGTGGGATGGTGCCGGGCTGGCGGAAGATGAGCGGGATCTGCATCATGAGATCATGCGCGCCGATGGGCCGGAAGTGATCGCCCATGCCCCACATGCCGTTCTGGCCGCCCATCCAGCCCTGATCGCTGGCATAGACCACGAGCGTGTTTTCCTCCAGGCCGTTCGCCTTCAGCGCGGCCATGATCTCGCCCACACCATCATCCACACCGCTCACCTCGCTGGCCATGCGGCGGCGAGCGGCATCGGTGTTGTGAAAGGCTTTGTTGTCATGCTGCCAGGGGTGCATGGCATCGCGCGGGAAGGAATGCAGCGGCTTGTCTGCGTAGTAGGCTGCATGCCGGTTTTTGGACTCATTGAGCATGAGCTTGCCAAGCGAATAGGGGCCGTTGTAGGCGAGGTAGAGGAAGAAGGGCCGGTCCTTGTTTGCGGTGATGAACTCCACGCCCTTGCGCGTCCAGAAGTCCGTGGTGTAGCCGGGTTCCACTCGGAGCTGGCCGTTTTCGATGACTTTCTGGTCGTAGAACTCCGAGGTGCTGCCATCGGGCTTGGTGGTCCAGGTGGTGAAGCCCTCGCTCGGCGTCATGTTGGCACCCAGATGCCATTTCCCGCTGAGGCCGCAGGTGTAGCCCGCATCCCGCAGCACCTCCCCCAAGGAGGTGAATTCCTGCAGCGTGTTGTAGGCCTCCGTCCCCATCATGAACTTGGGATCGAGAAAGGAATGCAGGCCGTGCTGGGAGGGGATCAGCCCCGTCAGAAACGTCGCCCGCGTGGGCGAGCACACGGGGTTGCTGCTTAGCGCATGCGTGAAGCGCACGCCTTCCGCTGCGAGCCGGTCGATGTTTGGAGTGCGGATGTCTGGGTTTCCGTAGCAGCCCAGCGTCCAGGCACCCTGATTATCGGTCAGGATGAAGACGAGATTTGTCGGGCGCGCAGCAGCGGCGGCGGACGCCAGACAGACAAGCCCAAGGGCGAGAAAACAGAGGGGCTTCATGGCAGGGAAACGGTCCAAAGTTGGTGAACCTGTCTTTAGGGTAATTCTAAAGCACCCCTAAACACCAATAATTAACTAGAATTGCCATATTAAACGGGGTTTATTATGGGCGTCTGTGCCGTTTTCAGGCAATTCGGATTTTTCATGCCCGCCCCCCCAGTTTCCCAGCAATTACCCGACAAGCCAGTGCGCATCGCACCGTGGCGCGGGCCGTTGCATTTTGGGCTTCTGGTTTTTTCCGCCGCCTGCACGCTGGCGCTGCAACTTTGCTACCTCCTGCTGGTGATGGGTTTGCTGCTGTGGATGGGCAGGGAAGCATGGCTGCTTACCGGTCACAAGGCGTGGAGCGAATTGCTGCAGTGGCGCATGGTTCCTGAAGTGATGAAGTTCCTTTTCATGGGACTTACCTGGGGGTTCATGCTCCGGCCCCTGCTTCCTCGACCCAAGCGCGCGCAGGTGGCGGTGCAGGTCAGCCCGGCGACTCAGCCGCAGCTTTTTGAAATCATCCATCTGCTCTGCTGGCATTTACGCGCTCAGCCGCCAGTGCAGGTTTGGCTGGACACCACCATCACCGTGCGAAGCTCCATGCTGGGCGGTTTGAGCGGCATCCTCAGCGGGCAGACGGTGCTCCACCTCGGCCTGCCGGTGGTGTCGGTCATCACCTCGCGCGAGCTCGGTGGCCTGCTGGCGCAGGAACTCAGTTACAATGCCGGCGGAATCGGCACTCCCTTTGTGCATGTCGTGCGGGAGATGAACGCCTGGTTTTTCCGTGCCACGCTGGAGCGTGACCCGTGGGAAGTCTACGCGCACGTGAAGCCGCAGCGCGAGGCCGAGTGGCACCATCTGGGCAGCAGGCTCATGCGCGGATGGATGTGGGCGGCCAAAGTGCCGTTCATGGTTTTTGCGATTGTTTCCCGGCTGGTCAGTGCGCCCACGCTATGGCTCATACGGCGCTCGGCGGCACGCTGTGGGGCCAACGTCATCGGCAAGGACATGTGCCGGAGCATGCAGCACAAGCTTGCCTTGCTCCGCGGCGCATGGGAGGCCGCGCAGCAGGAGATTCAGGAAGGTATCATCCAGCATCGGCTGCCGGAAAATCTCTCATTGATGATGGCACGTCACGTCGCGAATGAAGCCAAGGACCGTGCCTCCGCCCGAGCGGAAGCGGCTGAGGCCAGCAACGAGCCGAAAGCCGCTGGCGAAACCCTGATGGATGCAGGCCAGACTGCCAAGGGGGCTGCCATCGTCGCGCATCTGTCCCACCTGCAGCCGTCGGCCGCGCTGCTGCGTCAGTTCGTTGATCTCTCGCGGCAGGTCAGTTACTTCTACTATCAGCACGGGCTGGGCTTGAACCTGCACGAGCACCGCATGGTGGGTGATGAGGAGGTCATTCATCAAAACCGGGGCCAGGAGGAGGCGCTGCTCGTCATCCGTCGTTACTTCGGCGGGCTGGCGCATCCGGAGCGGGCGATGTGCGGCCTGGGCAGCACGCCAACGAGTTCCACTGCGCTGCCGGAATTGCAGCGCGAGATCTTGCAGGTGCGCGAAGAAATCATCGCTTGGGGGCCGCAGTTCAAAGTGGCATTGCAGGAGTGGAACCATGCCTGGCAGCGCCGGCGCGATCTCGAGGCAGCGGCCACGCTCAGCATCGCGGGCTTCACCGTCTCGCGCATGCAGTTCGGTACGCGAGACTCCACCCCCGGCTCCCTGCGTGATGAGGCCTACTGCCAGCGCATGGTCATGGAGCACATGGAGGGCCCGCTGCAGGAGCGCGAGCGCGTGCTGGAGCGCCGCTTTGCCGCAGCACTCGGCATGCTTTGGTGGAGTGATCCCGCCGACCTCAGCGAATGGCTGCGCGTGCGGCGCCGCGACCTCCCAGCCTGGGTGACGATCTATGAAGCCATGAGCGGTGCCCTGCCGTCCTTTCGTGAGCTGCTCACCACGTTCTTTGCCTTTCAAACGCTGAACGCGAAGTTTGCCAATGTGGATGATCCCAGCGCCTTCCTCACCGCACTGCAGTCCGTGGTGCCGAAGATGCTTAATCTCCTGCGGCAGATCTCGGCTACCATGGATGGCGCGCCGTTTCCCTTCACGGATGATGGCAAGACCGTCACCCTGAACCAGCATCTCATGCCTGGGCCGCTGCCAGAGATGCCGGGGGTTTCGATGACTCTGATGGATGCCGCCAGCATGCGAGGCATCGGTCAGCAAATGGCTTCGAGAGCCTCCGAATCCATCGCTCCATATGTAGAAACATTTCTAAGTCACTACCATCGTGCCTTTTCCTGGCTGGCTGAATCGGCCGAACGCACGGAGACTCACTTTCTGGGGTCGCTCAATTACGGTTCGAACACCGAAATTCTCCTGCCTGATGAGTTCACCACGCAGCGCCTGGGCATGAAGTCCAGGTCTCCCGATGCCATCGCCGCATGGAAGCCGCCATCGTGAGGCTGCGACGAAATCACTCATCTCAAGAGTAAACGCTGGCTTGAACATCTGTCGCATGGCAGGATAGTCCTGCATCTCTCCCCCACACAGCGCCCCCATGCCGGAGCCGAGTCTATTCAGACATTATCAAATCGTTCAGGACGCCGACGGCAACAACGTCGAGCTGGTTCGTAATTCTGAGCAGGTGGCGGTGCTGGCGTTTGACCTGGAACGGCTGGAATACGTGCACTGCCATGTGCTGCTGGAGCCACTGGCGAACCGTGCTGCATTTGAGGAGTCCTGCAAACTGCTGCAAAAGCGCGGCCATCCTGCGCTGGCGCGCATGATTGAGTTTGGCGAGGACGAGGGAAATCCTTTTTACATCACCAGCAATGTGGACGGCGAGGCTCTGAGGACCTACCTCGCCCGGCTGCAGGACATTCCAGGATGGCTTGCCATCATGATCGCCACTCGTGCGATGGAGACTGCGGTGGCGCTGTGTGAGCGCGGCGAGTTTCTTTCCGAGTCTCCGCTGGATGGACTGCGCATTGTGCAGACCGCGCCGCAGGCCGTGCAGGTGCTGGCGGCGGATTATCATGTGCTCGAATCCAATGCCGGAAAAAAGCGAGCGCTGAAGACCAGCTTTGAAAAGCAGGCCAAATTTCTCCGCACCTTCCTTGTGGAGCAGGGCGGAACACTGCCGGACCACGCCATCGCGGTGGCGGATTTTGCCGAACTGCTAGGGGCCTGCCTTTCCAGCGCGGGTGTGGGCGTGATCGCCGCCATGCGCGAGCTGCGCGCCAGTTTGCAAAAGCTCGCGCCTGCGCAGCTGTCCGGGGAGATCCCCACGGCGCAGAAACCGCGTGCGCTGCTGGCCCCGCTGCTGGCCGGCTATCAGGATGTGGCACGCGGCCTGGTCAATCTTGTGCGCATTCAGAGCCAGCGCCTCGACATGGCCAATCCCTACAGCATGCGCGGGACGCTGACGAAGACAGGACGCTCCGTGCTCATCGAGCAGGTGCCGCCCGGGCGCATCTCCCATGCACGTGTGAAGGAGGCTGATGATGCTGCCTTCAAGATCACGAAGCAGCGCGACAATCCCAGCCTCATTACTCTCGCGCTCGTCAATGAGTCCGAGGACATCACCTGCCTCGCGGAAGAAATCGCCGAGGGCATCAGCCTTGCCGAGCTCATGCGGGAGCGCCACTGCCTGGAAGTGCAGGAGGCGTACCTCGTTCTGGCCGGGCTGGACACCGCGCTCACGCAGCTGGACAAATCCACGCTGCCGACCAGCAAGCTGCGGCTGGAGGACATCTTTCTGCTCACCGGATTTGCCCGCGAGGATTCGCGCAGCACCAAGCTGCTCGTCTCGAAGCTTAATGAGTGGCCTGCTTTTAACATCATCGTGCGCGCGCATCCCACGCTGGCCTCCATGTCCGGGCGCGGCACCGATCCTGCGGTGCTCCTGCCGCCTGCGCGCGACGGAGCGACTGCCACTGCATGGCATGCTGGGTGGCTCGCGGCTTTGAGCAAATTCCTCCTCGGTTTTGAGCCCCCCCTTGGCATTCACGTGGAAACCCCAGGCGGTGCGCGTGAGCGCGAAACTGTGGCGCGCCTGCTGGATGATGAGATCGCCAAGGTGGCCGAGACCAAGCCGGCCCAGCGCAGCGACTTCCTGGCCCGATATGCGCGCATCATTCAACACTATGACCTTGCCAAACCCAACGAACCTGTGCGCGTAGGCGGCACAGAACCTGCGGTAAGCCTTGGCTTGAAGCCACGTACCCAAACAGTTCCCGTTTCCAAAGCATCGGTGAAGCGTGAAATGTCGGCCCCATTGGGAATCGATGCATCTCGTTCATCCCCGATTGCGCTCACCTCCGGCGGTGCGGCCAGGGGAGGAGACGAGCCCACCATTGGCTTTGCCGAACTGCTCTTCCGCAATGGCGGCGAACCCTCCCCGCCTGAAGCGCCCGACTGGGCGCTCGCCGCCGCCAGCGCGCCACCCACACTGCCTGCGCATCTCATCGTGCGTGAGGACGTGCCTATTTGGCTGAAGGCTGCTGTGTTTCTCAGTGGCTCCATGGTCATCGGTGCCATGTGTGCGCATCTTTCCGGCTCCGCGCTCTGGCAGAAAAAGCACCCGCCCGCCCCGGTGGAGGCCACAGCCGCGAACCAGCCCTCCACTGCAGCCGCCGCCGCCGCCGCCAAACCCGTGCCTGCACCTGCACCCATGGCTGCGCCCAAAGCTATTGCTGTCGAGCCTGAGGTGCCCAAGGCGATCCCGGTGCCCGCCCCCCCGCTGGAAGTCAGTGCGCCACCGGACAGCAATGTCCCACGTGGCAGCGGCGTCTCTCTCACTTTACCGTCAGGGGCTACCAACCAATTGCGCGGCCAGCTCCCTGCTGGCAATCCACCCGCACCTCCACCGAGATGAAAACATTGTTTCGTGGTCTTGCCGCAGCGCTGCTCGTCTGCGCACTCACCGCCTGCCCGGAGACCACCGTCAACGAGGACTTCGGCCTCAAGCCTGCCGTTCTCAAAGCTGCGGACTGGAACGGTAGCTGGACCCCGGTGGATGAGGGCGACGATGACGCGGTGCAGTTCGCCGTTACCAACGCGGCACAAGGCCTCCTAGTGCTGACGGAGCCTGGAAAAAAAGACGACAAGCCCATCGAGTTCCGCATTCGCCGCGCCAGCGCTGATTCCAAGATCAAGCTGTGCTTTGCCGTTGCCCAGGAAAGCGACGCCAAAAAGCCAGCTGCTGCCTCGCTGTTTCTCATGCGCACCGCTGAAAATGATGTGCTTTACACCTGGGGAATCAATCACGATGCCGTCGCCGCAGCCATCAAATCCGGCCAGCTCAAAGGCAGCGTCAAGCCCGACAAAGACGGTGCTCACAGCCACCTCGACTCCACTGTCGCCAACTATGAGAAGCTGCTGGAGCCGCAGTTTTGGAGCTGGTCTGAGCCGACTTGCCTGAAGCGCGCGAAGCAGTGATGCGGGAGCTGGTTGGATGAGGGTGCCGCCAGGGTGAGGTGAAATGCGCTCCGCATTTTTGATCTCGACAGCACGCTCGCTTTGCTGGTGTGCCCGCGATGCAGGGATCTGGCGAAGGTTGCTTGGCAAGAGCAGGGTGAAAATCGATGTGAAGGACAAGGTGCTGGATCTTTGATCAGTCTTTCAACGAGATCACTCGCGAGCCCTCCCTCGCCGAAACGAGGCATGCATCCAGTACTCGCTGCGTGAGCAGGCTGATCTTGGGCCAGTGTGCGTCGATTTTACCATCGAGCACGAGCTGGGAAAACGTGTGAAACAGACCTGCCTCCTGCGAGCCGGGAGCGTTGCTGCTGGGTTCATCGAGGGCTTCGACGTGCCGGCCTTCGTGCATGTGGGCCTGGCAGCGATCAAGTGCGAACTCGGAGCGCATGAGGCTGTACTTTGTTTGAGGGCCGGAGAAGGGCAGCACAAAGTCGGAGACCTGCAGCAGGCCTTTGTCACCGCTGACGATGGCCCATTGTGCATTAGTCGTGGTGAAGGAGCAGTAGAAGGAGGCGTTCGCACCGTCGGCAAAGCTCAGCGTGCCGGAAAATTCCAGCGGCACCGCAGGTGAGTCGGCCGTCTGCTGAGTTTCCGGATGGATGCGGCCCGTCACCTGAACTGGAGTGGCGTAGTTCATGGCCCAGAGGGTGAAACGCAGGCAGTACCAGCCGAGATCTCCCAGGCAGCCGAGCGGTTCCAGTTTGCCATGAGCGCGGATGTTGCTGCGCTGGAATTCGTCATCGCTCATAAAGCTGAACTGAGTGGCGATGTTGCGCAGCTTGCCGACGTCGTGGTCCACCACTTCGCGCAGGCGCTTCAATCGTCGACCGTGCATGAACATCACACCGTCCATGAATTGCACGCCGTGCTGGTCACATGCGGCGATGATTTCCGCCACATCCGCGGCGGTCACTCCCACCGGTTTTTCCACCAGCACATGCTTGCCGGCCTGTGCGGCTCGGATCACCCATTCTTTGCGCAGGCCGGTCGGCAGCGGGATGTACACAGCATCAATGTCCGTGCGTGCCAGAAGCGCGGAGTAGTCATCCATCGCCTCCGGCAGGGCCCCATGTGGTGCGCTGCTCTGGCATTCCGCAATGAAGGCCTGAGCACGTGAGAGGTCACGGCTGGCCACGGCCACCAGCGTGGCATTGCCGGCATCACGAATGGCCTGCCAGTTTTTACGGGCAATGAAAGCGGCACCCAGGATGCCCCAGCGACAGTGGTCGGTGTTCATGCCGTGATGAAGCACTCTCCCTTACTTCCCGTCAAGCTCACAGCATCAGACCAAAGCGTGCGGTGATGGCGCGCAGCAGTGCAAACAGCAGCAGCGTGAGCACTGCGCTGCCGCCGAGTGCGCCGTGAAAGCCCCACCAGCGTTGGAACACCGGGAAAAGCAGAAACATCGGCAGCGTGGGAAGTACATACCAGAAGATGTAGTACATGTGGTCTGCCGTCTTCTGAGCCCGCACTTCGGGCGCGCTTTCATAGTGCACCCAGAAGAGCGTGATGAGGCTGACAAACGGCAGGGCAGCCAGCAGCGCGCCGAGCTTGTCGCTGCGTTTCACCATCTCACTCACCAGGGTGATGATGCCTGCGCTGAGCAGGTATTTGAGGAGGAGATTCAGAGTCATGGGGGAGGGCGGATGATAAAATGTGAGTAACGATTTTCGGTGTGCGGGATTTCTCCGGTCAACGAGATCACGCACAAGCGTGACAGCAGCCAAACCAAACTTGTCATGAAAGCGATCCGCATCACCTCTTATATCGCACTTGCCCTGGCATGCCCCTTAGCGCTGCATGTGATGGCGCAGCCACCCAAGCATCCGTCAAACCGCCCGCAGCATCCGCCTCATCCGCATTCACCACCACCCAACGGCATGAAGCCGCAGTTTGGCGATGCTCTGCCGGGGCTAACGAAGGCACAGATGGCGACCTTTCTCGATGGCAAAGAAGACTTCGAAGACTCGGAGACCGAGGCTGGCGGCCTGGGGCCCATCTTCAACCGCTCCTCCTGTGTGACTTGCCACAACGCGCCGGCCACAGGCGGCGCGGGCCCCATCAATGTCACGCGCTTTGGCCGCACGGAAAACGGCGTGTTCAATCCCCTCGCCTCGCTCGGTGGTTCGTTGCAGCAGGAGATGGAGATCAATTCGGTACTGCACGAGGTGGTGCCGCCGGAGGCCAATGTGGTGGCGCATCGCAATTCCACGCCGCTCTTTGGCCTGGGGCTGATCGAGGCGATCCCGGAGCGGGAAATTCTGCGCAATGTGCGGCGCACACCGCTTGATGGCGTGCTGGGGAAGGTGGCCAAGGTGGCGGACGCGGCCACTGGCAAGACCCTCATCGGGCGCTTTGGCTGGAAGGCCCAGCAGGCCACGCTGCTGAGCTTTGCGGGTGATGCCTATCTGAATGAAATGGGCATCACCAGCCGCCTGTTTCCGGTTGAAAACGCACCAAACGGCAACGCCCAACTCCTCGCACAGTATGACACGGTGGTCGATCCTGAAGATGTGGTCGATCCGGCCACGGGCAGGGGAGACATTGATCGCGTGGCCGACTTCATGCGCTTCCTCGGCGCGCCGCCGCGCCTGCCTCCCACCCATTCTGCGGCTGCTGGACGCAGCGTGTTTCAAAACACCGGCTGCGCTGTCTGCCATGTGCCGCTGATGATGACCGGGCCGAATAAAGTGAATGCGCTGAATCAGCAGGAAGTCTGGCTTTTCTCCGACCTGCTGCTGCATGACATGGGCTCTCTGGGAGACGGCATCGCCCAGGGCACTGCGGATGTGCGTGACATGAAGACCGCACCACTCTGGGGCCTGCGTGCCAGCGCCCCTTATCTGCACGATGGCCGTGCTGCGACGATCGACGAAGCGATCAAGGCCCACGATGGCGAAGCGAAGGCTTCCAAGGACCGCTATCTGAAGCTCAACAAGCAGCAGGTGCAGCAGCTCATTGATTTCCTTCTGTCCATTTGATGGAGTGTGTTCGTGTGATGGGTGAAAGGTGTGAAGCAGGCAGCAATGCCTGCTTCATTCATTGTCACTGATCGGTCGCAAAAAAAGCCCGAGGCCGAGCGTGCCGATCCGCATTTGCCTCAAACTTGATGTCACACCTTCAGCTCAATGCTGTTTCTGCGTCGCGCCGCCTTTCGCCGGGGCGGTCTTCTTGCCGCAACGCGGCAGAACGAACACGGCCAGCAGGAGCAGGATCACTCCGGCGGCAATCGCGATGGGCTGGTTCTGTTTGATTTTGGCAATGGCTTCTGCCAGGGCCGTGGATTTGGCTGATGGAGCCGGAGGTCTGCGTGGCATGGGCGCGGAGATTTTGCGCTGTGCGGGCATCAGGGCTGCCGTGGGACGTTGGGGCCGGTTGGCAGCCACGTGCATTCCTGGGGAAATGGGGATCGTGCTCGAGGTCGCATTGCGCGCTCCTTGATGGGGATTGGGCAGTACCACAGGCGCTGAAACCTGAGGCTGGACGAGATTGACTGGCGGCGGGGGAGTGGCGCTCTCTGCGAGTTCAGCGCGTGTCGATGGCAGTTCTGGCAGGTTGGGGGCTTCACGGCGTTCGAACAATTCCTTGGCCGCACCCGCCTTGCGCGGACGTTGCTCGGGGTCTGCCGCGATGAGGTGCATCACCCAAGCGCACATCCAGCTTGGGACATGCGAGGCGAGTTTTTGCAGGGGGGGCAGATCATGGCCGAGGTGCTTCAGTCTTAGTTCCTTCAGAACACGACCGTCAAAAGGCGGTCTTGCAGTGAGCGCTTCATACAGGATGCAGCCAAGAGCGTAGACGTCGGTGCGGCGGCGGGTGGTGCCGTCCTGCCATTGTTCGGGAGCGGTGCAACGGTAGGCGCGGATTTGTTCCTCATTGCTGTCATTCCGAGCCGCGAAGCCCTGGCCAAAGCCGTGGAGTGTCACTTGCCAGTCAGCGGCGGATTTGCCGGAGATGCGTACATAATCAGGCCGCAGGCTGCCGTGGACAATGGCGTCCTCATGCAGCGCTGAAACCGCCTCCAGGAGCTGCCGCGCCACGGTTTCAAACTCCTTTTCAGTGAGCGGTCCGCGTTCCAGGACTTCGGTCAAGGTTTCTCCCGGCAGCACCCCTGCCACAATGGTGTAAAAGCCGTCTTTGTCGGAACCGAAATCGATCAGCCGGTCGAGGTGCGGGTTTTGCAGGGGGGCAAGCTGGCGGAACAATTCCTGCAGGCCCGCGATTTCCTCCGGTTTGGTGGTTTTGAAGCGCCTCAGCCTCAGTTCATCTCCGCGTTTGTTGTCGCGGACGAGCAATAGCTTGCTGGCGGTGTCCTCTTCCAGAGGACGCAGAATTTCAAAACGGGAGGACATTCGGTAAAGCTGGCCCGTTCCAGCTAATCCCGCAAGCTTCTTGCCACATCCATTATTTCCACGCTAATGTGCCGACCCATCCCTGCATGGAAGATTTTCTCGTTATTGATCACGTTTCCAAAACCTTCGGCGCCCAGCGTGCCGTGGATGATGTGGCGTTGACGGTGGCGCAGGGGGAATCGTTTTCACTTCTCGGGCCCAGCGGCTGTGGCAAAACCACCCTGCTGCGGATGATCGCGGGATTTGAGCAGCCTGACCGTGGGAGGATTTTAGTGGGTGGCCGGGACATCACCTCGCTGCCTCCGGAACAGCGTCCGGTGAACACGGTGTTTCAGAACTACGCGCTCTTTCCGCATTTAAGCGTCTGGGAAAACATAGCTTTTGGGCTGCGCATGAGCCGCCGTTCGCGTGAGGAAATTCGCAGTGGAGTGGAGCGCATGCTCGAACTCGTGAGACTCAGCGAGCACGCACGCAAGCGCCCCGCCCAGCTCAGTGGGGGGCAGCGGCAGAGAGTGGCCATTGCGCGAGCTCTGGTGAACCGCCCCCAGGTGCTGCTGCTCGACGAGCCGCTGGCCGCACTGGATCTCAAACTCCGCCAGCATATGCTGATGGAGCTGAACACGATCCACGAGCAGGTTGGCACCACCTTCATCTACGTCACCCATGATCAGGGCGAGGCGATGAGCCTGAGCGATCGCATCGCTGTGATGAATGCGGGCAAGGTGGAGCAGGTGGACTCGCCGGAGAATCTGTATGAAACACCGCGCAGCAGCTTTGTGGCCTCCTTCATTGGGGACGCCAATTTTTTCTCGGGGGTCGTGGTCGAAGTGCAGCATGAAGGCTACGTGCGCGTGCTGGTGGACGGACTGGGCAGTCCGCTGGTGCTGAGCAATGGCGCGGTCTCGGCGAACCAAACGCTGCGTCTCATGGTGAGGCCGGAGAAAATAAGCCTCACGCTCACCCGCCCGTCGAGTGGCGAGAGGGTGAATGCCTTCCGTGGAGTGGTGGAGGACATGGCCTATTTCGGCGCACACACACGCTACCGCATTCGTGCGGGTGAACACAGCATCCTGGCCCAACTGCAGCGCAGCCGCTTCAGTGGTGGAGAGATTGATCCTGCGCGCGGTGCGGAAGTGTGGATGAGTTTTCATCCGGATGAAGGCCGTGTCGTACGGCTGGAGGCGGCGGCATGAGCCTCGAATCCCGCTCTGCCAGGCAGTGGCTGATTTCATTACCCTCACTCGCATGGCTTGCCGTGTTTTTTGTCATCCCGGCCATTCTGGTCATCATCACCGCCTTTCGTCCGGCCGATTTGCAGGGAGGAGTCGGGCCGGGCTGGACGCTGGCCACACTGCGTGAAGTGCAGGATCCTGCCTACCTGCCCATCCTCTGGCGAACTCTCTGGCTGAGCGGGGCGACCACCGTAGTCTGTCTGGCGCTGGCGCTGCCGGTGGCCTTTCAGATGGCGCGTGCGGGGCAGCGCATGCGGCAGGTGCTGCTGCTGCTCGTGGTCATCCCGTTTCTCTCGAATTTTCTGATCCGCATCTTTGCCTGGAAATCCCTGCTGCATCCCGAAGGGCCGCTGACGAAGCTGCTCATTGGTCTGCATCTCATTCCAGAGAATGCCGTGCTGCTGAACCATGTAGGCACGGTGCTGCTGGTGCTCGTTTACACGCAGCTGCCCTTTGCCATCCTGCCGCTCTACGCTGCGGCGGAGAAGTTTGACTTTGGCCTGCTGGATGCTGCGCGCGATCTCGAAGCCGGACCATGGCGTGCCTTTTCCACGGTGTTTGTTCCCGGTGTGCGCCGAGGTATTATCTCTGCGGCGGTCATGGTGTTTGTCTGCTGCCTGGGGCAGTACGTCATCCCGCAGATGGTGGGCGGCACCTCGGATGAAATGCTTGGCAGCAAGATCGCCCAGCGCGTGTTTTCAGACCGCAATCTGCCCCACGCCAGCGCCTTGGCGGGCGGGCTGATGCTTGCCGTGCTGGTGCCCATGGTCGTGATCGTGCTGTGGCAGCAGTTTGGTAGAAAGGAGGCGGAATGAAGCGCTCCTGGCTGCCTGCGGTGATCACATTTGGCGTGATCCTTTTTCTGTTCGCGCCACTGGGAGTTCTCGTGGTGAATTCCTTCAATGCTTCGCGTTTTGGCGGAGAGTGGGAGGGCTTCACCTGGAACTGGTATGAGAAGCTTTGGTCGGCGGGAGAGGTCTGGGAATCGCTCTGGATCACGCTCAAGATCGCCGTCTCCGCCTCGCTGGCGGCCATGGTCCTCGGCACACTGGCGGCCTATGCGCTGCATCGGTTCCGCTCCTGGCTGCAAAACGTGCACCACATGCTGATCACGCTGCCGCTGGTGATGCCGGACATTCTCATGGGCATGTCCCTGCTGGCCTTGTTCGTTCTCACGGGCGTCGAAACCGGGCTGCTCACCATCTGGATTGCACACGTCACCTTTTGCCTGAGCTTCGTGACGATGGTGGTGCTGGGCCGGCTTCAGGATTTCGATTTCACCCTCATGGATGCCGCCCGTGATCTGGGTGCGACCCAGGCCAAGGCCGTGAAAAAAGTGCTGGTGCCTCTCCTTCTTCCCGGTGTGCTGGCCGGCGGGCTGCTGGCCTTCACGCTTTCGATCGACGATTATGTCATCACCTTCTTTGTCTCCGGCCCCGGCACCACCACGCTGCCTTTGCGCGTCGCGAGCATGATGAAAACCAGCCGCAGCCTTCCCATGATCAACGCACTCAGCACACTGCTCATTGCCAGCACCTTCCTGGTCGCCGTGTGCAGCTCCCGTCTCCAACGCCGCTTATGACCTCCTTCCTCAGATCCCTGGCCGATTTCCTGGAGCCTACCGGGCTCATCTGGCTCATGCTCTCGGCATGGGTGGTGGTCATGATCCGTCGCCGCCGATGGTGGGCATTGATCCTGCCGGGCGCCGCGTGGCTGCTGCTGACGCTTACATCCGCCACCGCCTTGTCGCATTCATTGCTGGCTGCCTTGGAATCCCAGTGGGCGCCCGTGGATCCGGCGACCTTGCCCCAATTCGACGCGGTCATCGTCCTTGGTGGCGGCATGGAGCCCTCCAAAAACGAGCCGGCAGGCATTCATTTTAAGGGAGGGGCAGACCGATTGTTTACCGGCTTGATGCTTGCGAAGAAGGGCAAAGGCAAACTGCTGGTCGTTGGCGGAGGCAGTTTGAAGACGGCTTCCGGCATTGAGTCTGAGGCGGATGCAGTCAAACTCTGGCTGGAAGAGTGGCAGCTCTCACCGGTGCCGGTGGAAAGTCTGGGCAACTGCCTGGACACACACGATGAGGCCGTAAAAGTGTCTGCTTTGGCGGTCAAACATGGCTGGCAGAAGGTGGCGCTGGTGACCTCCGCCTATCACATGACCCGCGCCAGAGCTGTTTTTGAAGCTGCCGGCACCTCTGTAGTGGCTGTGCCCTGCAACTATAACAGCGAGGCGCTGCGTGAGCACCGAGTGAAATGGCTGAGTGTCCCGAATGCCACCAATCTGTGCCATTTTGAGACCTGGATGCATGAAATGATTGGTTGGTGGGCCTATCGCATCATGGGTTGGGTTTGAAGCGCCTTATTTTGGCCTGCATTCTGCTCAGAACGTAGGAAAGAAGGCTTGCTTTTGAACCATAGTGATGGTCATGTGGAATTCACATGACTAGTGGCCTGGCGTTAGCCGATACCATCACTCTTGGCGGCAGAAACAGGAGGGGCACTGAGCTTATCCTGGCCACCAAGCCTTTCACCGTGGACGACCCCGTCAAAAGCTGGTGGTGCATCCTTTCTACGACCGCGTTCTGGCTGGGAGTGATCGCCGGCACGCTGTGGATTCCATACCTTGCGGCAAAAATAGCGCTCAGCGTCCTTTCGGGGCTGCTGCTGCTGCGCTTGTTCGTCATCTATCATGACCAGCAGCACAACGCCATCCTGCCGAACTCCAAACTCGCGGAATGGCTGATGCGTGGCTTCGGCATTCTCGCCCTCAGCCCGAGCAGCATCTGGCGCAGTTCTCACAATCATCATCACAATCACAACTCCAAGATCAAGGGGTCGCATATCGGGTCCTTCCCGATCATGACGAAGGAGCACTATCTGAAGGCGTCCAAATCGGCGAGGTTGATCTACCTTTTCATGCGTCATCCGCTGACGATTCTCTTTGGCTACGTCTTTGTATTTTTGCACGGCATGTGTTTGCGCCCGTTTGTGATGAAGCCGCGGCAGCATCTGGACTGCCTGCTGGCCCTGCTGGTGCACGGAGGCATCGCTGCTGCACTGATTTATTTCTTTGGCTGGCCGATGTGGCTGCTGGTGCAGGTGATTCCGCATTTTATCACGTATGCCATCGGGTCCTATCTCTTCTATGCGCAGCACAACTTCCCAGATGTGGCCTTCTATGACAAGGCGGGATGGACCTATGAGCGCGCCGCGCTGGATTCTTCCAGCTACATGAAGACCAGCAAGCTGATGGCTTGGTTCTCCGCCAACATCGGCTACCATCACATTCATCATCTGAACGCACGCATTCCCTTTTACCGCCTGCCTGAGGTGCTGAAGGCCATGCCTGAACTGCAGAAGCCAAAGACCACCACCCTGAGCCCGCGCGACATCCTGCGCTGTTTGCGGCTCAAGGTCTGGGACACAGAACTGCAGCGGATGGTGCCACTGCCTACACGGTAACAGACTCCGGCTCACCGATCCCCACATGTTTACCGCATCAAATCTTGCAGAGCTGATCGGTGGTGAAGTGGTGGGAGATGGATCTGTCATTCTCACGGGCATCGCTCCTGCGGATGTCGCCGCAAGTGGCGATCTCACCTTTGCGGAGAAACCCAGCTACCTGGCGGCTGCCGAAGCCGGGCAGGCCAGCGCCATCCTGGTGCCCCGGGGTTTCGAATCTGCGACGAAAGTCCTGATCCGGGTGAAGGATGCGCGAATTGCCATCGCCAAAGTGCTGCCACTGTTTTTTCCGCCAGAAAGGATTGCCGCGGGCATCCATGCGAGCGCGGTGGTCGATTCCTCGGCGCAAATTGATGCGACTGCCAGCGTCGGTCCGCATTGTGTCGTGGGTGCCGGTGTTAAGCTGGGGAAAAACTCGGTGCTCATGGGGGGCAACCACATCGGCCGGGACAGTCAGGTGGGTGAGGATGTCTGCCTGCACCCCAACGTGGTGCTGTATGCCAGGACGCAGATCGGCAATCGCGTGAACATCCATGCAGGCACCACCATAGGCTCGGATGGGTACGGCTATGTTTTTGACCAGGGCCGCCACCGCAAAATGCTGCAGGTGGGGAACGTCGTGATACATGACGATGTGGAGATCGGCTCCAACACCTCGATTGATCGCGGTGCGCTGGGCTCCACGGTGATCGGGCAGGGAACGAAGATCGACAATCTCGTTCATGTGGCGCACAACGTGGTCATGGGGCGTCATTGCCTCATCATGGGCCAGGTGGGCTTTGCCGGGAGCACGCATCTCTCTGACTACGTCGTCATTGCCTCGCAGTCGGGAATTGGGGGGCATCTCAAGCTAGGCGCCCAGTCTACCATTGGTGCCAAATCAGGTGTGATGCGCGACGTAGCGGCGGGTGACACCGTGCTGGGGTATCCCTCGGCTTCCGACAAGCAGGCGAAGCGCCAGTGGATTGCTGTTTCCAAGATGCCGGACGCTTTGCGTCGGCTGAAGACATTGGAAAAACGGATGAACGGCAGCAAAGAGGCTTAATCGCCTTTTTCGCGCTTCACCTCGTGGCAACTCACGCCATGATGTGGACATGACCCGCGAAGACGCCGCCACCATCATTGAACGCATTGCCCTGCTGCTCGAACTGAAAGGGGAAAACAGCTTTAAAGTACGAGCCTACCGCACCGGCGCTGAGATCGTGGAAAGTTACAGCGGCGACATCATGAAACTGGCGGCCGAAAACCAGCTCGCGGGCATCAAGGGAATAGGGGAAGCATTGCGTGACAAGCTGCATGAAATGGCCACGACGGGGAAGCTGGAATTCTACGAGAGGCTCAAGGCAGAATTTCCGGACACGCTCTTTGAGTTGTTCGATGTGCAGGGACTTGGGCCCAAGAAGGTGGCTGCGCTGCATGCGGAGCTGGGGGTCTCATCCATTGCCGATTTGAAGCGCGCCTGTGAGAGCGGCGAGGCGGCAAAGCTTTCCGGGTTTGGCGGTAAAACGGTGGAGAAGATTCTCGAAAGCATCGCTTTCCGTGAGCAGCATGCGGCGGAGTTTCGCCTGGATCTGGTGCAACCGCTGGTGCAGGAGATTCTGGAGGCGCTGCGTCAGCACCCGAATGTATCGCATGCCGAGGTGTGCGGCAGTTTCCGCCGTGGCAAGGAGACGGTGCATGATCTCGATTTCCTCGTGGCCGCACGGAAGCCGGAGCTGGTCATCGAGGACTTTGTGCAACTGCCACTGGTGGTGGATATCATCGCCAAAGGGCCGACGAAAGCCAGCGTGCATGTGACTCACGGGGTGCAGTGCGATCTGCGTGCCGTATCGAGCAAGGAGTTCCCCTTTGCACTCGCCTACTTCACCGGCAGCAAGGAGCACAATGTGGCCATCCGCCAGCGTGCGCTCGCGCGTGGTTGGTCGCTCAATGAGTATGCTTTCACTCCGGTGCCGGATCATGCGGATGCGCCGGTCATTCCACCGGTTCATGATGAAGCGGAGCTCTATCGTGCTTTGGATCTCGACTTCATCGATCCTGAGCTGCGTGAGAACACGGGCGAGATCGACGCGGCTGAGCACGGTGGTCTACCGCGGCTCGTTTTGCTTGAAAATCTTCGTGGTGTTTTCCACAACCACACCACCGCCAGCGATGGCGGCGCGACCTTGCGAGAGATGGCGGATGCCGCGCATGAACTCGGCCTGCAGTACCTCGGCATCGCCGATCACAGCAAGTCATCCTTCCAGGCTAACGGGCTGAGCGAAGAGAGGCTGCTGGCGCAGATTCAGGAGATCAAGGCGCTGAATGAAGAGATGGCCGAAGAGGGCTTCCGCATCTTTGCCGGCAGCGAGGTGGACATCCTCAAGGATGGCAGTCTGGACTTTAGTGACGAGGTCATGGGCCAACTCGATTACGTCGTCGCCTCCGTGCACAACGTCTTCAATTTGCCCGAGGCCGAGATGACCAAGCGCATCATTCGCGCGATTGAGAATCCGCATGTCACCATGCTGGGACATCTCACGGGCCGGCTGCTGCTGCAGCGCCCGGCTTACAATGTCAATGTGGCTGCGGTGATCGATGCGGCAGCGGAAACGGGCACGATTATTGAACTCAATGCGAGCTCCTGGCGCCTCGACATGGACTGGCGCTGGTGGAAGCTCGCGAAAGCCAAAGGCGTGAAATGCAGCATCAACCCCGATGCCCACAGCACGCACGGATTGCAGGCGGTGATCTATGGCATCAAAGCCGCGCGCAAAGGCTGGCTCACGCGCAAGGACGTGATCAACTGCCTGCCGCTGGGTGAGGTGGAGGAAGTGCTGCGGGCGAAACGCGGGTGAATGCCTGGCAGTGGGCTTCAGGCCCTTCAGTTATCTGATCTCGATCCCCAGGCAGGAGAGCAGGCTCATCGCCTCTGGAAGTTCGAAAACGGCGCCTTTGACCTTGTTCTGGGTCACATCGATCACGTAGTTCTGGGCTCCCGTGAAAATCGCTCGTTCCAGATCTGTGTGATTGAAGACAGCGCCCGCAAGATTACACCCGTCAAACTTGGCTTCACGAACTGACGCATCGGTGAACACGACTTCCTTCATACGGGTGCCTGAGAACCTGGTCTTGTTAAGCTTCATTCCAAAGAAGCTGGAGTAGTCCAGTAGTGAGTCTAAAAAGGTCGCATTGAATGCAAATCCGGTTTGGTACCAGTTGATGCCTCGCAGCTTACAGTTCCGGAAAATGACGGAACTGTAAGAAGATCCTGTTACATTGGCCAAAGAGAGGTCAGATGATTCGAATTCACAACTCTGAAAAGTACACCTGTTGAAAGTGGTTCTCTCGAAGGTGCAGTTGGAGAACTTGCAACGGGAGAAATCAACCCCTTCCAGCACTTCATCGCTCCAGTTGGCGGTGATCTCTTCAGAAGCGTAGGTGGAATCAGCTGTCGGAATATGATCCATCGGAATTTCGTGGTTGGGGCAGTGTGAACCGCCGTTTTTCGAAGCGGCAAGGAGTGTAATCCATGTGAGGTGCTGGTGCAAAGACCACCTGGCATCCATAGAAAAAGGAGGCATTGCTTTTCAGCAATGCCTCCCGGGATTTAACGGCGAGCGTTTATGACTTAGAACTTATAGCTGAGGCGCAGGCCGACGTAATGAGCCTCCACAGACTGACGGAAGAACTGACCCTGGTAGTTAAGCAGCAAGCCGAGGTTCGGGGTGAACTGGAAGTTCAGGCCAGCTCCTGCGACCATGTAATCCTGGCCATAACTCTGACCCCCACCGCTAACAACGAACGGTTGGTTGATGAGGCCAACGGTGGTGCCGTTGTTGTTGTTCAGGTTCTGGCGCTCGTAGCTCAGACGGGCCTGTGCAGTGATGACTGCGAAGTCCGTTTTGACATACTTGCTCACCGACCAGCCGATGCGGGAGATGAGGGACTCTGCCGTGCGTTTGTTGTAGGCCAGGGCTGCGAGTCCACCGCTGGACTCTCCAAAGCTGTCAATGGAAACGTGGGTGTAGTCGAGGCCAAGGAACGGACCGGTCACCAGGCTGTTGTTCTGGAAGCGGAAGTTCCAGCCCGTGTTGAACTGCACCGAGTGGGTGTAGGCATCTGTGTCACCGCGAGCATTGCCGAAGCCGATGGTGTTGCGGTTCGTTTCGAGGTCATAGCTGCCGAAGTTGTAAAGCAGATCAGCCCAAAAGGCCTTCTTCACATAGGAAGTGTAGGCGCTCAGCGCATAACCATTCATGTCCATGGATCCGACGCCATTGGCGAAGGTTTGGTTGGACTCCAGCCAGTTGAGGGCGAAACCAATGGCCACATTCGGGGTGACATGAACTTCGGCGCCGACTCCTGGGCTCCAACTGTCAGACTGGACTCCCGCCTGATTGCCGATAGCACCGAGCCTGGCATTGTTGTAGTTCACCGAAGCAAAAACTTCCCATTGGTTGGTGCGAGTGTGGCGCTGAGCGACTGGACCCGGCGGTGGGTTTTTACCATAACCGTCGCCCTGACCATTGACCACGCCTTCGTTGTACTCGTTTTCATCGGAAAGGTCACCCTGACCCGCGCGGAGGAAAAACAGGCGTCCATTCACATCGGTGAGGACACTCTGAGTACTTGCCAGCACGGCCTGCCCCATGGCGTTGCCCATTTGCAGACCGGTGATGGTGTCGATGACCGTAAAGACACCGGAAGTCTGGCTGAAGTTACCCACCTGAGTCGCGGTGAGATTCAAGGCGGTGGTGTCGAGATTGCCGGTGAGACCCAGATTGCCCGTAATGGTGGCGCCTGGAGCGAGATTCACCACTTTCCAGCTGTCTCCACCCGTGAAGCCTGTCATCGGGACAGGATTGCCAATGACCAAAGTGCCGCCAGCACCAGAATTCAGGTTGCCGCCCAGATTGAACGTATCAGAAGAACCGAGAACGGCGGTGTTGTTGCCAAGACCAGCACCGGTGAAGAGATCGACCGCCAAAGTGCTGCCGGCTCCCATGGTGATCGCGCCTGCACCTGATGTGGTGATCGAGAGAGTGGATGCGACAGGAATCAGCAGAGTGGCATCTCCAACAACGATCGCGCCGTTGACATTGATGGAAGCACCCGGTGCCTGGGTGATGATTCCAGTTAGAATGCCATCGCCTGTGCCTGAAAGCGTCGCTCCTAGGGCAATGAGGTAGTTTGCACCACCGGTCTGGGAGCCGAGCACGTTGAGAGTTCCCGTGGTGACTGTGGTGGCGCCGGTATAGGTGTTGGCACCCGAAGTCGTGAAGATTCCCGCACCATTTTTGACAAGTGCTCCGCCGACACCGGTAAGATTCCCGCTGTAGGTGGTCGAAGTGCCGTCACCGCCTGTGGTGAGTTCGTTGGCGTTGAGGTTGGTGTTACCGCTGCCTGCAAGGCTTCCGATGGTTTCACTTGTGAGCAGCTCGAGTGAAGCCGGTGCCGTCACGATCACTGCGGCAGTATTTGCAATCGCTGCTCCGTTTTGAAGCTGCAGGAGGCCCAGATTGACGGTGGTTGGGCCGGTGAAGGTGTTCGTGCCACTCAAAAGAAGCGTACCTGTACCATTTTTGACGAGTGAGCCGCCGACACCCGTGTCAGAGATCGCGCCCGAGATGGTCGTATTGTTGGTGCCATCGACCGTCAGTGTCTGACCTGCCAAATCAACCGCAGAGCCCACACTCAGCCCCCCCAATGGGACATTCCCTGCATCCCACGCCTGTCCTGCGCCCAGAGTGATGCCCGTACCACCAAAGCCAATTGTCTGCACGTTGGCGGAATTGTTGATGATGCTTCCCGTGAGAGTAATGGCATTCCCAATAAGATTGAAAGCGCCCGCACCTAGATTGAAGGTGAGGCCAGCAGCGGTGGCCGTGGCGTCATTCGACGGGGTAAGGTTCACAAGCCCCCCAAACTGAAGGCCAATGGCATAATTCGGCACCGTGTCAGCGCCCCAGTTTACGTTATTTGACCACAAGGCGTTCCCGCCACCACCATCCCAGACTTGGTCCGCTTTTACCTGCTGGCAAAGGCTGCTGAGGGTCAGCAGAGCTACGGCTGAAAGACCCCAGCAGGAGCCCTTGTTTCCCCATTTATTTTTTTTCAATGTGAGTGTGTTCATGATCACGTATTTGATGTTTGTTTGGTTAGTTTCGAATTGAGCGTTCGGGTTTCTTTCCGCACGTTCGGGGCTGCATAGGTGAATCGTGATCACGGTGCCATGGGGTGAAACCCTACTTGTCTTCCGTTTGCCGCTGATGCGTCCGTGCTCAGAAATCAGCGTCTGCCACGTCAATTACCACGAGCCTGAAAGGCAGGGTGAAGTGAAAAGGGTTGCTGCTCGCGAGATGGTTGGGAACAACCACTTGTGTGTGCAATCAAGGCCCAGGCTTGTTAACCGCTCTCCAGCTTTACTTTCCTTCTGGAATGATGCGCAGGACATGGCTGGCTTTGCTGGCGTACCAGGAGCCGCGTTTGAAGGGGCGCAGTTGGATGCCGTTGGGGATGACCACGCCGTTGCAGACTTTGGTTCCGGTGCCTGTGCTGTCGAGAATCAGCGGCACGCCGTCGGGGCTGCGGCTGATCTTGCCGACCCAAAGCACCACGTGTGAAACTTCGCTGCTGTTGTTTTTCACGAGCAGCTGGTCGCCGGTCAGGAGCGTTGTTTCAAAATCCGCGTAGCGGGCAGGAAGCTCGATGCGCTTCTAATTTGCGGCGTCCTGCCAGTCGCGGTATGGCACGCTAACCTCTTCCTTCCATTCGCCGCGTGGTCCTTGGAGCAGATCACCGATCAACTCCTCCTCTTTGAAGGTGAATTCGACCTTGTAGGGTGATTTGTAATCAGCCTCACAGTGCGATGATACAGACTACGAGGCGGTGGAGGTGGCTGGCCTGCATGGTCATGCTGAAACGCCGCACTGGTCATTTGCTTGCATCAAGAAAATCACACACCGCCGCCGCCATCACTGCCACGCCGGTTTTGAGACTCTCTTCATCGCAGTCGTACATGGGCGTGTGGCCGCCGTAGGTCATGCCTTTCTCCTCATTCGCCACGCCGAGACGGAAGTAGAAGCCGGGAACGACCTGCGCGAAGTAGCTGAAGTCTTCACCGCCCATGCCGGGGATGAGTTCAATGACGTTCTGCTCACCGACGATTCGTTTGAAGGCTGGCAGCGTGGCATTGATGAGCTTGCGGTCATTCAGAATGCTGGGGTAGGTTTTGCGATACTCCATCTCGTAGGTGGCGCCGTGGGCTGAAGTGATGCCTTTGAGGATGCGCTCCATCTGCTCGATGATGCCGTCACGGAATGCGGCATCGTAAGTGCGCACGGTGCCGCCGAGTTCGACTTTCTCCGCGACGATGTTCTCGCGGTCACCACCGCTGATGGTGCCGATGCTGATGACGAGCGGCTGGCGGGTGTTGGTCTGGCGGCTCTTGATCATCTGCAGCGCCATGATGGCCTCAGCGGCCACGGCGATGGCATCCACGCCTTTGTGCGGGGCGGAACCGTGCGCCATCTTGCCATGAATGGTGATGTGGAAGCGGTCGCTGTTCGCATTGTCGATGCCCGGCGTGTAGCCGATCTGCCCGGCTTTCAGATAATGCACGGCATCATCCGTGACTCCCGCAGGCTGCACCA
>CALRWM010000002.1:0-175750 GCA_943371875.1 Prosthecobacter debontii | reverse complement strand
ACAAGCGTTCTTGCTCCCGTGGAGGATCCAAACCCCATCGCACCCGTATTAGTAAACACCAGCGCCCCGCTGCCGGAAGACTCAATCGTCGCCACGGGATTTGCCGTGCCCGTGGGCACTTCAAACAGACGGTCCGTCGAAGCTCCCGTCCCGACATAGCGCAAGGTGCCCAGATTGGTGATCGACAGATTGCCAGCCGCGGAACTCGATGCCCCAATGCTGCTTGCGACTCCCCCGTTGCCCAGATTGCTCACGGTCACAACACCCCCGTTGCTGATGATGCGGGTCACCCCGGTGTAAGTGTTGGTGCCGCTGAGTGTCAGCATCGTGTTTCCATTGCTGGTCACGCCACCAGCGCCACTGATCGTCTGCGCCAGAATCACCGATCCCGAGCGCGAGGCAACCAGAGTTCCTCCGCTGTTGATGATAATGGCTCCGCTGCCAATGCTCCCCGTGCTTCCTCCGACGGTGCCAATCGACACAGCGCCTCCGTTGATCGTTGTCGTACCCGTATACGTGTTGTTGTCACTGGTCAGCCGGAGCGTGCCAAACGTGTTCGACTTCACGACGGATGTCGCACCTCCGTTGTCTCCGATGCTGCTGGCCAGGGAAATGATACCACCGAACGTACTGTTGCTGAATGCGAAGGTCAGTGTGCGCGCTCCTGTCTGACCGTTGAAGCCGATGCTGCCTGTGTTGGTAAAATTGAGAGTTCCAGCCACTGGAAGACTGATGGTGCCGCCTGCTGTGCCCACACTAAACAATCGGTCCGTATTGGTGGTTGTGGCGTTGTTATATTGCAGCGTGCCGCCATTGAGCACCAGATTGCTCGCAGCACTGCTCGCAGCACCGATGCCGCTGGCGCTCCCTCCATTGGCCAGACTCGTCACGCTCAGCACGCCCCCGTTGATCGTGGTTGCCCCCGTGTAGGTGTTCGCCCCGGTCAGAACCCATGTGCTGAAAGACACCGTATGCGTCACAGATGTCGCCCCGCCATTGTCGCCAATGACCGCCGCAATCGTGCTCGCACCGCCATTGGAATTCGCCAGCGTCAGCGTGCGCGCCCCTGTCTGCCCGTTGAACCCCATGCTCCCGGTGTTGGTAAAGGTCACTCCACCTGTCCCAAACACATTCAAAGTAATGCCCGATGTCCCCAGGCTGAACAACCGGTCCGTGCTCACCGTGCCGCCGGCGTAAGTGAAGGTACCACCATTGAATACCAGATTGCTCGCATCACTGCTGGATGCCCCAATGCTGCTTGCGCTGCCTCCATTCGCCAGGGAGGTGACCTTCAGCACCGCCGTGCCGCTCACGGTGGTGACACCCGTGTAGGTGTTCGCTCCGGTCAGCGCCCAGGTGCCATTGCCTGTTTTGGTCACCGAGGTCGCTCCGCCATTATCACCGATCACCGCCGCCAGCGTGTTCTCGTTCGCATTGTTGCCAGTCAGCGTCAGCGTGCGTGCGCCGCTCTGACCGTTGAACCCCATGCTGCCCGTGTTGGTGAAGTTGATGTTAAAACCACCAGAGGCATCGAGGGTGCCGCCGCTCGTGCCCACGCTGAACAGCCGGTCCGTGCTGACTGCTGCACCAGCACCAAAAGAATATCTCAGCGTGCCTCCGTTGAGCACAAGGTTCTCCGCCGCATTGCTGGAAGCCCCGATGTTGCTGTTGCTGCCGCCGTTGGCGAGAGTCGTCACATTGAGCACACCGCCGCTGATCGTCGTCACGCCCGCGTAGCTGTTCGTACCGCTCAGTGTGGTGGTGCCCGTGCCAATCTGGGAAACACTGCCACTGCCGCTGATGGTATTGGCGACTGTAATGATGTTTGAGCGATTGAACGTCAGATTGCCATTGTCCGTCACCGCCCCGCTGCCCAGAGTTCCGCTGGTCCCACCACTGCCGATCTGCAACACACCATCACTGATGGTCGTCGTACCGGTATAGCTGTTGGCCCCGGCGAGCACCCAGGTGCCGGCGCCAGATTTCGTCAGCGAAGTCGCTCCGCCATTATCACCAATCGATGCCGCAAGGGTGTTGTTGCCTGTATTCGTGCCGGTGAGGGTCAGCGTGCGTGCACCGCTCTGGCTGTTGAAGCCCATGCTGCCGGTGTTGGAAAAATTTACCGCACCCGTGCCGGAGGCATCCAGCGCGCCGCCGGCCGTGGTGACCGAGAACAATCGATCCGTGGAAACGGCGGCCCCTGTGTAGCTGAGCGTGCCCCCATTGAGGACGAGGACGGACGCGGCGCTGCTGGATGCGCCAATGCCGCTGGCCAGTCCGCCATTTGCCAGCAACGAGACACTGAGCACGCCATTGCTCACCAGCGTACCACCGGTATAGGTATTGGCGCCGGACAGCGTGAGCGTGTTCGTCCCCGTTTTGCTCAAGGCCAGGGATGCGCTGCCCCCGTTTTGCATTATCCCGTCAAAGCTGCTGTTCACCGTGCCGCCGGCTGTCAGGGTGGCGGTGGTGGCCGTGCCGTTCTCCACCGTGCCCGTTCCGGAGAGAGTGCCGATGGCGTTGTTAAATCCATTGAGCGCCAGGACAGCTCCACTCTCAACCTGGACTGTTGAATGGGTGCTGAAAACAAACGCAGCTCCCGCCTGGAGTTTCCCCGCACTGACGGAGGTGGTTCCCGAATAGCTCATGGAACCGGTAATCGTCGTCGTTCCGGCGCCCGCCTTCGTGAAGGAGCCGGTACCGCTGATCGCATTCACAATCGTGATGCCATCAGAGCGGTTGACGACGAGGCTGGCATTGTTAATCACCGAGCCGCTTCCGAGCGTGCCCGACGTGCCGCCATTGCCAAGCTGCAGCACCCCGCCGCTGATGGTCGTGGTGCCAGTGTAGCTGTTCGCCCCTGTCATCAGCCAGTTGCCAGATCCAGCCTTCGTCAATGCCGTGGCTCCGCCATTGTCACCGATCCCGGCAGCGAGGATGTTGTTGTCAGTGTTCGTGCCCTTAAGCGTCAGTGTGTGGGGGCCCAAGTTGCTGTAGGCCAGGCTGCCGGTGTTGGTGAAACTGACAGCCCCGGTGCCGGAGGCATCCAAGGTCGGCGCCAGGCCAGCAAGGGTAAACAGCCGGTCTGTGCTGGTGGCCGCACCTGTATATTGAAGCGTTGAATTGAGGATCAGATTGGCGGCATCATTTGTCGCCGCACCGATGCTGCTGTTCTGCCCGCCATCAGCGAGATTGGATACGGTCAGAATGCCACCAATCACGCTCGTCACTCCCGTGTAGGAATTGGAACCCGAAAGCCCCCATGTGCCGGTGCCCATTTTGGTCACCGCCGTGGCCCCGCCGCTGTCACCGATCACAGCCGCCAGTGAGTTGCCTCCCGCATTGGTGCCGGTCAGGGTCAGCGTGCGTGCGCCGCTCTGGCCGTTGAATCCCATGCTGCCCGTGTTCGTGAAGCTGATGCCGAACCCCCCGGAAGCATCCAAGGTGCCGCCGCTGGTGCCCACGCTGAACAGGCGGTCCGTGCTGGCGTCAGCAGCGGCACCGGGGGAGTATTTGAGCGTGCCACCGTTGAGCACAAGGTTGGCCGCAGCATTGCTTGCTGCACCAATGTTGCTGCTGGTGCCACCATCAGCGAGTCTGATCACATTCAGCGTTCCTCCATTGATAATGGTGGCACCTGCATAGGTGTTCATACCATCGATCGTCAGCGTTGCAGTGCCGTCTTTGATCAGACCGGTGCTGCCGTCGAGCGCCGTGCCGATCCTCACCGCAGCGTTGGTGGTGATCGTGGAATTTGAAAGCGTGAGTATGCCTCCTCCCCCCAGGGTATAGGCAGAATTGAAAACCATGTTCCCGACCGTCACTGGGCCACCAAAACCCACCGTTCCCGCCGTCCCTCCAAAGATCGCCGAATCTGGCGTGGCACTGCTCCAAACGGTGTTCCCACTCCCGGTGTTCCAGTTGCCCAGGCCATCCGTCCAAGTCCCAGCCCCACCCGTGATGGCACCGCCATCCCCAATGACCGTGTCCCACGTCAAAGTCGCTGCCTGAGACACTGACCCCGCCTGCCAAAAGCCTGAAACCACCAAATAAAGGACTCCCCATCGCACCCGAAACCGGCGGAATGCCTTCAAAGACAGCCCATATTCCTTGGTTCCATTGCCATAATGGGTTTCACAGGCCGAGCTAAAATCTTTTTTCATGTATCAATTGTTAAATTCGTTATCCACCTGTTTATTTCTTAAGATATAAAAACCAGCAGAGGCACCGAACGGCACACTTGGTATCTGCCAGTGCGCATATTCCCCCACTGAGCGCACTCAATCAGCGAGAACCAGCGCTTTGCCCTCCCAAGAACAAAGCCCCGCAGATGCCGCCACAATGAAATAGGAAATTCACCCCATGTCGAGACGTGGAAACACGGGAGGGGCGGTCAATTTGCATAGTCCAAAGTCAGAGAGTTGAATTAAAGATTATATCAAAATAAGATAATCATTTACCTCTCTGCAAGGATAAAACTTCGATTTATACAGACAAAACCACCCGCACAAACTTAGAGGCAAACATTCAAGCCCACCTAATCACTTATCCAAGCTGATCATCGGAAAATCCGCACTCGGCGCATGCTGCCCGACCATGATTGCTTTCATCCTGACGATGAGATCAGGATGCTCCGCAGCAACGTCCCGGGTCTCGGCGGGATCCGCGGCAATATTAAAAAGCTCTTCGGTCACGGCGGCGGCTTTCGCCTTGCCTTTGGGCGTGAGGTTGCGCCGCACGAGTTTCCAGTCGCCCATCCGCAGCATCTGCTGGCCGCCGTAGCTGGCAAACTCGCGATAGAGAAACTCGCGCTCCGGCTGCTTTTCACCCAGCAGCGTCGGGGCGAAGCTGATGCCGTCAGTTCGCGGCGTTTGCCCTTTGGCACCCACGAGTTCGAGCAGCGTGGACATCCAATCCTCAAAGCCAGTGACGCGATCACTGGTCGTTCCGGCCTTGATCCTGCCTTTCCAGCGCACGACGCACGGAGAACGAAATCCGCCCTCATACAGCGTCCCTTTGCCATCGCGCCGGCCTTCGCTGGAGTTGAAGAAAGCGCAGTCGGTACCGGCGAGTCCCTGATGCGTGCCGCTCACGGGGCCGTTGTCACTGACAAAGACGAAGATCGTATCATCATCCAGACCGAGTTCGGTGATCAGTGCCACCATGCGCCCGATCTCGCGGTCCATGCGCGTGATCATCGCCGCATACGCCGCCTTGGGCTTGAAGTGCGGGAGGTAGCCGTTGCCTCCGGGATAGGGCGGATCATCGAACTTACCTACGTATTCCTGCAACGAATCATCCGGCACCTGCAGAGCCACGTGCGGCACAGTCGTGGGCCAGTAGAGGAAGAACGGCTTGTCCTTTTTGGCACGGGCGAATTTCAGCGCCTCTTCCGCGATGAGATCAGCCGAGTACTCGCTGCCCTTGAAGCGCTGGTAGCTCTCCGGTTTAGCCGGGTCTTCCTCCGCCTTCAGTTTGTCGTTGGAAGGAAAGGGCGGGTTTTTGAGCTCGATGGTATGATCGTTGTCCCACAGATACGTCGGATAAAAGTTGTGCGCCACGCCCTGGCAGTTGTAGCCAAACCAGCGGTCAAAGCCCTGCTTCATTGGCTCTCCGGTGGACCCCGGACCACCCAGACCCCACTTGCCAAAACCACCCGTCGTATACCCGAGCGGCCTCAGGACTTCAGAAATGAGCACCGTGTCAGCAGGAATGGGAAACTGGCCCTCGTGCTCGGGTTTGCCCATCTTGGGCAGCCCCTTGGCATCATCTGCCTGCCGGTTGTCGCGAATGAAGGCATGCCCAGGGTGCAGGCCGCTCATCAGCACACAGCGCGAGGGCGCACACACGGCATTGCCACAGTAATGCTGGGTGAAGCGCATGCCTTCGGCCGCCATGCGGTCGATGTTCGGCGTCCTGATGATCTTCTGCCCATAACAGCCCAGATCCCCCGGACCGAGATCATCAGCCATGATGAAGATGACGTTGGGCTGGCGTGCCTGCACCGTCAGCGTCAGGGCCAGCAGAAAAAAGAGAGACTTCATGGTGGATGGGAAACGGCAGCGGGTGCTGTTTCTTGTTTCCCTTTGTGCTTTGGCAGCGAATCGATCTTCCATTGCAGCCACAGCGTCAGCAGCAGCATCGCCGCGATGAGCAGAAAGATGACGTAAAAGCCGGGACGTGAGAGAAACTTCATGAGATGAAAACAGGCAAATAAAGCGAGTTTCACCCTGCTCGCTCCGTCTTTCCCTTGCCATGAAATTCACCGCCCTGCTTGTTCTGTTTTTCGCCGCCTTCCAATCTGCGCGGGCGCTCCCTGAAGCAGAGCTGCAGCGCTACATTGATGAGGCGATCAAAGCCGGCGGCGGTGAGGTCGTCATTCCACCCGGCATGCATCTCATCGAGCGCGGCCTCATCGTGAAAGACGCGAAGAAACTCCGCATCGTCGGTCTCGATGCCGAGAACACCGTGCTGCAGCTTCCGCCCGTCGCTTATGCCCTCGCTGCGGGCACCACGGCGGCTGGTGCCACGGCGCTCCCGGTGAAATCCCAGCGCGGTTTCAAGCCGGGCATGCGTTTGAAAATCGAGGCCGATGGCGAACCGGACACCTTCACCAAGAAGCCCAAGCCCTACCATCTCGCCATCGTGAAAGCCGTCGAGAAGGACACCATCCAGCTCGAATCAGCACTCAAATTTCCCGTTCCAGACGGCACCATGATCCGCCACGAGGATGCCCCAAACCTCATCGAAATTCGCGGTGCCAGCGAAGACGTGCGCATAGAAAAGCTCACGCTGGACGGCGGTCGCGTGGATGGCGACCCACCGATTCGTGGCCATGCGCAGCTCTGCGCCGTGTTTGCCTCAGGAACTTACAGCTACGAAAAAGGCCCCTCGGGACCGCAGGTGAAGAAGCTCGGCATCTCCCGCTGCTTCATCCAGAACTGCCACGGACGCGGCATCGCTTTGTATTCAGTGGAAGGAGCCGAGATCGACGACTGCACGATCCGCGACACCGCCGATGAGGCCATTGATTTTGACCACTTCACCGTGAAGTCCATCGCCACGCACAACCACATCGCCCGCTGCCTCATTGGGGTGGAGTTGAACGATGCCAATGACTGCCTCGTGGCGGGCAATGAATTCCTCGAATGCGGCACCGGCATCAATCTCTGGCGCTGGTGCAAGCTGCCGGGGCTGAACGAAGGAAATCTGATCGTTCAGAACGTCTTTGAGCGCACGCTGGGCAACGCCGTGCAGATCGCTACCGGCACAAAAGGCAACACCGTCGCGCAAAATGAGATCAGCGGTTCCGGCAAGAACGGCATCATCATCTCCGGCGAGGCTCAAATCGTGAAGGCGAACAAAATCACCGGCAGCGGCATGAAGGCCATCGTGATCCAGGAAGGAAAACACGAGGTCACTGAGTAGCACGCGGGCAATCCTGCCCGTGGTGAACGCACTCGTTACGGGCAGGATTGCCCGTACTACCTCATGCATACAGCGCCCGCACCAATCCCAGCGCCCGCTCTCCCGTCAGCGCACCGATTTCCATAGGGTTCATCGTGGGTTCATTTGTCTAACCATTCAAAATTCCCCAAGAAAGTTAATTTGGCTGTGTGGGCAGGAGATGTCCCGCTTGTGAAAAATGTGTGATAATAAATGACCGCTGTTGTCGCTGCTATAATCCCTTTCTGTTGAGCAAGATTGCTAGCTGCATCCAGGAAATGCATTGATGAGGAAAATGGCTTCAAAAGCTCATGCACTGTCAGCGACTCAGACAAAACCGCGATCTCGGGGACATTATTTTCTTCCGGGCAGCAGTGAAAATCGCTGCCAAAATCGTCAAATAAATATTCATCGACTTCTAATTCATCGGTTGCTTGGCCAAGCCAGATCGCAACACAGCCCCCTTTGCGCGTCATCATTTTAAGTTCTTCTTTTTAAATGGTTCGAAAAGATGCCGGGCATGAATGGCACTCGGTAAAGACAGCTTTTCGTGTTTTCCATGATACCAGGAACTCCGCATGTTCTTGTTTGAAATACCACTTTTTTTCGTCTCTTCGTGACGCCACACCAGCCCTGAATGGGCTGCGGAATACAGCCCAGGGTCAGCCGAGCCTAAGCGAGGCGACCCTGGGTATGGCAACACACGACAGGGAAGCAAACCCAGCACTCCGCCATTCCCCATGCACACCAGCAGCGTCTGCAATGAGCCCCGCCACGCTCAGAACGTGCTGCAAGCTCCAAAGCCCACGATCAATGCCCTTAATCGACTGCCATTCATGCCTGGCATGAATGGCATTTTTCTCCCTCGCACGGCTGCATCAGCCACAGAGAGGAGGGTTTCTGACGTTCTCACACGCGGGCTGATTGCTTCGTGTGAGAACCCGTCAGTCAACTTTATTGCGCCCAGTCCCCGGTTCTCCTTGGAGATCTAGAGAACATGTATGTCATCTATCGAGATATGCCATTTTCCATCATGCAAAGCATAATCAACCGACAAGGTTAGGTCGCTATTTTCGCCATCAAACCAAAGGTTAATCTCTGCAATTCCTTGAGTTCCTTCATGATTGATTCGAGGGTAGTAATACACTCGATTGAAAGCCTCTTCTGGCATTGGCGTAATAACACCAGGATACTCACTCAGTGCATTTTTGATCTCTGGAAGTGATAACCGTCCATTACGTCCGCCAGAAAAAATGAACTCAAAGTTGGCGGACACAAGATCGGCAACAAGCGCTTTTAACAGGGATAGTTGTTCTTCGTTCATAATCTAGCGCCTCCTACGATTCCCTACCGGGAAAAAAGATGCCCGCCATTTCAGGAAGTCAGAATAACAACATTTTAATATCACGACTTATCACTGACCAAGCCCACAAATGCGCAGGCTTTGATGAAAAGCTGAGCATACAGGTTGAATCAGCCCCCATACAGCGCCCTCACCAGCCCCAGCGCCCGTTCCCCCGGCAACGCACCGATTTCCATCTGGTTCATCGTGTAGGCAAAGCTGATCCCATTCTCAGGATCCGCAAAGGCAAGGCTGCCACCCGCACCAGGGTGGCCAAAGGCGAGACGGCTGGGGCCGTAAAGCTGGCGCAATTTGCCGCCATCCGACTCAGGGTCCTCGTTCAAGGCGTCCTGCATCATGCCGGTGGAGAAGGCAATGGGAGTAAGCAGCACGGCATCATTCTCCTGCGTCAGCGTCTGCTCAAACCGACGCACCACCGTTTCAGGAACAAGCTGCACGCCGTTCCAAACTCCGCCCTGAGCCAGCATGGAGTAAAATTTGGCGAGCCCCTGCGCACTGCCCACGCCACCCATGCTGGCGTAGCCGCGCGACCACATTTCGCTTTGATTGAAATCACTGACGGCGTTCAAGCCAAATGGAGAGGTGAACGTTCGCTGCGTGAGCGTGCCAGCAGTGTTGAAGGCTTTGATGAAGGCCTGGTCACTGTTCGATATGCTGATCTTCCCAGGATAGACCGGCGAGACGCGGTCCCACTGCGCACTGGGAAGCCCGATCCAGAAATCGAGCGCCATCGGGCTGCCAAAAACTTCACGATAGTACTCACCGAGCGATTCCGCCTCCGTCAGTCGCCGCACGATCTCATCCAGCAGGAAACCAAAGGTGCGCGCGTGGTAGCCCTGCCTCGTGCCAGGCTCCCACAGGGGCCGCTGGCGTTCAAGCGCCTCGACCACGGCATCGTAATTGTAGATCGGCGCACGTTCATCCAGCGCGCACAAGCCCGCCGTATGTGAGAGCAGATGAATGAAAGCGATGTTGGATTTCCCCCCGCCGACAAACTCCGGCCACACCTCCGCCACAGGGCATTCCAGCGGGATTCCCGCCTCTTCCAGCGCGAGCAGGCAGCACACGGCGGCAGGGCCTTTGGTGGCGGACCACACGGGGACGAGCGTGTCGCGGTCCCACTCTCGGGTGCGCGCCCGGTCACAATGCCCATGCGCGAGGTTCAGCACCTCCTGCCCATGCTGCCAGATGGAGACCGAAGCCCCCATCTCCCAGCGCGTGCGGAAGCTCTCTTCGAACCAGGCACGTACTGCATCAAGACTTGCGGAACTGCCGGGGAAACTCATGCGTGGTGGGACTCTAGTTGCGCCCGCAAACAGTCGAGATCGCGGTCTCTTCGGGCATGCTGGCGCAGTTCACCGTCCATCTCAAAAGCCCGCTTCAGATAGGAGAGAGATTTGTCCAGATGACCGAGGCAGGCGTTGTAGCAGCCCATGTTGTAATAATAGACTGGCTTGGCTCGCAGGGTGGCGGGACCGCGTGAAAGCACATCCACCGCCTCGGCAGTACGCCCAAGTTCATGCAGGCAGAAAGCCGCATGGATGAAGCCGCCGGGCTCCATCGGCTCCTGGGAGCAGAGCCTGGTGGCCAGCGTCAGTGCCTCGTCCCACCGGTGTCCGCCCATGAGGCAGAGCAGCGTGATCTCGATCACATCCACCCGGTTGTGCATTTCCGCCGGCAGTGGGGACAATTCCACCCGAGCCTCGTCAAAGAGACCCAGCTCCACGTATCCCTGGGCGGCGATGATCCTGCGTTCAGCTTCGGTCATTTTTGAGTATGAATGGCCTGATCAGAACGCAAAGCATGCGCGGGAACAAGGTTTTTCGTGCCTGACGACACGCAAAAAGAGGTTCATTCGCCCATGGATGCTTCAAACAGCGGCCGCTTTCACGTCCCGCAATTTCTTTGCCATCTCCATGCGCAATCCGATTTCCCAGCAGCTCCAGGTCGCGATGTAGCTGACGAGGGACACAACCGACCCGAGGATAATGCCGCCGACCAACATGACCGGTGCATGCTCCTTGAGCACGATCCAAGCCTCAACCATGGACTCGGGCAGATGCTTGGGAAAAGGCGAGGTGGGCACCGTGGTGTAGAGTGCCAGCACCCATTTGCCGATGGCGTACTCCAGCCACGCCATGAACGGCACTGTGACAGGATTGCTCACCCAGCACAGGGCGATGGCGATGGGGATGTTCACCCGGAAAATGGCGGACAGAATGACGGCCGCCGGAGTTTGGATCGGCAGCAGCTGCAGGGTGACGAACATCCCCACGGCCATGCCGCCGGAAAGCGTGTGCTGCGTGGGCTTCCACACGCGCTTGTCGAGAAAGTGCCGTGCGAACCACCGCCGAGCCGGGCTTTGCCTCAGCTTGCGCGGATGTTTGAGAAAGCGGATGGTTTTGAACACCGAACGACGAAACCAGCCCCGGGCGAGCGAGAACATGATCAAAGTCCTCCCCCATTATAAACCCAGATCAGCAGCGCACTCCCGAGCGCGATGCGATACCAGGCAAAACCGTTGAACGTGTGTCCCTGAACAAAACGAATGAGCCACTTCACCACGATGAAGGCAGAGACAGCGGAAACCACGGTGCCTAGGACCACCATGCCCCAGTCTTCATTCCCAGCCTCACCGTCCTTGATCGCGGAAAGTATTTTAAATGCCCCGGCCGCCATCAGCGTGGGAATGCCCAGCAAAAAGGAAAACTCAGTGGCGGCAGGACGTGACACGCCAAAAGCAAGCGCCATCAGAATGCTGGCCCCCGAACGCGAGGTCCCGGGAAACACCGCCGCCAGCAGCTGCGCCAGCGCCACGGCCACCACGACCGTCCAGGTGATGTCCGCCGCTCCCGCCTTGTCTTTGTGCAAAAACTCCAAAACCAGGATGATGAACCCGCCGATCAACGTGGCCCACGCCACGGGGGGAATCGTCTCAGGCAGCTTGATGCCGAACTTCTTGATGATCAAACCACCCACGGCGGTGATGAAAAAAGACACAAACAGCTTCGCCAGATAATCCCGTGTGCTGGCGTCTCCAAGGGTGGTGGCCAGATGTTTGAGCCGCCCGGTGAATACAGCCAGCACCGCCAGCACGGCCCCGCTTTGGATCACCACATTGAACAAGTCGCTTTTCTGAGGCAGCCAGTGCAAATTTTGCGGGATGAGAAGGTGCCCGGTGGATGAGATGGGAAGAAATTCGGTGACACCTTCAATGATGCCGAGGAGGATAATCGCAAGCCAGTCGGGCATGGCAGTAATAGAAAGAGGGGGAGGTAAAGAACTTGGAACAATCAGGCGGGT
Organism: Prosthecobacter debontii; assembly: GCA_943371875.1. GTDB lineage: Bacteria > Verrucomicrobiota > Verrucomicrobiia > Verrucomicrobiales > Verrucomicrobiaceae > Prosthecobacter > Prosthecobacter debontii_C. The sequence goes on along the minus strand of CALRWM010000002.1, from coordinate 163,638 downwards.
GGCGCAGTTTGCAACTTCACTGAATGCATTGAACCTGATAATTCGCAGCAAGCCGCCATTCTCTTCCACCGCAATGGTTTTCAGGCTGGCCTTTGCAACGATTTCGACTACCATCTCAATCCCTTCGGCATGCCAGCCAGTGCCTCCCATTCTCCCATCTCGTTGTCCGCCCCCCGTTTTTCGTGGTGGCACGCTCTGGTGTGTGCCTGCGCAGCGCTGGTCCTGACGGTGCCTGCAGCCGCCCAGTCCGGCTCGACGATTCGCGTGCGCCTGGCGGATGGCTTTGATTTTCCTGTGGGCAAGCCGGACGCCGACGGCTTTTACAAAGCCCGCGGCTACTGGCCCAACGGTCATCTGGGTGAAGACTGGAACGGCCGCGGTGGCGGTGACACCGATCTCGGGGAGCCGATTTACTCCATAGGCCGGGGCGTGGTTATTTTATCACAAAACATCGGCGTCGGCTGGGGAAACTGCATCCTGGTACGCCACATTTTCCGCGAGGCTGATGGCAAAGTAGCCATGGTCGATTCGCTCTACGGCCACCTGCATGAGCGCAAGGTCAAGCTCCATGACCTCGTCGAGAAAGGCCAGCTCGTCGGCACCATGGGTGGCAACAACGGCATGTACCCCGTTCATTTGCACTTGGAAGTACGCAAGAATCTGCAGATCGGCATGAACCGCTCCTCATTTGCCCGAGATTCCTCCAACTACTACAGCCCGACAGCTTTCATCAACGCGCGCCGCGTCCTGCCTTCCAGCACACAAAAATACGCCGTGCCGGTGAACAATTTCGCGCCCTATGGTCGGGCGCTGGCAGACACCAGCAGTGATGGCGCACGCGCCGCCAGTGTCGATATTCCCTCCTTCAAAGGCGGTTCTGGCACAGGCAAGGATGAACCGAAACAAGATGATGACTTCTGGTCTCGCCTGAAAGCCAAAATGCGAAACGGCCAGACCACGGACGCCACCGACGAAAAACGCTGAGCAATCCACGGGGTATAATAGCCCTTGATTCATCGCTACCCGTGGTGGCATCTTTGCTGCTATAATAGGACCTCTTACTCCCGGCCATGCAAATACCGCCCCGCTCCTCCCCTCCCCGATCCGTTTACGGCGGCAGTCTTGTGCCAGTGCTCATCGTCGTGGGCGCACTCGCGCTCAGCACCGCCATTTTCTTCCTGTTTACCAAAAAGAAAATTCAGTCCCAAAAGGACGCCGTGGCCGAAGCTCCAGGCTCCACCGGTTCATCCGCCAGGTCAGCCGCTGAGACCGCCAAGCCCGCTGCACCGGCTGTTCCTGCCAAGCCAGCCATGATGAATCCTCCGAAGCCTGCGCCCCTGGCTTTTGCCTTCGCCCGCCCCCTGGATCTGGGCAGGCAGCTGGTGCGCAGCCTCACCACCGGAGATTTTGCCACCGCTGGCAAGCTCGCCGCCGCCTCAGATGCGGAGCAGTCAAACAGCGCCGCCAAACTCTTCGAAAAGCTCGCCTCCATGGGCTACAAACCTGCGGCGGAGGATCAGGTGGAGTTGCTCGGCCTTGTCGAAAACCGCACCCGCATCACCCTCCCCTTTGTCATGGCTGGTTCGCAGGAAACCGTGCGCATTCAGCTCGATCTGGAGCGTGACGAAAAAATGGGCTGGAAAGTCGCCAAAGCCACCCTGCCCAAGGCCATGAGCAGCGCCATCGCCGCCATGCCGGCCACAGCCGCCCCGGCTCCTGCATCTCCCGCAGCCAAACCCGGCACCACGCCCCCGCCTGTCACCACTGCTCCGATGAAGCCTCTTTTCACCGTTGAAGATGGCACCGACGCCCTTGCCTTTGCCAGCGATTTCGTCCGCCACCTCCTCAAGCACGACTTCACCGCCGCACGCGCTTTTGTCGATGACAAAAAAGTCCCCGTCGAGCGCCTCCTCGGCCTCTGCATCGTCTTTGAAGAAGGCCAGTATTCCTTGAATCCGGCCAAGCCCCTCATCGTGACCATCGCCAACCCCGAAGTCTCCTGGGTCATCGCCCAGGTGCAGTCGGAATCGCTCCAGCAGAACACTGAATTTGGTGTGGAACTCAAGCGCGCGGACATCGCCCAGCCATGGAAAATCGTCGGGCTCAATCTCTCCGACATCCTCGGCTCCTTCGCCAAAAGCGCCTCCAAGCTTGGCGTGCCCTACACTCCCATCGTGAAGAATCCCAAGGGCGGCGAATCACTCGCCCTCTACTTTGAATACGATCGCGCCGAACTGCACCCCCGTGCCCTGAAGCAGCTCGAAGTCATCGCCGCCATGATGAAGGCGGACCCTTCCAAAAAACTCCGCATCGCCGGCCACACCGATGAAAAAGGCGAGGAGGACTACAACATCCGCCTCTCACACGGACGCGCGGAGTCGGTGAAAAAGCAGCTCGCCACTCTCGGCGTGCCAGCCGGACAGGTCGAAACCATCGGCCTCGGCAAAGCCCAGCCGCTCAGCCCCAACAAAAAATCCGACGGCACCGACGATCCCGAAGGCCGCAGCCACAACCGCCGCGCTGAGATCTACCTCGATTTCTGATTCTTTGACGCGTCTTGCACCGTTGTCGCGTCCGCCTAGTCTGGCGTACGCATGAAGAAAAAGTCCCCACCCGCCCCGCCACCACCCGAATCATCGTGGAAGGCCGGGTTGTTCATCGGTGGCGTTGCCGCAGCCGTGGTGGGCTTGCTCGCATGGGCCTTGTGGCCGCAGAAAAAGTACACCCCTCTGCCCGCTCCCGTCGCGGTCTCCCTCACGAAGGCTGAACCCTACTCGATGCCGGACGAAAAAACGACCTTCGCCCAATACGCCGGCTCCCAAAGCTGCCGTGGATGCCACGCCGATCAGTTCGCCAAATGGCAGGGCTCCCATCACGGCCTCGCGGAACGCAAACCAGACCCCAAACTCGACGACGCCGCTTTTGTCCCTACCCGCAGCTTCCAGCACGGCACGCAAACGACCGAGGTCCGCAAAAACGGCAGCGACTACGAACTGACCGCCCTCGGCTTTGGCAACAAGGTCACCCCCTACCGCGTCGAACGCGTCATCGGCCACGATCCGCTGCGCCAGTTCCTCGTCGATGGTGGCCATGGCCGGCTGCAGGCCATGGAAGCCTGCCTCGATCCAAAGATAAACGAATGGTTCAATGTCTATGGCAATGAAGACCGCAAGCCCGGCGAATGGGGCCACTGGACAGGTCGCGGCATGGTGTGGAATCAGATGTGCGCCTCCTGCCACAACACCCGCCTGCGCAAAAACTACGACGCCAGGACCGATGCCTACCGCACCACCATGGCCGAAATGTCCGTGAGCTGCGAATCCTGCCACGGCCCCATGAAGCCGCACAACACCTGGCAGCACGCCCACCCCGGCGCCAAAGGCGATCCCACCCTCACCAAATTCACCCGCGACCAGCACATCGAAAACTGCGCCGGATGCCATGCCCTCCGCGGTGAAGTCACCGGCGATTTCGTCCCCGGCGAATCCTTCTGGGACCACTACCGCCTCTCCATCACCGATCAAACCGACACCTTCTACCCCGACGGCCAGATTCGTGGAGAGGACTACGAGTTCAGCAGCTTCCTCAGCAGCCGCATGCACAACGCCGGCGTCCGTTGCATGGACTGCCATGACATGCACAGCATGAAAACCGTACTGCCCGGCAACCAGCTCTGCATGCGCTGCCACACTCCCGGCGGCTTCCCCAACGCACCGCCCATCATGCCGGAGGCGCACAGCTTCCATCAAACCGCCAGCACCGGCAATCAATGCGTGAACTGCCACATGCCCCAGACAGTCTACATGCAGCGCCACCCGCGTCACGACCACGGCTTCACCATTCCCGATCCGCTCCTGACCAAGCAGTTCAACGTGCCCAACGCCTGCAACAAATGCCACACCGACAAAACCACCGACTGGGCGCTTGAAGCCACCCAGAAATGGTGGGGCCCCAAAATGGACCGCAAAACACGCACCCGCGCCACGCTCATCGCCCAGGCCCGCCAGGGAAATGAAGACGCCCGCAGCGGGCTCGTGGATCTCCTTAGCAGCGATGAAATCCCCCACTGGAAAGCCAGCGCCATCCTTCTTCTGGACCGCTGGATTGACCAGCCTGCCGTGCAAACCGCTGTCACCGCCCAGTTGCAGCATGCCCATCCCCTCGTGCGCGAAAGCGCCGTCCGCACCCTCGAACCCATGCTGCAAAGCGGCTCGATCCGCTCGGCCATCGAGCCCATGCTCAATGACCCGGCGCGCAGCGTTCGCGTCTCCGCCGCCTGGACCCTGCGCGAAAGCCTGCACCTCGACTCCGCCGCCGGCCAGGAACTTCAGCACATGCTCAACTGGAACGCCGACCAGCCCAGCGGCCAGATGCAGCTCGCCCAGTTCGAGTTTGCCCGGCGCAATCTCTCCGCCGCCACCCAGCACATGGAAACCGCCATCCGTTGGGATCCAAACTCACCTCCTTTCCATCACGACCTGGCCATGATGTACAGCACCACCGGCCAAAGCCAGCTCGCCATCGCCAAGCTCCGCGATGCCATCAAACTCGCCCCCAATCACGCCGAGTATCATTACGAACTCGGCCTCGCTCTCAGCGAAACCGGCGACATGCCCGCCGTGATTCAAGCCCTCCAAGAAGCCACTCGCCTTGATCCCGGTTTGTCCCGCGCTTGGTACAATCTCGGCCTCGCCAAAAACGGCCAGGGGGACATCCCCGGAGCCCTCGATGCCTTGCAGCGCGGCGAACTCGCCAATCCCCGCGACCCCGGCATCCCCTATGCCCGCGCCACCATTCTCGCACGCCAAAACCGCATCCCAGAAGCCATCGCCGCACTGGATCGATCCCTCAGCATCTCCCCCGGCTACGGCGAAGCCCTGCAACTCCGCGCCGCATTGACCCGCCGCTGATTACCCCCCTCAGCCGTCTGCCTTCTTCCACTCCTCGCCTTCCTCGTCGTCGTCATCACCGCCGAAGCCGTCGTCATATTCATCATCGCCCTTGCCCGGTTCGAGACCGGCAATCGTATTGATGTCTTCATCGCTGAACTCTTCGATGTCGTCATCATCCTCGTCATCCTCCGCAGCAGCTTCAGCAGCCTGCTGCACCTCCAGCCCCTTCTTCTCAATCTGGGCCAGCGTGCCGCTCACATCTTCCACCGTATCCCACACGGACTTGGCCACAAAAATCGGCGCGCTCTGCTGCACTGCCATCGCAATGCTGTCGCTCGGGCGTGCATCGAGCTCGATCACCTTGCGCGTCGTTTGCAATTCGTTCTCCGCGGAAATGATGAGGCGTGCATGGAACACGCTGCCGTTGATGTTGTTGATGACCACGCGCTCCACCCTCGCGCCAAAGGCCAGCAGCAGATGCCCCACCAGATCATGCGTCAGCGGCCGCTCCTTGGAAACGCCCCGCATGAACATGGAGATCGCCGTGCCAACCGACTCGTCGATGTAGATCACGAAGACCTTGGTTTCATTGCCCAGGAAGACGGCAAAGCTGCCCTCCAGCGGCAGCACCGCACGCACCTGCACTTCGATGACATCCTTGTTCATTAAGACCAATTAAAAGCCGCACGCGGCCCGATGGCAACACACACGGTGGGTTTTTGTGTGTCTAAACTGCAGCACCGGGGATCTGCACCACCCCTCCGCCAATTCCCATGGCCAGATAGCGCCGTGAAACCTCGACATACTTCAGCGCCAGCTTCGCATTCCCCTGCTGCTCCTCCAGAGACAACGAACGCACCACCCGCGCCGGTGAACCGATCACCAGCGAACCCTCCGGAATGACCGTGTTTTTGGTCACCAAAGCTCCAGCCGCAATGATGCTGCGCGCGCCGATCTGAGCCCCGTCCAGAATGATCGCCCCCATGCCCACGAGCACTTCATCCCCCACCGTGCAGGCATGCACCACCGCGCGGTGCCCCACGGTCACGCGCTCGCCCAGCACACAGGCGCAGTCATCACTCACATGCAGCACGCTTCCGTCCTGCACATTGCTTTGCGCGCCAACCACAATACGGTTGATGTCCCCCCGCAGTACCGAGCCGTACCAAACGCTGGACTGCTCTCGCAGCTCCACTGCACCCAACACAATGGCTCCATGTGCTATAAATACACCGGCAGCCACACTAGGGAGCGAATCAGGAATGAAGAATTTCTTTAGTGGTTCCATGGCGTGAAGAAAGATTTAATATTTGTGAAACGAAATGGAAAGCGCCATAAAAAAGCACCGCGCCGCACTCATTCTGGAACAGTCTCGCTTTCAATCCAACAACGAATCACACACACGCCCATGAACAAAGCTCAACTCATCGACGCCGTGCAGGAAATCCTTGGTGGAGACACCTCCAAGCGGGCCGCCTCCGAAGCGCTGGACGCCGTGCTTCAGGCCATCACCAAAGGCGTGAAAAAGGAAGCAGTGCAGCTCATCGGCTTCGGCACCTTCAAGCCGGTCAGTCGCAATGCACGCATGGGCCGCAATCCCAAGACCAAGGAACCCGTGCAGATCAAAGCCTCCAAGACCGTACGTTTCGTCCCTTCCGCCGCCCTCAAGAGCTCGCTCTAAGATGCATCACCAGTTTCAGCCCGCGCTTCGATCACGGAGCGCGGGTTTTTTATGCCTCAGTCTTTCAGCTCCTGCTCCATGCGCTCACTGAGCCACTGCTTGATCATGCTCTGGTAGTTCAGGTAGCGACGACGAGCCACACGCTTGATGCGGCTCAGCATGCGCGGATCAAACCGCAGAGTGATCGTCGTGGACTCACGCACGTCAGCGCGATGGATGGACGCCTGCATCAGCCGTGCGTCCAGCTGATGTGCGGCCCAGAAATTCCCCTCCGCCTCCTCGCCATCAAAGGCAGGCACGTCTTTCCAGACTCGGACAGGCTTCAAATCGATAGGTGCGCTTTCCATGATGATGGGTGAAATCAGAGTTCCTCCGCCTTCTTACGCTCGAAAAATTCATGCTCTCCAGAAGTCATTAAACGGGCGAAGATGACGCGGTAGCGTTTGCCGTCGGTCCAGAACACACTGAAGACCGACTTCCCCTGCAGCGACTTGCCCAGGTTGTAGTAACGCGCCTCGGCGCTCCCCTGCTGACCATCCGGCAGCAGCTTGATCGAGAACGGATCCTCAAATGACTCCTCAATATCCTTGGGAGGAAGTAGAGAGAGGTCAAAAGCGGCGCCGATCCAGTCAAAGTCCATGAGGTTGTATTTACGAGATTATTTGCGGTATTCGATCAGTTCTATCTCATAACCCTCAGGAGCGTCAATGAAAGCAAATACACCGCTCGAACTCGGTGTGGGTCCATCTGAGAGCGGATAACCCAGCGCCGCGGCATGTTTCGCGAACTCTTCAATGCTCTCCACTTCAAATGCCAGATGCGTCAAATCACTGCAAAACGTCACCTGCCCGCTGGCCGGGAAGCTGCAGATCTCAATGAGTTCATCACTGTTCGGCGTCTGCAGAAAGACCAGTTCCGAGCCGCGTGGTGACTTGTGCCGGCGCACTTCCTTCAGACCGAGCACCTGCGTGTAAAAGTTGATCGTCTTTTCGAGATCGTTCACCCGGTAGCGGGTGTGGAGGAGTTTTTTGACCATGATGCAGGGTTTATGCCACAGGCTGCCGGACGTGGCAAATGATCCTCCTCATGGAGGAATGCTTGATGTATCGGACGGCATCTCGTAAAAACTCACGCATGATTTCCATCGACCTCACAGGCAAAGTCGCCCTCATCACCGGCGCATCACAGGGCATTGGCTCCCAAGTCGCCCGCACGTTTCACCGCGCAGGCGCCACCGTTGTCCTCAATCACCTCGGTACTCCCGGCACGACATTAGATGCTCAAGCCCTCGCCGACGAACTCAACCTCCTCCGCACCGACAGCGCCAGCATCATCGCTGCGGACGTCTCCAAACCCGAACAAGTACAAAGCATGATGGGAGACATCCAGGCACGTCATGGCGGTCTGGATTATCTGGTGAACAATGCCGCCATCATCAAGGACCGCACCATCGCCAAGATGGGCCTCGATGAATGGGATGCCGTCATCGACGTGAATCTCTCCGGCGTGTTCTACTGCTGCAAGTACGCCCTCGAAATCATGCGTGATCACGGTGCCATCGTCAGCTTCGGCAGCATCGCCGCCATCCAAGGTTTCTTCGGCCAGGCCAACTACGCCGCCGCCAAATCCGGCGTGCAGGCCATGATGCGCGTCCTCAGCCGCGAAGCCGCCCGCAAACAGATCCGCGCCAACGCCATCGCCCCCGGCGTCATCGACACCGCCATGGCCGCCACCATCCCCGAAAACGTCCGCGCCGAAATGATCAAAAACGTCCCCCTCGCCCGCTTCGGCACCACCGAAGAAGTCGCCAATGTCGTGCTCTTCCTCTGCTCACCGCTATCATCCTACGTCACCGGCCAGACCATCGAAATCAACGGCGGCTGGAGAGGCTGAGCAGCCCCGTAGTGCAACCGTCCCGGTTGCATTCCGGATCTTCAACGTAGTGCAACCGTCCCGGTTGCTTTCCGGACCTCCTATCGAGACGATTGCTCCCCACCCATGCGCGCCCCAGCCCTCATCGCCACTGCTGACGAAGCCATCGCCGCCATCCCCAGCGGCGCCACCATCGCCGTGAGTGGCTTCGTCGGTGCCGGACATGCGGAAATGCTCACGGCGGCTCTTGAGCGGCGCTTCCTGCAAACCGGCACACCCACCGACCTCACCCTCTACTACTGCGCAGGTCAGGGGGACCGGGCTGAGCGCGGCTTGAACCACCTCGCCCATCGCGGCCTGCTCAAGCGCATCGTCGGCGGCCACTGGAATCTCGCCCCAAAACTCGGCGCGCTGGCACTCGCCAACGAAGTCGAAGCCTACAACCTCCCCCAAGGCGTCCTCAGCGTCCTCACCCGCGAAATCGCCGCCAAGCGCCCCGGCCTGTTCACCCAAGTCGGACTCAACACCTTCATCGACCCCATTCACGGCGGCGGCATGATGAACGCCCGCACCACAGAGCCACTCGTCGAGCGCATCGAACTCGATGGCCAGATCTGGCTCCGCTACAAATCCATGCCCATCCATGTGGCCCTCATTCGCGCCACCTATGCCGATGCACGCGGCAATCTGAGCATGGACCGCGAAGGACTGATCAGCGAGGTGCTGCCAATGGCTCAAGCGGCAAAAAATCACGGCGGCATCGTCATCGCCCAGGTCGAAAGCATCGTCGATCAAATCCTCGATCCCAAGTCCGTGCGCATTCCCGGCCTCCTGGTCGATTACATCGTCCCCTCCGGTGGCCTGCACCATGACCAGACCTTCAGCGAAGTATTCAACCAAGACTTCGTCGTCACCAGTGACGGCACCTTCACCCTGCCCCCCATGCCAGAGTGCGAACGCAAACGCATCGGCGCACGCGCCCTGCGCGAAGTGCGCCGTGACGACATCGTAAACCTCGGCATCGGCCTCCCCGAAGCCGTGGCCATGGTCGCCGCCGAAACCGGTCGCCTGAGTGAATTCACCCTCACGGTCGAAAGCGGCCCCACCGGCGGCGTCCCAGCCTCCGGTCTCAGCTTTGGCTGCAGCCACTTTCCAGAAGCCATCATCGACCAGCCCTCCCAGTTCGACTTCTACGATGGCGGCGGGCTCGACATCGGTGTGCTCGGCGCCGTCGAAATCGATGCCGAAGGCAGTGTGAACGTCGCCAGTTTCGCAAGCCGCTTCGCAGGCGTCGGCGGTTTCGTGAACATCGCCCAGTGCGCCCGCCGCCTCGTCTTCTGCTGCACGTTTCAGGCAAAGGGAAACGCCAAGTTTGTAAACCACATCCAGCACGTCTGCTTCCACGGTCCCTCCGCCATCGCACGCGGTCAACAGGTGCTCTATGTCACCGACCGCGCCGTCTTTGAACTCACCTCAAAGGGTCTGCGCCTCATTGAAATCACTCCCGGACTCGATCTCCAAACCGACATCCTCGATCACATGCAGTTCACTCCCATCCTCGGCATTTAGAACATTTTAAATAACATTGCCCCCGATATATCCAAGGCAGCCAAAGCAGTTCTCCCTCTCCCCGCCCCTGACTAACGAAGCAAGGTATATTCCTCTTCGGGGAGAGGGCCGGGGTGAGGGGAAAACCATATCCTCGTTGCCAAAACGCCTCCATTGCCCGCCCACACTCTAGCTCACCCGACCACCATGAAGCCCGTTTACATCATCGACGCCAAGCGCACCCCCATCGGCCGCTTCGGCGGCGGCTTGAAAGCCCTCACCGCCACAGAGCTCGGACACGCGCTCGGAGATGCCATGCTTCCACAGGAACTGCGCGCCCACATTCAGCAGGTGATCCTCGGCCAGGTTCTTCAGGCAGGCACTGGCATGAATGTAGCGCGTCAGATCGGCCTCAAACTCGGCCTGCCTCAAGAAGTCCCCGCCTACACCGTCAACATGGCCTGCGGCTCCTCACTCAAAGCCGTCGCCCTCGCCGCCGATGCCATCCGCAGTGGCGAAAACGATCTCGTTCTCGCCGGTGGCGTGGAAGCCATGAGCCGCGCTCCGCACTACGCCATGGATCTCCGCTGGGGCAAAAAGCTCGGTGATTCCACAATGCAGGACGCCATGTTCGTCGATGGCCTCACCGATCCCCTCCTCAAAATCGGCATGGGCGAAACCGCCGAACGCATCGCCGACAAACACAGCCTCACCCGCGCTGAACAGGATGCCTTCGCGGCACTCAGCCAAAGCCGCGTCGCCGCCAGTCGTGCCGCCTTGAGCCGCGAGATCATTCCCACCGGTGAATTGACCGAAGACGAACACCCGCGCGCCGACACCACCGTCGAATCCCTCTCCAAATTGAAACCCGCCTTCCGCAAAGACGGCACGGTCACAGCCGGCAATGCCTCCGGCATCAATGACGGCGCAGCCCTCGTCCTCCTCGCCAGCGCAGACGCCATCTCCCGCCACAGCCTGCAGCCCCGCGCCCGCATCATCGCCAGCGCCGCCGTCGGCTGCGATCCCGCCCTGATGGGCCTCGGCCCTGTGGGGGCCATTCGCAAAGTCTGCACCCTCACCGGCTGGAGCTTGGGCGAAGTCGATGCCATCGAGATCAATGAAGCTTTCGCCGCCCAGGCACTCGGCTGCATCAAGGAGCTCAATTTAGACACAGTGAAGCTCAATCCACGCGGAGGCGCCATCGCCCTTGGTCATCCCATCGGGGCCAGCGGTGCCCGCGTTTTGGTCACCCTCCTGCACCACCTCGAAGACCACGGCCTGCATCGTGGCATCGCCAGCCTCTGCATCGGCGGCGGCATGGGCATTGCTTTAGCGGTGGAGTTGGATTGAGACATGTTCGCAGCAGGGACTCCTCAGGAAAAATGCACGCTCGGCTTGCACAGCTGCATCGTATCTCCATGATGAATTCCTCCCCACATGAGCGCTGTTTTTGACTCCCTTTCGCGATTTTACGCCTCCTCCATCGGCAAGAAGATTTTGGTGGCCCTCACCGGCCTCGCATTGTTCGGCTTTGTTATTGGCCACATGATTGGCAACCTGCTGATCTTTGTCGGCAGGGATGCCATCAATGAATACGGCCACCTGCTCCAGACCGCCCTGCATGGCGGCGGCGTCTGGATCGCCCGCATCGGCCTGCTGACTGCGGTGGTCATTCACATCGTGGCCACAATTTCGCTGACCCGCGCCAACCGTGCAGCACGTCTGACCGAGTATGGCCAGCACAAGGCACAGGTCAGCAGCAAGTCCTCCCGCATCATGATCTGGAGCGGTCTGACCATCCTCGCCTTCATCGTTTACCATCTGCTGCACTTCACCCTCCACAAAGGCAACGACTACGGCACCTACAAGACCACGCTCCATGGCGAGACCGTGCATGACGTCTATCGCATGGTCATCGCCGGCTTCTCCTGGGCTCCCGCAGTGATCTTCTACATCATCGCCATGCTGCTTCTCACCAGCCATCTCAGCCACGGCTTCAGCAGCCTCTTCCAGACCCTCGGCGTTTCCACGGACAAGACGGAGCCGCTCTTCAAGAAACTCGGTTACGCCTTCGCCGGTCTGATCCTCGTCGGCAACTGCTCCATCCCCATCGCCATCTTCTTCTTCGGCTACGGACGTTAATTTTTTCTGCGACTCGCCATGTCTCTTAATTCCAACATTCCCTCCGGCCCAATGGGCATGAAGTGGTCCAAGCACAAGCAGGACTCCAAGCTCATCAATCCGAAGAACAAGCGCAAGTTCACCGTCCTCGTCGTGGGCAGCGGCCTTGCAGGTTCCTCCGCAGCAGCAACGCTCTCGGAACTCGGCTACAAAGTGAAGTGCTTCTGCTTCCAGGACAGCGCCCGTCGTGCGCACTCCATCGCAGCTCAGGGCGGCATCAATGCAGCGAAGAACTACCAGAACGACGGCGACAGCGTGCACCGTCTTTTCTACGACACCGTCAAAGGCGGCGACTTCCGCGCCCGTGAGGCCAACGTGCATCGTCTTGCTGAAGTCAGCGTCAACATCATCGACCAATGCGTCGCCCAGGGCGTGCCCTTCGCCCGTGAATACGGCGGCATGCTGGCCAATCGCTCCTTCGGCGGCGCTCAGGTGAGCCGTACTTTCTATGCTCGCGGTCAGACCGGCCAGCAGCTCCTGCTCGGCGCTTACTCAGCCCTGAACAAGGAAATCGCCGGCGGCGGTGTCCAGATGTTCCCTCGCTCGGAAATGCTCGATCTCGTGACCGTGGATGGCCACGCCAAAGGCATCGTCACGCGTGACCTCGTCACCGGCAAAATCGAATCCCACGCAGGTGATGCGGTGCTGCTTTGCACCGGTGGCTACGGCAACGTCTTCTACCTCTCCACCAACGCCATGGGCTGCAACGTCACCTCGACGTGGCGCGCTCACCGCAAAGGCGCGTTCTTTGCCAATCCCTGCTACACGCAGATTCACCCGACCTGCATTCCCGTCAGCGGTGAGTACCAGAGCAAGCTCACGCTCATGTCCGAGTCCCTGCGCAATGACGGCCGCGTATGGGTGCCAAAAAATGCGGCTGACTGCGGCAAGTCCCCGGATCAAATCCCTGAAGCGGACCGCGACTACTACCTGGAGCGCAAATACCCCAGCTTCGGCAACCTCGCCCCCCGTGACATCTCCTCCCGTGCGGCCAAGGAAGCCTGCGACGACGGTCGCGGCGTCGGTCCTGGCGGACGCGGCGTGTACCTCGACTTCGCGGAGGCCATCGGCCAATACGGAGCCAAGACCATCGCCGAGCGTTACGGCAACCTCTTCGATATGTACGAGCGCATCACCGGTGAAAGCGCCTACAAGCGCCCGATGCGCATCTACCCTGCCGTCCACTACACCATGGGCGGCCTCTGGGTGGACTACAACCTCATGAGCAACCTCCCCGGCCTCCACGTGCTCGGCGAGGCCAACTTCTCCGACCACGGTGCCAACCGCCTCGGCGCCAGCGCTCTCATGCAAGGCCTCGCAGACGGCTATTTCGTCATCCCGACGACCATCGCCAACTACCTCGTCAATGAGAAGCCCGGCAGCATCACCACCGAGCATCCTGAGTTCAAGAAGGCCGTCGAAAACTGCACCGAGCAGACCAAGCGCTTCCTCAACATTAAGGGCAAGCGCAGCGTGGACAGCTTCCACCGCGAACTCGGTCTCCTCGTCTGGGATAAGTGCGGCATGGCCCGCACCAAGGAAGGCCTCACCGAGGCCATCAACCGCATCCCCGCCCTCCGCGAAGAATTCTGGCAGAACGTCAACGTCCCCGGCAGCGGTGACTTCACCAACCCCGAACTCGAAAAAGCTGGCCGCGTGGCCGACTTCATGGAGTTCGCCGAACTCCTCTGCCTCGACGCCCGCCACCGCGAAGAAAGCTGCGGCGGCCACTTCCGCTCCGAGCATCAATACCCCGATGGCGAAGCCAAGCGCGACGACGAAAACTTCAGCTACGCCGCCGCCTGGGAATACACCGGCAACCTCAGTCAGCCCACCCTGAACAAGGAGCCCCTGACCTTCGACGAAGTCCACCTTGCCGTCCGCAGCTACAAATAACGTTTCTTTCCTGTTCCCATGTCTCAACTCAATCTGCACCTCAAAGTCTGGCGTCAGAACGGCTCACAGCCCGGTCATTTCCAGGACATCGACGCCCCGGACATTCCTGATCATGCCTCCTTCCTGGAGATGATGGACATCATCAACGAGCGCCTCATTTCCAAAGGCGAAGATCCCGTGGCCTTTGACCACGACTGCCGCGAAGGCATCTGTGGCGCATGCTCCATGCAGATCAACGGCGTGCCCCACGGCCCGGCGAAAGCCACCACGACCTGCCAGCTTCACATGCGCAAGTTCCGCACCGGCGACACCATCTGGGTCGAGCCCTTCCGTGCACGCGCCTTCCCCGTCTTGAAGGATCTCATGATCGACCGTGGTGCCTTTGACCGCATCCAGCAGGCCGGCGGCTTCATCAGCGTGCGCACCGGTGCACCACAGGACGCCAATGCCCTCCCCATCGGCAAAGTCGTCGCCGACGCCGCCATGGACGCCGCCGAATGCATCGGTTGCGGTGCCTGCGTCGCCGCCTGTAAAAACGCCAGCGCCATGCTCTTCGTCTCAGCGAAAGCCGGCCAGCTCAACTCCCTGCCCCAAGGCCAGCCTGAAAAAGACCGCCGCACCCTAGGCATGGTCCGTCAGATGGACAAAGAAGGCTTCGGCAACTGCACCAATCAATACGAGTGCGAAGCCGCCTGCCCCAAGGAGATCAGCGTCCGCTGGATCACCAAGCTCAATCGCGACTACGCCATAGCAGCCGTCAAAGACGCCTTTGGCAACGCGCCCAAGGAAGCTGGCGGCGGAGATTGATCCGTTACTGCTTCGGCTCCCCAGGAGGAGGAGCAGGCTTGTCCTGCTCCGGTGGCGGACGGCGGAACCCGTCCTTGGGCTCCCCACCCCGCTCACGAAATTTCATGAACTCCTGACCCGCCGCCTCGCGGTAGATCTCCCGGAACTTTTTGAACGCTTCCATGCGCTCCCCGGGCGGAAGCGCATCCATCTTCGCCAGTGCTTCTTTGACACGCGGCAGTTGCAGAAGACGCTCATGGAAACCCCGCGTCTCATCACGACGCTCAGGCCGTGCGATGGATTGCAGTTCCGCCCCGAGTCGGATGGCCGCCATGTGGGCAAAATTGGGTGAATCCGGCTTTGGCATCTCTGGCAGGCCACGTTGATCCATCGGGAACTGCGGTTTGATCTTCTCCAGGATGCCCACGACTTCAGGATCAATTTCCTTCAGCGCGTTGTGCAGCGTGTTGCGCATCTCCTCATTCGCCCGCAGCGCCTTGTCCCGCGATTCGATCACCTCGGGACGCTGCCAGGCCTTTTCGAAAGCGGCCCTCACCTTCTGCTTCTCGCCTTCAGAAAGCTTTTCAAAGCCGTCAAATCCACGCGGCCTGCCCATGCCCGGAGGTCCATAACGATCGCCATCACGATGCGGCGGCGGTCCATCGCCAGGTTTGGGCGGAGGTGGCGGCGGCATTGGTTTGTCACCTTCGGACTGAGCGAGGGCAGCCGTGGCAAGGGCAAAAAGGAAAACCAGAGGACGCATGACGGGCATTTTCCGCCGCTGCGTTCCATTGGCAACCTGATAGCTGGTCTCAGTATTCATTGAGGCTAATAACCCGTCTGCCAGCCAAAAGTTGCACTCACTTGATACGCTCCAGTTTCAGCAGGGGTGCCGTCGGCGAAGCAAACTGCGCCACGTAAAGGTTTCCCTCGGCATCCACAGCCACGCCATGGGGATGAATGAAGGTCTTGTGATCACTCTGCATCGGCTGCAGCACCCCATCCACATAAACCGCCGCCGGCGCCCCAATGTTGGACACGATCCGATGCTCCCGGTCCACGATGGAAATGAAGCCGGGGGAGTTCTTGTCCTTTGGCCACTGGTCCCCCAGATGCGGCACAATCACATGCTCCCCCCAAAACACGATGTCCCTCGGATTCCCGCCCGGCATGGCGATTTTGTCGATGAACTTACCCTCAGCCGTGAACCGCTTGATTTCCTGCTGATCACTCATGGCGATGATGATCCGTGTTTTTGCTGAATCCGACACATCTAAGGCCCCGCCATGCGGCCCCCAATGCTTCAGTTGGTTCTCCCCTTCCCCCAGGTTTCCACCCCACCAGCGCAGCAGCGACCCATCTGGTTTGTAGTGAAAAATGTAGTCCTTCCCATAGCCGTCAAACACACAGAACTCCCCGTTCGCGAAATGAATCGTTTTCGAAGGCCGGTACTCATTCGCGCTCGCATGCAGCCTCGCCTGCTCCGGCCATGCAAAATGCGCCAGTTCTTCGCCATCCAGTGTCAATTTGCGCACCTCATGGAGCTGCGTGTCCGTGATGAAGAGCACCTCGCGCTCCCCTTCCCGCACCAAACTCATCCCATGCGCCCCCGGCATGCGCACCGTCCATTGCTTGATCAAGCCCCCCGTTTTCGGATCGAGTACGATCACATTGTTCCTGGCGTCATCCGTCAGAAACAACAAGCGACCCTTTGCATCAATGGACACTGCGTGACCATTTTTAACGTTCACCTTCGCAAGTGCCTCCCGTCCCCAGTCCGGCACAACCCGATAACGAAACTCCCCTTGGCCGAGAATGTCTTCAGCTTGGGAAAAACCTGCTGCAAGCAGGCAGAAGATAGCAAAACGAATCATGCCGACATGCAATCATGCCTCCCGCCCCGGCGCAAGATCAACGCATGGATGGTTTGCCAGCACCCGTATTGCTGCGAGGGTAACTCCCGATCCTTCTCATGGTCTTCATTCTCATTGTCGCTGCTCTTTTCCTCGGCCTCGCCGTCGCCCGCTGGGCGCAGGCGCGCCATGAGTCGATGATGCTCAAAGGCTTTCGTGCCAATGCCCCCACCGCGCATACTGGCAGCGAGATCGCCCTCATGTTTCTGAAATCCGAAGGGGTGGATGACGTGCAAATCGTCGAGCACAATGCCGTCGTGACCGATTACTTCGACCCGACTCGCCGCCGGCTGTTTCTGCGTCGGGATGTCGCCGAGGGCACAACTTTGTCTGCCTGGGCCATCGCCCTGCATGAGGCGGCCCATGCGCTGCAGACGGGCGAGTCCTTGAGCGAACTCAAGTGGCGGCAGAGTTGCATCCGCATGAGCCGCTACATTCCCATGGCTGCGGTATTAGCCATCGTGGGATTGATGATCGCCCGAATTCTCATAGCGAAGAACGCCATTTTCGTCACCGCTGGAGTCATCGTCATTCTGCTGCTTCTGAACCTCGGCAGCGTGCCGCTTGAGTTCAATGCCAACAAACGCCTGCGTCGTTTCCTGGATGAGTATCTCAAAAATCATCCCCAGGCTGGTAGCCGGCTCGATGAACTGCTTTTTTGCATGGCCATTCGTGAAGTCGGCGATCTGCTGCGCTCGCCGCGCTATTTCTTCCTGAGCGCCCTGCCCGGCACGGGAAAGATGCGGCCGCAGTGATCTGAGTGGCAAGGCATCCATCTTGGATGACGTTGTGTTCACATGGTCAAACTTGCCGCCTTCTTCATTCTTGCCGCCTCGTCCGTGCTTCACGCAGATACCCAAATGCCGTCCTCATACAGCGGTGATTTTGTCATCAAGGTCAACTACCGCTACCTCCTGAGCAAGCCGGAGGGCTACGCAGACAGCAAGGAAAAGAAGTGGCCGCTGGTGGTGTTCCTGCACGGCTCCGGAGAACGCGGCACCGATCTCGAACTGATCAAAAAACACGGACCGCCGAAGCTGCTGGCTGCCGGACAGAAATTTCCCGCCATCATAGCCAGTCTGCAATGCGAGCCCAACAACCTGTGGAATCCGCATAGCGTCCAGGCGGTCACGGAACACTTGATCAAAACGCTGCGTGTCGATCCCAAGCGAGTTTATCTCACCGGCATCAGCATGGGTGGCTTCGGCACCTGGGAGACCGCTTTTGAGTATCCTGAGACCTACGCCGCCATCGCGCCGATCTGTGGCGGTGCCGGTGTGCGCTGGGTCACCGCACAGCGCCTCAAGAGCATGCCCTGCTGGATCTTCCATGGCGACAAGGACGGTGCGGTTCCAATCGAGAACAGCCAGAAGATTTACGATGCTCTGAAAAAGATCGACGCGCCGGTCAAATTCACCATCTACCCCGGCGTCGGTCATGATTCGTGGACTCAGACTTATGCCAATCCAGAGTTCTGGAGCTGGCTGTTTGAGCAGAAGAAGCCATGACAGTTGGCAGGCCCAGAGGGCGTTTGATCATCCCATGATCCGACATCTCCTCCCGCTTCTCATTGCCTCCTCATTGCAGGCTCAGGTGCTGCCCGGCACCCAGCCGCTGGAGCCGAATCCAGATTTCTCCGCCACTATGGTGGCGGGCATCGACAAGATGGCGCTGCGGCTTATCGACCAGTCGAAAACAGGCCGCAAGCCGACCCGCGAAAAGTTGAAGGCTATCCTCGGCGTGGTGGACGAACGCCTGCCCATCACGGCGCTCGAACTTGTTGGTGACACCTCCAGTCCGGCGCTCCTGGCGGAAACAGAGACCGCACGCATCCTGCGGGTACGCTGGCCGGTGTTTGACGGCGTGCACGGGGAGGGCATTCTGATTCAGCCGAAAGACAAGCCGGTGGCACGGGTGATCTACATCCCGGATGCCGACACTGATCCCGAGAAGCTGGCGAACGACGCCATGCTGGCCTACAGCGGCTGCGAGATCGTCATTCCTGCGCTCATCAGCCGCAGCTGCGAGTTCAGCACCAATGACAAGTTTGGCGTGAAGACGAACGTGCCGCACCGCGAGTGGATCTACCGCCAGTCGTACGAACTGGGGCGTCATATCATCGGATATGAAGTGCAGAAGATGCTCTCACTCGTCGATTACTTCGGCACGCAGACAAAGCTGCCGCTGCTTGTGGCCGGACTCGGCGAAGGCGGGCTAATCGCCATGTATTCCGGAGCCATCGATGAGCGCATCAGCTCTGTCTATGTTTGGGGCTGCTTTGAGCCGCGTGAAGGCGTGTGGGCCGAACCGATCTACCGCAATGTGTTCAATCTGCTGCGTGATTTTGGCGATGCCGAAGTGGCATCTCTCATTGGGCCACGTCCTCTGGTGGTACAAAACCTCGGCTTCCCGAATGTGCAGGGCCCGCCGAAGGCAAAGCAGGGCGAACGTGAAATCGCTGCCCCAGGCAAAATCACCAAACCGACACTCGAAGCCGTCAGGGTCGAGGTGGCCCGTGCCAAGGCACTCGTGCCCGGTGACTGGCTGATGCTGGCGACGGAGGAGCATGGCCTGAAGGAAGTGGTCACCCATCTGCTGCCTGCCGATGTTTCGGCGCAGCTTGTGAAACGGATCGAGCCGATCATGCCAGAGAAAAATGAGCAGCGTGCCCGAGTGGATGACACGCGTCAGAAGCGCATGGTGCGCGAACTGGAGACGTTTACGCAGCGTCTGCTCGTAAGAACCGAGATGGAGCGCAAAGCGCAGTTTTGGGACAAGCTGCCACTCAAAACCCTGGCGGAGTTTGAAAAGCACACCGCTGGTGAACGCGCCCGGTTTTGGAACGAAGTCATCGGGCGCCTGCCAGATCCAAACCTGCAGGTGAATGCCCGAAGCCGCTTTGTGCGTGAGACGGACAAGGTCAAAATCTATGAGGTGACTATGGATGTGTGGGATGATGTCTTTGCCTGGGGCTGGTTGTGCCTGCCGAAAGATCTCAAGCCCGGCGAGAAGCGCCCCGTCGTCGTCTGCCAGCATGGGTTGGAAGGCATCCCGGAGGACACCCTCACCACGGATGAGACGCAGAAAGCCTACGCCCCGTACAAAGGTTTTTCGCTGCGTCTGGCGGAACAAGGATTCATCACCTTTGCCCCGCACAACCCGTATCGTGGCAAGGATGCGTTCCGCACGCTGCAGAGGAAGCTCAATCCGCTCGGGCTCACGCTCTACAGCGTCATCAATGGCCAGCACCAGCGCATTCTGGAGTGGCTGAAGTCGCAGCCGTTCACGCAGCCGGACAAGATCGCCTTTTACGGGCTCAGCTACGGTGGAAAATCCGCCATGCGCACACCTGCCGTGCTCACGGATTACTGCCTGAGCATCTGCAGCGGCGACTTCAATGAATGGGTGCGCAAGTGCGTGAGCACCGACATTCCCATGAGCTACATCCACACCCATGAATACGAAATCTGGGAGTGGAACATGGGCCGCACTTTCAACTATGCGGAAATGGCCGCCCTCATCGCGCCAAGGCCGTTCATGGTCGAGCGCGGCCACAACGACGGTGTGGGCGTGGATGAATGGGTGAACTACGAATTCGCCAAGGTTCGCCGCCTCTACAACAAGCTCCAGATCGGCGACCGCACGACCATCGAACACTTTGACGGCCCTCATACCATCCATGGCGTGGGCACGTTTGAATTCTTGAAAGAGAAGCTAGGTTGGAAGTAATTCCTCCGGCAGTCTTCGAAGCACCGGCCCCTGGCTTCTCGGGGCAAAGGCTTAGGTGCTTTTGAACCAACTTCCAAGGGATGGCCTTGGCGATTCACCTATGGTCTCGCGCGATGAGCGTGACCCATTTTTTGAAGAAGCCTGTATTCTCCCTGCCGGCACGCCAGGAGCTGCCCAATCTGCGGCACTTTTTCAGGCGGCTTTGGCTCATCTTCGGCGGGTCTGCACTGCTTCTGCTGGTCAGTTTTGTCGTGTTTGAAAATATTGGGGCCACGCTTGAACAAGAACGCACCGTATCGGTGAACGCGGTCAATCTGCTGGGAAGGCAGCGTACGGACAGCCAGACGCTCAGCCGGCTGATGATTCAGGCGGAGAGCAGCACTGCACCAATGCAGACGTATTATCTGGGACGCATTGATCTCGTCTGGGGGCTCATGAACACCTGCGAGGAAACCCTCCACTCCGGCAAGCTGGTGAAACACGCCACCGGGGACCAGCTGGCCAGCATCCTGCAAAAGCTGGAAGAGGCCCATGGGAGCTATTTGAAAATAGCCAAGGTGATGAGGAAGCTTTATCCCCGCACGAACGCCACAACCACTCTGCTAAGGGGCATGGGAGAAATGCTGACCGAAGACTGCGACGCCCTGGCAGGTTCCCTGGACCAAGCCGCCCAGAAAATCATCCAGGTCCACGCCGACATCAACGAGCATATCCGCCTGCTGGACTGGCTGCAAATCGGAGTGACAGGAGGCATCGCCTTGATGACCGCCCTGCTGCTGACTCGGGGCCAGATCTCCACCATGGAGCGGCTGATCGACACCAGCGTCAAGCTTCAGGAGCTGACGTATCTGCAGAACGGCGTGCTGGAGAGCGCCGCCTGCGGCATCATCAGCACAAACACGAAGGGCTTGATCGCCACGTTCAACTGCGGGGCTGAAAAGCTCACCGGGTATTTACGGCAGGAGGTTGTCGGCAGCCTGACGCCGGAACTGTTCCATGATGCGTCCGACATGGAGCGCATGGCGGCCGAAGTCTCGCGCGAGACGGGGATGGACATAGCACCGGGATTTGAGGTGTTCGTGGCCCATGTCAAATGCGGCATCCTGCGTGAACGGGAATGCACCTATGTGCGGAAAGATGGAAGCCGCGTCTCCGTCTCCCTGAATATCACAGCCATGCTGGACGAGGAAGGAGAGATCACCGGCTTCCTCGGCATCGTGACCGACATCACTGAAAAGAAGAAGCTAGAGCAGCAGTTTCTGCGCGCACAGCGCATCGAAAGTGTGGGCACGCTGGCAGGCGGCATCGCCCATGACCTCAACAATGTGCTCACGCCCATCATCATGTCCATCGAGCTGCTGCGGCTCACCCATCCGAACGAACGAACACTCTCCATCCTGGGCAACATCGAAAGCAGTGCCAGACGCGGGGCGGATCTGGTGCGGCAGATCCTCACGTTTGCGCGCGGAGTGGAGGGCAAACGCACGGAATTGCGCGCCGGCCCTCTCATCAAGGACATCCAGCACTTCGTCCAGGACACCTTCCCCAAGAACATCTGCTGCTTCAGCAACCTGCCTGACGATCTGCCTTCATTCCTGGGTGATGCCACACAGCTGCATCAGATCCTGCTCAACCTGTGCGTGAATGCGCGTGATGCCATGCCGGACGGCGGAACGCTGACCATCACCGCAGGCTGTTTCGTCATGGACGAGGCTGGAGCAGCCGTGCAAATAGACGCAAAACCCGGCCCCTATGCCACGATTAGCGTGAGTGACACTGGCAGCGGAATTCCACCGGACGTGCTGGACAAGATTTTCGACCCCTTCTTCACCACCAAGGAGATTGGCAAGGGCACGGGTCTCGGTCTGTCCACGGTGCTGAGCATCACCAAGAGCCATGGCGGCTTCGTCACGGTCGCCAGCGAACCCAACAAGGAAACCGCCTTCACCATCTGCCTGCCCGCCGTTCCCAATACGGACAACTGCACCAAAACCACCCTCAAGGAGGAACCGCCGATGCCGCTGGGCAAAGGCGAGCTGATTCTGATCGTGGATGATGAGGAGGCCATCCGCACCACCACTAGGCAGACCCTGGAGGCGCTGGACTACCGCACCCTGGTAGCCGCCAATGGTGAGGAGGCAGTGGCACTTTACACCCAGCACAACGCGGAAATCGCCGTGGTGCTGACGGACATGATGATGCCGGTCATGGATGGCCCGGCCACCATCCAGATGCTCCAACGCATCAACCCTGCTGTAAAAATCATCGCGGCCAGCGGTGTCGCCCACCTGGGCGGTCCGGCCAAAGTGGCCGGGATGGGCGTCAGGCATTTTCTGCCCAAACCTTACACCGCCCAGACCGTCATGACGACACTCCACCTCGTGATCAACGAGGCGGACACCTCGCGGGAGCCAACGGTCAAAAGCATGACGTTGTGATGCCAGTTTCTCAGCTTCTCATCGGCGCGGTCGAGAGCACGGGCTGGATGTGATGTTCCGAAACGAGCGTGACCAGCAGATTGTTCACCATGGTGGATTTGGAGGCGGAATCGAGCTGCACGATGCCGTCTGTCTCAAGCTTGCGCAGCGCCATTTCAACCATGCCAATGGCACCATCCACAATGATCTGGCGTGCGGCGAGAACCGCCTGCGCCTGCTGGCGGCGCAGCATGGCCTGGGCAATTTCCGGGCTGTAGGCGAGGTGGCTGAGCTGGGCCTCCAAAACCTCAATCCCAGCCAGACTTGTCCGTTCCTCAAGTTCGGCACGCAACTGACGGGCGATGTCCACAGGGTGGCTGCGGAGGGCGATCTCGCCGGGTGTGTGTGGCTCATAGGGGAAAAGATTGGAAAGATGGCGCAGCGCGGTCTCCCCCTGCAGGTGAACGAAGCTATTGCAGTTCTCGACGGCAAAGGTCGCCTTGGCCGAGTCCACCACACGCCAGACGATCACCGCCGCGATTTCAATCGGATTGCCATGAGCATCGTTGACCTTGAGCTGCTCGCTTTGGAAGTTGGCGATTTTGAGGGAGATTTTCTGCCTGCCGGCGAAGGGATTGATCCACCAGAACCCATTGTGAATGAGGCTGCCGGTGTACTTGCCAAAGAAGGTGAGCACCACGGCTTCGTTGGGCGAAACAATGACGAAGCCTTTAAGCAGCAGGAACCCGATAATGGCCGCTGGAACCGTCAGCAGTGGGATGTACTGAGGGAACTGATAAAAACTGAAGGCTACGAGGCCAAGAGCTGCAAAAATGACGAGAATGCCGGGAAGGGCCAGAGCGTTGCGTTCTTTCATAATCAGAAGGTTGTTTAGGACGCAATTGAACTGGCTTCATGAAGTCTCGTCACTGAGAATTTTACGGAGATTTTCCAACCACCTGCGGTCACGACAGCCCATTTGCATTCGCTGCATCGTCCGCTAGGCTGAGGGCGTAACCCAAAGCGCTATGCAAACACCCAAAATCACCGCCTACCTGAAAACCTACTGCGGCTGGAGCGAAGGCATCCGAGCCATCTTCCGCAAATACGATCTCGCTTTCGAAGAGAAGGACATCATTAAAAATCCCGCCTTCCGCTGGGAGATGGAACAAAAGAGCGGCCAGCCGCTGTCCCCTTGCGTGGAAATCAATGGCACCATGCTCGCCGACATCAGCGGCGACGAGGTGGAAACTTGGATGACCGCGAACGGTCTTCTCGAAAAGAACGAAGCTCCAGCAGATGCACCGACCAATTCCGCCTGCACCGACGCACAGCACGCCGCCATGGCCGCAGGTCAGGTGGGCACATTGAAATTCGTGGGCTGATTCTGCATGCGTTCCCGGCTTTTCCTCCTTGGGCTGGCGGTTTCACTCGCCGCCTGCAACACCGTCTATTACGCCGCCTGGGAAAAGCTGGGCTACGAGAAGCGTGACCTGCTCAAGAGCGCGGTCAAGAAGGCTCGTGGCGAGCAAAAGGATGCGGGCGAACAGTTTCAAGATGCCCTGACCCAGCTCAAAAAGCTGACCAACTACAATGGCGGCAATCTCGAGTCCGCCTACAACCGCTTCAAAGGCGAATACGAAGACTGCGAAGCCCAGGCAACTCGGGTGCGCAGCCAGATCCGCGAGGTGGACACGGTGGCGCGGGATCTCTTCCGCGAATGGGAGGCCGAAATCCGCCAGTATGAAAACGCCTCTCTCGCCGCCGACAGCCGCCGCAAACTGGCGGATACACGCAGCCGGTTTGAGCCGCTTTCACGTTCCCTGCACTCGGCCGAAGCTACCATGGACCCGGTGCTGCACCGGTTTCACGATCAGGTGCTCTACCTGAAGCACAATCTGAACGCCGCCGCAGTCGGCTCGCTACGTGGCACCGCAGACAACATCCAGGGCGACATCCAGCGTCTGCTCGACCAGATGAACCGCTCCATTGCAGAGGCGGACCGGTTTATTCAGACGCTGTAACGTGCGATAAATTCTTTTTCGGTCAGGGGCGATTCGTGAGCGCTGGGTCGACAGACAGGAGCGCCGAGGCTTGGGGAGACAGGCGAAGCCAATCTGTCGTACTCCAGAAAAAAGCCCTCCCGCTTTGCAGCAGGAGGGCTTTCCAACCTAACTTTCCAAAACGGATCAGGCTTTGATCATGCCGTGCGGATCGATGACGTACTTGCGGGCAGCGCCCTTGTCGAAGTCGACGTAGCCTTTGGGGGCGCCCTTCAGTGAGATCACCTGCACGTTGGTCGCCTTGGCGATTTTGATCTTGTCGTGCAAGATGGCCATCATGAGGCGGCGGTGGTAGCGCATGACCGGGCACTGGCCGGTGACGAAGGTGTGGCTCTTGGCCCAGCCAAGACCGATGCGGATGGACAGAGCGCCAACCTTGGCCGCTTCATCGACCGCACCCGGATCTCCCGTGACGTAGAGTCCGGGAATGCCGATGGCACCGCCCGCCTTGGTGATTTCCATGACGCTGTTGAGCACCTGCGCAGGCACTTCCTTGCTGTGGTTGTGACCACAGCCACGGGCCTCAAAGCCGACGCAATCCACGGCGCAATCCACTTCCGGCACACCGAGGATGTTCTCGATCTGATCCTGAATGGAGGAGGACAGGGAAACGTCCACGGTTTCACAGCCGAAACGGCGGGCCTGGGCAAGGCGCTCCTTGTTCAAGTCGCCAACGATGACGACTGCGGCACCGAGGAGATGACAGGAAGCCGCGCAGGCAAGGCCGACGGGGCCGGCTCCGGCAATGTAAACGGTAGCACCAGGTCCCACCCCTGCGGTGACCGCACCGTGATAGCCGGTGGGGAAGATGTCAGAAAGCAGGGTGAGATCTTTGATCTTGGCCAGCGCCTGATCGCGATCCGGGAACTTCAGCAGATTGAAGTCGGCATAGGGCACCATGACATACTCAGCCTGCCCACCGACCCAGCCGCCCATGTCCACGTAGCCATAAGCCGCGCCGGGGCGCGCAGGGTTCACGCTCAGGCAGATGCCGGTCTTGCCTTCCTTGCAGTTGGCGCAGCGTCCGCAGGCGATGTTGAAAGGCACGCTGACGATGTCGCCTTTCTTGATGAACTCCACATCGCGACCCGTCTCGATGACTTCGCCGGTGATTTCATGGCCGAGGATCAGCCCCTTCTGTGCGGTGGTACGGCCACGCACCATGTGCTGGTCGGAGCCGCAGATGTTGGTACTGACGACCTTGAGGATGACTCCGTGGTGGCATTTGCGCTTTTGTTCGCGCAGCTCCAGTTTCGGGAAATCAATGCTCTGAACCTCTACCTTTCCGGTACCCATGTAGGCGACACCATGATTGCTTGGCATAATATTGTGTGGTTGTGGTTGGTTGAATTTAGGGGATTCCCGGTCATGCTAGTCAGAACCGGCAGATCGCGTCAATCCTGGTGAAGGAAAAAACGTTGGCAGCCAAGAGTGAGCGGTGCAGGGGCCGGGAAAAGGCTGACGCCGCTGGGTTTAGCTAAACGAATCGCGCCAGATGCTCTTTCGGATTGCCTGCCCGCGAGCAGCCCTCCACAATACAGATGCATGAAAATTACATCACTCGCAATGTCCCTTCTGCTGCTGGCCACCACCGCCCTCCGGGCGCAGACCCCGGCTCCTGCCGTCAAACCAGCCGCTCCGGCGGTCGTCATGCCCCCGCAGCCACCGGATGTGCCTGCGGAAAAGTATGGCAAAGATGGCAAGATTAATCCCGGCTTCATCGCCTCGCATGAGAAGTTCGTGAGCATCGCCAAGGAAGGCAAGGCCCAGCTCGTGTTCCTCGGTGACTCGATCACCGCCGGCTGGGGCGGCAAGAAAGAAATCTGGGATAAGGCCTTCGGTGCCTATACCCCGGCCAACTTTGGGATCGGCGGTGACCGCACGCAGCATGTGCTGTGGCGCATCCTGAACGGCGAACTTGAGGTCATCAAGCCCAAGGCCTTCGTTCTTATGATCGGCACCAACAACGTCAGTGGAGATTCCGCTGAAGGCATCGCCAAAGGTGTCACCGCCATTGTCGAAACCATCCGCGCCAAGCAGCAGCAGGCAAAAATCCTTCTCCTCGCCGTTTTCCCTCGGGGCGAAAAAGCCAGCCCGAATCCAGGCCGCGACAAGCTGAAGGTGGTCAACTCCATCATCTCCAAACTCGACGACGGCAAGAATGTCTTCTTCCTCGACATCGGTGATAAATTCCTCCAGCCCGACGGCAGCCTCACCAAGGAGATCATGCCCGACTTCCTGCATCTCTCCGCCGCAGGCTATCAGATCTGGGCCGACGCCATCGGTCCAAAGCTCGCTGAGCTGATGAAGTAATCTGCCCCGTTATTCTCAGCACGGATTCATCTGGCGCACGCAAGACCTGCGTGCATAGGAAGGCCATGCCCCAGCCCACCATCCTTTCCGACATCGGCAAAGTCCTCATCGACTTCGATTTCAGCATCGCCGCCCGGCGACTGGCGGAGCGCTGTGATCATCCGGCGGAGACGGTGCTGACGCTGTTTGATGACATCAAAGGTCCGTATGAAGTGGGTGACATGGATGACGCGGAGTTCGTACGGCAGGGCATGGCGCTGACGGGGTTTCGCGGCTCCCCCGATGAATTTGCGGCCATCTGGTGCGAAATCTTTGCCCAGAATGAACCCATGCACGCGACGCTCTCCGCGCTGGCGGGAAAGCTGCCGATGCACCTGCTTTCAAACACCAACGAGCTGCACAAAAGCTATTTCCTGCGCGAGTTTGCGATTTTCCAGCACTTCCAAGACGGCGTGTATTCGCACATCGCCCGCTGCGCCAAGCCGGGAGATGAGATCTTCCTCAAGACCGCCGCGCAACTGGATCTGGACCCCTCGCACACGTTTTACATCGACGATCTGGAGCCAAACATCGCCACCGCGAAACGTCTGGGTTTTCGGACTTTTCATTACAGCTTTGCGAAGCATTCGCAGCTACAGACGGAGCTGGAC
Source organism: Prosthecobacter debontii (assembly GCA_943371875.1). Classification (GTDB taxonomy): domain Bacteria; phylum Verrucomicrobiota; class Verrucomicrobiia; order Verrucomicrobiales; family Verrucomicrobiaceae; genus Prosthecobacter; species Prosthecobacter debontii_C. The sequence goes on along the minus strand of CALRWM010000002.1, from coordinate 135,697 downwards.
GAATGGCTGGCGGCTCAGGGCATTGGTTGACGGGCGCGAATACCTGTCATACCCAGTACGGGCTGCCGTTCGTATCACCTATGTGGCATGAATGCATGCACGACTAAATCCATGAAATGCGACGTTTGCGAAAATGAGGCCACCGTGTTCCTCACCCAGATCATCAACGGTCAGATGACCACGGTGAATCTGTGTGAGACCTGTTCGAAGGCCAAGGGCGTGACCGAAGAGACCGGCTTCGGTCTTGCGGAAGCATTTCTGAGCCCCTCCCACCGGACGGAGTCGGACACGATGGAAATCGTGTGTGACGCGTGCGGCTTCACGGCATCCCAGCTGAAGAAGATCGGCCGCATGGGCTGTCCGGAATGTTATTCCGCCTTCCGTGATGGACTGGATGGACTGCTGCGCAACATGCACAAGGGAACCCGGCATGTGGGCAAGCGGCCGAGCCACCTCAGCGCCGTCGCACCGCAAATACTCCCGAGGCAACGAGCGACCGCTTTGAAGGACGCGCCTCCACCCGCACCTGCACCGGCTCCACCCGTGCCCCCACCGGACATTGCCAAACTCCGCGCTGAGCTGGATCTGGCCGTCAGGGAGGAGCGCTATGAGGACGCAGCCAAGTTGAAATCCGAGATCGAAAATCTTCAGCCGAAGGCTTCCAAATGAAGAAGGCCGCAGGTGAAATGATCCCTCCGTATCTTTCAACGCGTATCTCTTTTGTACCGTCCAACTTCGTAATCTCATGATGCGTTTTGCCACCTTGATCAAGAACCCCGCCGACTGGATGAAAGGCGCGGGGCCGCATTCTGACGTTGTCATGACTTCACGCGTGCGTCTGGCACGCAATCTTCGTGGTTACCCCTTCCCCGGCTTCAGCCAGGAGCGCCAGCGCATCGAGCTCCTGGAGCGCGCGCGCCCGGTGGTGGAAGAACTGCCCGAAATGCGGGACGGCTACAGCGAGGACTACACCGAACTCAGCAAGATCCGCAAACAGGTGCTGGTGGAGCGCCACCTCGTCAGCCGTGAGCATGCAGCACGGTCTTCCGGCTGCGCCGTGGTCGTGGACCGCAAGCAGAGCATTTCCATCATGATCAATGAGGAGGATCACTTCCGCATCCAAGGCATCCGGCCTGGGCTGAATCTCGCGAGCGCCTTTGAAGTGGTGGACCGCGTGGACACGGAGCTGGAAGGCCTGCTGCCGTATGCATTTGACCCCAAGCTCGGATACCTCACCGCCTGCCCCACCAATCTCGGCACTGGCATGCGCGCCTCCGTGATGCTGCATCTGCCAGCCTTGGTGCTCACCGAGCAGATCAACCCCGTGATCAAGGCCATCGGCAAGATCGGCCTGGCCGTGCGCGGCCTTTATGGTGAAGGCACCGAAGCTTTGGGCAATCTCTTCCAGATCTCCAATCAGCACACGCTGGGTGAGGCGGAGCCTGAGATCATCGCCCAGATCGAGAAGGTCATCGAAGGTGTGGTCCGCTCTGAAGTGACGGCCCGCGCCAAGCTCAAGGAGGACCACCAGACGATGCTGCAAGACCAGATCGGGCGTGCCTTCGCCATTTTGAGGTATGCGCACATCCTGACCTCCAAAGAGGCACTGAACCTGCTTTCCATGCTGCGTCTCGGTGCAGATCTCGACCTTGTCGGGAACTGTGACCGCAGCCTGATCGACATGCTTCTGCTTGAAATTCAACCTGCGCATCTGCAGCTCAATGCTGCGCGTGAATTGTCCCCTGAAGAGCGTGACAGCATGCGCGCTGATTTAACCCGCACGCGGTTGCAATCCATCGACGGCCCGGGTAGTTTTCCGGCATCACAATCTAACAATGGAGGCACCACCTCCCCTACTAATGATGAATAATTTCACTCCACGCGCCCAACAGGTTCTGGCCCTTGCCCGCAAGGAAGCCGACCGTTTCAACCACAATTACGTCGGCACGGAGCATCTCCTGCTTGGCCTGATCAAACTCGGCCAGGGGGTCGCAGTCAACGTTTTGACCAAGCTCGGCCTCGACCTCGAGACCGTGCGCATGCAGGTCGAGCAGCAGGTCGGCTCCGGCCCTGAGACCAAGATGGTCGGCAACATCCCCTACACCCCAAGGGTGAAGAAGGTGCTCGCCCTGGCCTCGAAGGAAGCCAAGGCTCTCAACCACAGCTACGTCGGCACGGAGCACATCCTGCTCGGCCTCCTCCGCGAAGGCGAAGGTGTGGCCGCCCAGGTGCTGCGCAATCTCGATGTGAACCTCGACAAGGCACGTAGCGAGATCCTCAAGGAACTCGATCCTAACTTCTCCTCCCAGAACGAAGAGGAAGAGGAGGAAAGCGAACCCGTCAATCCAACCGGCAACACGCCTTCCAGCGACAAGAAGAAGAACGAGAAGACCCCGGCGCTCAAAGCCTTCGGTCGTGACCTCACCGAGCTCGCCATCAAAGGTGAAATGGACCCCGTCATCGGCCGTTCGGAAGAAATCGCCCGTGTCATCCAGATCCTTTGCCGCCGCACCAAGAACAACCCGGTGCTCATCGGTGAAGCTGGCGTCGGCAAGACTGCCATCGTCGAAGGGCTGGCCCAGGAAATTGCCGCGGGCAACGTCCCTGAAATCCTGCGCGACAAGAAAGTCATCACCCTCGACCTCGCACTCATGGTCGCTGGCACGAAGTATCGCGGCCAGTTTGAGGAACGCATCAAGGCGGTCATGGATGAAATCCGCCGCAACAAGAACGTCATTCTCTTCATCGACGAGCTGCACACCATCGTGGGTGCTGGCGGCGCTGAAGGCGCAATGGATGCCAGCAACATCATTAAACCCGCGCTCAGCCGTGGGGAACTGCAATGCGTCGGCGCCACAACGCTGAACGAATACCGCAAGTACATCGAGAAGGACTCCGCGCTGGAACGCCGCTTCCAGAGCGTGAAGATCGAGGAGCCCTCCGTTGAGGACGCCATCCGCATTCTCTTTGGCCTGCGTGGCAAATACGAGATGCACCACAAGGCGAAGTACAGCGAAGACGCGCTCCGCTCGGCGGTGAATCTCAGCTCACGCTACCTGCCCTCCCGTTTCCTGCCTGACAAGGCCATCGACATCATGGACGAAGCCGGCTCCAAGGCCCGCATCGCCGCCATGACCCGTCCGCCCGAACTCAAGGTGATCGAAGGTGAGATCGAAGAGATCCGCGTCGAGAAGGAAGGTTCCATCAAGGAGCAGGACTTCGAAAAAGCCGCGAGCCTCCGTGACCGTGAAAAGAACGCGAAGAAGCGTTTTGATGACGTGCTGGAAGCCTGGCGCACCAACAATCAGGAGCGCATCGTTGACGTCACCGAAGAGGACATCATGTCCGTCGTGTCCAAGTGGACCGGCGTTCCGCTGCAACGCATGGAACAGGCTGAAGCCGAAAAGCTGCTCAAGATGGAAACCGAGCTCAAGGGCAAGGTCATCGGGCAGGACGAAGCCGTCATCGCCATCAGCAAGGCCCTGCGCCGCTCCCGCGCTGACTTGAAGGATCCACGCCGCCCAATCGGCTCCTTCCTCTTCCTCGGCCCGACTGGCGTCGGCAAGACCTTCCTCGCGAAGAACCTCGCCGAATTCATGTTCGGCACGGCTGATTCGCTGATCCAGATCGACATGTCCGAGTACATGGAGAAGCATACCGCCAGCCGTCTGATTGGTGCGCCTCCGGGATACGTCGGTTATGAAGAAGGCGGCCAGCTTTCCGAGGCTGTGCGCCGTCGCCCCTACTCCGTGATCTTGTTCGACGAAGTCGAAAAAGCGCACCCGGATGTCATGCATCTGCTGCTGCAGATTCTCGAAGAAGGCCAGGTCACCGACAACTTCGGTCGCAAGATCGACTTCCGGAACACCATCGTCATCCTCACCTCCAACATCGGTGCGGAACAGATCAAACGCCAGACCAGCCTGGGCTTCATGGCCATGCAGGAAGACGCCGCCGACAACGCCGGCATCAAAGGCAAGATCACCGAAGCCGCGAAGAAGTTCTTCAAGCCTGAGTTCCTCAACCGCCTCGACGACATCGTCATCTTCCGCATGCTCGAGAAGGAGCAGCTCAACAAGATCGTCGATCTCGAAGTCAGCAAAGTGGTCCTCCGCCTCAAGAAGAAGAACATCCACATCACGCTCGACGACAGCGCCCGCGAGTTCCTCATGAAAGAGGGCTTTGATCCCCAGTATGGTGCGCGTCCGATGCGCCGTGCCGTGGAGAAGAACATCGAAGACCCGCTGGCCGAACATCTTCTGCGCGGTGACATCCGCGAAGGCGATACCGTCAAGGTCTCCCACGATGAAGAGCATAAGCGACTCAAATTTGCCGCCGACGAGCGCGAAACCACTGCCATCCCGGCTCCGGCCGAAACGCCAGCCCCTTAACCGGGAGCGATCCGCCGGGCTCTGCTTGCCATGATCCGTGCCCTGATTCTCGTTCTCCTTCTCGGCAGCCTCGGCTGCTGGTTGGATCGCGAGCATCAGGCGGGGCGGTTCCAACGGGTGGACGAGTTGTTTCTCGACTTCCTCGTCGCCAATGCGAGGGATCGTTTTATCGCGGCCACCGATCAGGCGGTGTCTTCATCACCCGTCGTACTGGTGAAGATGCGTGTGGCTGACAAAGCGGAATATGCCGGCTGGCCCCCGCGCCCGCTCGACTGGCAAATGGTCCTGAAGGGACTGCAGGCCTACAATCCTGCAGTGGTCGTGATTCCCGAAACTCTGTTCTGGGGCCGCCCTTCGCCCGAGTTTGTGAATGAGGCAGCGCAGGCATTGGTGCCCTTTCCAAGCACCGTTCTGGGCGTTGAGGCCCAGCTGGCAGCCAGCCGTGAGGCACCCGCCTTTCTAGGTGGCCTCGAAAGCTCTCTGCCACCTTTTCAAAAGGTGCAGGGGGACATGGGATCCGTTCCGCCTCTGGGGGCCTTGATTGCTGCGCCGGATGACATGCTCCGCCGACAGGCCGAGATCGGCATAGCCGTGCCGCTTGAGGAGAAGGACGCTGGCAAACTGGCTTATGCCATGCAGGAGAGCGGCCACCTGCTGCCCACCGTCTTCGCCCAGACTCTGGCACGTTTCACCCAGACGCCATATGCCACTCAGCGCCTGCTGCTGGGTCCTGGAGCGGGTGCTTACCTTTCCAACGGTGCTTTTGTACCGCTTTCGGCTGCCGGTGAATTCATCCTCAATACAAAACAGCCCGTTCACGAGGTGGATGCGCTCCATTTGATGACTTCGGAACTGGCCGATGCCCTGTCTCCACAGGAAAAGGCGAATCTCTCAGGTGACAAGGTGATCGTCATTGGCACCGATGATGACGCCCAAAGTGGACTCCCGCGCCTGCATGCCCAGGCGCTCGCTCAGGTACTCGCCCTGCCACGTCTGCAGCTGCTGCCTGCCTGGGCGCAATGGATCATCTGGGGGGCGGCCGGACTGACGGGGCTTTGGCTGGTGTTGTTTGTACCGCGCAGCAAAGCCATCCTGCGAGGGACGCTGTGCATCTTCGCAGCGCTGGTCGTCTGCTTTCTTGCTTTTCAGTCCAGTTTGATCTGGTGCCCACCAACGATACCCGCCGCTTTGATCGCTGCATCGATGATGTTTGCGCGAATCGCCGGCCGCAGGAAGTAGTCTCCTCCTTGGCTGTCTTTTGAGTTGGGACGGCAACCCGATAGCAAGCACCTGCCATGAGGCCTATGGGTGCCACGCCCTCAATTAGCCCTTGTGGAACACTGGCAAGCCCCTAGTGTCGGCCTCCCCTCCCCCAAAAAAATATAGCATGCGTTTTCGCAACCTGACCCGCCGGCGTGAGATCGGCGCCAATTCCTACCTCCTCGAAGCCGGAGATTCTCGCGTCGTGCTGGATGCCGGCATGCACCCGAAACGCGCAGGCTACGAAGCCTTGCCGGATTTCAGCCCTCTGCCGCACAAGTCCGTCAGCGCCGCGATCATCACGCATGCTCATCACGATCACATTGGCTCCATGCCTGTGTTGCAGCGCAAGCAGCCGAACACCCCGGTGCTGATGACTGAAATCACCGGCGAGCTGGCGTCAGCGATGCTGCACAACTCCGTCAACGTGATGACGAAGCAGCGCGAAGAGGAAAGCATCACGGAGTATCCGCTCTTCACCCACCGTGAACTGGATGACATCCGCGCCCAGTGGATCTACCGCGACATCGACCGCCCGTTTGAGATTCCGGACACCAACTTGGAGGCAACGATGTTCGACGCTGGTCACATCCTCGGTTCCACAGGCGTCCTGGTCCGTGAAGGCAGCAACACACTCTTCTATACTGGTGACGTGAATTTCGAGGCGCAGACGATCTGCCGCGCCGCCGACTTCCCTACCAGCGGCATCGACGTGATGATCGCCGAGACGACGCGTGGCGATTATGCACGTCCCGAAGGCTTTTCCCGCAAGGGCGAAAAAGAACGTCTCGCCGGAGTGATCCGCGAAACGCATGAAGCCGGTGGTGCCGTCATGATTCCCGTCTTTGCCCTCGGCAAGACGCAGGAAGTCATGCTGATGCTGCATGAACTGCATCAGGAAGGCCTCATCCCAGAGATGCCTCTCTACATCGGTGGTCTGAGCACCAAGATCACCGTGCTCTACGATCACTACGCCTCGCGCAGCCGCCGCAGCTATCCAGGCTTCCGCCTGCTGGACGACATGAAGATGCTCGTGCCGCGCAAGAGCAAGAAACGGCAGGAAATCATTTCCAGCCCACGCTCCCTTTACGCGCTCTCCAGCGGCATGATGACGGAGCACACCGTTTCCAACACCTTCGCGCAAAAGTTCCTCGATAACCCGCGCAACACCGTCTGCTTCGTCGGCTACACCGATCCCGATTCCCCCGGCTACAAGATCCGCAATGCCGCTCCCGGCACGATGATCAAACTCGCCAAAGACATGCCTGCCGTGGCGTTGAACGCCCGCATCGCGAGCTTTGACCTCAGCGCCCACGCTTCCCGTGAGCAGATCGCCGAATACATCGAGAAAGTGAAGCCTAAGAAGCTCCTGCTCGTCCACGGCGAAGAGCCCGCGCAGATGTGGTTCACCCGCCGCTTCAACGAAAGCATCCCTGAGACTGAAATCATCCGCCCAGAACCGAATCAGCCAGTCGATCTCTGGTAACTTCCGGCCATGCCGCGCCTCATCGCCATTGTCGCCATGTCGAGCAACCGCGTCATCGGACGCGAGGGCAAGCTGCCGTGGCATTTCCCGGAGGATTTGAAGTTCTTTAAGCGCACCACGCTTGGCCACCCCATTCTCATGGGGCGTGCGACGTTTGACTCCATCGGCAGGCCGCTGCCAGGACGCCAGAACATTGTTTTAAGCCACACGATGGCACCACGCGAAGGGGTCACCGTCATTCGCAGCGCCGCCGAACTGCCGCAGGTGTGCGGTGAAGCCGAAACCGTCTTCGTCATCGGAGGTGCACGTGTGTTCGAGGAACTCCTGCCGCAGTGTGACGGACTCTACCTGACCTACATCACCCAAGAATACGAAGGCGACGTTTTGCTCCCGCCTTTCGAGCACCTTTTCCGCCTTAAGGAGGTGGTCGGTCAGTTTGAAGATCTGGAGTTCCGCTATTACGAGAGAGCGGATGCATGAGGATTGAGTGACTTCGTGAAGTCAGGGGCATAAGAGCCATCAATTTTCCACTTTCACCAGTGCGACACGGCGGTTCTTCGCACGGCCTTCTTCGTTGCTGTTGCTGGCGATCGGGCACTGGTAGCCGACACCGCAGGGCGTGAGCCTTGAGGCCGCCGCAGGCAGCCGCTTGCTCAGCGCGGCGACCACGGACGCGGCACGGTTTTGGGAAAGCTCAATGTTACCAGCAAACTTGCCCACGGTGTCTGTATGACCGACGACGAGCAAGCGCAGAGCGGAGTCAGACTTCAGCAGTTTGGCCACTTCTTCGAGCGTGGCTTCGGACTCCGGTTTTAGCGTGGCGGAGCCAGTGTCAAAAAGAAAGCCGTACAGGTTCACCGCCCCCTGCTGGATGATCCCTGATGCCATTTCCTCGGCTTTGACGAGAACCATCTTCTCCTCCATGGCCTGGGTCTCGATCAGATCAACCGCGATCACGGGCACTCCGGGTTGCGGCTGCAAATTCTTCGGTGTGACTGTTCCCGATTTGTAGTTCGCGACGAACAGTGCCAAGTGCGCGCCACCCTTCTTCGCAGCGAGGTAGCGAGCACCGGGGTGGCAGATGGCAAAGGTGCCGCCGGGTCGGTCTGCAAAAAGGGAGTGGAACAGCAGCCCCTTACCAGCGCTGAGTTCCTCGCCCGTGCCCTCCCACAGCGTCTCCCAGCCTCCAGCCGTGAGTTCGTTCTGGTAGTTCTTGAAGACCTCCAGCGCCGTGCGGTCAGGCTCATTGCTGACATAAGTCACCTTCGTGACCTTCCCCTCCAGTGTGAGACTATTGGCAAAAAGAGTCACATTGCCGGGCTTTTTGGTCAGCTTGCCCAAAGGCAGCGTGTAGCTCTCAAAAGCCTTTTCCTCATAAAATGTGGTGCGCGTGCCCTCATAGCGCTTCAGTCCTGCTGGATCTTTAGAACCGGCAATATCATCTACGTTCTGAGCGCTCAGGGAAAATGACAGGCCGGTGGATAAGGCGACGAAGGCGATCAGCTTGAGGTTCATGGGAATTGATAAAATGTGTGAGAAATAAGTTAAATCAAGCCGGCCAGTCTCGCCACTTGCGGCTTGAGACCAGCCGCACCGGCATTTAGGCGGGGCAGCCAGACAATCTGACATCCTCCTTACAACTCATTTACGAGCGTCTGACGCATTGTTTTTGGGCTGTGGAAGAATACAACCAGACAACGAATCGAAGACGATTCAGTCAAAACTTTCAAATAGTGGTTCCTTCTGGCTGTTGGACTCTATCAAGCGACGGGGCGAATCGGGTGATCCGCCCCGTTTGCTTTTCCAGCAGGGGCGCGGCCACCTGCTTTCCTTCCATCACGGTAGGTTTCTGATACTGAAATGCTTGATTTCCCTGCTCATGTCCCGAAGGTGCAGGAATCGCCGCCAACCTTAGACGATGAAATTTGCCATTTTCGGAGATATCCACGCCAACCTTGAAGCCCTACAGACCGTTCTGTGGGACGCTCAGGAGCAGGGTTGTTCCAATTACGTCTGTCTCGGCGACATCGTGGGCTATGCGGCCAACCCGGTGGAATGCCTGCAGGCCGTGCAGGACCTGGGGTGTCCCGTCGTACGCGGCAATCACGATGAAGGCGCCGCCAGTGAGAGCTCCCTCGAGGAATTGAACCCTCTGGCCCAGAACGCCCTGCTGTGGACGCGTGAACAGCTCAGCGAAGAGCAGCGTCAGTGGCTGCGTGATTTGAAACTGGTGCGCCAGGTGCGCGACTTCACCATCGTCCATGCCACGCTCGATTCCCCCGGCAACTGGGGTTACGTGACCAACCGCTTTGATGCGATGGCGAGTTTCAGCTACCAGTTCACCCAGGTCTGCTTCTACGGCCACACGCATGTGCCGCGCATCTTTGAAAAGGACGACGCCGTGCGTGCCGCCCGTGGCACCGACGTCATGCTCCAGCGCGGGGTGAAATACTTCGTCAACGTCGGCAGTGTCGGCCAGCCCCGCGACGGCGACTGGCGTGCCGCCTACGCCATCTATGATGTGCAGGCGCAGACGATCTCGATCCGCCGGCTGGAATACGACATCGAAACCGCGCAGGGTAAAATCCGCGCCGCTGGACTTCCCTCTCTGCTGGCCGACCGTCTTGCCTTGGGCAAATGAGCGCCGCCACGCGCCAGCTTCCCAGCCTGCGCGATTTCCGCTCCGCGCTCATCGTCAAACCGAGTTCCCTGGGCGACATCGTCCACACGCTGCCTGCCGTGAAGGCGCTGCGGGATGCGCATCCGCAGCTGAAAATCCGCTGGCTCGCCAATACGGAGTGGACGCCGATTCTGCAAGGCAGCCCGCTGATCGATGAAGTGATCTCTTTCCCGCGCAAAACCTTTCGCGGCCTCGCCGGTCTGGCACGTTTCTGGAACTGGCGGCGCACCTGGATGACGCTACCCCGGGAGGAGCCCGAGATCGTGCTCGATTTTCAGGGTCTGCTGCGCAGCGGAGTGGTCAGCAGCTGGCGTGGATCGCAGACCGTCATCGGCCTTTCGGATGCCCGTGAAGGCTCCCGCTTCTTTTACAACCACATCGTTCCAGTGGATGCCGGAGCCCATGCGGTGGACCGCTATCTCAAGCTGCCGCGTGCCTTGGGCATCCGCATCGAGCCAGAAGACATTGCCTTTGAGCTCACTCCCGGCACTGCGCCCGCAGGGTGGCCTGAGGCGCTGCCAGATTTCATCGCCGTGCATCCCTGGTCACGTGGGGAGGGCAAATCTCTCTCCAATTCCTCCCTGCAGGCGCTTTGCGATGCACTGGCCCCACATCCGGTGGTGCTCGTCGGTATGACGTCTGACCCGACTCGTCCTACCGGAAGCCATATTCACGACTGGAGCCAGTGTACCTCCCTGCCCGAGCTGATCTGGATCATGAGGCAGGCAAAGTTTTGCATCAGCGTGGACAGCGGACCGATGCACATCGCTGCGGCGGTCAATCCGCAGACGCTCGGCATCCATACCTGGAGCGATCCTCGCAAGGTTGGTCCCTACCCATCCGGTGCTCACGTCTGGAAAGGCGGACGCATAGCGCCGCGCAGCGAATTCAGTCCTGAGGAATGCCAGAGCGATGCCAGCGTGTCCGATCAGGACGCACGCGGCATCGGCGAATGGGTGTGCCAGAGACTGGCCTGAGATGCAACCGCCTACTTCTTGGCAGCGGCATCCTTGACCATTTTCACATACTTGGCGGGATCCGCTTTGAAGTCCTTGAGGCAGGATTTGCAGCAAAGGTACACGTCCGTGCCTTCGTGGGTGACTTTGACGGGCTTGCCCATCTCGCCGCCAAAGGCTTCGCCGGAGACGGCGCAGGTTTTGAGCGGATAAGAAGCGGGGATGCCTTCAGGGGCGGCATGCAGGAAACTGACGCTGCAAAGAGCGGTGACAAGGAGGAGACCGAGGATGACTTTCATGGTGATATGGTACGGATGGATTAACGGGAAAGTTTGGCCAGATATTTGGTCTGATTGGCTTCAAACTTTTTCACGCAGGGTTTGCAGCAGAATTTGATCTCCTGCCCGTCATAGACCTTCGTCACTGGATCGCCCATGGAGCCGAGTGTGTTGCCGCTGACGAGGCAAGTTTTGAGCGGGTAGGGCTTTGTTCCAGGGGCGGCCTGAAGACCGAAGGAGGTGAGCAGCAGGAGGATGGCGAGTTTGGTTTTCATGGGGATGTTTTTGTTTTGCGGGGTGGCTTAAAACCGGAAGCCAAGACCGGCACCGAAACCATAATCAGTGTGGTAGGCGGTGGAAAGGGACAGACGCTTGGTGAGCATGTACTCCGCGCCAAAGGCGAGCTCCCATATCTGCTGAGTGTCATACTGCGCACGGGCATTGACGCTGAAACGCGGGGTGATCTGGAAGATTTTGCCAATGCTGAAACGAAAATCACCGGTGCTGCCCACGTTGGCGGTGAACACGAAAAGATAGGGTAGACGATACCAGAAGCCGGCGAGCGCACGGTTCTCCGAGCCGGAGATGTTGGTGAGGCGTGCGCCGGTGAAGACGCCGAAGTTGGGATTGATGTAGCGCTCGTAGAGGAGATCGATTTCGTATTCGGTTTTGTGCTGCTCACGATTGAGGCCGATTTCCCATGGCACGCGCAGGGCATTGCGACCGCTCATCAGCGTGGCGGTGCCGTCGGAGAGCTGTGAGAGCACATTGAAGTCTGCAAACGGGTAGAGCATGGGCATGGCGTGCTCTCCCATGGCAGGCATGTGCGGCATAAGATGGGTGGGAGCTCCCATCTTGGGCGTTTCCTTCTGATAACTGACGATGCGGGCCATGCCCTCCATCATGTGATAGAGGATGTGGCAGTGAAACATCCAGTCGCCCTGCTCATTGGCCTCAAACTCAATGGTGCGGCGTCCCATGGGAGGCACATCGACGGTGTGCTTCAGCGGCGACCAGGCGCCCTGGCCATTGAGCAGGCGAAAGAAATGCCCGTGCAGATGGATCGGGTGATGCATCATCGTGTCGTTCACGAGTTCCATGCGGAGGATTTCGCCGCGTTTCACCGGAATGACACCGTCCTCATCAATGGTCTTGCCGTTGAAAGACCAGATGTAGCGCTGCATGTCGCCGGTGAGGCGCAGTGTCAGCTCGCGCACCGGCAGGCCAGCAGGCAGCGTGGTGGGCTTCACGGCACGCAGCTGGCGGTAAGGTGCCATGGGTCGCGGCGGCGGCGGTTCGGAGCTGTCGGCATCCATGTCATCCAGCGCGGCCATGAGCATGTCATCCATGCTGTAGAGATTGGGTTTCGGCACCGCAGGGGCGGGATGCTCAGCACCGCTGCCAACAAAGACACTGCTGCTGCCGGAGCCATCCTGCGCCGTGGCTCGAAGCTCCCAGCGTCCACTCGCCGGGACAGTGAGGAGCACGTCATATGTTTCGGCGATGCCCATCAGCAAACGCTGCACTTTCACAGGACGCACTGGCGTGCCATCTGCGGCAACGATGGTCAGCGGACCCGTCGCCGACTCCAGATAAAAATACGTGGCCGCTCCGGCATTGATGAAGCGCAGGCGCACGGTTTTCCCCGCCTTGGCAGGAACGTCGAATTGGCGGACACCGTTGATGAGGAACGATTCATACGCCACGTCCGAAATGTCCATGGGCGGCATGCGTGAGCGCTCACGCGCCAGATAATCCTTCAGCATGCCCTTTTGCATGGCTCCCGTGATGCTCTGTGCCGTGCCCTTTTTCACCGGATACCAGTTTGTGCCACGCTTGAGGCTGCGCAGCACCTCGTGCGGATTTTCATTCGTCCAATCGGACAGAACCATCACCTGGTCCACATCTGCATGCTCGGATTCGCCTCCGCGTGGCACTACCACGATACTGCCCAACACGCCCCGCTGCTCCTGCAGCCCGGTGTGCGAATGAAACCAGTAAGTTCCCGCATGCCGCAGCGGGAAGGTAAATGTGTGCGTCTGCCCGGCCTTGATCGGCGGCGTGGTCACATAGGGCACTCCATCCTGCTCATTTGGCAGCAGCAGGCCGTGCCAGTGGGTGGAGGTTTCTTCATGCTTCAGCCGGTTGTGCACATGTATGACCGCCGTGTCGCCTTCACGAAATCGCAGCGTCGGACCAGGCATGGTGCCGTTGATGGTCAGCGCCTTCACAGGCTTACCGGCAGGAGACAGCACCTGCTCCGCGATCTCCAGATCATACTCCACCGTGGCCGCCATGGCAGACGGCAGCACTCCAGTCAGCAAACTGAGGCAGGTAAGGATGGTAAAGCGGATGTGCATTCTAACCGACAAACACCACCGCCAGCCGAAACCCTCGACAAATTTCCACATTCGCAGGCAGCACCAAAATTCGCACACTTTCCGCAAGGGTTTGACCGGACCTGGGTGTTAGTCTTGGTAACACCCTTGATTCCATGAACGACGACCAGCTTCATCAGCTCCTGCGCGAATCTCCCGCTCCCATTTCGCTGCCCAGATCCTTCACACGAGAAGTCTGGGCGCGCATTGAGACGGAGGAAGCCCCCTCGCTCCGCACGGCCTTGTCTCAGCTCTGGCAGGCATGGCTCGGCACGCTCGCACGGCCTGCGCCTGCTTTTGCCACCATCGCCCTCTGCATGCTGCTAGGGGGCGGCTTTGGCTTGATCCAACAACGTGACTCCTTCCCGGTGAGAGGTGAGCTGACCTATGTGGAATCGATCAATCCCTTCCTGCAAATGGACCACGAGGTGTCGCCATGAAGCGTGGTCTGATCATCCTCATCGTTGCTGTCATCCTCGGGGTTGGCATGTTTTTCGGCTCTCAGCGGATGCTGCGGCCATGCGACTGTGTGCAGACAGAGGAAATGCCAGTCGAAAACGGCAGCCTGCTGCCCGAGCTCCAATGGCTGCGTGTCTCACTGCATCTCACCGACCCGCAATTTGAAAAGGTGCAGGCACTGCATCTGGCCTATCAGCCGACATGCGCAGAGTTGTGCATGCGTGTGCATCATTCTGACCAGTCATTGATGGAAGCCACCATGCACAGCCGGGCGTTGACAGGAGATGTCGTGAAACTTATGCGCGAGCGCGCGGATCTCACCCAGGAGTGTCAGCAGGCGATGCTGAAGCATGTCTATGAGACCGCCGCCTGCATGGCGCCGGAGCAGGCGGACAACTACTTGAAGATCGTCCTGCCCCATGTGCTGGGCACAGCTCATGTTTCCCACTGAACCACGCGCATGTCCGACACGCCTCCCGACGCCGACATTGCCGCCATGCAGCGACTCGCCGCGGGTGATGATCTGGCGCTGAACAGCCTGATGGAACGCTGGAAGGACAAGGTGGCCGCTTTTCTCCTGCGGATGACCGGCAATGCCGCCGCTGCCACTGACCTCACGCAGGAGACCTTTGTGAAACTCTATCAAAGCCGCGGTCGCTATCACCCCTCCGCGCCGTTTCCGACCTATCTCTTCCGAATTGCCGCCAACCTCGCGCGCAATCATGCCCGCTGGAAGCAGCGGCATCCTACGGTGTCCATCGACAACGAAGACGATCATGTGCCCGAAAGCGTGGAGACGCAGCCCGGCCCGGATGAGCAGATGGAACGCAGTGAACAAATGCAGCGCGTCGAAGCCGCTCTGGCCGCCCTGCCTGATGATCTGCGCGAGGCCATGCTGCTCTTCACTTATCAAGACATGAGCTATGCCGAGATCGCCACCGCCGTGGGCTGCACGTCCAAAGCAGTGGAAACACGCATCTATCGCGCGCGCCAGATTTTGCGCGCCGCGCTCGGCGGTTCGCAGGCGGAGTGACTCTGTCTTGTCATGCAGTGTGCGTGCCTTGAGGTCCTCAAGGGTTTGCCGAAGCACCGGGGTTTGTCTGGTTGAAGCAGATGCTTCTTCAACACTCAACACAACCACAACATGAAAACGAAACTCATCAAATCCATCATCACCGGAATCATGGCAGTCAGCGCATTGGCTCTCGTCTCCTGTCAGGCCACCGCTGCCAAGCCCGCCAGTTGCTGCCCTACCAGCGCCGTGACCTGCAGCAAGTGCCACACCGTTACGTTCAAATCCCCCTCGGTCACCTCAGCTCCTGGTGACAAAGGCATCGTCACCCTCCACTCCTCCAGCCACATGAGCTGCCCGGATTGCGAGACTAAGCTCGTCGCCTGGGGCAAGAAGGGCGAGCTGCCAACACACACCTGCAAGACCTGCGGCGGCACCCTGCATCATTGCTCGACCCACTAAAGCGGTAAGGGGACTGGCACACGGGCGGCGTCTGTGATCCAGACGCCTCTCTGTGTTTATCGCGCGCGGGACTTTAATGCTAAACCAGTTCGCGATGAATTAGTGCTCCTTGCGTATTGGGCCTCCGCTTCGCACCTCAGTGAGTTTGCCGTCGCGGATCGTGATGCCGCCGTTCACAATCACATGATCAAACCCCTCCGCGTAGTGATGCGGGTCGCTGAAGGTGGAAGGACCCGTAACTTTGGCAGGATCAAAGATCACGATGTCGGCATGCGACCCCACTTGGATCATGCCACGATCTTTGAGATGAAAAGTCTGCGCTGGCAGTGAGGTCATGCGGCGCACGGCTTCAGGCAAAGTGAGCTGTTTCAATTCGCGCACGTAACGACCCAGCACTCGTGCGTTGTTGCCGTAGCTGCGCGGATGCGGCACATCCTCACCAAGACGACGTGGGCCGCCATCGCTGGCGATCATCGTGAGCGGATGCTTCAAAAAGGTCTGCAGATCGTCCTCGTTCATGCCGTGGAAAATGGCGCTGGCGCCTCCCTGAGCTTCGATCTCAAGGATGACTTCGATTTGATCGTCAAGGGTGTCTGCTCCACGCCGCAGCTTGGCCACCTCAGGAATGGTTTTGCCATTGAGCGAGGGATCAGCCTTGCAGCGAGCGATCACCGCATAGCCGTAATCTTTGCGCCCCTGGCGGTCACGCATCTTGGCCATGCTGGCGATGATCGAGGCCTTCTTCTGAGGATCAGCTATCCGCGCGACGAAGTCTGCAGGCTCGCCTTCGAGCGCGCTGTCTGGCAAGGTCTGCCGCAGCCCAGTGCTGGAGGCCGTGTAGGCGTACTGATCTTGCGTGATCTTCAAACCCTCGGCACGTGCCTTATCGAGCACTGCGAGCACTTCACGGGCCTTGCCCCAGGCAGTGGGACCTGAGAGCTTGATGTGAGAGACTTCGGCACGAATTTTTGCCTCTTTGGCAATGCGGATGATCTCATCCAGTGCTTCAAAAATGCGCACTGTTTCATAACGCATGTGGCTGACATAGATGCCGTCATGGGCTGCAGCGACCTTCGCCAACTCAACCAATTCCTCCGTCTTGGCAAACGAGCCGGGCACATAAATGAGCCCCGTGCTCAATCCAACCGCTCCATCCTTCATCGCCTGATCGACCAGTCCTTTCATCGTGGCGAGTTGTTGCTCATTCGGCGCCCGGATGAAACTGCCGCCCATGCCTTGCTCACGCACGGAACCGTGGCCGATCAGCGTGGCCACATTCAGAGCGACTTTCGACTCCTCAATCTCCTGAAAAAACTTTGCCACATCGGTGCGCGAATGACCGCAGTTCCCAGTGATGATGGTCGTGACTCCCATGCGCAAAAAATTCTCTGCCGCGGGGATGAGGCAGATGTCCTCCGAGTGGGTGTGGACATCAATGAAACCCGGCGCGGCCACTTTGCCGCCGGCATCGATCACCTTGTCGGCTGAGCCTTCGACCTGACCGACCTCCACAATGCGCCCGCCCTTCACCGCAATGCTGCCATGCACCAGTGGACCGCCGCTTCCATCCGCAATCTGGGCGTTTGTGATGAGAAGATCATAATCCGCCGCCAGGACGGAACCCGTGAGCATAAAGGCGAAAAAGAAGCCGGAATTCATGGTGACAGGGAAAGACGTGACTGATGGCACGGACATTGCCAGGATTCCTTTTGCCAATCTGGCCTCCGCATTCCATATCTTCGCACCATGATCGACCTGACGAACAAGAAAATCGCCCTTCTGATGGGCGGCCCCGGCTCCGAACGCAAAGTTTCGCTCAAAACTGCCGAAAGCGTGGCCGAGGCGCTGCGCAGCAAAGGTGCCATCGTGGTCGAAGTGGATGTCACTGGCCCGGATTTCGAAGTGCCCGGGGATGTGTTCATCGCCATGAACCTGATTCACGGCACCTTTGGCGAGGACGGCCAGATCCAGGCCATCCTGGAACAGCGCGGCATCCGTTACACCGGTGCCGGCGTGACCAGCAGCCGCATCGCGTTCGACAAGCTGCTGAGCAAGGAGCGCTTCATCGCCGCCGGTGTGCCAACTCCGCTCTCGCAGACCTATCCCCTGGACGGCAGCCAGCCGCTGGCGATCTCCCTGCCACTCGTCGTCAAACCACCGCGTGAAGGTTCCAGCGTGGGCGTGCACATTTGCCACGATCAGGCAGAGTTCGACGCCGCGATTGAAGACGCGAAGAAATTTGGCAATGACACGCTGATTGAAGACTACGTGGCCGGAAAAGAGCTGACGGTCGGCATTCTCGGCGATCAGGTGCTGCCGATCATTCACATCGAACCCGTCGAAGGCTTCTACGACATCAACAACAAGTACCCCTGGATGGGCGGCACCGGCAAAACGAACTACAACTGCCCTGCCAACCTCAGCCCCGAGGTGACCAAGGCCGTGCAGGACGCCGCCTTGAAAGCCTTCCGCTCCTGCGGCACGGAAGTCTATGGCCGAGTGGATGTCATGCTGCGCGACAGCGATCAAGCTCCCTTCGTCCTCGAAGTGAACACCATCCCCGGCATGACGAGCAGCAGCCTGCTGCCCAAAGCCGCGAAGGCCGTGGGCATTGAGTTCCCCGACCTATGCGCGAAGATCATCGAGCTGTCGATTGCGGCCAGACCCTGAGTTGCTCAGGCCCGGGAGGGCTTGCGCAGCCACAGATCACTGCAAAACAGCAGCACGCCGAGCCAGATCAGGCCAAACGACACCAAGGAAGCGGTGCTGACCGGCTCGTGATACACAAAGGCCCCCACCATGAACTGGCCGGTGGGCGCGAGGAACTGCAGCACGCCGAGCAGGGCGAAGGGCAGTTGCCGAGCACCATGCGCGAAGCCCAGCAGCGGAATCGTCGTGATGATGCCGAGACCGACAATGAGCAGCAGGTCATGCGCTGAAGCCGTGCCCCAGATGGACATGCCGCTCTGCTGTGTCCAGATCAGATAGAGTACCGCCACAGGGATGCCGACCACGGTTTCCACAGCAAGCCCCGGCAGCGAGCCGAGCGGTGAGCGCCGCCGCGCCAGACCATAAAGTGCAAAGCTCCCAGCCAGCAGCAGGCCGATCCACGGAAATCTCCCCAGCAAGATGAGTTGCGTCAACACCCCAAAAGCTGCGGAGGCGATGCTGAATTTTTGCAATCGCGACAGCCGCTCACCCAGCAAGCGGCTGCCGATGAGCACATTCAACAAGGGATTGATGAAGTAGCCGAGGCTGCAGTCGATGATGCGACCATGCTGCGCCGCCCAAACAAAGACGCCCCAGTTGATGGCCAGCAAAAACGCGGACCATGCATGCGCTTTAAGCAGGCGGAGGTCCCGCATGGAGCGCAGAAAGCCGGTCCACTCGCCGCGCAGCATCAGCAGGGGTAGCACGGTGGCCAGAGTCCAGACCACACGCTGCGCCAGGGCAACGCCACTGCCGAGATGACCGATCTGTTTCCAATACACCGGCAGCACGCCCCACAGGCCAAAGGCGATCACAGCACTCAGCACTGCATTGGCGGATGATTTTTCAGGATTCATGCAGCTGGGTTTTACGAGTGTAGAGAATAAGGAGTGCCGCCACAATGCCGAGCACGGCATTCATCACCCACAGCACGGTGGGATGATGATCGTAAAGCGGCATGCCGAGCGCGGAGCTGGCGGTATTTCCCGCGCACCAGGCCAGACTGAGAAAGCCGACGTAACGCCCGCGCATATCGTCTGGAGAGAGGCTCGCAGAATAGGCCTGCTGCCGCGAAAACGCGGACATCTCTCCCATCGTAAAGACCACCATCATCAGCACAAAAGCAGTGAGTGATCCGCTGATCAGGAAGGTGAGGAAGCTGGCCCCCATCAGAATGTAGCCGAGCGCGAGCACCTGCTTGACCGGCCACAACCGCAGTCCTGCCGCCAGCGGCACCTCAAAGAGGCAGATCATCACGCCATTCAAAGCCAGCACGAGACCGCACCAATGCAGCGGCAGTCCATTGCGCTCAAAGTGCAGCGGAAAGGTGGTGTTCGTCTGCCGGAAGATCCACGCCGTGCAGATGCAGGCGCCGAACAAGGCCAGGAAGGCGTGATTGGCACGGATCGACTGCCATGCATGCCCCCAGCCCGCGTGCTCGCGTGCCGTGCGTCTGCCACGCGGCAAAAACAGCCACGCGACGATGCCAAAGAAGGCGGAGGAGGCGGCATCCACCACGAACAGCCAGAAGAACGAATACTCCGCCAGGAACCCGGCCGTCGCGGGTCCAAGGGACCATGCAAGATTCACCGCAAACCGCTGCACCGCATAAGCGATGACGCGATGCTCTGGCGGTACAATGTCCTGCACCAGCGCCGCACTGGCCGGACTCCCCGCCTCATTGATCGCCCCCGTGATGAAAGCCAGGGCAGCGAGCGCCCGCCAGTCCACCGCCTGCGACATGGCGATCATGCAGACTGCGCCCGCAAGCGCTGAGACAGCCATGGTGACGTTCCGCCCAAGACGGTCCGCCATCCAGCCACCGATCCCGGCGGCAATGAAGCCTCCTAACGAATACGCAGCCACGGCGTAACCGGCCTGCGTGGCCGTGTTGCCGTTCCGCGTGATGAAGAGCGCCAGGAACGGCACGACGAAAACGCCGAACCGGTTGACGAAGGTCGCGCCTACGAGAACCCAGAAGGGCCTGGGCAGGAGGTGCAGTTGAGATAAAAGAGACATGGTTGGAAAGAGAAAACTAGGTTCATGGGAAGTTGGGAGATGAGCGGGTACGCAAAACGGGCCGGCTCAGGTGAGCCGGCCCGTCGAAGGCTTTGAAGGTTGCTGTGTTCGTTTAGATTACAGGCCTTTGCTCACAATGTATTTCACGAGATCGACGACTCGGTTGGAGTAACCCCACTCGTTGTCGTACCAGCTCACCAGCTTGAAGAACTTGCTGTTCAGCTCGAGGCCGGAACCGGCGTCAAAGATGGAGCTGTGCTGGTCATGCATGAAGTCGGTGCTCACCACTTCGTCGGCGGTCCAGTTCAGGATGCCCTTGAGGTAGGTTTCGCTGGCCTTCTTCATGGCGGCGGAGATTTCCTTGTAGCTGGTTTCCTTCTCCGTCTTCACGGTGAGATCGACCACGGAAACCGTCGGCGTTGGCACGCGGAAGGACATCCCGGTGAGCTTGCCCTTCACTTCTGGAATGGCGAGACCCACGGCCTTGGCGGCACCCGTGCCGGAAGGAATGATGTTGATGGCGGCGCTGCGGCCACCTTTCCAATCCTTGGCGCTCGGGCCGTCCACAGTCTTCTGCGTAGCGGTGTAGCTGTGGATGGTGGTCATGAGGCCTTCAGCGACACCGAATCCTTCTTTGAGAAGAACGTGAACGACAGGAGCCAGGCAGTTCGTCGTGCAGCTTGCATTGGAAACGACGTGATGATTGGCGGGATCATACTTCTCATGGTTTACGCCCATGACGATCGTGATGTCTTCATCCTTGCCAGGGGCAGAGATGATGACCTTCTTCGCGCCGGCGTCGATGTGGCCTTGAGCCTTGCTGCGCTCGGTGAAGAGACCGGTGGACTCGATGACGATGTCCACGCCAAGCTCTTTCCAAGGAAGTGCGGAAGGACCTGCGCGCACGGCGAGGCATTTGATCTCATGGCCGTCGACCACCAAGATGTCGTCTGCAGCCAGATCAGGGCTGGATTTCTTGGAGGAAACGTTCTCACGGGCCTTGCCCTGAGTGGAGTCGTACTTGACGAGATAGGCGAGATTGTCTGCAGGCACGAGGTCGTTCACGGCGACGACTTCAATTTCCTTGCCCAGGAGACCCTGGTCACAGATTGCACGAAACACGAGGCGGCCGATGCGCCCGAAACCATTGATGCCGATTTTGACCATGTTATTTGAGGTAGTTTGGATTTTTGAGGGATTCAGGATTACCGCCGGGGGGGGAGGGTGTCAACCGCCGAGGCAGCAGGAATCGAGCCTTGATTAGGATACGAACACCAGGATCACTACATTTGTAGTTGCCATTTCACGACAAATGTAGTGGAATGATATTAATTCCAATAAATCATGCCAAACGCACCCGACATCGCTGAATCCGAATGGTCCGTCATGGAGGCACTTTGGGAGACTTCCCCGCAGACCGCCTCTGAAGTAACCAAGACACTGCGCCCCACCATGAACTGGGCGGAAAACACTGTCCGCACCCTGCTCACACGCCTGGTGGAAAAAGGCGCGCTCAAGACCGCCGAAAACGCCAGCGGCACCCGCACCTTCCTCCCCGCCGTGAAACGCGAGGCCTGCGTGCGCGCCGAAGGCGAGTCCTTCATGCAGCGCATCTTCGGCGGCGCCGCCAAGCCCCTGCTCGTCCACTTCGCCCAGAACAGCAATCTCACCGCGGAAGAGGTGAAGGAGCTCAAAAAGCTGCTCGACCAAAACCTCAACTCCTAACCCACCATGAACACACTCACCCAAATATTCGACTGGCTCCTCGCAGCAAGTCTTCGTGCGTCGCTTCTCACGCTGGCCACGTTGCTCGTTCAGGTGGCTTTTCGTCGGCACCTCACCGCCCGCATGCGCTATGCCCTCTGGCTGCCTGTGCTTGTCGTTCTCCTCATGCCTGTGCTGCCACAAAGTCGCTGGAGCATCGAGCACGTCTTTCAAGCACCACCCCAGCCAGCACCACCCACTCCCGCAGCCATCTCTCCTTTGATGGAGGAGCCGGCCCCGGTTGTTTTCGATGCCCCGGCCCCGATGCCCGAACCCATCAACTGGCAGCAAGTGTTCCTTCTTACCTGGCTCGGCGTCTCCGCAGGCATGCTCGTCTTCGGCAGCGTCTCTTTCATGCTCACCCTGCGCCGTTTCAAACAATCCCGCCATCCCGCCAGCGACGAACTCCTCGCAACGCTCGCCCAAATCGCCCGCGAGATGCACTTGCGCTATGTCCCGCGAGTTTTGATCGCCTCCGCCGTCAGCAGCCCTGCCGTCACCGGCCTCCTGCGCCCCACCCTGCTGCTGCCCGCAGAGTTCGACCGCGAGTTCACGCCTGCCGAGGCAAGGCTCGTCCTCAAGCATGAACTCATGCATCTCAAGAGGGGCGATCTCCCGCTCAATGCCCTCATGTGCGTGCTGATGGCTCTGCACTGGTTCAATCCCCTGCTCTGGATCGCGTTCCTCAAAATCCGTGCCGACCGCGAAGCCGCCTGCGATGCCCAGGTACTTCAGAATGCCACCCGTGACCACCGCATCGCCTACGGCCATGCCCTCCTCAAAGTCGAAACCGCATTCTCCCCTCGCGGCTTAAGTCTCGGATTCGTCGGCATCTTCCAGCGCGGCGCCGCCTTGCGCTCACGCATTCAATCCATTGCCAAACATCGTGCGCCTCATCCAGTCATGAAGTCTTTGATCAGCTTGTGCATCGTGCTCATGACCTTTTTCGGAGTCACTCGTGCTCAGCAGCCAAAACCCGCTGAGGATGCGCAGCTCATCGCGATCGAAGTGAAAATCGTCGAATTCAAGGAAGCCACCGACTGGAATTTTGACGGCAGGCTGCCAGCCGAAGAAACACAGTCTTTTCTCCCGGCGCTGTTGTCCCCCGATGAATTCGCCGTTCAACTGCGGGAACTGCTGCGGAATGACAGAACCAATGTCACCTCCTACCCACGCATAGTCACCGCCAACGAGAAGGAAGTCGTGATCAAAAGCATCGTGAACCAGCCCAGCAAAGACAAGGATGGCAAAGTTGTTTATGTGCCAATCGGCCTCGTCTGCAAGTTCACGCCCACCGTGAGCGGTGAAGCGATCAACCTCGGCATTGATATCACCGACTCAGAGCTCTTTGATCCAGCAACAGGTGCCGTGGTCTCCGAGTTCAAAGGCGACTATGCGAACGCCCGCAGCCGGGTTTACAAGGCCACTCAACAAATGCAGACCGGACAATCCTGTGTGATCGCCGGTTGGCATGACGGCAAACCTCAAAGCAAACGCCCCGTGCTTTATATCATCTCCCCCCATGTGATCGATCCAAAGAAGGGCGGTCTTCCGGCAGCCTCTCCCAGCGACTTCGCCGTCGGAAAATCCGCCTTTCGTCCTCGCGACTCCATGGTCATCACCTCCATGACGCGCTCAGCCGAGATGCTCACGGTCGGGGTGGATTATGAACTCGGCAGCGCAGATGAAGCAACCGCAGCCCTGTACATCACTTCCACCACCAATGACAAAGCATCCGCAATTGATGCAAGGCAGCAGGTCGTCGTGAACCGCGGCCGGGGCAGCTTCGTCCTGCATCTCCCCAATCCTTCCCAAGGACTGCCACATATTACTTTCTACGACACCCTCACACACAAGCCATTCGGCGGCATCTACTTCGGCACTGAAGCAGAAGCCGCCAGGTCCCGGGCGCTTGATCTGAGTTACATGACCTCATCTGCTCAGACGAAAGCAGCAGCATCTACCGATTTCATCAAAACCAGGCTCAACGAGATCATCATCCCCAGCGTTCATTTTCAGGGTGCTACGGTGGAGGAAGCCATCGAATACCTCCGCGTCAAAAGCCGTGAACTCAGCCCTGGCCCCAAGGCACCAGGAGTAAGCATCATCTACAGACAAAGCAATCCACCATCCAAGACCGCCATCTCCATGGATCTCAAAGACGTGCCTCTGGGTGAAGCCCTGCGCTATGTCGTGGAACTGGCCAGCCTCAAAATGATCATTCAGCCATACGCCGTTCTCATCGGCCCTGCTGATGACCCCGTGTTTGCGAAATCCGCAGCAGCGCCGCCTGTGCTCAATCCATCCGGCCAACTCGATGAGCTTGTCATTCCAGCTCCCGCTTCTAAAGTCATCATCCCCAGCGTCGAATTCCGCGATGCCACGCTCACCGAATGCATCGACTTCTTTCGCATCAAGGCCCGTGAACTTGATCCAGAGAAAAAAGGCGTCAACATCCTCATCAAGCCCGGCGGAGATGCATCAGTGCGAATCACCCTGTCTCTCAAGGACGTTCCGCTGTCCGAAGCCTTGCGCTACTGCGCGGAGCTCGCAAATCACAAGCTCACCTCCGACGCCCAGTCCTTTTTCATCACTCCCGTTTTAGCAGAACCTCCGGCTAATAAAGATCAGGCCTCCAGCCCTGCGGCAAAGACATCTGCAAATGCCGCCGAGGCAAAGGCGGCGGAGCTGCGCAAAGCCCGCCCGCAACAGTATGACTTCGCCAAGGCGAACCTCGGCGATGTGCTGCGTTTTCTCGCCACCGATGCCGGCATCAATTTCATTTCACTGCCGGACGACAATCCCATCAATCAAAAGTTGATGACCTTCAGTATCAACAGCAGCCCTTTTGAGGTCCTTGAGACTCTTTGCCGCGCGAATGGTTTGGTGCTGGTGCTTGATCAGAACAGGTGGTTTATCCGTGTCGCCGATGATTCCGCCCTGGTCACGAAAGTATATGCCCTGCCAAAAACGCAGGCCAGCATCGAAACCATTCTCAAGGACATCAGCACGGTCATCGAGGGTGACGAAACCAAGCCTGTTGCAGACGCGCCTCAGCCCAGCATGACCTTCAAAAAAGAACAGAACTCGGTCTCCGTTAAGGCCACCCGCCTGCAGCACACCTGGATCAGCGCTTATTTCCAAGGGTTGAGCAGTTCAGCGCAGCCCGCCAAAACCAAGTGATCCCCGGTTGAACTCGCCTCAATGCTCGCTCTGGATGCCCAGCTCATGGCATCCACACAAGACCTCGATCTCACCCAGCGCCTGCGCGAAAACGCCTGGATTGGCGATGCCGTTCTCGAACTCTACGTCCGCAGCCTCATCCTGAAGCAGCAGGGTAAAGTGGATGCCGAGATGAAAACGCGCTTCACCTGCAATCAGTTCCTCTCCTGCACCGGCAATCCCACCGCCGTCGAAGCCGACATCGGCGTCATCTATCAGCGCGAAGGTCTAGAGGCCGCCTTCACGTGGATTCGCGAAACTCTTGAGCCGCTCTTTCTCAAACAGGAAGCCAAACGCAAGCGCACCGGGAAGTAACTACACCCGCTGCCCCAGCGCCTTCAGCTTGGCCTCGGCTTCGCTCCAGGGAATGTCATGCGGCAGGCGCTTTGTCGTCGCAGCCAGCGCCGCAGTCACGCCTGCAGCTTCGCCCATCGCCACCGAGTTTCCTGTCACCCGATAGCTCGCATGCGCGATGAAGTCACCGCTGATGTTGCGCCCGGCCATCATCAAGCCATCCACATCTTTCGCAATCAAGGCCCGCAGCGGAATGTCATACGGCTTCACCTTGATGCCCGCATTGCTGTAGGCCGACTTCTTGTTCATGTCCGCGCTCAGCGCGTGAATATCCACGCTAAACGTCGGCCGCACCACGGCGTCATCATAGCGCGCCCCGGCGATCACATCTTCCTTGCTCACTGTGTAGCGACCCGCAATTCGCCGCCCGTCGCGCACACCGATCTGCTCCGCCGTCGCGGCGATTTGCAGCCCTTCCCATGGGCCGCCGAGCTTGCGCAGGCCGTTCACGATTTTGTTCATCTCTGCGCGAGCGTGCACGGTGGCCTCGGTGATCTTCGCCGCATCAAAACACGGCACGCCGTACTGGTGGTTCATCATCACCAGCAGCAGATTGTCCCGCACCTGCCAGAGCGTCGGTTTCGCATACGAGGGGAAATGATCGGTGCGTTTGATCTCAGCAAGGAACGCGTCTTTTGACGTGCCATCCGTTTTGCTCGGATCTGAACCGTGAATGAAATCCTTCAATGCCGCCGCATCTTTGCACACCAGCAGCGCATTGAGCGACATCGGCTGGCAGGGGCACGAATCTGCCTCGCCACATTCAAAGGCACAGCCTGCCAATGCACCGAGATCTCCATCACCCGTCGTGTCGATGAACACCGGTGCTTTCCATGCCTGCCGCCCCGATTTCGATTCGGTCACGATCGTCGTGAGCCGTTTCCCTTCACGATAGGCCGCACAGACCTTGGTGTGGAGCTGAAACTTGATGCCTGCTTCCACAAACATTTCCTCCAGCAGCAGTTTCATGCCTTCCGGCTCATAGACGACACTCTTTTTGTTCGTACCACGGCGAATGTCGCGTTCCTCCAACCGCTTCAGCAGTTCTTGGTTGAAGCCCGGCTTGTCGAAATCCAGCAGGTAACCCAGCAGGCCGGCCGTCCACACGCCACCGAGGCAGCCACGCCACTCAAACACCCGCACCTTGGCACCCGCTCGCGCAGCAGTGATCGCTGCAGCAATACCCGCCGGTCCCGCACCGCAGACAATAACATCTGCATCTTCCGCCAGCGGCAGATCCTGCGCAGGCTCATGAAACTTCCCTGCAATGGCCTTCTCCACCTCCGCCGCGTTCATGACTCCAGGAGTGACAAGTGCACCGGAGAATGCGGCGGCCAGGAAAGAGCGGCGTTTGAGATCAGGGGAAGGGCTGGGAGTGCTCATGATGGTATAGAAGTCAGATGAAAGGCGGATTTGGACAAGATCATTGTTCACTTTTCACCATCAGCGATTCCACCTGCACTGCCACGGCCTCATCGCAACGCTTCAAGGCATCCTGCAATTTCACGCCATCTCCCCCGCTTTCCTGAATCAATCGCCGGGCAATGGCAACCGCCGGCTCAAAACGGCCGTCACCATCCGCATCGAGCCAGATGGGATTCGTGGAGCCCACCACCCACGGAACGAAGGTCTTGCTGCTCGGTTGATACGGTCGCGGAATCTCCCAGAACGGCTCGGTGACACCCGGCCCCGTCGCGATCACCGCCAGATGCACATCATGCGTCGGTTTCGGCAACTGCCAGACGACACGCGCCTTCTCACCTGCACGATGGTTGTCCTCAATCTTCTGCTCGCGAATCAGTATGCCGTTCGCGAAAAGTTCGACGTGGTCTGCCTGCGTCCACGCCGGACCAAAGACGGTGGCCTCCACCTTGATGCTGTCCGCCAGCCCTGAGGCTAGATCGCCGACCGTGAACTTGTCATTTACCTTCAGCGTCGTCAGCAGCCCCAGGCTCACCAGCAGCCGCCCTTCCTTGTAGCTGCGCCAGACTTCATCGAGATCAAGGTTCGCCGCATCTGTATCCTTCGCCGCCACATACGTGCGCCCCTGACCGAGAATGAAGCGGTTCACGTCATGACTGTCGCTCGACGCAATCGCTGCAATACGATGTCCGCGGTTCAGCAGGGCAAACCAGTCCCGATACAGCAAATGAATGTCCGACTGCATCGCCGCAGACGTGATCACTTCCATCGCATCAATGTCCAGCGCGTCCACCTGACGATGCCTGCCCGTCTTCGGATTGAACTGCATGCCGCCTAAAGGAATGAAGCCGCTGTGAAGGTCACGCGGATGATTCAGCGTGATCACCTTCACGCCCGGTGTCGCACGAATCTCTGGCAGCAGTTTCGCCCAGTCCTCCTGCTGGTGATTCACCACTCGTGCACCCGGTTCAATCGGGAACGCATTGAAGTGTCCGTGCTTCGTCGTCACCTCATTGCCGATCACCGGCGTGAAGCGCTCCGCCACGCCCATGCTCGCTACGCTGGGCGCATAATCCGTGTGATGGTTGTGATCTGTGGCTATCGCCAGTTCGATCCCCTCCCCTGCAATGGTTAACATGCGCTCTTCGATCTTTGCATCTCCATGGCCGCTGTGCGTCAGCGTGTGAATGTGGCTGTCTGCCGCGATCCAGCCCGCCGTCGGCACCTCACGCCGCAGTTGCAGCGCGACCTGCTTTGTATCGCCCTCACGCAGCGAAATCGCCGTACGCTCCACGCTCCATTCAAAACCACGCCCCGCATGCAGGATGTAGTCGCCCGGCGGCAGCGACAGCATGGCCTTTCCATTCCGTGTGTAAACCACACCAATCCGCACCGCAACCTCGCCCGCAGGTTCTGCACGCAGCGGCTGGAGCGTCCCATCCGTTCGCGTCAAGGTCAACCGGCACGGCAATCCCCCGCCCGTTTCGCCATCCGTAATCGTCACATCCACCTGCGCACCGCTCAACACTTCCGTCATCGGCTTCGCTGCGATGAACACAGGCCCCACTTCAATATCGTCCAGACTCGGCGGTGCTTCGATAGACAGAATATTCTCCCCGTCACGCAAAGCCCCCACCGGGATCGTCAGCAGGCTCTCCATTGCCGTTTCCGCCGTCACCAGCGTTCCCAGCTTGCGCCCGTTCAACAGCACCGGCCATGTCAGTTTCACATCTCGCTGCCACAGCCGCAGCGTCTGCTCGGCAGCATTCGTCTTCGCCTCAAAGCGCCTCTCCATCCACTCAGCATCGACAGCGCGATCCTTGAACGCCTCCCACTCAAACTGCCCTGTCTTTCCGAGATGCAGCCGCTTGGCTTCGACCGTCAAATCTTCCGCCATTAAACCAAGTGCAGGCAGGCAAACCAGAATCCATTTCATCCAGCACCAACGCCCCCATTTGATGACAACTATCCACCCACCGTTGAATTGGCACGTGACCTTGCCAAAGCTGTCACATGAAACGCTATCCAGTCCGCCACACTTCCGCATTTCCCTTGGATTGGTCTGTGGCCGAGCCATTGACCGACTTCACCTTTCCATGGGAATCACGCACCGCTCCGTTCACCGAGTTCCGTGCTCTTTGGGATGAAACTCATCTTCATTTCCGCTTCGACTGCATTGATGACGATCTCGTCCTACCCGACGGCCCTACCGCCAAAGACCGCGTGCTCGGCTCCGACCGCGTCGAAATCTTCCTTTCCCCCGATCTAAGCCTGAAGCCCTACTACTGCCTCGAAA
Source organism: Prosthecobacter debontii (assembly GCA_943371875.1). Classification (GTDB taxonomy): domain Bacteria; phylum Verrucomicrobiota; class Verrucomicrobiia; order Verrucomicrobiales; family Verrucomicrobiaceae; genus Prosthecobacter; species Prosthecobacter debontii_C. The sequence goes on along the minus strand of CALRWM010000002.1, from coordinate 106,549 downwards.
TGTCTCCGCGTGGTGACGTACTGGCCTACGCGGCGAATTTCTACCGTGAAATGAACTGGGACTGGCAATGCGATGGCCTGCAACTCACCGCCCACATCGAAGGCAATCGTTACACCGTCACCGGCAGCATGCCGCTCGACACACTGCGTTCTTTGAAGGTGCTCAAACCCGGCTTATCCGAGTTCTTCGCCGGCATTTACCGCGCCGAATTCCATCACCGCCAAGATGGCACCGTTCATTCCGGCTGGATGCCCTGGGTCAATCCGCACACCGAACGCCCGGACTTTCATGTGCCCGCTTCCTTCGGTTTGCTCGAACTCGTGCGGTGATCACTTCACTCCCGCCTGCGGATACTTCGATACGGTGTCCCACGCGATCTGCTGGAGAATGGCATGCTGCTCGGCATTGACGCTGCGCTCAGGAGCGATGTGTCCCACAGGGCTGATCCGATAGATCGCGGCAAAGTTGCAGTAGGCAGCCAGGGCCATGATGGGGCCATGACCATGCCCGATGGGATCACGGAAGAGCGCGGACTGCTTCGTGACCCCAGGAAACTCGCCTGCCACCACCTTGGCACGCAGCTTCACCACCGCATCACCTACCGGCACAATGAACACACACGTCTTGCCGTGCTGCTTGTTGAGCGCGGCCGCCTGCGCTTCAAGCTGCGTACGCCAGCCATCAACGGCAGCCTGCAGATCTTCGATCTTCGCATTGTCACGCTGGGCGTTGTCCTTGATGCGCCGGTCTGGCTGACCAGGCGCTGGCGCAGGCAGGTCGAAGGGATACCAGGAGGCCTGCACGAGAAAACGCATGTTGGGGTTGTGCTCCAAACCAAGCTTCACGAAATTCGTGATGCCTTCATCTGGGATGATCAGGTGCGGAGCCATTGTGAAGACATCGACCTCGCCACTTTGAAGAGCCTGCTTCGCACGGTTCTTCTCATCTGGCAGCTGCCAGTGCTGGATCACCCGTGAACCACCAATGCCCTGCTGCCCGGCAAGCTTGTGTCCTTGAATGGCCGTGGACTTGACCATCACTTCAATCATCCCAGGCACAAACATGTGAAAGCTGTGCCCCGTGTAAAAGATCCGCTGTCCGGGGACTGCGGTGGTGTCAGCCGCGAGAACGCTGGCACAAGACAATGAAAAAAGCAGACAGGCCGTGAGGAATCGGGTGATGATTGGGTGGCGATGCATGTCCATGGTGATTCTTATCAAACGCAGTCCCCAGGGCCTTCATTGCTTTTATCACCCATCCAACGGCCAAGCGTTCCTCGGCTACTTTCTCCGAAGCGTGTAACTGTGCCCCACACTCGCATTGGGCAGGTCGTCCCGTGTCACTCCGGGAACAATGGAGCGCACATAGTCCACCTTCGCTTCATTGGGTCCGACCGTGACGCGCACATGCCCGGAGCTGCCGAGAATGGTCCCAGTGTAGCCATACTCCTCCGCGCTGCGTGTGCCTCCACTTGGGTGGCCAGGCTGCGGTACTTCCTGATAAATGATGCCGTCCAACTCCTCCTTCGCAAAAATGTGATCATGTCCGTGAAAAACGATGCTCACATCATTTTTAACGAATAGCTTGTGAATCGGCATCTCCCAACCCGGCCGATGTTGTTTGAAGCCCTCGCTGCCATCTGCGTTTTTGCCGCCCCATTCCATGAACGGCGCAGGCTTCACAGCACCGCGCACATCTTTGCCAAGACCTCCCACGAGGTGGTGAAGAAAGACAAATTTGAAAGGAGCCTTGCTCGACTCTAGCACCTTCGTCAGCCAGCGATACTGCGCCTCACCCAGCGTCATGCTCCAGTTGTCTTCGCCCTTGCGGTCACGCGTAAACCAAAACGGATCCAGCACGACAAACAACGCGCTCCCCCACTCAAAAGCATAAAAATCCTCCAGCATGCCAGCCCCCTCCTCCGGCTTTGCATTGCCCGAGTAGATGCTACCGGGCTCGGGATTCGGAAAATACTTCTTCCTCATGCCGATGGACCACAGCGGCATGGAGTTCGGCTGTCCGGTCAGTCGTGAACCCTGCTCACCATCATGATTTCCCAGCGCCAGGAGAACCGGCACGCTGTGCGCGATGCGGCCCATGTAAAAACGCTGGGCCTTGTACTGCGACTCGGCACGCGTGTAGAAGCTGCCAAACTTGTCGACCATCGTCGTATCGCCGAGGTCGATCATGAAATCGGGTTGGTCCGCAAGCATGTTGGCCAGCGTCTGCTGATACACTCGCACGTCCGTGCTGACATCCAGATGTGAATCCGCCTGCGTGGTGAAGGTAAAGGTGGATGCCGGTGCACGCTGCGTGTGGAAGCTGCGCACTTCATCGCGACCACCCTCTCGACCACCGATGCGGTAGGTCAGCTGATACGCATAGCCGGTGTCTGCCTTCAACTGGCCCAGCAGGACTGTCTGCGGCTCTCCTGCGCGGAGTTTGACGACACCTGAGCGCTGTGTCAGCGTTGTTGCACTCGTTCCATAGGAGACAAAAGCGTCCATGTCCTGCCACGCGAGCACGCTCAGCGTTACTGAGTCGGCACCGGGTCGGCAAAGCCAGACATTGAAGAGATACTGCGGCACCACGGCGGATTCCACCTGCCCACCAGGTCCAGCACCCTTGCCCTTGCCTCGTTCATCCTTGGCAGGTTTCGTTTCATTTTGTCCGAACGCCATGATGGCAAACGCAGCCAGCGCGCAGAGAAGAGAGAGATGCTTCATGGCCACTCATGATAGCAGCCAGTGTCAAAACAGCATCAAGCGAGGGCCGCTCATTTGTCAGCAAATCGTCAGTGATCTGGCTGAACTCCACCATCCTGGCTGGATTCATCCAGCTCCGCCAGCTCACTCAGCAGGGTCGTGGCATACGTCCCTTTGGGAAGATCAAAGCAAATCCGCAGGTCACCATTTTCCATCACTTCAAACGTGGAGTCGAGCGGACGCAGCCGCATCACCCGGCGTTCCTGCCGCAGTCCAAAAGCTTCGAGTCCTGCGGTGATGTCAGGAAACCCAGTGAGCAGTTCCTGTTCGAGGCTGCGCACCTCGCCCACGCTTTGCAGCTCACCACTTCCCCACAGGGGCGCGGTGAGTTCAACGATGCCATTTTCAAACCGTGCCACTTCATCGCCACGCTGATTTTCCGGCAGCAGAATCGTGCCGTTGTCAGGAAACCCGAAGACTTCCCCTGCCAGCGGTTTGTCCCAGCTCCCGCCAGCCATCCGGGCAGCCACAACGACATTGAACAAATGACTGCGCGCAGCAGAAAGCAGAATGCCTCTCAGCAGGCGATCCCCCGGTGTGAACTCTCCGCGAAACATCGCCTGCGCCTTCGCCACATTTTGCCCTTCATTTCCGAAGCGCTGGGTACCGAAGTAATTTGGAGCGCCCTTGTCCGTGATCGCCTGCCAGCGCTGCGCGGCAAGCCCTGCATCGAAATTCGGCTCACGCAGCCGGATGGTGAAGCGATTGCCCAGATGAATGCCACGCCGAAGCTTTCGCGTATTTCGTGTGATGCGCAATACACGCAGCCCCTCGGACTCCAACGACTCAGGTTCCGGCGATGCCTGCCCCGGCATATGCAGGCTGAACCACTGGCGCGTGACCGCATGACGGTCCTTCAGCCCGCAGTGGCTGACCAGCCGCCGCCGAATGCCCACTGCATCCGCCAGCCGCGCAGCCGCAGTATTGCTGTCCAGATTACGCTTCTCCGCCCAGACAAGGCAGTGCTCGCCCTCGCCCGAAGGTTCAAACCCGAGCAACTCCTCCACCACAAAATCCTCCGGCTGCACTTTGAAACGTGCACGACCTAAAGGGCCGCCATGCAAATAGGGAAGATCGTTCGATTCTGAAATCATGTTCAAGCCTCGGGCCCATTCACCAGATGTTTCGGCAGGTCCGCCACACGCTCACATCCCACCTGCTCCATCACCTGCTTGATCTGGCGCTTCAGCATCGTCATCGTGTGATCACCACCGGCCTTGCCCAGTGCAGCGACACCATACATGAAGGAACGTCCCATGAAGGCAAACTTGGCACCGCTCGCAAGGGCGCAAGCAACATCCGGACCAGCACGCAGGCCGCTGTCGATCATGACCGTGGTGCGCTGGCCAAATTTCTTCGCGAGTTCGGTGAGCGGTTTGATGGTGGACTGTCCAGCATCAAGCTGACGGCCACCATGATTGGACACGATGAAACCATCCACTCCCAGGCCCAGCGCCGTTTCGGCATCCTCCTCAGTAACAACCCCCTTCACGACGAGTTTGCCTTTCCAGCGCTCGCGAATGGCCTTGATCTTTGTCGGATTCAAACGACCCGAGAAAGTCTTGTTCATGAAGAGTCCAAGGTGTTTCATGTTCAGCCCCTTCGGCAGATAAGGCTTCATCGTCTTGAACTCCGGCGCACCTGCCGCGAGCTGGCTGAACGACCACGTAGGATGCAGCATCATCTGGATCACATTGCGCACCGACATCCTCGGCGGGATGGACAGACCATTGCGGATTTCCTTGGGCCGGTAGGCAAAGGTGGGCGTGTCCGCGAGGATGACGAGCACCGGAAACCCTGCATCCCGCGCACGATCGAGCAGCTTGTCGCGCAGCGAATCCTCGGCGGGATGGTAAAGCTGAAACCAGGCCTTCCCTTGCGTGAGTTCCGCCACGGTTTCGATGCTGGCCGTCGCGACCGTGCTGAGCGTGAATGGGATGTTATGCTGATGCGCCGCCTTTGCGATAATCTCGGTCGCCTTGGGCCAGATCAGTCCCTGCAACCCGATAGGCGAGACGCCGAAAGGAGCATCGTAAGTCGTGCCAAAGAGCTCCGTCTTCAGATCGGAGCCGGGATAGTCCCGCAAATACCAGGGCCGCAGCTGCACCTGCCGGATCTCATCCGTGTTGCGCTGGAGATTGATGTTTGAGAAGCAGCCTCCCTCCAAATACTCAAAGGCGAAACGCGGCACACGCTGGCGTGCTCTTTCGCGAAGATGCTCGATGGAAGGGTAGTTGGAATTGAAAACTTCAGACATGGGGCATGGGTAAATTGCAGTGAATACGAAAACCGCCAGTTGATCAACCCCGACGGCCCGTCTTCTTCATCGGCAGTAAACGCCGGATTTACAATCTTCAAACACGCACACTGCAAATACCGAAATGCACCTGACTGCGGCATCAGATCACTTCACCATCTTCTTGCCATCTTTCTTTTTGCCGCCGGGCCCCTTGCCTTTGCCAGGGCCACGGCCCTGAGGAAACTCACCGCGCTCCAGCGCGGCGAACGCCTCTTCCCCGAGACCGGCACGGATGTGTGCTTTGAGCTCGGCCTGAAGTCTGGCAGCAATGTCCGGGGTTTGTTTCGCCAGATCATGCGTCTCGCCGAGATCCTTCACCACATCAAAGAGCAGACCTTCCTTGGTATCCCAAAAATAGAGCAGCTTGTAGTCACCCCTGCGGATGGCTGACTGCGGGTGCTCAACCTCGACAACCTGATGCCACACGAAGCGGTCGATGGGACGCTTCACCGGCGCATTGCCAGCGCTCATCAGCAAAGGCTTCCAACTACCCCCTTCAACACCCTTCGGCAACACAAACCCGGGAGCCGCAAAATCAAGAACCGTGGCCATCAGATCGTAGCTGATGACAGGGGTGGCACAGTTCACGCCGCCTTTGATTCCTGGGACGCGAATGATCATCGGCTCACGGATGCCACCTTCGCCGAGATCACCCTTGCCACCGTTTAGCAGCGTCGTGCGCGCACCGTTGTCGGAGGTGTAGATGACAAGGGTGTTATCGGCGATGCGCAAGTCATCGAGCTTCTTCAAGACCTCGCCGACGCAGGTGTCCAGATCCTCGGTCATGGCGGCTATCACGGCACGATCCCCACGCCCGCCTTTGGCCGCACTGGCCATACCCTCGTATTTCTTGAGCGTCGCAGCGAGCGCCTGCGGCGTCTGATGCACGGCGTAATAAGAAAGCTGCAGGAAGAACGGATGCCCCTCCTTCACCTGAGCCTCCATGAACGCACCCGCTCGTTTGGTGATGCTGAAGGACTGCTTGGGATCTTCTGGATCTGTCGTGTCGCCATCCTCATTCATCGTGATGCCATCGCTGGCATCGTACCCCATCGACTCTGTCGTGTGAAACCACTGCCACTTGCCGAAATGTGCCGCACGATAGGTGCCATCCGCCTTCTTGAGCGTGTTAACGAGTGAGTCAGTGACCGGAGCGCTCCAGTTGCGTGCATTTTTATCGGTCGCGTTCAGCGTGCTCGTGCTGCGTCCCATCTGGATCGCCGCACGTGAACACTCGCATTTGCAATGCGCCGCATACGCTTGCGAAAACGTCATTCCCTGCGCGGCGAGTTTTTCGAGATTCGGAGTGTGAAATTCACGGCTCGCACTGCCAGCTTCATTGGGCATCATGCGGACTGATGTGCCGCTCCAAGATTGATCATCCGCAAGGATGAAGAGGATGTTCGGGGCCTTGGCCCAGGCACTGACTGCCAGAAGCAGCAGACTAGATGTGATAAGTGTTTTCATTTCAGAGGTGCTCCGGTGACGTCGAGATCAGGCTTCGTGTTCCAGCGCTGCTTCCAGTCGGGCTTCTCGATCTTGGTACGGAATATGATGGTGTTATCCAGAGCGAGGTCGTCGGTCCAGATGAACTTGGCGCCTTCAAAATCATTCTCGAAGTAGGGCTGCTTGGGATCGACCTCCTCCACGGTGTACTCTTTGGCGTTCTTCCATGAGCTGTCATCGAAATCAACAGCCCACCAGTTGGCCGGCAGCGGCTCCTGTTTAACCTGCGGGTTTGCAGTATCACCATTGATCGGGCCGTGGAAGAAGCTTTTGGCCTTCCAGCTTGCGTTGGTCACGGTGCCATCGGCAAACTTCAAAATGAAGCCGCCATCACCGATACTGCTGCCATATTCGAGGCCGGTCTTGGGATCGGCGTTGTCCTTCGCGAGCACCGCAATCGTCATCGGATACTCAGGCAGGAAATCGACGCTGACGACGTTGTGCGGCGTGAACTGAATCGGATCCACGGCAACAAGACGACCGTTCACGTAGAGCATGAACCAATTGTCCGCATACACATTGAGCTTCATCGTATCGGCGATGCTCGGCTTGATGAGCCCCGGTGGACCACCTCCTTTTTTCTTTTTACCACCTTCGCCCTCGCCGCTGCCAGGAGCACCACCTGGACGCTGACCGCCCTGACCTGCGCCAGCCTGCATCGGCTGCGCACCTGCACCTGTTTGTGCTGACGGATTGAAGTTGCCGCTGCCATTGCCCCCGTCAGCCGTTGGCATAGCGGACGGACCGGGAGGCAAATTCGCTGAAGGAGGTGGCGCAGGCGGTTGATCTCCGCTGTCAGGAGCGGCTGCACGCAAAGGAGCATTGGGCGCGCTTTGCACTTCTTCCGTGGTGAGTTTGCCGTCGTGGTCCAGGTCTGCTGTACCGAAAATGTACTTGGCAGCATCCGCCAGCTCTGCGCTGCTCAGACGGCTGTCCTGATTCGCATCCAGTTCGTAAGCGTGTCGGTTGATGAAGCCGGCAAAAGCCGCGCCTTCACGGATGTCGCCCGCCGCGTCGATCTCGGCAGGCGTGATGATGCCATCCAGGTCCGCATCATATTTGGAGGCGGCGACTTTCATGTCAGCAAGAGTCTCCGCCAGGGTGACCATGCCGTCCTTGTTGCCGTCGAGCTCAGCACCATGCATCTGCATCCACGGCTTCTGCTGACCACCCTGCTGTCCGCCACCACCGCCCTGCGGTGCCATGGGCTGTGTGCCCCCTCCAGGTGCCATGCCCCCTGGGCTCGCACTTGCGCCAGGAGACATGCCACCACGTGCACCTCCACCTTGACTGGTGCCGCCACCTGCTGCCGCGCCGCCTCGTGAGTACACCACGCTCAAATCCGCTTTCGCAAGAATTTTGTCTTCGATCGCTGCCAGCAGAGCTTCTCTGCTCACGCTCGATTCCCCAGCGAGCTTCGGCTCCGCGGAAAGCGCATACACATGCAGCACATACGTCTTTTCACCGGGCCCCTGCGAATGCGGCGGCTCATAGCCTTCTTCGCCTTTGAAGCCGACGCCCAGCTTGCCCACACCCTTCACATTCTTCGGCAGGCTCGTCACATTGGCAGGAATGTCCCACATCACCCAGTAGCTCTTCATCTCATTGCCTGGAGCCAGGTGATCCATGATCAAGGCAAAGCTCTTCGTGCCTGCGGGTGCGCCTTTCCATTCAAGGGGCAGCGTCGCACCACTGCCATCGCCCGTGTAATCTGCGGGCAGATTGCCGCCGTCTGCCACTTCAGAACTGGTCAAAACGAAGCCTCCTCCTGCCGCAGCGGGCGCTGGCGCAGCCAGTTCGCTCACATCCAGCTTGCCGTCAGCATTGCGGTCCATCGCGGAAAATTCGCTGCGGGCCTTCGCCATGGCTTCAGTCAGCGTCCCACCACTGCGTTTCGCGGCAAACTCACGCTTCACATTATCGGCGAATTCTTGTGCGGTGACGGTGCCGTCGCCATTCACATCCATCAGGCTCCCAGAAGCCTGCGGCGGCGGCAGACGCGGCGCATCTTCAGGAGGTGCAGGTGGATTCTCATCAGGCTTCATGCCTTTGCCAGGGCCGCCCTTCCCCTTGCCTTTTCCGCCACCACCGCCGCCCCGGCTCGTATAGACCTCCTTCACGACACCTTCACTGCCGTTGTTAAACTCAAAAGGATAGGTGCCATCGATGTTGATGCTGTAGCTGATCGAACGCTTGTCGCTGCCCACCTGATAGCTGAGCTTGTAGCTGTTGGACCCCGTGCTCTCAAAACCGGTGATCTCCGCACCGCGCAGGGGCGCTGTATCGGGGCGCACACCTTGCGCACGCGGCTGCGGATCCACCTGCCCCTCCGCCTCCACGACCACCCCATGGAACGCGCTCTGCAAATACGGCCGCTTCGTTGAAGCATGGTAGTGGTAGCCCACCTTCGCATCTTCATGACCATGGCACTCGTCCAGCTTGCCCACGGGCGATCCATCCGGCTCCGTGAGGCCATAGATCGGGTAGCCATCCAGCGCATACGCAATCGGCATCCCCTTGCCCACCACCTGCTGCAAATGCAAAGGAGTGATGTGGTAGTGATAATCATCCGCGCGTCCGCAATGACCTCCCCACTGATCCAGTTCGCCGATCTCATAGGAAACCTCGCCGCGATTGTTTTGCGGATTGAAGATCGGGATTCCATTCACCCCGAGAGCAATGGCACCCCGCAGAAAATGCCCCTCCACAACGGCTGGAGTTTTTGCGGGAACCGGGTGCAGAGGAATACGCCACATATTATCCCCTGTGTAGTTCTGCGGCAGCGGCACCTGCTGCTGCCACGCCGTGATACCCACCATCATGTTGTGATCCGGCATCCCGTTGGACCCAACGAACAGAAAATCCTTGTCCCACTTCAGTTCGAGCCTCGAGAAAGCAAGAAACGGCTTCGCTGCCGCTGGTGCGCTCGCCGCATTGGCCACCGTTGCCGCAGCAAGATTCAACGTAGACGCCGTCGAAGCCACCTGCACCGGCTTGACCTCCCCTTGAACCGGCACCTCATGCTCCTGCATCCACTCCTGCAGAATATGCTCACGCAGGCTTTCTTTGTCGGTGGATTCACCGGCTTTCCATGTGTGGGCAAAAGCCGCAGGGCTGTTGAACAATCCCACGGACAAGGCTGCAACGAAGATGGCTTTCATATTCGACATGCTGGAGCAGTGGTGTCAGTCGCTTATCAGCGAATCGCTCCTGATTTGTCAGCAAACCGTAAAGAAACTCGCGTAACCAGTCGCTGAAGCCAATAGTTCCACATGCCACCCGTCACGCGCATCCTCGTCATCGACGACGACACCGAGCTTTCACAGCTCGTGGCAGACTACTTGAAGCCGATGGGCTTTGAGGTCGAGCGCGAACACGAGGGCAACAGCGGCGCCGAGCGCGCCCTCAGCGAGCCATGGAATGCGATCATCCTGGATGTGATGATGCCTGGGTGTGATGGTTTTGAAGTGCTGCGGCGCATCCGGGCTAAATCCAAGGTGCCCGTGATGATGCTCACAGGTCGTGGTGAAGAGGTGGATCGCATCGTCGGTCTTGAACTCGGAGCAGACGACTATCTGCCAAAAACTTTTTCATCGCGTGAACTTCTCGCCCGGCTGCGCGCCGTGCTGCGGCGCTCCGGCTGGGTGGCGGAAACTTCCACGCAGGCGCCCATGAAGGAGATCGTCATCGGCCCGCTGCGCATCAATGTGGATTCGCATGTGGTCGTTCTCGGCGACACGCCCTTGGAACTCACTCCGGCAGAATTCGGCCTGCTGCTCTCATTGGCAAAAGCACATGGCCGCGTGCGCACCCGCGAGCAGCTCATCGAAGATGTCGCCGACCGTGAATGGGATGTGTTTGACCGTGCCATCGACATGCATATTTCAACACTGCGCCGTAAACTCGGAGACGACCCAAAGAATCCACAGTTCATCAAGACCGTGCGCGGCTACGGCTACCAGCTCGTCACGCCCACCCGCTGACCTCTCATGAGCCGCCTGCGCCTGCCATTGTATCTGAAAATTTTTCTCTGGTTCGGGGTGAATCTGCTGGTGCTCGCATTCCTCGTGTTTGGATTCCTCAGCATGCAGTTTCGCATGAGCCTGGACTGGATGCTTTCTGGGGAGGCAGGCGAGCGCGTCTCGGCCATCGGCGACAGCCTCACGGATGAGCTCTCACAGCTCCCCGAACAGCAATGGCCAGAAGCCCTGCTGCGGCATGGCGCGCAGTATGATGTGACCTTCGCTCTTTTCACCAGCAACGGATCCCAGATCATGGGCACCCAGGTTCAAGTTCCTCCGGAAGTTCTGCCAAAACTCATCGACAAACGCGGCCCGAACGACCGCCCTCCACCACGACGCCCTCCACCCGGCGTTGCCAGAAAGCGACCCTCGGATGCTCCTCCCAAACCGCGCTTCATGCTGCGCGCCGGTGATCCCGCACACTATTGGGCAGGCGTGCATCTCGATCTCACCCAGCAGAGCGATCACCGCCCACTGACCTTGCTCATGGTCTCAAACACTATCACCGGAGGTGGCCTGTTTTTCGATCTATGGCCCTGGCTTGGTCTCGCCGCCGCAGCCCTGCTGCTCTCCGCACTCGTCTGGATGCCCTTTGTGCGCGGCATCACCGGCTTTATTGGACGTCTCAACCACGCCGCAGGCCGCATCGCACAGGGAAACTTCGGCGAACGTGTCTCGCGCAGCCGCAACGACGAACTGGGTGAGCTATCCTCCTCCGTGAACACCATGGCCGCACAGCTCGGCGAATACGTCGCCGAGCAGCGTCGCATCACCGCGGACGTGGCGCATGAGCTCTGCTCGCCAATCGCTCGCATGCAGATGGCGCTTGGCGTGGTCGACCAACGTAGCACGCCAGAGCAGGCCGGGTATCTGAAAAAAATCGACGCTGAACTCCAGCACATGGCGAAGCTTGTTGAAGAAGTACTCGCCTTCTCCAAAGCCGAAACGCTGCCCGAACGCGAAACCGCCGAAGACATCAACCTGCATGAATTGATCGTGGCCGTTATCGCCCGTGAGGCCCCTGAGGCTGATATCCAGCTTGCTGTGTCCACGGAACTTCAGGTGCATTCACTGCGGGACGCGCTCGACCGTGCCATCGGCAATGTCCTGCGCAATGCCGCACGCTACGCCGCTGATTCGGGTCCGGTCCAGATTCATGCCAGGCAGCAGGACGGCAAAACAGTCATCTGCATTTCCGATCACGGCCCGGGTGTGCCGCCGGAAACATTGCCCCGCCTGTTCGAACCCTTCTATCGTCCAGAAGCCGCGCGCCGCCGCTCCACCGGAGGCAGCGGCCTCGGCCTCGCCATCACGAAACGCTGCATCGAAGCCTGCCGTGGAACTATGACTGCGAAACTGCGTGAACCGACCGGCCTTGAGATCGTGATCTCCATCCCCACGGTGTAGCGGCGTTCAGTCCGCCTTCTTCAATTCCGCCAGCATCTCCAGCAGATTGTCCGTGAGGATGACACTGGTATCCTCCTGCACACTGTTCGTGCCGAGCCAGGTCTCATAACCTCCGAGCTTGTGCTGCTCCAAAGTAGGCAGATAACCGTGACGACCGTTGGCCAAACCCACGACCATCGTCTGAGGAAATGGGCTGCGCTTTTTCAAGTCGAGACCGATTTCGACGAAAGTCTCAAACGGAATGCCGCACACGACAATATCGCCGATGCGGATGGCTTGCAGTTGCACCGTGATTATCTCCTCTTTGCGCTCCGCCGCAGCGACGACACTGCCCGCATAGTTTTTCGCCAGACGTGGCAGCTTCTCCACCGCATCCTTGTCCTTCACCGCCAGCACCGCTTTCGCCTCAGCAACGTCCTGTTCTGATGGACGCCGAAACTTCAGCGTGATCTCGCGCTGGAGCATGCCCAGCGTCACATCACCGCGATGCTTTTCGATCTTCCGCTGCGCAAACCAGGCCGTATCCGCCGCCTTCTGCGCCACGATGCGGATCTGCTCAAACGGCTCACGTGGCGGGCGCGTCACACCAAAGGGAATGTTGTTGATGTCGCCGGAGGTCCCATTCGACATCATTGCCACGAAGTTCTCGTCGCCACGCACACGCGAAGGCATGACCCGGGCAAACTCACCAAAGTAATCCGCAGACATCTCGCCTTCGGGAGCGCCCCCAACGTAGTGCAGCGAGTAGTTCGCATAAATGGCAATGGGCTTCCGCTTGGCATCCTGCACTGAAATGATGGTGATGTCTGGATCCGTGGGTCCGGCAGGATGATCCAGTGTGTTCGGGTCGGTGCCGGGATTCATCTTCACCTTGTCCATCCGGCCAAAGGGATTCAGCGGCATTTTCCCTGGCTTCAAATACCAGCGACGATTGAAAACCTCATCTGCAAGAGGATGCGCCGCAGCACCGACCGACGCCGGTCGCAGAGCTGCATGCGCCTTGATGATTGATTCAGCGATGCCCTCCACAAACCGTTTGTAATAGCGCGCCGCCATCTCGCTGCGAGTGTTAACCGAAGGCCCGCTGTGCGTGTGCGTGGAACTGATGAGCATCTTGTCCGCCGCCATGCCTGTCTTTGCCGCTGCGATGGCCTTCGCCTCATTAAGCACATCCGGCCCCGCACCCAAAACATCCACCACGACCATGGCCACCGTTGTTTTTCCATCATCAAGCACCAGGGCACGGGCATGAAACGGATCATGCGCCTTGTTCGCCGCATTGGCACTGAATCCTCCCGGCATGTTCATGGGAAACTCCGTGGGCGTGATGTCCACCGCCGCCGCTCCGGCTCGAAGCGCTTTGGTTTGAGCCAAAAGTGAAGGAGCAATGAGGAGCAGAGCGCAGACGACGGATTTCATGACTCGTGTATACGCACTCAATGGGGCGTATTCTGGTGCCAAATTAAACCTCCAGAATCAGGGGCTTGTCCCTACTGAGCGGTGAGGAACGCCAGCAAATCGCGCAATTCCTCATTCGTCAGCGACACCACGAGCCCTTGCGGCATGATGGATGTTTTCAGCTCCGTGCGCTTCACAATGTCCGTCTGCGGGAAGGAGCGCTCCTTGCCGGTGAGATCACGAAAGACCTCCGTATTGGAAGAACGCAGCATGATGCCGATGAACTCAGTGCCGTCCTTGAGCTTGACCTGCGAGGGGTAGTACTGCGGGGCCACCTCGCGGCTGGGCTCAAGAATGGAGCGCAAAATCGCCGCACGATCCCCCTGCTTCGAGACAAGGCTCAAATCCGGACCCACCACATTGCCGCGCCCACTGTGGCGATGGCAGGTGGCGCAAAGCCCCACCTTGGAATGGAAGAAAATGCGACGCCCTGCTTCCACATCCGCCTTGCCAGGCAGCGCATCCAGCAGCTTCAGCCACGCAGCGGTATCATCAAACACAGGGCGGCTCGTGCTCATCACAAACGACTTGTCCTTGTCGGTGTAGCGCAGTGCGCGCCGCGCTTCATCGCGCAGACTTCCCTCCTTGCCAGCAGCCAGTTTCACCAGCAGAGCTTGTTCTTCCGCTTTGGTGGAGCTTGCGAGCCCCACGATGGCATCGGCACGCACCTCCTTTTTTTGCGCTTCATCGGCAGCAATCTCCGCCAGCACCGCGCGCGCATCATCGGCATTGCGTGCCACCAGTGTGCGCACCACTTCCTGGGACAGCACGGGATCGCCTGCAGCAAAAAGCTCACGCAGTAAAGGCACCGTGAGCTGCTTGTGCGTGGCTGGCGCAAGACGGAGTGCATAACCTTTGAGTCGTGCGGGCGTCTTGGGATTGATGATTCGCTCGACGAGCACTTCGGGATTCGTCACACCTGCGGCGGGATCACCGCGCAGCGTGTTCCAGGTGGCCAGAACGGCTTCAAACAGGTGGTAGTCGAGCGACGAATCTGACAGCATTGCCTCCACCTGCGGCGTGAACTTGGTCAAAACCGCATCCGCAATCCAGCGCAGGCACTCGAACCGCATTTCAGGATCGCCATCGCCCAAGAAGGCGCTCACCCATTGGTCGTCACTCAAATCAACCCGCCGCAGAGCCACGAAGGCCCAGAGACGATCTTGCGCTGGCAACTGCTTCACTTTTTCAACTGTCCACTTCACACGCGCCAGTGCAGTCAAAGCGGCATCAGCCAGATACGCATCCTTGCTACGCGCAAGCTGGAGAAGCTTGTTGGTATCCAGCATGGCTTTGCCAGTGCGCAGATCATCAGCAAGACGCGCATTATCATTTAGCGCATCTGGTTTGTCTTTCACCCAGGACGCTTTCGCTTTGTCGATCTCCAGCTTCCAAAGACGTCCGCGCTTGTGAATCGGATAAGAGCTGAACACCCAGTCATTGAAAAAGTAGGAACCATCAGGACCGACCGCCATGCACGTTGGCCGGAAGAAATCACTGCCTTTGACCAGCGGAACGCGTTCTGAAGCATATCCCGCACCTTTTCGTGTGAGCGGAAAGTAATCAATGCTGTGATCGCTCCAGCTCGGGATCAATACCCCGCCGCCGAGTTCCACGATGGCACAGGGGCCTTCGCCAGAAGGATGCACCATGCCAAGCGTGCCGCGCAGTTCGCCGTTCCATGCCACGAAAGGATGCACCGGCGCGCTGCCATACACCCACTGGAAACCGTAGTCCGCGCCTTCCACGACATACAACAACCGGCACGGCGGGCGGCTCCCTGGATCATTTTCTGCAGCGAAGATCTCTCCATCTTTGCGCACCATCAGTCCAAACGGATTCCAGAAACCCCGGGCGATGCGGCGCATCTGCGCACCATCCGCTGAGCAGCGAAACACACCCCCTTCACCACGTCCGCTGACCTTGGAACCATCTTTCGCCGTAAGCGTCCAGTCCTTGCCAAAATTCTCACCGAGTGAGAAGACAAGCCCGCCATCAGGATGCCACGACATGCCGCTAAGACCATTGTGCGGATAGTCCGCCACGGAATCGAGCGTGGCCAGATTCTCCTCCACATCTCCCACACCATCGCCATTGGTGTCCTTCACGCGCAACACGCGGTCCCGTTCCGCGAGGTAGATCCAGCCATCCGGCCCGATCTCCACATGCATGGTCGCATCAGTCTTGTTGTAAAACACCCGGCGGTTCTTGCCGTTCGCATCAAAGACCAGCACCTCATCATGCACCGGCCCGTCGTAGTCTTCCGGCCGGAAATGCGTGTGGCAGGAAATCGAATAGATGTTCCCGTTTTTATCCACAGCGATGCCCGTCGGCGTGACCAGATCCGGATGCTCAGCGAGCAGCGTGAGTTTGACGCCCGGCTGCAACGTTTCGATCTGCGGCGGCAGTTGCGCTGGCACTTCCGGTGATTTGGTTGGTGCAGCTGGAGGAGCACCGAGCGCCGCAAAAGCTGGCAGCAGAAGAAGCAAGTGGAGTGATTTCATAAAGTTATGCATTGCGGACGCGTTCCAAGGCAGCGGTGATTTCTTTTTCGATGACCGGCAGCGGATTGAGCAGGGTGAGCGGATCTGAGACAGGCGTGACTTCGTTGGTACGTGGATCCCAGTTCACCGGACCGAAGCGGCAGGGTGCGGGATTCCCAGTCAGGATGTGCATCCCGGCATCATCTTTATCGAAGTGCCAGAACTCGAACGGGAAATGAATGAAGCCGTGCTTTTCCATCATCGCCGCGATCTCAAGCCGTGTGGCGACATGCTCGGGCGCGACGAAAGGCGACCTCATCGGCGTGCATTCGCTCATTTCGAGGTAAGGATAGCCGCGCCAGACCTCGGTGCCGTCATCACGACGAAAAACCGAAATGTCGATGGCCGATCCCGACATGTGCGCACCGATCTTCGGCATGTTGGCCGTCAGCACGATGGCACGCCGAAACATCATCTCCGTGCTCGGGATTTCTCCCCCGAGCTCCCAGATGCATTTTTTCAAAACCGTGTCAAAAACCGACGGCTTACGCACAAGCTGCCGCTGCATGTCCAGCGAACGAAACCCATCCTCGATCTTCAAGATCCAGCCACGCTCATTCATCTCACGTCCAATGGTGATGACATCTCGCACAAGGCTCTCGCGCAGGAAGTAAACGCGGTCCAGATCCCCGGCGATCTTGCTGGTGGAAAACAGCATCTCCATATTCGCCGCAGCAGCGGCATCCGGGATCGAGGCAAACCGCTCGCCACATTCATTGACCGGAAACTCGATGAGCTTCTGCACAATCGCATAGCCTTGCTCCATTTGATCTGCCCAATAGGCACGGCGTGCTGCTTCGTCGTTGTTCATGGTGGTTCAGTTGGCTTTGCGTACCGCCACGGCCTCCACCTCATAGCGCAGCGTCGGCGGCAGGCAGTTCGTGATCGTGGTGCGCGCCGGCGAGGGCTGTGGGAAGTATTCGCGGTAAAGCTGATTGTACAGCGGCACGTCCTCCGCATCCCGCACGTAGTTCCGCGTCTGCACCACGTGGGCGAGATCACTGCCGGCGGCTTCCAGCACCTTGCGCACATTTTCAATGCTGCGACGAAACTCCCCCTCGAAAGTATCGCTGACAATGTTGCCCTCCTGATCCACGGAGGCCTGACCTGACACAAAAATCAAATCACCCACCACCACACAGGGGCTGAAGGGAAGATGCGATGTGGGCGTGTCAGGAAGCTGGGGATAAGAAACGAGCGGATGTGTCATGATGAAAAGAAGATCAGGGTTTGCCGGCTGGCGCGGACTGCAGGCGCGCCTTTTCCTCGGCTTCGCGCTTCTGCATATCCTTCGGATGTTTCGAGAAACTCTCAAACACATCACCGACCACTCGATCCGCCAGCGCGCCAAGCTTTTTCAAAATGATCGCCTCTGCTTCGGGTTTGAGCTTGGACAAGTTGGGCTCGTAGCCACCCACCGTATGGGCATCTGCCGTGGCGATGTAGCCGATGTTTCCGTTCGCATAGCCGACGATGATGGGCGTGGCCCGGTTGGCGATGGCCTGTTCAAGTTTGAAACCGTATTCCACCATCGGCTCTCCAGGCATGGTCAGCAGAAGAAAGGGGCCGATCTTCATCGCCATCAACTCAGCGCGCACCGGCTGCTCTTTGCCCGGCAGTTCCACCACCTCGCTGGCGACACGGATGGGGTAAAAGGTCTCGCGTTTGCGCAGTTGCTCACGCGTCACGCTGAATGACGCTGCACGCGCCACCGCGCCTCCGAGATCGCGGCCCGCCCACTGGATGTCCGCCTCATCAGCGCAGCGATACGGATACCCGGGCAGATTGGGCCGGATGTCTCCAGCACAGCCCTGCATGAACAAAGCGCTGGTCTTTTGCGCGTAGCACATCTCCACAAACGTCTGCGCCTCTCCTGGGAAGTCAGCGCTCATTTTCGGATACCCCTTCGGATACGGCTGCGATCCTTTGTCTCCCCAGGTGAAAAAGCATGGATGACACACTGCGTGCATGATGACCGCCAGCGGAGTAAGCGTCTTGCCATCGTCAAAGCGCAGCACCTTCACACGCTTGTCGTTGGGTCCGTCAGGGTTCAAACTCACCACTGCCCGGCCATCGTACGTTTTTCGGCGGTTGATGCCAAAGCTGATGCGATCCTCGCCATAGCCGATGCTTACAGGCTTCATGCTGGCAGCAGCCTCCTTCGCAGCCATCCCCAGTTTTTTAATCAAATCCGCCGCCCACCGCATGTTTTCCATGTACCCAGGACCCGAGTGATTGTGTGAAGCGGAGATAAGAATGTTCGCGGAAGGAACTCCTGTCTCGGCCTCGATCCTCGCCCGCGCATCCCGCACCATGTCATCCCACGCGCCAATCGTGTCCATTGTGACGATGGCAGCTTTCGTTTCGCCATCATCCAGGATCAAAACTCCTGCACGCAGCGGATCTCGCACACCGGTGACCTGACGCACATGCCCGACAATTTTGGATTCCGCCGCATCAGGCGGGGTGATGTCCACCTTGGCCACCCCCGCTTTGAGATTCGAGATGATGGGAAAACTGCCATCCCTGACCTCCTGTGCCTGCGCACTGGAGAGGAGAAAGCAAACACCAAGAAGAAGTGCCGGGCGGAGATGCATGGCTCTCTTCTACGCTCTCAAAGGCTGCAAATCATCACGCGATCAGCTCCGCGATCGGCTTTCCATTTTCCACAATGTGAACAGGGCGGCCATTGAGATCGTTGAGCGTGACCTTGGAGTAGTCGATTCCGAGATGATGATAAATCGTGGCAAGAAAGTCGCTCGCGTTGCAGGGGCGCTCGACCACATCTTCACCGCGCTTGTCACTGGCACCGATGATGCCCCCCGTCTGGATGCCGCCGCCGGCCCAGACATTGGTGAAGGCACGCGGCCAGTGATCACGTCCGGGCTGCAGCGTGCCCGTAGGTCCGCTCGCATCGCCCGCGCCCGTGCTGCGGTCAAAGCTGATCTTCGGCGTACGTCCAAACTCGCCCGTGACAACAACAAGCACGCGTTTGTCGAGCCCACGCGCATAAATGTCCTCAATGAGAGCGGACACGGCGCGGTCATAGGTCGGCATGCGGAAACGCAGCGCTTCAAACTGATGCTGGTTCACCGCGTGGTCGTCCCAGTTGTTCACGCGGCCGCACAGGGGGCCGCTGAGGCTGCTGGTGACGATTTCCACGCCCGCCTCGACAAGACGACGCGCCAGCAGAAGCTGCTGCCCCCAACGATTCCGCCCATAGCGGTCACGGATGGCGGCATCCTCTTTGCTCAGGTCAAAGGCATCGCGGGTATGCGGATTTGTCAAAAGTGTGGCCGCCTGGGCTTCAAATTCATCCAGCGCACCGAGTTCGCCCTCGCGGTCAAACGCACGTTCCATCTTGTCCAGGCTCTTGCGCAAAACGATGCGGTCGCCTAGGCGACGATTTTCCGATTCGTCGGCTAGGCCGATGTTCGGCACCTGAAAGTTCGGTCTGTTCGGATCATCGCTCACCGCGAAAGGGGCATACGCGTCGCCAAGATAAGCCGGGCTGGAGTACTCAGGAGATGCCGCAGGCACACCGATGTAGTTTGGCAGCGGATTCGCACGACCGCCTTCCTTGCCACGCAGGTAATGCGCCACCGACATCCAGTCGGGCAGCCGCGGCTTGGGCTTGTCTCGCGAGTCACTGTCGCCGGAAAACATCTGCATCGTCCCCGCTGGGTGTCCACCTGCGGATTGATTCATGGAGCGCACAATCGTGAACTTGTCCGCGATTTTCGCATTCATCGGCAGCATCTCAGTGAACTGCATGCCCGGCACCTTGGTACTGATCGTCTTGAACGGCCCGCGATACTCGCTGCTGGCCTCGGGCTTCGGATCGTAGGTGTCGATGTGCGACTGCCCGCCCGGAAGCCATACCATGATGATGGATTTGCGTTCACCCTTCGGCTTCGCCGCATTTTCCGCACGCAGCTTCAGCAGGCCCGGCCAGCTCAGCGTCGCCATTCCTGACAATCCAAACTGCATGAAACCGCGACGCGACAGGGGACCGGCGCAGCGAACGAGAGAAGGGGGCTGAATGATGGATGACATGCACTGAAACCTACGCTCGGCGATGACTCTCTTTATCGTGCAATGCTTCGGCAAAATTCACGCCATCAACTCTGGAATCGGGCGGCCATGATCGACAATGGGCGTCGGGCGGCCGTTGAAGTCATTGATTGTGACCTTGGAGGCATCAATGCCCAGATGGTGATAGATCGTCGCAAGAAAATCCCCCGCGCTGCACGGCCGCTCGATCACGTCCTCGCCTCGTTTGTCCGTGGCACCGATGACCCCACCCGTCTGGATGCCACCGCCAGCCCAGATGTTGGAAAAGGCACGCGGCCAGTGGTCGCGGCCCGGTTGCAGCGTGCCGGCAGGTCCGCTGGCATCTCCCGCACCCGTGCTGCGGTCAAAGGTGATTTTCGGTGTGCGTCCAAACTCACCCGTGACGACCACCAGCACGCGTTTGTCGAGACCCCGTGCATAAATGTCCTCGATCAGCGCGGACACCGCCTGATCATAGTTTCCCATGCGGAACCGCAGCGCCTCAAAGATGTGCTGGTCCACCGCATGGTCATCCCAAACCTGCGTGCGACCGCACAGAGGACCATGCAGGCTGCTGGTGATGATCTCCACTCCCGCCTCCACCAGACGACGCGCGAGCAGCAGCTGCTGCCCCCAGCGATTCCGTCCATATAGGTCCCGTGTCCGGGCGTCCTCTTGGCTCACATCAAAAGCATCGCGCGTCTGTGCATTCGTAAGCAGGGACATCGCCTGGGACTCAAATTGATCTAGCGCTCCGAGTTCGCCCTCGCGGTCAAACGCACGTTCCATCTTGTCGAGGCTGCGACGCAGCGCGACGCGGTCGCTGAGACGGCGCGTCTCCGCCTCATCCGGCAGGCCAATGTTAGGCACCTCAAAACTCGGGCGGTTCGGATCCTCGCTCACCGAGAACGGCGCATAGGATGCACCCAGATACGCTGGCCCACTGTAGGTCGCGTTGATTGGATTGACGCTGACATAGTTTGGCAACACCTGCGGCCGCTGTGGATCTTTGGAGCGCAGGTAATGCGCCACGGACATCCAGTCCGGCAGACGCGGCACCGGTTTGTCGCGCGTATCAGGATCGCCCGAGAGCATTTGCAGCGTTCCCGCCGGATGCCCGCCCGCCGTTTGATTCATCGAACGCAGCACCGTGATCTTGTCCGCAATCTTCGCCTGCAACGGCATCAACTCCGTGAAATGCGTGCCTGGGATCTTGGTGGCAATCGTCTTGAATGGCCCACGATACTCGCTGCTGGATTCCGGCTTCGGATCGTAGGTGTCGATGTGCGACTGCCCGCCCGGCAGCCAGACCATGATGATGGATTTACGCTCACTCTTCGGCAGGACCGCATTCGCCGCACGCAGCTTGAGCAGGCTCGGCCAGCTCAGCGTCGCCATGCCGGTCAGACCAAACTGCATGAAAGCGCGGCGCTGCATGGGACCGGCGCAACGAACGGGAGAAGGAGTCTGGATGATTGAAGACATGCGAAGAAGTGTCGTTTTTCATCCCATTGAACGAGCTACTTCGCCCCAAACGCCACCAGCTCTTTCCCTGCGCCATCCCACACGCGCAGGATGCTGTCCTCACCACCGCCGATGACGGTGCTGCCATTGGGCGCGCTGACTGCTGCTTGCATGTAGTCCGGCAGATTTGCCATGGCGCGGACTTCGGTGCCGTCATCGGTGACGATGCGGATGCGGTTGTCGCCGGCGGAGGTGACGATTTGATTCGTGGCGCCGATGAACTGCAGTGAAGTGACCTCCTTGGTCCAGCCTTCGATCTTTCTCTTCCGCTCGCCGATGATCATGTCCCATGTCACCACCGTGCCCTCCGCACCCGCCGTGGCAAGCACGCGGCCATCACTGCGGAACGCGACACCCATGACGTGATGAGTGTGGCCTTCGAAAAGATTCAACTGGTTGCCCGTGGCGATGTCGGTGACACGCGCGATCTTGTCAGCACCTCCGGAAGCGAGTCGCTTTCCATCCGGAGAGTAATCAAGGCAGAGCACCGTATCAGCATGCTTTTCCTTCCAAATCTTCGTGGCCTTGCCCGTGGCGACGTCAAAGAAAATGATGTCGCCGCTGCGTGACAGCTCACCGCCACCAGTGGCGAGCGTTTTGCCATCAGGACTGAAGCGCACCGCATTCACACGATCGGCAAAGAGATCCTTTTGATCGATTTTGCGCTCCAAAGCCCAGCCTTTCGAGGTGCCCACTGACTGCGTGACAGCCTTGGTGGCTACAAAGGAACCATCGAGTGCAGAAGTGATGGTCGTGATCGCGGCAGCATTGCCGGTGCTTTCTTCAATCGGCGCACCAGTGGCAGTTCCCCAGACGCGCAGGCTGCCATCATCGGACATCGAGACCACACGCAGCGCATCGGCGGAGAAAGAAACTGCGATGGGTTTTGCAGTGGTCTTGGTCAACGCCAGCTTCGCAGCAGCCAGATCTGCCGCAGCCTTGTCCTGCAACGTCTTCGCAGCAGCGATGGCGGCATTTGCGGCAGCGATTGACTTGGCATTGACGGCTTTCGAATCGGTGATGCGCTTCAAATCATCCTCGGCGTCCTTCACATTACTCTGCGTTGCAGAGACGGCGGCGAGCGCGGAAACCTCCGTCATTTTCGCAATGATGAGCTTTTCCTGCGCATCCTTGAGCTGCTTCTCAAGCGCAGCATCCGACTTACCACTAGGAACCGCCTTGATTTTGACGGCGACTTCATCCACGGCTTTTTGCGCCGTTGTTTTGGCCTCGGTGGTCGGTGGCACAGCTTTCTGCTTCTCCGGCAGCACCTTGTTCATCGCCACGATGGCCTCCTTGGCTTTGCCCAGCAGGATATCAAGAGCTTTGTCCTGTGCCTCTATGCGGGTGATCTCACTCTTTTGAAATGCCTGCTCCAATGTCTGCGCGGCGATGGCCCAGTCGAGTTCCGCCATCTTCTTTGCCGCCGCCACACTGCCACGGAGTTCGATGACAGGCTTCGCCGTCGCCGCATCCCACACACGCACCGAACCATCGTCACATCCCGTGACGACCTGCTTGCCATCGGCTGACATCGCGCTGCTGAGGACGGTTACTTTTCCTGCGGCGGCGATCTTTTTGATCAACTCGGCGCTCGCAGGAGACATGGTCGTTTTCGCAGCCCCCGCCACGGGTTTGGATTCTGCCAGCTTCCAAATCTTCACTTCACGAAAGCTGCCGCTCGCGAGGCGTGTACCGTCCGGGCTGAAGGAAAGCGACTGCACCAGCGCGCGATGTGCTGCGCCATTTTTCTCAGCAGGGTCGCTGATCTGCGCAACGAACTGCCGCGTGGCCATGTCATAAACATAGATGTGGTTCGAACGCCCACAGGCAACGTACCGCCCGTCCTTCGTCATCGCCACGCTGTAAATCGGATCAATGCTGGCGGAAAAAGCCTGCAGCACCACCGCGCGCTCCACCATCACCGAACCCTTCGCACCCTGGTCAATCCAAGCCTTCAAAGTGGCGATCTGCTCAGGGATAAGATTCACCGCGCCGGACTTGTTGTTCGGCGGCGGCATTTCCATGTCCTTCGTGTGCAGCGAAGCCGTGACGATCAGACTTTCAGCCCCCTTCCCGGGGATGATCGACGGCCCGCTTTCGCCACCTTTGATCATCAGTTCCGGCGTCTCCATGTTCAGATCCGCCTTGGTCGTCGTCTTGTTATGACACGAAATGCAGTTCGCTTTCAGGAACGGATAAACGTCCCGATAGTAGTCGAGATCGACCGCCAGAGCTGCGGTCGAGGTGAACAAGAGAACGAGGAGTGAGTGCGGCTTCATCACTTGCTGGCGGTGGTGGTTGCAGCGGGTTTCACCGAAACGCGAATCGGTTCCGAAATGAGGATTTCCACCGTGTCGGTGGGCGAAGCCGCCGTGGTGATGGCCTTCATGCGGTTGGTGGCCACAGTCATCGCGGCTTCCGCCTGCTTTTGCTTCTCTGCGGCCTTCTTCGCGGCTTCTGCATCCGTGGCGGCGAGTTTTTTGGCTTCGGCGGCCACCGTGGCGGCAAGCTGCTCGGCCTTTTTCTGCTCAGCTTCGGCCAGTGGCACAGCCGCAGGGTTGTAACGGTACTTGCAGATGCCCAGGCTCTGGAACGCAAAGGTGTAATCTCCCGGCGCGATCTTCAAAGCGGCAAGATCAATCACGGCTTCATAAGTGGCTGCCTTGAGAGGAATGTCGAATTCCTTGATGGCACTGAAGCCGTCGCCGTAGGCCTTCACCTTGATCGAGGTGCCGTTGAACTCGTTGCGCCAGGTGAGCTTGAGCGGGATTTTCAGCGTCTCGCCCGCCTTGGCCTCAAAGACCTTGTTTTCAGCCGTGGCGATGGTCAACGGTGCCTGCTCGGAGTCACTCACAGAAACCGGAACGTCGGCCATGAGACGCGGCGCGGGGATCTCACCCTTCGCATCTTTCACCGGCCATTCCATGCTCGCCACGCGCACCGGGCGCGTCACGACAGCTCCATTGACCGTGGCTTTGCCGACGATGTTCGCCAGCGAGAAGCCGCGCTTGGCATCCCCCGAAGCGGTAAGAATCAGATGACCAAAGGGCTTGCCCTTGGCGATCTTCAATCCGGCGGCGCTCACACCCGGTGGCAGGTTTTCCATGCCGATCTCAATCTCGCCATCGAACCCATCGCGACGCTGCACTGCGACCTCAAAGGCACGCGTCTCGCCCGCACGCAGAGCCATCGGCTTGGAAAGCGCGGCGCGGTCGCCGTTGCGCAGTGTCATGTGAACGGCCCAGGCAGCGAGGGAGAAATCCGGCGTGGCCTGACGCACGATCAGACGATAAATGTTGTTCGCGTCACTGCGTGTACCGCCGAACAGATCGCGCACCTGCAGGCGATAAGTCCCGTCTTCCTTGACCACAAACTTGCCGTTCACATCGGGTGATCCGGCATCGTAAGGAGGACCATCATACGAGTAGCCGTTGCTGGTGACCTTCATTGGCGGTGCGATGTCGTAGAGTTCTGCCACATCGGTCAGCGTTTCTTTTCCACCCGTTGCTTTCACCTGCTGCACGAGCACAAAGGGGTCCGTGTTTAACCCGAAGCGCTCTGAGGCCACTTCGACCCACCATGTTTCGCCTTTCTTGGCGGTGAACTCAAAGGTATCGACATCTGCCGCCGGGAAAAAGGAACCGGCAATATCACAGGGCAGAGTGATCTTCTGCGCTTCCGCAGGCTTGTTGTTCGGCTCCTTTTCATTGGCCTTCGCGGTCGCGGCGAGACCGGCTGGCGGCCAGGACATCGCGCTGACCGTCTGCGTTTGCGGCTGGCTTGGCGCAGGTCCGGTGCCCGGCACTTCCTGCAAGGCGAGGCGATAGAAAAGGCGCTCGCCACCTTGATAGGTGAGATCACTCACCTTGATCAGATAGGTGCCATCAGCAGGTGGGGTGAAGTCGATCACGCCTCCCGTGCGGTTCACTTTCAAATCGCCACCCTTGGCGTCCGCCAGGATCAGCACCGGCGTCAGTCGGGAGTCGATGCCCGTCGCGGCGCAATCCACTGCCACGCGTTTCCCCTTCACGCCTTGGAATGCATAAAAATCCACCGACCGCTTCGTCATCGTCGCATTGCAGATGGTGCCCAGGGGCAGCGTCATCGCCGTCTCCACCGTGTTGTTCGCCTTGGTGCGGATCACTTCCGGCAGTTTGTTCACCGAAAACGCCCGCGCCGCTGAGACGCCAAGTCGTGACATCACCCGCGCATCATATACTCCAACCTGTGCATCCGCCGCAATGCTCACGGTGAATTTTTTCTCCGCACCTGCGACCGGCTTCGCGGTGATCTTTGGCGTCGAGAACATCAGTGCGCTGATATCCTCCGTGTTCTCGCCAGTGATCGTGACCTCAACAGTCGTGCCCGCCTGTCCGCCCATGGGCATGACCGTGAGCAGACGTGGCAACGGCAGTGTGACCTGCTGGGCGAGGGCCGAAGCAGCCATCCATGTGAAGACGGCAAGTGTGAGTGTGGATTTCGCGAGCATAGATTAGTGATTGTACAAAAATTCCTTCGTGTTCAGCAGCGCCCAGAGCAGGTCTTCGTAGCCGTTGCGCTTGGCACGCTGGGAATCGAGCGGTTTACCGGCTGCATCGTTGCGCGGCCGGACGACATAATTTTCACTGATTCGCACTTCATCGGCCGTGGGTTCGCGGGAGAATGCAGCGAGGTAGAGTTCGCGGATGCGCTTGGGCTCAGGCATCTCGGCCTTGCTCAAGGATTCGGCACGACCACCGCTGGCGGTGAGCTTGGCCTTCACGTCGGCGGCGTTCATGAGGTGCAGGCTCTGTGCAAGGCTGGCGGACGACACGCGCTCGCACTCGCAGACGCTGGCGCCTTCAGGACGACCGAACACCTTGAGGAATGGCGCGGCGCGGTTGTAGCTGTTGTCCGGCAGTGAAATGGCACGCGTACCGGCCGGCAGATCAGCAAAGTCGGTCTTGGAGCCGGTGACCATGTCGATGCTGTCGAGCATGACCTCGGCGGTCATGCGTCTTGGGTAATAGTGGGAGTAGGCCTGACGATCAACGGCATTGTATTGGTTCGGCGTGGAGCTGAGCTGATATGCATGGCTTTGCGTCAATGTGCGCACGAGTGCCTTCAAATCGTACCCGCTGTCCGTGAAGCTTTTGGCCAGCGCCTCGAAGAGATCGGGATTGGTCGGCGGATTCGTGTCACGCAGGTCATCCTCGGGCTCGACGAGACCGCGCTTGAAGAAATGCTTCCAGTAGCGGTTCACGAGCGACTTGGCGAAGAAGGGATTGTCCTTCTTGCTCATCCAGTCGACCAGCGCGAGTCGCGGATCATCATCGGGAGCGATGTCGAGCTCCGGCTCGCCGAGACCTGCAGGCTTAAGCATCACGCGAGTTTTACGATGCTCGGTCTGCGCGGTGCCGCGTTTGTGGAAAATGAGGTCTTCACCAGCGATGGCGGTCGGCTTACGACCAATCTGGCTGAAGAACGCGGCGAGGTGATAATACTCCGCCTGCGTCCAGCGCTCAAAGGGATGATGATGGCATTGCGCGCACTGCATGCGTACGCCGAGGAAAAGCTGTGCAACGTCTTCGAGTTGCGTGGTGGGCTCCTTCACGCGCTTGTACCAAGCTACCGGAGGATTTGAAACGATGGTACCCGTCGAGGCGAGGATCTGGCGCACGATCTGGTCGTACTTGGTATTCGCCAGCAAACTGTCGCGCATCCAGGCATGGAAGGCAAAGTTCGAGGTGATATCCGCCGCTTCCGAACGGGTGTTCTTGAGCAGCGAAGTCCATTTGTTGGCAAAGTAATCCGCGTAGTCGGGGCTGTTC
Organism: Prosthecobacter debontii; assembly: GCA_943371875.1. Classification (GTDB taxonomy): domain Bacteria; phylum Verrucomicrobiota; class Verrucomicrobiia; order Verrucomicrobiales; family Verrucomicrobiaceae; genus Prosthecobacter; species Prosthecobacter debontii_C. Next base: position 79,159 of record CALRWM010000002.1, on the reverse strand, counting down.
AGGAGGGCATCGATGGCGAGGTCGCGCTTGTTCGGCGCCTGACTCTCCAGGAAAGCCTTTGTCTCCTCCGCTGCGGGCAGGCGGCCACCGATGTCGAGAGAGATGCGACGCAGAAAGGTCGAGTCATCGCAAAGGGGTGAAGGTGGCACGCCAATCTGCTTCAAATTGGCAAACACATGCTGGTCGATGAAATTCTTCACCGGCGGAAGCGAGTCAACGGGTGCACCCAATGGAATTGAGACGCTGCAAACGGAAACACGGCCGCCAAAGCGCACCATCACGGCCACGTTGCCGGGAATATCCAAGGTATTCACGAGCCCCTGCTCCCCCGCCACCGCCATGGCACGATCATTGGCTTCAAAGAGCGCGAGCTTGGTCACATCCCGGCTGCTGCCATCCGAGTAGCGTGCGGTCACTTTGAGCTGCTGCGTGGTTTTAACTTTCATCGTCACGCGCGCTGGTTCCACCAGAATGCCGCTCAGCTTGGCCTCATCCTTTTGCGCATAGTTCATGCCTTCGGCGATCCAGCGCACGAGCATCTTGTAGTCTTCGGAGCCCGGTTCCAGCTTCTTCCCGCCCGTGTGCGGCACGATGGCGGCCCCTTTGGTGATGAGCAGACTTTCCTCCGGGGCCGGCGGAAACACACGCCGCCCCTTCCCCTGCTTCACGATGGCCTCGTAATCTTCCTCGGGCTCAAATCCAAGCACGCTCAGACGGAAGCCGCGCTGTCCTGTGATCGCCTTGGCATGGCACACGCCTGCGTTGCAGCCCGCCTTGGTGAGGATGGGCTGAATATCGTTGACGAAGCTTAAGGGGCGTGACGATTCCGCCGCGAAACTCGTTCCGGCGAGCATCACGATCATCCATGCTTTAAGAGGTGCTTTCATTGTTATCACTTCAAACCTACGGTTTGGCGCACCCCTTTTTCGCATTGAGTAACTTTAGTATTAACTTCAATCACAATGAGACAGCTCGCATTTGCCGCTCTTTTAACCCTTGCAACTCCCTCTTTGGTTTTTGGCTGGGGAGAGCCGCACCATGCCATCACACGTGCGGCGCTGGAGGTTTTGCCGGCGTGGCAAAAGGAGGCGCTGGGTGGTGAATTGACGCAACTGGGAGACAATTACTGCATGATTCCTGACCATGTTTTCTCGGACAAGGAAAACGCCAAGTACGCCAAAATGGAGTCAGTGCCCAACGAGGTGTATTTGAAGATCCTCCACCTGCCGACGCACCAGCCGGAATATCTTGAGGCGATGCGTTACTTCATGGAGCAGGCGGTTGCATCTTTGCGCAACGGGAAGCTTGGCGATGCAGCACGCTACATGGGCACGATGTGCCATCAGATCGAAGATTATGGCAGCCCTTCGCACACGGTGCCCGGAGACAACATGTTTACGCTGCTTCAGCAATTTCTGCCGCCTTCGGATGCCATGAAAGGGCAACTGATGCATGGACCGATTGAAAACGGGGACTTCAAGGTGAGCATTGAGGGGTATCAACCGAAGCTGCTTGGCACCACGGTGAATGAAGCTGCATGGAGGCTCATGCACCGGGTGCATGATGAGATTCTCAATGCGCGCAGCACAACGGTGCCGATCATCCAGGCGCTGTATAAAGAAGACAAGGAGGGCGTGGTGAAGCATCAGCTGCGGGCGGCGACGATGGATGCGCAAGTGGTGGCGGATGCGGTTTATACGATCCTTTGCCTCGGGATGCAGAAGTTTGCAGCGGAAGAGCAGGCGGCGCTAAAACAGGTGCAGATTGGCGCTTTCTTTCCACTGGAGGCGGCCAGTTGCTACTATCCGCAGTCGCAGTTTTTCAGTTCGCCGAACTGGGGGCATGCGCGGAGCGGGGTGATTTTGGCGGGTGGAAACACGGACATGCCGCTCAAACTTTGTGTCGGATCCAGCAATCAGGAGTTCAAAAATGGGATCAGCGCTGGCATGGGGAAGCCGCTGACTTTTTTGCTGCCGAAAGATGTTTATGCGCGTTTCACGGTGCTGGCGGGATTGCATCCGGAACTTGGTGCCAAAGGCCGGGTGGAGTTCACGATCAATGGTGATGGCAAGCCGCTGACCACGGTTATTCTTAATGGCACCGATCCGGCACGGCTGCTGGAGTGCGATGTTACGGGGGTGAAGGAGCTTCAGCTTACGCTCACTTCGCGTGGGGTTGATTCCAAGAGCAACTATGCGATCTGGGCGGAGCCTACTTTGGTGAAACCTTGAGGATGCTGTCCAGCCACTCGTAGGCTGCCTTGCGTTCGGCTTCGGGGAAGTCGTGGGGGGCGTCGGGGGTGACGAGGGTGAGTTTTTTTTCGGCTTTGAGGAGCGTGTAGATTTCAGCGGCTTTGGTGAAGGCTTTGCGGACGCCGGTGATGTCGAAGTTGGTGTCTTTGATTGGGGAGTTGGAGAAGACGGGGCGGGGGGCGATGGCGGCTAGGACTTCGTAGAAGTCGAAGGGGATTTTGTCGGCGTTATTTTCGTAGACATCGCGGATGCGGGGCATGTAGCGGTCGCTGGTCCAGCCGGTGACTTTGCCGCCGTAGTAGTCGTGGAAGGGGGTGAAGCCGCAGCTGGTGACGATGGCTTTGATGCGGTCGTCGAAGACGGCGGTGAAGAGGGCGTTGTGGCCGCCGAGGGAGTGGCCGATGACGCCGATGCGGTCTTTGTTTACTTGAGGTAGTGATTGAAGCAGATCGACGGCGCGCATGTTGTTCCAGATGGCTTTCATGGAACCGCTGGCGCGGTGAGGGCCCTGGGTTTTGAAATCGTAGGGGTATTCGCCGAAGGAGGGATAGTCGGGAACGAGGCAGATGTAGCCGCGTTCGGCGAGTTCGTGGGCGTAGTGGAGGGAGGGCTTGCCGCCGAGACCGGCGGGTTCGTCTTTGCCGATGTTGGTGGTTTGATGGAGGCAGAGCATGGCGGGTGCTTTGATGGCGTCATAGGGGATGAGGAGCCATGCGGGGACGTGATCGCCGAGTTCGGGGGTGAAGTGGATTTTGCGGCGCAAGTATTTGGCGGTTTTTTCTTCGGAGATGATTTGGACGTTGAGAGGAGACCAGCGGGAGGTGTCGTGGAGGGGGCCCATGACTTGCTGCATGCTGGCTTTGATGTGAGTGACGCGCTCGGCCCAGTCTGCGGCGGTTTGGACGGGGCGCTCGGTGCCTTTGGAGTCGCGGACGACGAGGAGGTTGGAGTGGTCGGGGTAAGGGATGGCTATGGGTGCTTCAGCGGGTTTGATTTGGTCGGGCTTGGTCAGGAATTCTTTGGGGGTCACGGCATGCACTGCGGCCATGATGCGGTCTTCGACATCGGGGGCGAACTTGGTGGGGCGGTCGTAGTAGACCATGGCACCGGCGCCTTCGTAGCCGCCTTCTTCGAGGACGCGGCGGGAGGGGACGTAGCAGGGGACGTCGTTGGAGTAGCCGTTGACCCACATGCGGGAGCGGTCGAACTCTCGTTTGATGCGGAGGGAGTAATCGACGGTGATTTCGCCGGGGAGGAAGACCATGGCCATGTCGTTGCCGAAGCTCCAGCGCTGGACGAGGTAGGGCAGATGCGTTGGGATTTTTTCGCCGCGATCGAGGCGGGCGAGATTCTTCTTGGCGTGGTAGGCGATGGCGGGAACTTTGGAGGCGGCGAGGGTTTGCCATTCTTCGCGGGTGGGGAGGGTGTCGAAGGCGAGTTCGATTTGTTTCGCTTCGCAGGCGAGCGGGCCGTTGAGGAGTTTGAGTTTGCTGGTGGCGATGCGTTTTGCTTCTGCGCCGAGGTCTTCGCCGTATTGTTTGACGAGTTCCATGGTGCGGCGGGGCGTTGGGTTTTGATCGGCACCGCAGCCGAGGGCGGTGAGGGCGATGGCTCCGGGGAACTCGCGCTGGAGGGCTTCTTGAGCGACGCCGGCCCAGTCGCCGTGAATTTCATCGATGCCGATGGTGGTGCAGTGGCAGGCGTAGCTGGTGAAGATGGCGCGCACTTTGCCGTCGGTGCCGGTGACGCGGAGGACGGGGAGGTCGTGATCGATGGGCTTCAGGGGGAACTGGCGGCGGTTGGCGGCGAAGCCGACTTTTCCGATGCCCCAGGCGAGTGTGGAGGGCTTGCGATCGGCGAGGGCGGCGCGGGCGGCTTTTTCGATGTGGTCGGTGAGGTCTCGGGTGTAGCGCTCGATGGCGGGGAGGTGCTCGGCGGGGATGTCCATGCCGAAGAGATTGGGGAGCACGCCGATGAGCATGGGCGCGCAGTGGGTGTGGCTGGAACAGACGGCGAAGCGGGCGTCGGTGGCTTTGGTGTTTGTTTGAAGACGACGCAGGACTTCCGTGCGCATGGAGGCGGGGATACCGACGTTGTCCACTGTGACGAGGATGGCGGGGCCTTCGGCGTCGCTGCCGAGGGCGAGGGCTTTGGCGAAGATGTGCTGGGAGACGCCGGTGTTGGGGGCGCGGCGGTTGCCGTAGCCGCTGAGGCGCACTGGGTAGTCGGGGGTGATGTCGACCGAGGCGGCACCGGCGGGGATGTGGGTATCAGCTACGGAGAAGCCCGTGAGTGGGAGCAGGAGGAGGACGAGGAAGAGGCGGAGGTGCATGGGCGTGTGCTGGAGCACTACGCGGGGGCGGCGCCTGTTCTTTGCGGCCTTACGGAGAGCAACGAGGGTGGTGTTGCGGTGGCCTTGATTTTAGCAAGGGAATGGAGAGCAAAGGAATGGGCTGAATTCAGGCAATTATCACAGACTGAAGAGCAGAGTTTTTAACCACTAATCACACACTAATTAAACACTAATAAAGACAGGCAGAAATTTGGATACTGACTGGTGTTTCGGTGACTGAGCAGCGCATGTGTGGCCTTGCTTTTGGCAAGGGAATGGACCAGATCCGGGCGTCGGCAGGAGGTCCTTATGTCCATTATTTGTTCCCTGCCCCCCGGTTTTGATGCGACTCAGCGTTCCCCTTCCCTTTCCTCTTATGAAAAGATTTCCATCCCTCTGGCTCGCCATTCTTGCGGCCATCTCGCTGCAACGGACTGCAGAGGTCCATGCGGAGCCGCCTGTAACGACTCCTTCCATCAGGGATCGAGGACTGGTCTCCAAGGGCAATGAAAGCCGGTTGGCTGCGGTCTTGGCGAAGGCTCGGCGTGGTGAAGAGATTTGCGTGGCTGCGATTGGTGGATCGATCACCGCAGGGGGCTTGCAGACCAAGGACCCGAAGAATCGCTACATCGCGCGGGTCGCGGATTGGTTCACTCAAACCTTTCCCAAGGCCAAGGTGCGTTTTGTCAATGCAGGCATCGGCGGTACCAACTCGCTCTACGGTGCCATGCGGGTGCAACGCGATGTGCTGAGCAAGAAGCCGGACCTCGTCATTGTGGAGTATGCCGTGAACGACAACCATCCGGTGCCGATGTTCTGGAGCAGCTACGAGGGCGTGCTGCGGCAGATCCTGCGCGAGCCGCAGCAGCCGGCCGTCGTCCAGTTGTTCTTCATGCAGAGAAAGGGAGAAAATGCGCAGGAGACTCAGCACATGCTTGGCCGTCATTATGATCTGCCGATGGTCAGCTTCCGTGATGCGTGGTGGCCGGAGATTTACAGCGGACGGGCCAAGTGGGAGGTGATGTATGCCGATGTGGTGCATCCGAATGACACCGGACACATTCTTGCCTCGGAGCTTTTGATCGCACTCCTCAATGAGGTGAATGCCAACCCAGGACACAGAGCCACAGCAGGCCATGCGGAGCTTCCTGCGCCGATGATCACGGATCTTTTTGCCAACTGTCGCTATGCTCAATACGCGGACATAAAGCCGGCTCAAAACAGCGGCTGGACCCACACCCCGGACGGCACCAAGTGGGAAAGCCCGGCTGCGACGGACGGAGGGATCGAGTTTGGTTTCGCGGGCAAGCTGCTCTTTGTGGGATATGACATCGATGAGGAAGCCGAACGGTTTGCCACCTTCTCCATCGACGGAGGAGCGGCGCAGCCTTTGAAAAAGAGTCCCAACCGATTGCCGCTGGCGGAGGATTTGTCTCCAGGTCAGCACCGTGTGCGCATTGAGTTCGCAGGCAGCAAAGTTCCCCCGGGATCAACCGCCAAGGTGCGAATCTGGGCAGTGGGTGCCGCAGGGGCGACGGAGTGAACAAGACGCATGAAGAACTTTATCGTCATCACCCTGCTACTCGCAGCATCGACATTGCTTGCAGCGGAGCCTGAGCGCATCGCGATCCTGCTGCGCGAGCCGACGCAGAAGGCGCTCGCAGAGCCACTGCGCACTTACGTGGCTGATGTGGAGGCGCGCTTTCCAGTGAAGCTGCGGCTCATCGTGCGCGACTGGCAGACTCCCGCGGAAGTGCGTGCGGCCATCAAGAGCCTCCACAAGGAGAGCGGAGTCTCAGGTGTCATCCTCGTCGGGGCCATGCCCATGCACCCGTTCTTCATGCATGAGCATGCCAATCCCAATCCACTCTACTATGAGGACTTCGACCTTGAGTTCGTGGACAACAACCAGGACGGCGTGGACGATGCCTACAAAGGCACGCCGCAGCTCAAAATTTGGGTGGCCAACATCCGCGCCTGCGAAAAAGCGCAGGATGATGACATCCCCGCGCTGTGCCGGTTTTTTGCCAAGACGCATGACTACTACACGGGCAGGGTGGTGCCGGAACTTCGCACCCTGCTCTTCAGCACAGAGGTCATCACCGCAGACTGGCCCGGCACCGGGGAGTGGTTCAGGCGGCGAGGTGGCGCGCGATTTTCCGCACCAGAGAAAGTGACGCTGCTGGAAGGGAAAGCATGCACGCACAAGGCCGCGCTGGAGGCTTTCCAGGAACATAGCTACTCGCTGACCTGCGTGGCGCTGCACTCGGATGAAACCGGTCACGCCATGGATGACGAGGATCTCTTTGCGCATGAGATCGCCGAGATGAAAACGGGATCTCTCATCACCATCAGCCATGGCTGCTTCGCTGCCAACTGGAACAAGACGGCCCATGACAACAACGGCCCCAACTGCGGACTGAGCTGGGTTTTCGGCAATCATCTGGGGCAGGCGGCAGTCGCCCAGGTGCGCAGTGGTGGCGTGGGTTTCGATGATCTCATCTACGCGCGACTGCGCGCTGGAGACTACCTCGGCAAAGCGTACCTTCCCTGCAAGCAGGCTCATGAAATCGAACATGCGCCGGGAGATCATGTGCCCGGCGACATTGTCTCAGGCATTCTGCTGATCGGGAATCCCTTCCTGGAGCTCAAGCCCGTGAAACGCGCGGCGAATGCCAAGGCACCGCGTCTGGTGATCCGGAACGCGGTGTATGGCGATCTAGCCAACCATGCGGTGGTCAACGTGACGCAGAAGGTGGCGGACTGGATCGAAGATTCGCTCACCGTGGCAGCCACGGCCGAAAATTTTGGCGATCCCGCCAATGGCATCGAGAAGCAATTGAAGGTCGATTACACCCTGGATGGTGTGGATGGCACGGTGACTCTTGAGGAAGGTCAGCTGCTGAAGATCGGGAAGTGACGGATTGCAACAGTGAAGCGATGGCCGGGTTCGCTGCAGCGCATGGTTAGAACATTCTTGCAATTTCTGCTTCATTTTTCGGGGTAGATTTTTTTCCCAAGCGTATTTCATTCGCCAACCCCAGGAGCTTTTGATTGGTGGGAAAATCCGGCTCAAGCTGAACCAGAAACTGAAATGTCTTTAGCGCGTCCTCTGTGTCACCAGCCATTAAGTATGATAAGCCAAGGTTGCATAGAATCCTTGGTTCCTGTGGATGATGCTGAGCCGCAACCTCCAACATCGCCGCCGCTTCTTTGTGCTTCCCTAATCTCCCGAGAGTCGCGCCAGTCTCAATGGCCAGAATCTGGTTTCCAGGTTCAACAGCGTTCGCTCTCTTTAGCCATTCCAGACTGCCATCATAATCACCGAATCTCTGCTTTATTTTTGCGATAAAGAGCATCGGCGCTCCATTTGTCGGAGCTATTGAAGAGGCTTCCTCGAAGTGCTTCAAAGCTTTATTCAGCCTTCGTCTCTCGAAGAAACCGAGAGCCCCCAATTGTTGCCCATCAAGTTGAATGCTGCCCTTTATAAGTGCCGCACCTTTGTCGAAAGCCGCCTTGTAGCTGATGTCGTTTTGTTCGGTGGTCTGCATTTCAGGACGATGTTCTAACAGTGGGATCATCAACAAAATCGTTGGGTTTGGCCCAGCGCCTTTATAGCCGACGGTTTGTTGTCATATTGCGCAAATCTAGCAACCGGGCCGATTCGCACGCAAGACTTTTGTTATTCTGCACCCTTTCGTCGGATAACGCGCCCGATAACGCTAATGCTGCGCCTGGAGGAGAAGTTGCGCATGGCCATTTCTCTCGCGGCCGGATGCGCGGCGGAGTTCTTTGCAAACGCTGCTGGTGGCCGTGGAGTGTGGCGGAGTGATGGGTTTGCTTTCCGCTGACTGACATGGGTACCAGGGTAGCCTCGCCTATGCTCGGCAACCCTTCGCTATGTTACGTGACCCCGTTGGGGTCGGGGCGTGACATGATTAACCGGCGTTGGCTCCAGTGTATTGTTCGGCTGTTCTGCGGGAACTGGAAAGAGAGGCACCATCGACGTTAAGAAGCGGGATCGAATCCGAACACTCTTAGCTCCTGGTGGCAGCGGCAGGCCTTCGCGATGCGCGCGGCCCACGCGACAGCCTCTTCGCGAGAGGGCAGTTCCAGGACCAGGAAGCCGCCATTGAGCGGAGGCGCCCACGAGTATCCGCCCGGGGAAAACGTGCCATCGGCCGCGACGAGCACCGGCGGGACCGCTTCGTCGATACCGCCGCCTAAGACATACACGCCGGCGGCTTTTGCTTCGTCGATTACCGCGTGTGAGTCGTGACAAATCGCCTCCAATTCGCCATCGGGTATGACCATCGCTGCGCTTGGAAATGAGATGAGGTATTTGGCCATGGAAATCTTTCTTTAGGAATGGAAGACCGTCGTGCGTGAAGTTCTTTACCGAACAGGAGAATCAGCAACACAATCGCTGGGTTTGTCCCAATGCTGTTATAGCGGAGGGTTTTGTTGTCATATGCGCAAAGCAACCAAAAGGCGCGATTCGCGCGCAAGAACTTTGTACTTTTGTACTATTTCGTCGGATGACGCGCCCCATAACGCCAATGCAACTCCTGAAGGAGAAGTTGTCAGAGGCGCTTGGAGGCTGGAGGGCGAGTTGAGGAAGAAGAACGGGCTTCACCTCGCGAAAGCGGTGTCGGCGATGCAGGCTTGCGCCGTGCATCTTTGCCACCGCAGTCCAAGACGCTGTCGCGTTGATTGAGGGGCCTGGACCGCCGGAATGCCCGATGCATGTCCTTAGCAACCTCTTGAGGTTTAGAAACCGCAGGCTGGCGTAGATAACGATCCGTACAGTCCTCTGAGCTGTTCGCAGCGTGCATGACAGCCTAGCACGGAGTGGCAAGAGATTGCGGAGCGCCGCACAGGGGACTGTGCGGACCACTTTGCTGTCGCCGCCGCGACGCGCTTTGAATATTTCCAGCCTTCGGCTGACTCTATTATTATTTAAGCAGCTCCATCCGAGGATCATTCAGAGCGGTCAGTTTTTTGCGGCGGGCTTGGGTTTGAGGAAGAGGACTTCGGCGCGTTCGATCCAGCCTTTGCGGAGGTCCATGCGGAACCAGCCGTCGGTGTTCTTTTTGTTGATGCGGCAGCCGCTGCGGGCACCGAATTCTTTGAGGTCGTACTGGGCCCAGGTTTTGCCCATGTCAGGAGACCAGATGATTCCACACTTGTAGGTGGAGGCGGGGGCGCAGTGGGTGGCGAGGAAGACGCCGTCCTGCACGAGCATGTTGGCGGATTCGAACATGGGATTGAACAGGAGGGTGTGCTTGGAGGTGTCGGTGATGTCCGAGGGGGCGCAGGTGAAGATGCCGCGGTCGTGGCGGTTGGCGATGGCGGGGCCGTTGGCGTCGGCGATCCAGTACAGTTTGTCGCCGATGAAGTTGATGCCGCCGCATTTGAAGCGGGAGTTTGAGTTTACCGAGATGAGGACTTTCCAGTCCCAGGTGTCGGCCTGCGCATTGTAGGTGCCGCGCAGCCAATGGCATTCGTTGCCATCGCCGCGGTCAATGTCGCCAGAGCAGGCGTAGAAGGCGTTTTCGGCGGGGTTGTAGGTGACGTTGTGAACGTGGCGTGCGATGACGGTGTTGGTGGGGTCGCCAAGGAGGGGGGCGGAGGGTGGTGCGTCTTTTTGCTGGAACTTGGGATTCTGGCCGAAGGAGTAGGCGAGCTTCACGGTCTGGCCATTGTCGGTGGAGTAGTAGATGTTCACGGGGACTGGGCCGCCGAGGACGTTGCAGTAATTGCCCCAGACGAGCATTTCTTTGCCGTTCACGTCGAAGCAGTGCTCGCCATCGAGGGAGTGAAAGTACCAGCCGGGCTGATCGGGCTTGACGGGTGTGTGAGGGAGATAGTCGGTGCCGTCGGGTTTTTTGACGATGATCTCGCGATGGGTCTTGAGGTTGTCGGTGCTGAGGAAGAGGTGCTCGCGCGTGGCGAAGACGATGCTGCCGTTTTTGAGGATGGTGCTGAAGGTGATGTTTTCCGCTTCGGGGAACTCAGCTGTGTGAGGCCAGGTGGTGCCGTTGTCTTCGGATAGCATGATGCGGGTGCCTTTGAAGGCGAAGGCTTTGTTGTCCCGCTGGGTGTCGATGTAAGGGGCCTCGGGTGAGGGCATGCGATAGAGGAAGTGCTCGGTCTCGCCGGTGATGGCGAGGGTGGATTCAGCGTGGAGAGGGAGAAGCGCTGGGAGCAGGAGGGTGAGCGCGGCGGTGGTGAGGAATGTGCGGCGGGTGTGCATGGCGGGAGTGGTGAGGGAGAGAGGCCGAGAACCACTACGTGAGGGCTGCGACCTTTCTTCGCTGCGCCTCGAAGGGCAAGGTGGTGGGGATCCTTCTGCGCCAAGGCTTCGAAGGACTGAGGTTGTAAACTGAGAACTGAGAATTTTAAATTGGCCGGAGGCGGGGGTGCGCGGGAATGTCCTGCGTGGACGACGGCCCGGAAACCGCACGCGGAGTGTGCGGACCACTTTGCTGGCGCCCTCGCGACAGCCTTGGGCATTTCTCACCGCTGAGTGAGCTATGATGAAATCAACTCCTCGCGTCCGATCCCGCCTCAGGTGGGGCGGCGTGTTCCTGTTCCTCATCATCGTCGTCGAACACGTAGCAGGTTTTTGAATTTTCCTGGCCTCGGAGGCGGGTGTCGCCGTGGCGCATGGTGAGTTCTTGGACACGGACTTTGCAGAGGGCGGCGAGGACGGTGGCGAGGGTTTTTGAGTGGGAGATGATGAGGATCTGGGAGCGTTCTGAGGCTTTTAAGATGAGCTCTGCGAGGGCGGGGAAAACGGATTCGTTGAGGCTGGTTTCGGGTTCGTTAAGGACGAGGAGCGGTGGTGGGCGGGGGCTGCAGAGGACGGCGGCGAGGCAGATGAACTGAAGGGTGCCGTCTGAGAGTTCGTGACCGGCGAGGGTGCGAGGGAGATCGTGGGCCTGCCAGGCGAGACGGAACCAGTCGCCACACTCGATGTGGAGGTTTGATCCGGGGAAGGCCTGCTGGAGGGCGGCGTGGAATGCGGTGGCTTCGTTGGATTCGTTGATGGTCTGGATGACGGCAGGGAGATTGGAGGCGTCCTCTGCAAGGACGGGGGACCAGCAGCCGCGCACGGGGCGGCGTGCGGGGGCATCGGGGTCTGTGCGCATGGAGTGATAGAAGCGCCAGCGTTCGAGACTGAGGCGTGCATCGAGAAGCAGGGGGTAGTTTTGGAGATCGCGAATGAGCGCGAGCATGGACTCTGAGGAGCCGACGGGCTCGGTGAGGGTGTGCATGACGCCTTTGACATCGGCTAGGCGGACCTGGCAGTTGATGCGTTTGGCGAGGAGCTTTTTGCCGTAGCGCAGGGCTTCGAGCTTGATGTCGGGGTCGAGTTTGAAGGCAGAGCGGCTAAGGGGCATGAGGCCGCATTCGAATTCGTAGCCGAAGGTTTCGGAGAGGACTTCGGCGGAGAAGGTGGTGAGGCGGGCGTGCTCAGTGTTGCCGGCCCAGAGGAGGCTGCGCATGCCGCCCTCTGATGCGACGGCTTCGGCGAAGTCGCCACGGGCGAGTGCAGAGAGGAGGCGGAGGGCGCGATAGACATTGGTCTTGCCGACGCCATTGGCACCGCGAATGACGGTGACTCGGCCGAGGCGCAGGCGGAGATCGCGCAGGGAGCGGTAGCCGGAGAGGCGGACGGAATGGAGCATGAGGGGGACATCCAAGCGGGGGTGGGCGGAGATGTCCAGCAGTGGTGAAAGAGGAGAGCGGGAGGCTTGGTCTGCGTGTGAAGGGGGAGACGGAAGTGGAGAGCGGCTTCTGAAGGACGGAAAAGACAAAAAGGACTGATGATGATTCTCAGGGAAGTATTGAGTGGTGCGTGGCAAGAAGGCTTGCAGACTGAGGTGCCGAAGAAATGAGCGGAGGCATGGGTGCATGCGGAGTGCTGCGGACTGGAAGTCCGCGCTCCGGGGGGCTTTTTGGCCTGCGGCGTTTGATTCCGCGACGCCCCTTCTGAGAGCCACGTCGAAGTGGGTGCGGAGAGAGTCTATGGTCGTGGCGTGCCTTATGTCCATGGTCTGGTGGTTCCCGCCGTGCCTCTTCGGGATTTCGCCTCACCATTGGCTGCGTGCGCTCTGCGCTGCGAAGGGCCAGATGTGGGGATTGTTTAGGAACTACCGAGACGTGGTATGCGCAATGCGAGCCGTGGGCTCATCTCGCGGAAGCGAGATGGCCACTGTGCTGGCGGTGTTACATGCGGCAGATGAGGAGCTCGCGTTCGTAGATGAGCTCTTTGGGGAGATGGGTCTTGAGGTCGATGAAGAGTTCTTCGTGGGAGAGGATCTCGGTGCGCCAGGCGTCGCGGTCGAAGTGCTGGAGTTCCTCGAATTTTTCTTTGGGGAAGTCGAGGCCTTTCCAGTCGATGTCGGCGTAGCTGGGCACCCAGCCAATGGGGGTTTCCTTGGCCTTGCCGTGGCCGGTGGCGCGATCAATGATCCATTTGAGGACGCGCATGTTTTCGCTGAATCCGGGCCAGAGGAACTTGCCGTTGGCGTCTTTGCGGAACCAGTTCACGTGGAAAACACGAGGGGTCTCGCTGAGGGTGCGCTGCATGGAGATCCAGTGGCGGAAGTAGTCGCCCATGTTGTAGCCGCAGAAGGGGAGCATGGCCATGGGGTCGCGGCGGACTTTGCCGATGGTGCCAGCGGCGGCGGCGGTCATTTCGCTGCCCATGGTGGCGCCGGTGTAGACACCGCCGCTCCAATTGAAGGCCTGGTAGACGAGGGGCATGGTGGTGGCGCGGCGGCCACCAAAGATGATGGCGCTGATGGGAACGCCTTCGGGTTTTTCCCAATCCGGATCAATGGTGGGGCACTGTGAGGCGGGGGCGGTGAAGCGTGAATTTGCGTGTGCGGCCTTGGTGCCTTTTTCCTTGGCGATGTCAGGCGTCCAAAGATTGCCCTGCCAGTCGGTGCATTGAGCAGGAGGGGTATCGGTCATGCCTTCCCACCAGACGCCGCCATCGGATGTGAGGGCGACGTTGGTGAAGATGGTGTTCTTCCGCAGCGAGGCCATGGCGTTGGGATTGGTCTTGTCGCTGGTGCCGGGGGCGACGCCGAAGAAACCTGCCTCAGGATTGATGGCGTGGAGACGGCCATCCGCGCCGGGTTTGATCCAGGCGATGTCATCACCCACGGTCCAGACCTTCCAGCCTTTTTGCACGAAGTGCTGGGGAGGAATGAGCATGGCGAAATTGGTCTTGCCGCAGGCGCTGGGGAAGGCGGCGGCGACGTAGGTCTTTTTTCCTTTGGGATCTTCGACGCCGAGGATGAGCATGTGCTCGGCCATCCAGCCTTCATCGCGCGCCATGGCGGAGGCGATGCGGAGGGCGAAGCATTTCTTGCCGAGGAGGGCATTGCCACCGTAGCCGGAGCCGTAGCTCCAGATTTCACGGGATTCGGGAAAGTGGACGATGTATTTCTCCTTGTTGCAGGGCCATGGGACGTCCTTCTGGCCCTTCTTGAGCGGCATGCCAACGGTGTGCATGCAGGGGACGACACGCTTCCTGGCCTCGTCGATTTTCTCAAAGACCTTTTTGCCGATGCGGGCCATGATGCGCATATTCACCACGACGTAGGGTGAATCGGTGAGCTGCACGCCGATCTGTGACATGGGTGAATCGATGGGGCCCATGCTGTAAGCGAGCACGTACATGGTGCGACCACGCATGCAGCCATTGAAAAGCTTGCGCAGTTTTTCCTTCATTTCGAAGGGGTTCATCCAGTTGTTGGTGGGGCCGGCGCCGTCTTTGGAATTGCTGCAAATGTAGGTGCGCTCCTCGACGCGTGCGACATCACTGGGGTCCGACTTGGCGTAGAAGCAGCCGGGCCACTTTTTCTCATTCAGCCGTGTGAAGGTGCCGGCATCGACCATTTCGTTGCAAAGGCGGTCGTATTCAGCTTTGGAGCCGTCCACCCAGTAAATGCGGTCGGGCTTGCAGAGAGCGGCCATTTTTCCGACCCAGCGCTGAAGATGGATGTTTTTGCTGAGAGGTTTTGAGGAGGGAATCGGGGTCATGGGGTGGGTTTTGTGGATGGCAACAACATGCCGAAAGCATGCCAAGTGTCACGGTGCTTCATGCCACCAATATTGGCCTACCCAGCGCATCACTCAGCCCCCCCCACGGAGACCCTGCTGGATGTTTCCCGGCTTGGACTCATCCTGCACATAGGCCGGAGCGCCCCCAAGCGGCAGAGGCTAAGACAGCAGGGAACGGGAATGTCTTTGTGACCTGAGGTGACTTATTTCAGCGCTGCTTCAATCGACTTGGCGACCTGCTGGCCCATGAGTTCGTAGCCTTTGGCGTTGAAGTGGACGTCCTGCGGGTTGGCGATGCCTTGGAGCTGAGGAGCGAGGAAGGCATAGAGGTCGTCGATGGCGATGTTGTGCTTTTTCATGACGCGGAGGGCGATTTCGTTTTTCTCGGCGATCTGGGTGACGATTTCGGGGCCGTCCTTGGTGTCCGGTGGAACGGGTGTGGTGGTGGCGAAGATGATCTTTGCGCCGGTTTGCTGCATGCGAGCGATGAGGGTTTCGAGGCGCTGCTCGTAGTCTGCGGCGGGCGTTTTGCGATCGTGGATGCCGAAGTTGAAGTGGATCACGTCCCATTTGCCGTCGCCGAGCCAGATGTCGATTTTCTTCACGCCGTTCGCGGTGGGGCCACAGTTTTCGGGAGCGCGATGCACGTTGGCCTTTCCGGCCATGGCCTTGCGCACGTCCTGGGTGTAGCCACGTGAGATGGAGTCGCCGATGAGGAGGACGCGGGGGAGTTTGGGATCATCCTGCACGAAGTCCCAGGCGTTGGAGCGTCCGGCGATCTTGTCCTTTTTGTGCAGCGGGAGGTAGAAGCCATTGCCGAGGTTTTGCTCAAGCACGGTTTCCCATGCCTGCTGATCTGGCGGGAGCGTGGCTTTCAGGGCCTGATATTTTTCATCGACCGCCTTGTCTTCGGCCGCCTTTTTGGCTGCGGCTTCGGCGGCGTTGGTGGGTTCGTTCTGGGATTTGACCTGGGCGTGGGAGAGGGTGGCGAAGGCGAGGAAGAGGAGGGCGTATTTCATGCGGGAGTCAGTGAATGAGTATGGCATTGGACGTTGTGAGAGCTGTCTGATCGGGTCACATGCGCGGCGGAGTTCAAAGCAGACGCTGCTGGTGATCGTGAGGTGTGGCGGTGTGCTGGGTTTGCTTCCCGTCGTGTATTGCAATACCCAGGGTCGCCTCGCTGAGGCTCGGCTGACCCTGGGCTAAAATCCGCAGCGCCTTTGGTGCTGAAGAGGTTTGCTTGGCAGGGCCAAGGATGACATCTCACTTTTGGTGGCTCTGGCAACGTTGCAAGGGCCGAAGGACACCCATCCTTGAATGAGTGCCATTCATTGCATGCTTATTTCTTTGGCAGGTTTTCGGTGATCACGGAAGCAACTTTTTCGGCGAGGTAATGATAACCTGTGGGCGAGTAATGGACATTGGCGGGGAGTTGGACGTCCTTGAGTTTGGCATTGGCGTGGGTGCAGAGATCGTCGGTGGGGATGCCTGCGGCGGTCATGACGCGGGCGGCGGCTTCGTTGTATTTCTTTTCATCGCCTTCGACGCGGCCATCGGAACCGGCGGGGACAGGTGTGGTGTTGCACCAGATGAGCTTGGCGCCGGTGGCCTGCATGAGCTTCACGAGTTCGGCGAGGTTCTTTTCATAATCGGCGAGTGGGACCTGGAGATGAGAACCGGGGGTTTTAGGATCGGCGCGCTTCGAGGGATCTTCGGCGATGTATTTGAGATCGTGCAGGCCCCAGTTGAAGTGGATGACGTCCCACTTGGAGTCGCCGAGCCAGGCTTTGATGTTTTTGAGGCCGTTCGTGGTCGGGCCTCCATTGGTGGGGATGCGGTGGACGTTGGCCTTGCCTTTGAGCATCTCGCGGACGTCGAGGGTGTAGCCCATGGAGATGGAGTCGCCGATGAGGAGAACGCGTGGGAGACCTGCGACGTCATCGACCTTGGCAAGTGAAGGATGCGGAGCGCGTTTGGAGGCTTTCTTGGGCGCTTGGGTGGGGGCGTCTGCGGCGAGGGCCGTGCTGGCGATGAGGGCGAGGAGCAGGATGGATTTCATGTGGCGAATTTAAACGCTGGGCTGCCGCTGGAATATCACTGCGATAAAAAAGATGCTGGCAACTCGGTCTTCACGACGTTTGATGTCGCCAGTCTTCCTCACCCACCATTATGCGCACGCTGCTTTCCTTTCTCGCCATCGCTACATTTGCCACTGCCGCCGAGCCGGTCTTTCTGACGCTGGCTGATTTCACCGACACCAAGGATGCGGCGCCCTCGGGTGGCTGGACGACGGAAGGTGACAATACGATTCATCTCGTGGGCAAAGGCGGCGGCGCGCTGATCTCGAAGAATGAATATTCCAATTTTGAGCTGGAATGGGAATGGAAGGTGAATCCGAAGGGCAACAACGGGATCAAATACTGGGTGACGAAGGTCGGGGGCAAGGAATGGCTGGGGATTGAGTACCAGATGATCGATGACAGCGGGCATCCGGATGGCCTCAAGGGTGGATCGCACACGACGGCTTCGATTTATGACATCAAGGAACCTGTGGCAGGCAAGGCGGTGAAGCCGGCAGGTGAGTGGAACACGAGCAAGATCGTGGTGCAGGACGGGAAGATTCAGCATTGGCTGAATGGCGCGCTGGCAAGCGAAGCGGACACGACGACGACGGAGTGGAAGGAGCGCGTGGCGAAGAGCAAGTTTAAGAGCAAGGAAGGCTTTGCGCCGGGCAAGGGCAAGATCATGCTGACGGAGCATGGGGATGAGACGTGGTTTCGGAACATCAAGCTGACGGCGAAGTAGGACGGTTCGCAAAAACTGAGGATGAAGCGGAGCAGGTGGTGTGGCGGAGTGCTGCGGACTGAAGTCCGCGCTCCGGCAGAGTTTTTGCGCGTTCGGCTATTTTTCTTCGGCGCGTTCGATTTCCCAGCCGGCGTCGCTGTCGTCGGGGAGTTCGGCGAGGTCTTTTTCGAAGAGCTGGGTAAGTGCGATGCGGCGTTCGCGGACGATGCTGGCGTAGGCGTCTTCGTCTTCATGCACGGGGACGAGGAGATGGACGGTTTCTTCGTCGTAGCGCTTCCAGCGGCGGGCGGCGCGCTCGGTGGCGTAGGCGGGTTTTCCGAGAGCGCGAAGGGCGCGGACGGCGAGCTCCTGGGCGCTGCCCATCTGTTCGTGCACGGCGTCTTCGGCGGCGAGGCCGAGGCTCATGAGCTCGAAGCGCTGATCGTAGTCATGAGCACGGGCGAGGATGCGAAGCTTGGGGAATTTTTCACGCACCTCGGCGACCAGACGCGCGACCTTGGCCTGATCTGCGAGTGCGATGATGAGCATGCAGGCTTGATCAATGCCTGCGGCATGGAGGAGATCGAGGCGGGTGGCATCGCCGTAGAAGACTTTGAAGCCGAACTTGCGCAGCATGTCCACGTGGTCGGGATCGCTTTCGAGCACGGTGACTTTGACGCCCTGGGACATCATGAAGCGACCGACAAAATTGCCGAAGCGGCCGAAGCCGGCGAGGATGACAGGGGCGTGCTCGTCGATGCGGTCGGGGGCGCGCTGCTCGCGGCTGACGGCGGTGTAGCGTGGGGCGAGAATGCGCTCGTAGATGATGAAGAGCAGCGGTGTGATGGCCATGGACAGGGCGACGACGGCGACCAGCAGGCGCGCGGTTTCGGCTTCGATGATCTCCTGCTGGATGGCCATGGAGAGAAGGGCAAAGGCGAATTCACCGCCCTGGGCGAGTGCGAGGGAAAGGAGCCAGCGGTGGCTGCCGCGAATTTTTAAAACGGTGGCGATGACGTAGATGACAAGTGCCTTTAGCGTGATCAAGGCGATGACAAGGGAGGCGACGAGGAGGGGCTTGGTGGCGATGACGCTGAAATCGAGCGAGGCACCGACGGCGAGGAAGAAGAGGCCGAGGAGGAGGCCTTTGAAGGGCTCGAGGTTGCTTTCCAGTTCGTGACGATAATGGCTGCCGGCGAGGACGACGCCTGCGACAAAGGCACCGAGCGCAGGGGAGAGGCCGACCTCAGTCATGAGCAAGGCGACGCCGACGATGAGGAGAAGTGCGGCGGCGGTGAGGAGTTCGCGGAGGCCGGTTTTTGCGAGAATGGCGAAACCGCGCGGCACGAAAAACTGTCCAGCGATGACGATGGCGACGACGGCACCGAGGGTGACGAGGGGCTGCGCCCAATGGGGAAGCTCGTGCAGCCAGCCATGGTGCTCCATCTTGGAGACACTGGCGGCGAGCAATGGAAACACCGCGAGCATGGGGATGACGGAGATGTCTTGAAACAGGAGCACCGCGAAGGAATCGGCGCCGCCATCCGTGCGCAAGAGAGCTTTTTCTTGAAGCGTCTGGATGACGATGGCGGTGGAAGAGAGGGCCAAAATCATGCCGGTGGCGAGGGCGGGCTTGGATTCCAAGCCGAAGGCCATGGCGATGCCCATCACCGACAGGGCGGTGAGAAGCACCTGCAAACCACCGAGGCCAAAGATGGGGCCGCGCATGCGCCAGAGGCGGGCGGGCTCAAGCTCAAGGCCGATCATGAAGAGCATGATGACGACGCCAAATTCCGCGAAGTGCATGGCTTCCTCACCCTGCGTGCCACCGACCCAGCCGAGGACGAAGGGGCCGATCATGGCACCGCCGATGAGGTAGCCGAGCACGCTGCCGAGACCGAGGCGATGCGCGATGGGCACGAGCAGCACGGCGGCACCGAGGTAGATGAAGGCGGAGAGGAAAAAATGCGAAGCGTGCATGATCTATGCAGGAATGAGGTCGTTGATCTTTTCCGCCGAGGCCGCCAGCTCCAGCGGAAGCGTTTCATCCCGCAGGGCTGCGAGGAGGCGTGCGTAGCGCTGTGCGAATGGCTGGATGCTTGCGGCGTCCGCGAGTTGATTGGCGCTGTAAACGATGTGCGGGGCCAGATAGCGCATGCCGCAGAGGAAGGCGGTTTGATCAAAGGGCGCGAGGAGCTGGCGGATGGTGAAGCGGTTGCGCCCCTGCGAGCAGTAAACTTCTTCGGAACCGCCGGCGCTGATGGCCTGCAGCATGAGCTTGCCCTGCAAAGCAGTGCCCCCTTCCCCGTAGGCCCAGCCGTAGGTGAGCACGAGATCGAGATATTCCTTCACCAGCGAGGGGGCGCTGTACCAGTAGAAGGGGTGCTGAAAGACGATGACGTCGTGTTCTTTGAGCAGCTTTTGCTCCTCTTCGACATCGATCAAGAAATCGGGATAGATCTCGTAGAGATCACGGAAGGTCACGCCAGCCACTTCACGCGCAGCTGCTGCCAGCCTGCGATTGATGCGTGACTTGTGAGGGGCGGGATGAGCGTAGAGAACGAGAACCGATGCCATGATGAATGCGCGGCAGCATGGCCGCTGAGAATGGCGCGGCAATCGTTTTCAGGGATCGGTGAGCTCAATGCACAACTTATCCTCAACGCGGCCTTTGAATTTCCACACGCCATCGATGCGGAGGGCGTCGTCCAGTTCGATGCGGAGCTTGGTGCCGTCTGCGGCGAGGAGATGGATGTCCACTTCGTCAAAGGCGGCTTCGGGATCGGCGGCATCGTCATCGGGATCGACTTCAAGCTCCACGAGTTTCAGTCCGTCCAGATTGCCAAAGTGTTTGGTGATGAGGGCGCGGATTTCATCGATGCGCTGCTTGTTGCGGAGCATGTCCTTCTCGCGGCGTTTCAGTTCTTTCTCGCGTTCCTTGTCCACATTGATCTCGGTGGGAGAGGTGCCGGAGGCGGCGAGGGCCTCGTCCGCTTTGAGTTTTGCCATGACTTCGGGCGAGTGCCAGCAGGTGGCGAGAGCCACGTCGTCTTTTGACTTGATGGCATTGACCAAAGTCTCCGCGACAGCCTTGAGTTCCGGGGGCGGCGGAGTTTTGGGATCGTCGGCACGGAGAGCCGGAACGAGACAGGAGGCGACGATGAAGCAGAGGAGGAGTTTCATGACGGAGCGAGGTAAAGCAGGATGGCCGGAATTCAACTCACGGAAGTGACACTGAAGGGGGGTGCGCTCCGGTGTCAGTGCATGTGCCGATGAAGAGGAGGAAGATTGAAGTGAATGCTGAGCGCCGGGGTGAAAAGGAGTGATGGGATCGAGGACGAGTTCGAGTAGGAGGACGAGGACGATGCAACCGAGACGGAGCGGAAGAGGGCCGCGTAGCGAGCTTTGTATTGCGACTTTGATGGGTTAGCGGGCGCGAGCGAGCCAGACACCGAGGACGGCGACGGCCATGCCGATGAGGGAGAGGCCGGTGAGGGTTTCGCCAAAGATGGCCCAGGCCATGAGGGCGGTGACGGCTGGGACGGTGTAGAAGAGGCTGGCGACGTTTACAGCGGTGCCGCTGCGGATGAGGTGATTGAGGAGGCTGATGGCGCCGATGGAAAGCACGAGGGCGACCCACAGGAGTGCGAAAACAAACTGGCCGCTCCACTGGATCTGCATGGTCTCGGTGGTGACGGCGAGGACGGCGGTGATGAGGAGACTGGCGGCGTATTGCACGACGGTACTGGTGCGGAGATCGAAGGCGGGGCAATGACGCTTCTGCCACATGGTGCCTACGGTGATGCCGACGAGCGCGGCAATGGCAGGCAGGGTCATGAGGAAGGTGAGGCCGCTGCCGGTTTTGTGCGCCACCACGAGTGCAGTGCCGATGAAACCCAGCGCGAGGCCTGACCACTGGCGAGGCAGCACGCGCTCACCAAGGGCCACGCCTGCGAAGGCTGCGGTGAAGAGGGGCTGCAAGGAGACGATCAAGCTGAGGATGCCTGCTGGAAGGCCGAGGCGCAGGGACCAGACGCAGCCGCTGAGATAGAGGGCGTGGATCATGAGGCCGGCGAAGGCGACGTGGGCGAGCTGTGCTTTTCCCTGCGGCCATGGGGCACGTGTGAGCAGGGCGATGGGGATCAGGATCGCGAGGACGATGCAGTAGCGCAGGGTCAGGAAGGTGAAGGGCTCGGCGTAAGGGATGCCGAGCTTTGAGCCGATGAAGCCGCTGCTCCAGAGGAGGACGAAGAGCCATGGGATGATGGCGGTCCAGCGGGAGGTGCGGGGTGGGAATGACACTTGGTTAGCGAAGTTGAGCGTGAGGCTTGGATCTGAGGCGTTGTCCGAGCGCGGCTTCCGTGCGGCGGGGCTCATTGCAGACGCTGCTGGTCGGCATGGGGTGTGGAAGCGTGCTGGGTTTGCTTCCCGGTGACTGGATTATGTACCAGGGTAGCCTCGCTAAGGCTCGGCAACCCTTCGCTATGATACGCAGCCCCTTTGGGGCTGAGGTACTGCGGAGCGGAGTGGCAAAAGGTATCATTCAGCCGAGGAGATGCAGGGTGCGGGACATGGGTGAAACACTGAAGAACATCACGCCTTAACCGAGTGCCATTCATGCTTGGTGTTTTATTCATCAAGCTGCTGAATGCGTGCGAGGTGGCGGCCGCCTTCGAAGGGGGTGGTGAGGAAGATGTCCACGATTTGGAGGGCGGTGGGGAGGTCGATCATGCGCTCGCCGAGGGAGAGAATGTTGGCGTCGTTGTGGAGGCGGGTGAGGCGGGCGGATTCTAGATTCCAACAGAGACCGCAGCGGATGCCGCGCACGCGATTGGCGGTGATGGCTTCGCCATTGCCGGAGCCGCCGAGGACGATGCCGCGCTCAAACCGGCGCGCAGCGACGGCTTCGGCCACGGGGCGGATGAAGTGGGGATAATCGACGGGAGCCTCGGAATGGGTGCCGAAGTCTTCCACTTCATGACCGGCGGCAAGGAGGTGCTGGAGGATGGCCTGCTTGTAGAGGTAGCCGGCATGGTCGGAGCCGATGGCGATTTTCATGGTGGGGTGAAACTCGTGCAATCGGCAGATGCTCACAAGTGGTGATGCGGCCGAGTGACATGCCGGGATGGGAGAATCGTCCGACGCTGCTATGGTGCGAGGCGGGGCGTGTGGAGGACGCTGCTGGTGAAGTTTGGGTGCGGCGAGATGCTGGGTTTGCTTTCCGGTGGCGTGGTAGAGACCCAGGGTTGCCTCGCTGAGGCTCGGCGAACCCTGGGCTGAACTACGGAAGGCCGTTGGCCTTCAAGACCGGCACGGACTGGAGATCAGGGAACTCCGTTAAGTGGGATGAATATTGTCCGTGGGCCTGGGGAAATCGGGAAGCGCTGGCCGACAGACAGGAGTGTCTGTCGTACTTCTGGGCTGAGGCCTCTCACGCCCAAGGTGTGGGTTTCAACGAAACTGGTCGCGGATGACGACTTCGTCGTAGGAGAGCTGTCCGCCTTTGGGCCATGGGGGCTGGGTGCCTTTGCCGACGGCGATCATGAAGGAGATGACGTGGTCTTCGGGGAGATTGATGATTTTGCCGACGGCGTCGAAGTCGAAGCCATCCATGGGGGAGGTGTCGTAGCCCATGGCTTTGGCCGCGAGCATGATGGTCATGCCGGCGAGGCCGCAGGAGCGCATGCATTCGTCGCGCTGGACCTGATCGCGGCCTGAATAATACTGGCCGATGGCGGGGACGAGGAAGTCCTGCACGGGCTGGGCTGCGTTTTTCCAATAACGGCCGGGCTCTTTTTTCCATGCGTCTTTGTCAGCGCACATGACGATGAGGAGGGAGGCATCGGTGACCTGAGCCTGATCCCAGGCGGAGGCGCGAATTTGTTTGCGCACTTCAGGATCGAGCACGGTGACAAAGCGCCAGTTTTGGATGTTGAAGGCGGTAGGGGACTGCATGGCGGCTTCGAGAAGCTGATGAATTTCAGATTCGGTCATGCGGTGGGCAGGATCGTAGTGTTTGATGGCGCGGCGGGCGGCGATGGCTTCGAGGGTGTTCATGGGTGGGGAAGTTTAAAGTTAAAGGTTTAAAGTTTTAAGTTATGCGCGTTTTGCGTGGAGTTTGATGTGGAGGTGGACGTGATCGTTGACGACGTGTTTGCCGAGGAAGGCGAAGAGCTTGCCGGAGCCGTAGTGGCTGCCGAACTGGGTGCGGTCGAGCTCAAACTGTGCCTGACCGGTGAGATGATCTGTGTCTGCAGCGGCGATGACTGCGGGGAAGCTGAGAGGCTGTGTGACGCCGCGCAGACTGATGGTGCCATGCAGGGTGTAGTTTGGTGTGCCGGGGGTGCAGGATGGGAGAGGAGCTGCGCGATCGCAGATGAACTCGGCGGTGGGAAAGCGGTCGACGGCGAAGAAGTCGTCATCGCGCAAGTGGCGGATGAGCATGGCATTGTAGGCGGTGTCCACGAGATCCTCACAAGCAATGCTGTTCATGTCGAGGGTGAAACGGGCGGAATGCAGGACGCCGTTTTGTACTTCGATGTGGCCGCCGGAGAGCTTCAGGGTGCCTTGATGATGATTGAAGAGATTGCGGCCGGTCCAGCGCACGACGCTGGTTTCGGTGTCGAGTTCGTAGTGGCCGTGAGGAGTGGCGGAGGAGACATCGGCGTGGGTTCCTTCGAGTGGGAGATTGTTTTGTTTCCACTCGGCGATGCCGCCGGGGAAAACGGTGACGTGGATGTAGCCGGCCTTGGTCAGTTTTTCGGCGGCGGTGGTGGCGTCCAATGAATCGCCGCCTGCGCCGTAGACGATTAAGGGCGCGGATTTGTCGGGGATGAGTTCAGCCACCTTGGAGGGAAAGATGGTTTCATAGACGCAGGCATTGATGGCGCCTGGCAGGTGAGCGCAGTCGAAGTGCTCCTCAGGCAGGACGTGGATGAGGGTGGCGGTGACTTTCTGCGCCTGGAGTTCGGCGATGGAGAGCGTTTTCATGGCTGTGATGGGGCTTCCGCGAGAAGGGCGTCGAGATCGAGATGTTCGGTGGTCATGGTGAGCTCGCCTTTGGCGTCGCGCGGCCACTGTGAAGGATCGCGATCAACGTAGAGTTCGATGCCATTGCCATCGGGATCGTGAAGGTAGAGGGCTTCGCTGACGCCGTGATCGGAGGCGCCGTCGAGGGGGATTTTGTTTTTGATGAGGCGGCGCAGGGCATCGGCCAGAGAGGCGCGGTCGGGATAGAGAAGGGCGACGTGAAAGAGGCCGGTGGTGCCGCGTGGGGGAGCTTTGCCACCACGGCTTTCCCAGGTGTTGAGGCCGATGTGGTGATGATAACCGCCGGCGGAGACGAACGCGGCCTGGGTTCCGTAGCGTTGGGTGAGTTCGAACCCGAGGACGCCGCAGTAGAAGGCGAGGGCGCGCTCCAAGTCCGCCACCTTGAGGTGGACGTGGCCGATGCGGACGGCGGGATGGATGGGGGCGGACATGGGCTGGAGGGGAGAAGTTTGCGGTTGTTGGCAGTTGTTTTTCGGAGGGGAGGGCTGCGAGGGGTGGGAGATTTTGTGGGCTGAGGGCTGGCGCTGAAAATGGACTGGAAGGTTCTTCGTTGGATTTTGGTGATGCGGCTGCCCAGAACCGCACTCGGAGAGTGCGGACCACTTCACTGGTGGACGCTCGCGAACCCGCGGAGGTGTTCCGGGGCCGGGTGGAGATGATTGATGGAAGCGGGCCGGACTCATTGACGAATCCGGCCCGCGTGGGGGTGCCTTATTTGGCGGCGAAGAGGGTGCTGAGGTAGTCTTTGCGGCCTGAGAGGGCGACGAGGGAGAGGACTCCGAGGACGACTGGCATTTCATAGCCGCCTTTGACGAGGAAGAAGTGGTAGAGGGCGATGTTTACCACGACTGGGCCGACGAGGGTGAGGGCGAGGTTTGTGAAGCGGCCGCTGAGGAGCAGGAGACCGCCAGTGACTTCCAAGACCTTCACCACGGTGAGGTAGCCGCTGCCATAAATGGCGAACATGAAGTTGGCGGCAGGACCTTCGGGAGGGGGAGGAATCGGGATGAAGTGGAGCCACATGTTGGCACCGAAGACGGTGAAGATGAGGCCAAGGAGGAGGCGAGCGATGGTAGGGATGTGTTTCATATGGGGAGTTGACGGTGGTTTACTGTTGTTGGGTTGGGATTAGGCGAGGTCGAAGAGGAGGGCTTCGGCATCTTGGGTGGCGGTGAGGGTGAGGGTGCCGGTGTCGTCTGTGCTAACGGCGTCGCCGGGATTGAGGGTGGTGCCGTTGACGGTGAGGGTGCCTTTGATGAGCTGGAGCCAGGCGCCACGACCGACGGTGACTTCGTGGGTGGTGGATTTGCCGGCTTCAAGGCGCACGCGGTAGATGTCGGCGTCTTGATGGATGGTTGCGGAGCCTTCGCGGCCGTCGGAGGAGATGACGAGGACTTTCTCGGCGGTCTCATGCTCGGGCTTGGGGTGCCACTCGGTGTAGCTGGGTTTGAGGCCGTTTTGACGCGGGCGAATCCAGATCTGGAGGAGGCTGCCGGGTTCAGTCTTGGAGGGATTGAACTCGCTGTGGGTGACGCCGCTGCCGGCGCTCATGAGCTGGATCTGACCGGGGAGAAGGGTGCGGGCGGTGCCCATGCTATCCTTGTGCGCGAGAGCGCCGTAGAGGATGTAGCTGAAGATTTCCATGTCGCGATGCGGATGGGTGGGGAAACCTGCGCCGCCGGCGATGACGTCCTGATTGATCACACGCAGGCTGCGGAAGCCCATGTGCGCCGGATCGTAGTAGTCGGCAAAGCTGAAGGTGTGGTAGCTGTCGAGCCAGCCGTGGTTGGCATGGCCGCGTTCGTTGGAGAGGCGAAGATTGAGTTTCATAACGACGCTTTACTCGCGCCGTGATGGTCATTCCTCCAATGCTTCCTGCTTCACAAGTTCATGCCCTGAGGTAATCAACCCTGAAGACTACTCGCGGCCTTTGACGACCTTTACGAGCGGACGATAGCCGTACTCGTTGAGGAGGGCGATGGCGCCGCGATCACTGGAGTCGCGGGCGACGTCGGACCAGGAATTGAGAGCGTTGTAGATGCTGTCCATGGCGGCTTCGAGGGATTCGGCGCGTGTGGCGGCGTCGTGGGATTTGTAGAGGGACTCGATGGCGCTGATGTAGTGGAAGGTGAATTCGAGGCGCTTGGCGTTGTAGAGTGTGAACGTGCGCGAGCCTTCGCGGGCGCGAGTGTTGGCGCGGTACATTTCGTTCATGGCGGTGGCGTAGAACGTTTTGGCTTCGGTGAGCCAGTCGGGCAGGCTTTTCTTGGAGTTCAGATGGCGCAGCAGCATGTCGTTTGCAGGGATGCCGAGCTTGGGATCGTTTTTGGCGATGAGCTGCGAGGCTTTGTCGATGGCCTGGAAACCGAGCCACATGCGCTCGGCGACGCCTTCACCGCACATGGGAGTGACGAAATCGCTGAGGGCCTTTTCGCTGGCGAAGTCGTTTTTGGGCAGGACGGAAACGGCCACGGGTTCGGCGGCGATGATTTCAAAACCGAGTTTGCCGGCGTGTTCGCGAAAGCGAGTGGTGATGGCTGCGACGTCGGGATTGCCGAAGGTGGACGCACCGTGGAAGGCTTTGCGGCCGCCGGTGTCGCCATCGACGCGGATGGGTGTGAAGGGCTCGATTTTGGCGGGAATGGCGATGGCGGTGTATTTTATTTTTTGGAGGCGCTTGAGGAGTTGTTCGAGTTCTTCCTGGGTCCATGACTCCTGGCCCATGGCGTTGCCGGTGTAGCCATTCCAGACACGTGAACCATGCGGGGGCTGGGCGGTGATGAGTTCGATGGTGTCTGACGGGGTGGTCCCCTTCCCTGCGACTGCGAGCGCAGGTGCGGAGGTGGTGGCGGAGACGCAGAGGAGGCTTTCGCGGGTGCGGACGAAGAGGCGGCCGTCAGCGATGGCGGGGGTGGCGATGATTTCTTCGCCCATGTCGTGCTTGGCGAGGACTTTGAGCTGCGGCGCGTCTTCGAGTTCGACGATGAAGCCGTTTTTGGCGGCGATGTAGACTTTGCCAGCGGCAGCAATGGGGGAGGCAAAGTAGTCGCCGAAATTGCCGAGGCGGCTGCGGTCCCAGAGGGTTTTGCCGTTCTTGGCGTCGTAGCAGCTCGACATGCCGCCGCTTTTGACGACGTAGATGCGGTCGTTGAAGAAGAGGGGAGAAGAGAGGTTTGAGGGGGTCTTGGGATCGATGTTCCAGAGGACGTGGGTCTTGGTGACATCGCCCGTGCCGCCGCCTTTGATGGCCTGGATGATGTTGCCGCCTGCGGCCATGTTGTCAGGGGACTGGAAGGCGGTGTCGATCTCCTCGGGGCCGATGACTTTGTCGTGATTTTTGTCAGAGGCATCGAAGCGCTCGTGGAACTCTTTTGGGGTTTCCTCACGGGAGAGGATTTTGTCCTGGTTGGTATCGAGCCATTCGAGCAGGGCGTGCTTCAAGGTGCGGGTGGAATCGCCGTAGCTTTGAACGGCGACGTAGATGACGCCGTCATGCACGACGGGTGAGGTCATGATGGTGCGGAGGAGGGTGTTGCAGGTCCAGATTTCTTTGCCGGTGGCGGGATCGTAGCCTTTCAATTTGCCGCTGCCGGCGATGACGAGATCGGTGCGGCCATTGGCCTCGCAGAGGACAGGCAGCGAATAACCGGCGAGCATTTCTTTGCGCAGCGTCTTCCATTTTTCTTTGCCGGTTTTGGCATCCACGGCGACGACGAAGGGAGCGAGGTCGTCGTCCTGACAGAAGATGACGGTGTCGTTGTAAACAATGGGCGAGGAGGCGGCGCCCCAGTCCATCAAGTAGGCAGGACGGGGCATGGAGTGACGCCAGACTTCTTTGCCGGTGGCGAAGTCGAAGGCGAGGAGGCCGATGGTGCTGAAATAAACATAGACGCGTTCGCCATCGGTGGCGGGAGTGGAGGAGGCGTGGCTGTTTGGCGGGGTGATGCGCGGGAGGGTGCCGGTGTCGAAATCGCTGCGCCAGAGTTGCTTGCCGCTGGTGGCGTCAAAGCTGAAGACGCCGAGTTTTTGATCTCCGAGCATGGCGGTGGTGAGGACGCGGCCGTTTTTGATGATGGGGGAGCCGATGCCGTCGCCAATCTTGGCTTTCCACGCGATGTTTTTTTCGGCGGAGAAGTCTTGGGGGAGATTTTTGGAGGGGGAAACTCCGGTGCCATTGGCACCGCGGAACTGGGGCCAGTCCTCGGCTTGAACCGTTAAGGACAAAAAGAGGACGGCAAGGAGAGTGCGATGCATAAAGAAAAACGATCAGCCGAAGAGTTCGGTGAGGGGCTTGCCTTCGTCGAGGAGGTTGTAGGCACGGCCGAGCTTGTCTTTGGCTTCGAGGTCCTGGATGCCCATGGCGTAATAGACGGTCTTGGTGATGTCCTCGGGGTAGATAGGGCGGTCTTTGGGGAGTTCGGCACGGGCGTCGGTTTCGCCGACGACCTGGCCGCCGCGTATACCAGCGCCGGCCATGAGGACGCTCATGCAGGAGGTCCAGTGATCGCGGCCGGCACCGAGGGTGCCGCCGGAGCGGCGATCTCCGACTTTGGGCATGCGGCCCATTTCACTGGTGACGAGGACGAGTGTTTCATCGAGGAGGCCGCGGGCTGACATGTCTTCCATGAAGGCGGAAAAGGCCTGATCAAACTGCGGGAGGAGGTACTTTCTCAGGCAGTTGAAGTTGTCGCCGTGGGTGTCCCAGGCGCCGGCGCTTTTGCATTTTTTGGCAATGCTTTCGTCTTCCTTCCAGAAGACGGTAACGAAGGGGACGCCGGCCTCGACGAGGCGACGTGCCATGAGGAGGCTGGTGCCGTTGATGGTGTGGCCGTAGCGTTCGCTCAGTTTGTCGGGCTCTGACTTGATGTCGAAGGCGTTTGAGGTGCCGCTGGAGGAGAGGAGGTCAAAGGCACGCTCCTGCTGTTTGACGTAGTTTTGAACGGCGGCTTCGTGATCGAGCTCGCGCCGGGCTTGATTCATGGCGTTCAGCAGGGCGTGGCGATCTTGCATGCGTGCGGCGGTCATGGTGCCGGACATGGAGATGGTGGGAGCGCTGAAGTTCAGGGGTTCGTCGAAGCTGCCGCTGAGATAGAAGGGATCGTGCTCCATGCCGATGCGTCCGGCGAACTGGCCGGGGCGGGTGAAGGGCAGCTTGCTGGGCTTGTGCGGGAGGGAGATGATCTGCGGCAGCGACGGGTGCTGGGGACGCTTCATGCCGACAACACTGCCCATGTAGGGCCAGTCTTCGGGATAGGGGCGGCGGTCGTTGCCCTGCTGCTTGAAGGTAGGATCGGGGGCGTGGCCGGTGAGGTTGTAATAATAACCGGCGTGGTGATCGCCCGTGGCGCGACCGCCATCCGTGACGCCGTGCACGAGTGCGAAGTTGTGCGCTTGTTTGGAGAGCAGAGGAAGGTGCTCGCAGAGACGGATGTCTGCGCCGGTGGTGCGGATGGGTTTGAACTCGCCGCGAAATTCCAGAGGGGCTTCGGGCTTCATGTCCCACATGTCGATGTGGGAGGCACCGCCGCAGAGGAAGAAGAGGACGGTGGATTTCGCCGGCTTTGCGAGGGTGGCGGCGGGAACTCCGGGGCCGGTGGAAGCTCTGAGAGCAGGCCCGAAACGCAGGGATGCCAGACCCAGCGTCGAGGCCGTGAGAAAGGCCCGGCGGTCCATTGAGGGACGAAAAAGCGGTGAGTCCATAAGATGCGCGCAAGCCACCTACGTTCGCCAAAAGGCCGCCTTGCGGAAGTGCGGACGATTTGCGCAGAGCGCGGGTGTGTGGTCTGATCCGGGGTGGAATTTCACCAGCTTCGTTACTTCATCGCCGCCGCCGAGGATTTGAGCATTTCTGCCGCGGCGAAGCGACTGCATGTGACGCAGCCTGCGCTGAGCCGACAGATCGGCGTGCTGGAGGCGGAGCTGGGGGTGGCATTGTTTGACCGCATTCGGAAGCGTATTTATCTGACTGAGGCGGGACGTTTTTTTCTGCCGAAGGCGCGGCAGATCGTGTGTGATGCGGAGACGAGTGCGCAGCAGCTGCGCGAGCAGTATGGCAAGGCGCGGCGGACGCTGCGGCTGGGATTTCTGGCGCCGTTTCTGGATGATCTGGTGGTGCCTGCTGTGCGTGAGTTCCGGCAGCGGCATCCGAAGGCGCAGGTGAGCTTGTTTGAACTGCCGCCGCGTGCGCAGCTGGACCGCCTGCGGAACCATGAGCTGGATGCGGCGATCCTGGGGAACATCTCTGAGAGCGACCGTACCTTTTTCAACACGCGGACGTTGTCACGGCATAAAATGGCGGCGCTGCTGCCCGAGGATCATGCGCTGGCGAAGAAGAAGACGATCAAGCTCGCGGAGCTGAAGAATGAGCGCTGGGTGTCGCTTTCTGACACGTCTTTCCCAGGGCGGCGGGAGTTTTTGCGCTCGATTTGTGAGCAGGCGGGATTTGATCCGCAGATTGTGAGCGAGGTGGATTCACTCTCGATGATGCTGGGGACGGTGACGACCCTGGGCGGGGTGGCGCTGATTCCCGGGCATGCGAGCAAGATGCCGCATGGAGGATGTGTGTTTGTGCCGCTGGCCGCGCCGGTGCCGACAACGGAGCTGTTGCTGGTGCTGCCGAAGCAGGAGGCGAGCAAGGAGCTGACAACGCTGACGAGTTTGATCGCGGAGCTGGCGGCGCAGTTGGCGAAGGCTTAGCCTTGCAGATCTGTGGAGGCACGAAACTGCGGCAGGTCGACGAGGATGTTCTGGCTGCGCATGAGGGTTTCGCCGATGAGGAGCGCATTGGCACCTGCTTCGGCAAGGCGGAGGGCATCGGCGGGGGTCTTGATGCCACTTTCGGAGACGAGGACGATGTCGTCGGGGATTTCTTCGGCGAGTTCCTCGGTGGTGGCGAGGTCGACGGTGAAGGACTTCAGGTTGCGATTGTTCACACCGATGATGCGGGCGTCGGTGGCGAGGGCGCGTTCGAGCTCGGGGAGATTGTGAACTTCGACCAAGGCATCGAGCTGGAAGGTGTGGGCGACTTCGAGGAGATGCTCGAGGGTGGGCTGGTCGAGAGCGGCGACGATGAGGAGGATGGCATCGGCCCCGGCGACGACGGCTTCAAAGATCTGCGCCTCGTGAATGATGAAGTCTTTGCGCAGACAGGGGATGTCGAGCTGCTCGCGAATGAGCGTGAGGTATTCCAAGCGGCCTTGGAAGTATTTTTCGTCGGTGAGGACGGAGATGGCGCTGGCTCCGGCTTTTTCGTAGCCACGGGCGATGGTCAGGGGGTCAAAGTCAGCTGCGATGGTGCCGACGGAGGGTGAGGCACGTTTGACCTCGGCGATGATGCTGAGGCGCGTGGGGTCTGCGCGGAGGGCATCGTAAAAGGAGCGGACGTCATTGCGCAGGGCGGCGGCGGCACGGAGCTTTTCAGCGCGTGGCAGCAGGCGTTGCAGTTCGGTGTGCTTGTGGGCGATGATTTCGTCCAGCTTGTTCATAGGGGGGCGCATGGTGGCGGAGGGATGGCGTTGTGCAACTCTCTACTGAAGGCAAAATACGCATGCAGGGGGTTCTTGACGCCGCCCGTGAAGCAGGCTCTCTCTGCAAGGAATGCCCGAAGTGCCCATCAGTCCCGCCGCAGTGATCGAACTGCTCACCTCCGAACACATCCTGGAACCGCAGGAGGCCCTCACGCCTGACACGGACCTGTTTTCCATGGGGCTGGACTCCATGGCGATGATGCAGCTGCTGCTGCTGATCGAGGAACGTTTCCGGCTAACGATCAATCCGGCGGAGATGACACGGGAGCGCTTTGCCACGGCCAGTGCGCTGGCGGGCTTTTTGGGAGAAAAACGCCGCCTAGCCGCCTGATGCCGATCCTGCCTGCCACCACGGTTGATTTTTTCCTCGCGGGGCTTGAGGCGTTCATGCGCCGAAGCGGGCAGGGTACGCACTGGGGGGTGACGGTGCTGTGGCTGGAGGGCAGACCGGACGCGCAACCTTTGACGCAGGCGTGGGAACAGATCCATGCGCAGCACCCGATGCTGGGGGCGCGACTTAAGCGGCAATGGCGCTGCTGGCGGTGGGTCTGGGAGACGCATGGTAGTATTACTGCACCGCCCATCTGCTGGCATGGGGTGCAACCACTCCCCCCTGGCGAAGAGGTTATTCAAGAACGGTTGCAGGGCAGAAGCAGCAGCGGAGCACTGACCACTCCTTTATGGATGGAGGTTTTTCCCTGGGGTGCTGACGGCGGGCATGTGATCCTCCTGACCTGGCGGCATGCGCTGCTGGACGGAACGGGGATCAATCTGCTGCTGGAAAAGCTGGCAGTGGGAGCGTGTGAAGCGGGGCCGCCACCGCTGGTAATGCCCCCGCGTGAAAGCATGGCCCGTGTGTATAAGAGGGCGAAACCGCTGACGGACAGGCTGCATGAGATGACCTCTGCCGGATGTCTATCCGCCTGGGTGAAGGGGATGCCCACCGGCGGACGGCCTGAATACCGGCTGATCGAACTTTCCAAGGAGGAGTCGGCGAAGGCCATGGCACGGCTGCGGGTGCTGTGCGGCGATTTTTTGCAAATGCCGTTTTATGCGGCCATCGCGGCACGTGCCTTGCGGCTGCTGCATGAACAGCGTGGCTGGAGCAGCCCTGAGATCCACCTGCATCTGCCGATACAACTGCGGGGCAGGAGCCGGGAGCTGATTTTCGGCAACCACATGGGGGCAATGCCGCTGTTTCTGGATGCCGGGGCGCTGGGTACCGTGGATGAGGCGGTCGCTCATGTGCTGGAAAAGTATCGTGAGTCGATGCGGGAGGGGAGGCAGCAGGCCTCAGAGGCGCTGACGACACTGGCAGCCCAATTGCCGCTGAGCACATTTATCCCTATGGTACGCTGGACGAACATGGGGCAGATCTGCAGCCTGTTTCATTCGCATACCGGCTCCTTTCTAACGGGCCGGACGGAATTTGCGGGAGCTGCGGTGCAAAACATCTGCACTATTCCGAGCGTCAGTACGCCGCCAGGGCTGGGTATCTTTGTCTCTGACTACGCCGGGCTTATTACAGTGACGCTGGCTTGGAGGGGAGACGGAGTGTCTCAAGCGGAGATCGAAGCGCTGAATCAGCGAATTCGGACGGATTTGACCGGCATTGAGGAAGGGTGACCGCAATGAATTGTATAAGAGTGCCAGGGAACCGCGACATGGACAGGCAGGCTGCCGTTGCTTCCGTCAGGACCTGGCGGGGTTCGCAAGCTGAACATCCGCGGTCCCTGACGCTGGTGTTCTAGCCGCTGGGTTCATCGGGCACAAGCAAGATTCCAGCCTAAAGACAAAATGGGTGAAAATTGGTGTTGTCGAAACCCGGTGGTTCCGGTAAAAATTAGTCTTTAAATTCTCAAATTAAGCTTTTCGTATGGTCTGGAAAATTCTATCCGCTCTCTCTGCCGTCTGTCTGGGCACCGCCTGCTATTTTGCATGGGCAAACCAAAAACTGCTCGTGGAGGAGCGTAAACGCGAGGGTTTCGCCAATGAGAACCTGGCAGCCATGACGGCCCACATCACCAAAGCTGAAGAGGCGAAAAAGAGCCGTGAGACGCAGCGCGACATGGCCACTCAGGAGCTCGAAACCACGAAAACTTCCGTGGCAGACTTTGCCGCCAAGGTGCAAACTGCTGAGCAGGAACTGGCTGCGGTGAAGACCAATCTGGAGCAAACTGCCAAGGTGGTGGCGCAGAATCAAAAGCTGATTGATGAAGCTGGCGACATCAAGGCGCTGCTGGCCCAGATTGATGACATCAAAAAACAACGCGCTGAAGCTGAGTCGGCACTGGCCAACCAGACCCAGCATCTGGCTGCCGCACAGGAGAGAATCACCAGCCTGACCAATGCAGCCAAAGAGGCTGAGGAACGCGAAGCCCGTGGCCGGCGCGGCATTGTGGACGATGATTTCACCGCCAAAGTCGCCTATTCTTATACTGACTGGGGCTTTGTGGTGCTCAACAAGGGCAATGGTGGTGGTGTTTTTGCCAATGCGGATCTCGAGGTGAAACGCGGCAAGGACGTGGTCGCCAAGCTGCGGGTGCGTGATGTGGAGCAGAATTCCTCCGTGGCCGATCTGGTCAAAGGCAGCCTTGCAGAAGGCGAGCACATTCGCTCGGGTGATCTTGTGGTGGCTGCTGCTGAGCAGAGCGCCAAGACCGCTGCAACCAAGACGCCTGATGGAGCCGCCGCCACAGCAACTGGAGCCGCAGGCGCTGCCCCAGCCGCCACTCCTCCTGCAGCAGGTGCAGCGATGGGTACTGATCCTTTTGGTGCGCCAGCGCCAGCTCCTGCCGCAGCTCCCGCCATGGGTGCTGATCCGTTTGGAGCCCCGGCGCCAGCGGCACCTGCAGCTCCCGCCATGGGTGCTGATCCATTTGGCACAGCCCCACCTGCGGCACCTCCAGCCGGAGGTGCCACGCCAGCACCAAGCACAGCGGACCCCTTTGGTACAGCACCACCGGCCGCCAAGTGATCGCAGACATCCGTTAGTCGCCTGATACCTTTCCCAGCTCCCCTTTTCCCATGACCAAAGTTCTTTTCATCCTTAGCGCAGTGGTGATCCTTGTAGCCAGCTTCTTCGCCTACCAAAACGGGCGTGAGTTTGCCGACGTACGCACCAAAGTTGCGGGGATTAACGCCAGTATTTCGACTCAGAAGAGCGCCCAAGACAAGCTGCTGCGCCCAGGTTCGGGTGAAGTGCCCAAGCTGGTGGCAGACATCGCCCGCGTGCAGGGGGACCTGGATGTCGAGGCAGAGAAGCTCAAGGCGCAGAAGAACAAGCTGGCCCAAACCACGGAAGAAATCACGCGCACGCAGGAAGAGTTTGCGGTGAAAGAGAAAAAGAAGAAGGAACAGGACGAACTCCTCATCAATCTTCCGCAGGGCATGAAACCTGAGACGATGGTGGAAGGCATCCAAAAGCTGAAGAAGGAAAAGCTCGACTTTGAAGCGCAGGCCGAACTCAAGAAGAAAGAGGTGGTCGCTGAGGAGGAGAAAGTGGTCGGCATCCAAAAGCGCTTGGATGAAGTGGTGCACAAAATTGAGGACCGTCGCAAAAACTTTGAGCGCAACAGCCTGAGCTCCCGCGTCATCGCCGTGAACTATGACTGGGGCTTTGTGATCATTGATGCTGGCAAGATGACGGGTCTCACCGAGCAGACCAAATTGATTGTCACCCGTGGCGCACAGACCGTCGGCAAGATCAGCATCATGACGGTTGATGGCAAAAATTCGATGGCCGCCATCGTGCCGGATGCAGTCGTGAACGGTCAGGTGATCATGCCAGGAGATCGTGTCATCCTCGAAAACTTGGTGCAAAACTGATTTGCTGAGTGCATAGGTAGGATCTCATGAAGACACGACTGGTCAGCCTTCTGCTTTTGGCAATCACCGCCGCATGCTCCCTTTCTTCCTGTGCCTCGGATGAACCGAAGCGCAAGAAAGTAGTGGGACCGGATTCCAGCGGGTACAGCAGCCTGCCATGGAACCGCCCACGGTCCTGGGAAGGCAACGCCAAATACGGCGGGATGGTTCCTGGCAGCCGCTAAGGTGCTGACAAGCCAAAGGCTTGTTGAAAGACCTCGATAGTGAGGTTTCGAGAGAGCTGGCGTGGAGAACCAGAGAGGCATCTTGCCCACGCTTGAAAGAGATGGGCGAAGCGCAGCTCCGAGGGATCAAGATGATCCCTCTCCTGACTGAGCGCCGCCGCAAAGATTCCAGATGGGGTTTCAACTGGCTGTTGTAGCGAATTCGGAAACTGGTTTCCGGCCCGGGTGCCGGGGACGTTCGGCGGCGCTTGGAGGACCAGCCTTCACTCCATGAACGCTTGCTCAGCCAGTATGAGGCAGGGCTGGGCACTCAAGCATTTTAAATCAGTGTGTACCCGATAACAAAAGGGCAGCCCATGCGGCTCTCCCTCTCTCCGCCTGACACACGACAAGCAAGGAACTTTTGCATCGGAGAACCGGTGCTCAGCGGGTCGAAGACCGCCGTAAGGCAAATTGACGAATTCAACGGGGCGGGGGTGAGGAGACACTTACATTCTTCACCAGGATAGGCCGCCCCCTCACCCTTACCTCTCCCCCAAGTTCGTCTTGGCCATTGCCATATCATCGGTGGGGAGAGGGGATCCGCTTTGTGCCAGCGCGATGCTATGAGTCAGAAAGGCTATGAAAAAATTTAAGCTCCCCACCAAAGCCCAACACATCCGAACAAGAGACAGCCGGCTGCTCGGAAATGAGTTTCGGAAATCGCTATGCAGGATGTTGGCGGTTAAGAGGCCGCTTATTCAGCTGCTTCCAGCAGGGCTTCGCCGTCTGCTGTTTTGACGATGCGATAAAAGCAGGTGGGACGTTTGGTGTGGCAGCAG
This sequence comes from Prosthecobacter debontii, assembly GCA_943371875.1. Lineage (GTDB taxonomy): Bacteria > Verrucomicrobiota > Verrucomicrobiia > Verrucomicrobiales > Verrucomicrobiaceae > Prosthecobacter > Prosthecobacter debontii_C. The sequence continues at coordinate 42,259 of CALRWM010000002.1, read as the reverse complement.
CCGCCGCCGTGCTGTTTCACACGCAGGACCAGCGCATCCTGGTCACAGTCCGTGCGGATGTCGATGATCTCCTGAAACTCGCCGCTGGTGGCTCCTTTGTGCCAGAGCTGGTTGCGGCTGCGGCTCCAATAAACGGCCTGACCGAGTTCCAGCGTCATTTTGAGGGACTGCTCGTTCATGTAGGCGAGCATCAGGGGGGCACCGCTCTCGGCATCGACAGCCATCGCGGGCATGAGGCCATGCTCGTCGAATTTCGGGGCAAACAGCATGCCTTCTTCAATGGCATGCTTCGACTCACGGGCGGCGAAGGAGATGGGTGGGGAGGCGGACATGGGAAGAACCTATGCTAGCGGCACATCCCTGCCGTGCAACCACGTCATTTTCCAGGAAAGATCGGGAGCACACTCTTGAGGAGGCCGGTCCCGGCGTTCACGCCGTTTTCGATGACTCCACTGGCTCCATTGATGACTTTGCCGGGCAATTTGGCGGCGTCTTCTCCAAGCACGGGTTTGAGCAGGGTTTCAGCCCCCTGGCCGACGACGGCACCGGGGGTGTCAAGGAGCAGGGACATGCCGGCAGCACCGATGAGGCGGCTGCTGAGGTCTTCCATCGGGGCATCGAGCGTGCCGACGATGCGCACCCGCGTCCATTGCAGGCCGGGAGGCGCAGCCGGGTTGCTATCCACAAAGACGCGTCTGTTGGCACCGGGGATGCCGCTCAAAGTCTCTGGAGTGACGCCGAGCAGGAAATCACCCTCCAGAGCACGACCGCGAATGGTGAGAGCGCCCTCGATGCGGAGGAGGCCATTGGACTGCACGATGATTTTTTCGATGCGCAGGGCGTCGCCTTGAGGCCGAATGGAGGCGCTGCAGATATCGAGAACGAGGCGTTTGAACCTGTGGGTGTTCGTGTAGGTCACGAGTTTATCGAGAATGGGCAGACCGGTGAGGGCGCCGTCCTTGAGTGAGAGATCTGCCTTCCATGCTGGGGGGGCATTGCGTGCGCCGGCCATTTCGAGATCGCCTTCGATCTTGCCGGAGAGGCGTTGTTTCCACCAGGCATCGAGAAATTCGTCCATGGGGACGGCTTTGACATGGGTGAAGATCTGCCATGCGCCGGTTTCATACTTCACGGAACCCCGCAGGGTGGCCTCAGAAGCCTGCTTCCAACGCAAGGCGGCGTCACTGATCTGAAACTGGCTGTCTGAAACACGCAGCGTGGCTCTTGTGAGGTCAAACTGGAGCGGCTCTTTTTGCTCAGGAGCGAGGATGGGGGTCTGCAATTTACCACCGTTCAATTTGGCGGAGACGGACACTTCACCGGTGTGCCAGTCGCCCAGGCGGAGCTGGGAGTCTGCAATCTTCCATCCTGCCTGTTCAAAAAGGAAACGATGCACCTCGAAGCCGCTGATGCGCGTCTGGGTGGGGATGTAGCGACGCAGAAAGGCGGGGATCCCGTCGTTGCTGCCATCGAATTTGGCGGCGTTTGCAGCGGGCGGACTCTCCGTGATGTCGGTGTGGCGCAGCGTGAGATCGTCTGCTCCGGCATTCTGAATACTCCATTTTCCCTGCCGGATGGCACCGAAATCGAGGGCGGCACGCAGGCCTCCTGCTTCCATGCTCCAGCCAGGATTGGAAAATGACAGTTCGGTGACGCTGGCGGTGTCATCGTTCCAAGTGATCGGAGCGATGTGCGCGCTGCCGTCGATGCGTGCGGCAATCACATCCTCGGCCTTCTGGCGGAAATCATCCTTCTGAACATAGGCACGGATGTAACTGGTAACGAGGGTGGGAGCCAGGAGCACGAGTATCACCCCGCTGACGAGGATCAGACCCGCCAGCCACCAGAGCCAGCGAAAAGAAGTGGAGGAGGGACGCTGGCCCGGTCTGTTGCGGCGTTGCATTTTGGTGGTGGATTGAATTTTTTCGTCGCCAGAGCAGGACTCCCCGGCCTAGTGTCAGAAACCTATTTAACCTGTATGCTCAAAGCTCTCAACGTTTGTCTTGATATCGAAGGTCCGCAAGACTCGGAGAACAGTACGCTGCACCTGCTCCGAGAAGTGAGCTTCAATGTTCCCCCCGGGCATCTGGTGGCGATCGTGGGTCCGTCTGGCTGTGGCAAGACGACCTTGCTGAAAGTGATCACCGGCATTCAGCAGCAGACATCGGGGGAACTGCTGTGGGATGGCATGAATCTGAGCGATGAGGAGGATCTGCACCCTGGAGATCTGGGTTACGTGCCGCAGTTCAGCGTGGCGTATGACCTGCTGACGGTGGAGGAGAGCATCGCCAGTGCGATGGTGCTGCGGACGCAACTGTCACAGACGGAAGATTTCATCCCGGCGCTGGATCACATTCTGGAGGTGACGGGTTTGACGCATCTCTCCGACCGACAGGTGAAGGTGCTTTCCGGAGGGCAGAAACGCCGTCTGGGGCTGGCGCTGGAGCTGGTGACCGATCCCTGCCTGCTGCTGTGTGATGAGGTCACGAGCGGACTGGACCCGAAATCAGAAAACGAGATCACCAATCTGCTGCGCGTGCTTTCGCGCGGGCATCCGAAGCGTGTGGTGGTCAATGTCACGCACAGCCTTGCGAGTCTGGATGCCTATGACAGCGTGATGGTGATGTATCAGGGAGTGCTGACCTATCATGGCCCGCCGAAGGCGATGATGCATTACTTTGCGGCCGAGCACCCCGAAGAGGTCTATCTCAAGCTCACGGAGCGCAAGGCCGGGGACTGGCATGAGTCATGGGAAAAGCACCGTGACACCTATTACAAGCGCCATGGATTCGACGGCACGCGTGTGCTGCCTGAAGTGGAGGAGAAGAAGGAGGCCAAGAAAAGCAGCGGCCCCTCCAAGACCACCGTGCGTGAGGAGCGTGCGGTGGCAAAACTTGAGCACGTCGAAGCGTCTGAGCATCTGGATCTGCCGCCGGTCGAAATGCCGTCCATGATGACGCAGTTGTTTGAGCTGCTGCGCCGGCGCTGGACGATTTTCCGCCGTGACAAGGCGCAAGTCTGGCTGCACCTGGCCATGCTGCTGGGCTTTCCGCTGCTCGTCGTGATTTTTGCGCTGGACGGCATCAAGCCGCTGCGCGCGCTCTCGACGCATCAGGATGACAACATCCAGCAGGAGTATCAGCAGATGAAGCAGCACCAGGAGGAGCAGCTCAAGGCGGGCGGACTGGTGTCCGGGCTCATCATGCTGCAGGTGGTGCTGGTGACCCTGATGGCGAGCAACAACGCGGCGAGAGAGATCGCCTCTGAACGACTGATTTTGGAGCGCGAAAAACTTGGGGGGCTCCACCCGTTTGCCTACATCGGCAGCAAGGTGATCTTCCTGGGCATGTTCGTGCTGGCGCAGAGTTTATGGATGGGATTCTTCGTGGACATGGTGACCGGAGGGCTGCCGGGAGATCTGGTGACGAAGCTGGTGCTGCTGGTGCTGGCCTCGGCGGCGATGACGAGCGTGTGTCTGGGCATCTCAGCCATGAGCAAGACACCGGAAAAGGCCACGATCCTGTGCATCTACCTGGTCGGCTTTCAGCTTCCGCTTTCAGGTGCGGTGCTCACTCTGCCAAACTGGCTGGAGAACTGGGTCCAGCCGCTGGTGGTCGCCTTCTGGAGCTGGAGCGGCAGCCTGAGCAGCATGCGGAGCACGGCCTTTTATGACGCGGTGAAGCAGGTGACCTCCACGGATCTGATCGGGCCCGGGATCGCTGGATTCGTGCTGTTTGTGCATGTGCTGGTCGGCCTCGGCATGACCTTCATCGGCGTGCAGCGGAGCCAGTGGGACACTTGAAGAAGTTTACGGTTGTTGACCGTGGTTGACGATTGTTGACGGTGGTTTTTCCGAGCCGCTGATCTGACCGTCAAAATTTGTCGGCCATTTTTATGCCGAGCCAGAAGGCGGCTGGAATGAGGGCGGCGAAGAAGGTCCAGTGGCGCTTTGGGGGAGGAGCGGGGCGAGGGTAGGCGGGGATGAGGCCGGCGGATGTCATGCGATCGTAGAGATCGGGGTGTGACAATCGTTTCGTCATCACTGCGGGCATCTGATTGGCTTGATAGAGCTTCTCAAGAGCACGGGCGTAGACCGGGCCTTCGGCTTCATTCGTGACGGACATGGAGTCGGCGCGGTTTTCCATGCGCTTGGCGGTGTTCGCGGCCAATTTTCGCAGCAGCCAAACACCGATAAAAAGCCAGAACACACCACCGATTTGGAAGTGGTGCACGATGGGACGGGTGAATGCGAAACCCAGCCAGCTCAGGCCGCCCAGCATTCTCGAACAGAGCACGGAGCGAGATTCGCTTAGATGCGCCATTTCATGCTGCACGAGAGTGCGCAGTTCGGCATCGTCCAGCACCTTCATCGCTGGCGAGGTCACGATGATGCTGCGGATATACATCAAGGCGAAAGCATTGGCCATGATGGCATCCATCACCCACGCACGGACGAGGGGCACGCCGGATGCAACGGTGACTTCGTCGACTATCTGCCGCAGACGGGAGGTGTGCGGATTTGAACCGAGTCCAGGCAGGGCGCGCAACCAGACGCCGGAGTAAATCAGGACCAGCAGCACGTCCGCCACACCCAGCCTGAGCCAGTCGCTCGATTCAAGATTTTCGGAGGTGGAGATGGTCGCCCAGACGATGACGCCAAGCCAGGCGGCAGTGAGGAGCAGCATCCACAACGTCTGCATCAGCCACAGACGCAGCGTGAATCCGGGCCAAACAAGGCGGTCGATGAAAAACTGTGCGGTGAAAAAACCGCCCAGAGCACAGAACAGCACCATGCCGACATCAGGCACATCGCCGGCCAGATCATGGCGCAAGATCAAACCAAGACCGATGACACTCATCACAAGGGCGGTGCGTGTCTTGCGTGCCAGCCACAGCCAGCGTGCACGTTCCGTCCAGTGCTGAGCCCGGGCCCGCACCCAAGGGCGCAGGGAGAGCCGCATCAGCGTGTAGCAGTAAAGAACACTGGCGACGAAAAGCAGGCTGAGAAAGAGTGCGGGAGAAAGCATGGTTAATGAGGCAGGCCGAAAAGATAATAAGCGGCGCAGAGCAAGGCGAGAACAATGGTGCCGGCGTTCAGTTCGCGTGCGCGGCCTGAGGCCAGTTTCAGAACTGGATGCACGACCAAACCGGCCGTGAGACCATTGGCGATGTTGTAGGTGAAGAGCATCATCACGATGGTGACGAAGGCGGGGACCCACTCAGTGAGATCATCGAAGTCAATGCGGCGCACGGAGCCGGTCATGAGAACGCCCACGGCGATCAAGGCGGGGCCGTAGGCGAAGCGAAGCTGCTGCAAGGGCTCGATCAAGGGGATGAAAAATAGGGAGAGGGCAAACAATGCTGCTGTGACGAACGAGGCGAGGCCGGTGCGTGCGCCTGCGCTGATGCCGGTGGCGGATTCGATGTAGGCGCCGCTGGTGGAAGTGCCCACGAGGCCGCTGAACATGCAGGTGAGCGCATCGACGAGCATGGGCTTCTCCACCTGGGGAAAGTTGCCTTTTTCATCCAGCAGGTCCGCCGCGGCACCGAGTCCGGTGAGTGTGCCCAGGGTATCTAGAAAACTCATCAGGAAGAGGGTGAGCAGCACTGGAAGGAAGCTGAGTTTGAGCACGCTGGCGACGTCCAGTTTGAAGGCGATGAGGCTCAAGTCATACTCACCGGTGAAGGGCAGCGCGGCGATGGCCTTGGGCATGTGGCCGAAGCCGAGAGCGCCGCCGATCAATGCTGTGACAATGATGCCGATAAGCAGTGCGCCGCGCACTTTGCGAATCATGAGCACGGTCATGAGCAGGAAGCCGCCGAGTGCGAGCATGACCTGAGGATCGCGCAAATTGCCGATTTTGACGGGGACTGCAGGAGAGAGGAACAGACCGTGCGCATCGATTGGCAAGGCGGGAGGCGGCAGGCCTGTCACAAAGCTGGTGACGATGCCGGTTTCATACAGGCCGATGAAGGCCAGGAACAGACCGATGCCGACGGCGAAACTGTGTTTCAAGCCCGCAGGCACGGAATTCGCCAGCCAGCCGCGAATGCCGAGCAGTGTGATGATGAAGAACAAAACGCCGCTGACGAAGACTGCGCCGAGACGCTGCTCCCAGCCAATACCAAGTGCCGCGAGACCAAAGGCGATGAAGGCATTTTCCCCCATGTAGGGTGCGACTGCGATGGGGCGGTTGGCGATCAGGGCCATCAGCAGGCATCCCACAGCCGCAGTTAAAATGGTGGCCACGGTGCCGGGGCCCACGGGGATGCCAGCGAAGGAGAGGATCGCCGGATTTACCACCATGATGTAGGCCATGGTGATGAAGGTGGTCACGCCGCCGATGATTTCGGCGCGGACTGACGAGCCATGCTGATGCAGCTTGAAGAAGGCAATCATGCTGCGGTGGAGAGGAGCGTGGAAGAGCTGAGCTGCAATTTGAATCCGCGTTCCAATGCGGCGTGTTTTTATACGCAATTCCAGGCTGGCAGCGTTCGTTCACAGCGGGCCATGAAGTCCCTGCTGCTGCTTTCATCCTTTGTTCTCCTCCACTCATCCCTATGGGCCCAACCCAATGTGGTGCTCTTCCTGGTGGATGACATGGGCTGGATGGACAGCGGGGTGTATGGCTCGAAGTACTATGAGACGCCCAACATCGACAAGTTCGCGACGCGGGCGATGCGGTTTACGAATGCGTATTCGCAGCCGCTGTGCTCGCCGACGAGAGGGAGCATCCTGAGCGGGCAGTACACGGCGCGGCATGGCATCACGACGGCCAGCGGGCACCAGCCGCCGCAACCGGCGGGGCATGTGTTTCTAGCGGAAACCGGCCCAGCGAATGCACCGATGCTGATGCCGGAGAGCAAGAACTACCTGGAGCCTGCGCAGATCACACTGGCGGAGACTTTGAAGGGAGCGGGCTATCGCACGGCGCACATCGGCAAATGGCACCTCGGGCTAACACAACCCTACTGGCCGGAGCAGCAGGGCTTTGATGTGGCGTTTCACTGCCATCCAGATCCCGGGCCGCCGGGGGAGTATTTTTCGCCCTATGGGGTGCTGCTTGATGGCAAGCCCGGCGGCAAGACGAAAGTGGGAACGATCACCGACGGGCCGCAGGGGGAGTACATTGTGGACCGGCAGGCAGCGGAGGCGGTGAAGTTCATCGATGCGAGCAAGAGCGGTCCGTTTTTTCTCAACCTGTGGTGCTACGGCGTGCATGGACCGTGGGGGCACAAGGTGGAATACACGAAGTACTTTGCGGCGAAGAAAGATCCGAGCGGGCGGCAGGGGAATCCGATCATGGCGTCCATGTTGAAGAGCGTGGACGAGTGTTTTGGGCGCATCCTGGCGGAGCTGGAGCAGCAGGGCATTGCCGACAACACGATCATCATTTTCACTTCCGACAACGGTGGTAATGCGCACAGCAATGTACCCGGCACAGGGAAAACGGAAGCAGCGGAGAAGAACAAGAGTGAGTTTCTGGCTGACTGGCGCAAGTGGGCCGGGGATCAACCGCCGACGATGAACACTCCTCTGCGCGATGGCAAAGGTACGCTGTATGAAGGGGGCACGCGTGTGCCGATGATGTGGGCCTGGGCGGGCAAGATCAAGCCTGCCAGCATGAGCGAAGCGATTGTGGGGCCGATTGATATTTACCCGACGGTGATCGATCTCCTTGGCATCAAGAAACCGGAGCAGCAGGTTTTTGATGGTGTGAGTTATGCGAAGGTCTTGAAAGGTGAAGGCGAGCTGAAGCGCGAGGCGTATTTTAATTATCATCCGCACGGCGGTGCGAACCGTGCCGGTGGCGTGTGGGTGCGCAGAGGCGATTTCAAGCTGCTGCGGTGGTTTGGCAATCCCAACACGCACGAGCTTTACAACCTGCGCGAAGACCTCAGCGAAGCACATGATCTTGCCGCGACGATGCCGGACAAGGTGAAGGAACTTGATGCGCTGATTGATGGTTTTCTCAAGGACACTGGCGCGACTTATCCACGACCGAACCCAGCGTACCAACCCGTGGCGGCAAAGGTGACAGCGACAAAGGCTGATCCACTGGATGCGTGGAAGGAGCGCCAATGCAAGGCCACGGTGAGCGCGGGCATTCTGACGATGAAGAACACCGGGAAAGCGGGCACGGGGTTCCTTGGCCACGGGATGGCCAAGATGAACGGACCTGCCACGGTGAAACTGCGTGTGCGAAGTGAAGCGGGCGGCGCCGGAAAGATAGACTCGCTGCCGCATGGTGCGGCAGATCCCAGCGTGGTGCATTCCGCTGCGCTTGAGGTGAAAGCGGGTGACTGGCAGGAGTTGAAGATTGAGCTAGGTGACAAAGGGCCGCTGGGCACGCTGCGTGTCTATCTGCCCGATGGTGAGATTGACTTCATTGAAGTTGCGCCAGCCAATGGGAAAGTGCAGCGGTGGGATTTTTAAATTCACCTCCCCTTCCCTTATGATCCGACACACTGTCGCCTTCCGTCTCAAGCACGATTTCGGCTCAGCCGCCGAGCGGGATTTTTTACTGGCGGCCTGCGAGCTCGCGAAGATCGAAGGCGTGCAGAAGTTTGAGTGTCTGCGTCAGACCAGCGTGAAGAACAGCTTCACATTTGGTCTGTCGATGGAGTTTGCGGATGCAGCCGCGTATGCTTTTTACAGCGACCATCCGGAACACACGGCCTTCGTGCAGAAGCGCTGGATTCCGGAAGTGGTGGAGTTCATGGAGCTGGACTACGTGGTGCATGCGCCGTGAGGAGCGTGTCTGTGAGATACCAGCCGGGGTTCTTGAGGTGGCAGAGGAACGAGCGACGCTTCTGTGTCACCGCTACGCGGTTCCACTGAATATACTGGCGCGGGTTCATGGCTTCCGTGGGTTGGCACCCACGGCTACGATTGTGCCAGCGCTCCGCGCTTCCGAAGAACTGCAAAGCAATGCTTTGAAGTGCTAGAGCATTTTAAAGCATTCCAGTGCAGCCAAAGCGGTTCTCCCACTTGCCGCCCTGCCATACGACGACAACGAATATTTCACTTCGGAGATAGGAGGAGACCGGCGCCTTTCGACAGCATAGGATACCCCTCACCCTTACCTCTCCCCAAAGGACATCTTGGACATTGCCCTGTCGTCGATGGGGAGAGGGGATTCGCTTGATGTCCGTGCCAAGGATTGAGCGAACAAAGCTATGCAAATGCTGAGCAGCCTCCTTTAACAGAAGGTCTCGAGACTCAAAAAAAAGCGCCGCGCCAGGTGTGAACCGGACGCGGCGTGAGGAATTCAGGATGGAATTAAGCGCTGATGTGATTGGAGACCAGCTTGGTCATTTCAAACATCGACACTTGCTTCTTGCCGCCGAACACCGCCTTCAATGCGTCATCGGCATTGATGTTGCGCTTGTTCTTTGCGTCCTGGAGACCATTCTTTTTGATGTAGTCCCACAGCTTCTTCGTGATCTGGCCACGAGGAGCAGGCTTGTTGCCGACGACGGCTCCGAGGACCGCGTCAGGCTGCACTGGCTTCATGAGCGCAGGATTGGGTTTCCGCTTAGCTTTGGCAGCTTTCTTGGCTGCCGGTGCTTTGGCAGCTTTCTTGGCTGCCGGTGCTTTGACAGCCTTCTTGGCTGCCGGTGCTTTGGCAGCCTTCTTGGCTGCTGGTTTTGCTTTGGTTGCTTTCTTGGCCATAGTGTTGTTGGCGGCTGTTGCCGTAGGAGCAGGTTATGAGAGCGCCCTGCGGAGCGTCAACGCAAATTTAATCAATATTTGAGGTTGTTTCCCTGCGTACAGCCACTCGGCGCCCTGCGCAAATGCGCTTCTGCAGATGTCGACAACAGCCCCGTTTTTGTCGCTGCATTTGTGCATCATCGCGACTGTGAAGCGGGGTCAAACCTGAGCCGGCACCCTTGCTCAAGAAGATGATTTCAAAGCAATAATGCGGCTACAATTTCGCGCGGCTTTCAACCCATTGCACGGCGTATCGAACCAGAGAGGCACCGTCGGTCATGCCTAGTTTTTCTTTGATGTGAGCACGATGAGCTTCGACGGTTCTGGCGCTGATGCTGAGCTGAGCGGCGATGTTTTTGGTGGGGACGCCACTGCCGATGAGCGAAAGGATTTCGAGCTCACGGTCAGTGAGTGCGTCCATGCCAGTGGCCTTGGAACGTGAAGCGCCAGTGACCTGCTCAAGCATGCGTGCGTTGAGAGATTCACTGACGTAGAGACCACCGCTGATGACTTTGTGAATGGCGGTGACGAGGTGATCAGCGGCCTCCTCCTTCATCACATAGCCACGAGCACCGGCACGCAGCGAGCGCTCACCATAGAGGGTCTCATCGTGCATGGAGAGGACGATGCACTGGGTGGAAGGATGCAGAGCGCGGATGTCTTTGACGAGTTCGAGGCCGTTCTTGTCCGGCAGGGTGAGATCAATGACGGCAAGATCGGGCTTGAGTTTCCCAACGACTTCGAGCCCATCACGCGCGCTGCCGGCCTCACCGATGACGTCAAGCCCCTCCTCGGCACGAATCAACTGTGCGAGACCATGGCGCATGATGGGGTGATCGTCGATGAGGACGAGGCGCTTTACAGATTTTTCGCTGGTGCGGGAACGCTGCATATGACCTGGGTGCCACCGCCGGTGCGCGGCTCGATTTTGAGTGTGCCGCCTATCATCTGAGCGCGATGGCTCATGGTCAAGAGGCCCATGCCAGTTCCTTTGGCCGGGGAATCGGGAATGCCAATGCCATTGTCGCGGACGTGGAGGACAATATTGCCACTCTGACGGGCGAGATGAATGTCCACCCGACCGGCCTGGCCATGCTTGACCGCATTGGAGACGGCCTCCTGGGCGATGCGGAAGAGCTGCACGGAGAGCTTGTTGTCGGCCAGCTGCACTGGATTGTCGTAACGAAAATCACATGCGATCTCAAAGGCCCGGGCGGTGCTCTGGGCGAGCTCCTCAAGCGCTTTCATGAGACCGCCGGAGTCGATCACCACGGGCATGAGGCCGCGGGACGTTTCACGCGCACGTGTGTTGGCCTTGCTGATGAGATCGACAATTTCCGCCAAGCTCCGGGCTTCGGCGCTGCCGGCCTTGGTGAGTTTCTTTTGCGCCACCTTCGCGAGGCAGCCGATGGCGGCGAGCTGCTGGCAGAGATCATCGTGAATGTCCTGCCCGATGCGAGCCTGCTCCTCCTCGCTGATGTGGAGGATCTTGTCCTCCAGAGCCTTGCGCTCGGTGAGGTCACGAATGATGCCGGTGAAAATGCGACGACCGCTGGGCAGCACGGCTTCACCGACGGAGAGGTCGATGGGGAAGACGGTGCCGTCTTTGCGCTGGCCCACGACTTCACGCCCGATGCCGATGATGCGCTTCATGCCGGAGTTCAGGTAGTTCTGAATGTAGCCGTCATGCCGGTCGCGATAAGGCTGCGGCATGAGCAGGCTGATGTTTTTACCAATGATCTCAGCACGCTGGTAGCCAAAGAGACGAACCGTGGCGGTGTTGGCGGTTTCGATGATGCCATTGGCATCGATCGTGATGATGGCATTGACCGCTGTTTCGACGATGGCGCTGGAAATTTGCTCACTGGCCTGAAGCGCCGCCTGCAACTGGGCAATGCTGGGGGCATCAGGCGCTGGTCTCTGCATCGGCATACAGGATTTCAATCTGGAGCGATGACAAAGCCGTCCGGCTTCACGGCGAGGATCGAGCAAGGGGCATGCTGCACGATTTTTTCAGCCGTGGTGCCGATGAGCATCTCGCGCAGGCCGGTTTTGCCGTTGGTGCCGAGCACGACAAGGGTGGCGTGCACTTCGTTGACATGATCCAGAATGGCTTCACGGATGTTCACGCGCTCCGTGATGTGCTGAGCGACCGCGACGTTTTCCACATCACGTGTCAGCGGCTCAAGGAAGGCGGCCAGATCTTTGCGCCAGGTCGCCACCGCCTCAGGATCGTAGGTGGCAGGGAGCGAAGGAGCAAAGCCACCGTAATCGAGGGACATGGCAAGGGCGCTTTGATACACATGCAGGCAGTCGAGCGAACCGCCGTCCTGCTGAGCGATGTGAAGCGCGCATTGCACCGCCTTGGCGGAGTTTTCGGAAAAATCAACGCAGGCGACGATCTGCTTGAAGGGGCCCTGGGCATCTTCGCGCACCACGAGGACATCGACGGGGGCTTTGCGCACGCACTTGGCGGTGATGACGCCGATGCGGTGGGGCTCATTGCGCGAACCTTTGGCCCCCATGACGAGGAGGTCGGCGCTGTGGGCGCGGCAGGCTTCGACAAGTTCGGAGAAGGGATTGCCGATGCGCACTTCGGCATTCACGCCAGCACCCACTTCGGCATCATCCACAAACTTCTTGAGCCGCTCCACCCATTCAGCACGAATGGTGGCCTGATCGGCGGAGAGAGCGCTTTTGAGTTCATGCACGAGAAACTCGTCCATGACATGGACAGCGGTGATGGCGGCGCCGTCAAGCGAGGCCCGATGCACCGCCTCCCGCAGCGCGATGCGACAGGAAGAGGTGAAGTCGATGGCGGCGATGACGTGGTGGAGCTTTTTCATGGTATGTTTGGATTAAATTCATTTCACCATAGCCGTCGGAAAAAGGCAATGCCGCGCCGGGGTTGCGGCGTAGTGGGCAGAGCTTGCGCTCAAAGCCCGGCTTCTTCCTGCGCCTGCTCGACGGCGGCTTCAAGAGTCCAGAGGGTTCGATCAAAGCTCTTCTGACGTGCACGAAACTGGGCTTCGTCGGTGATGGCGGTGAGCGTTTCCAGTTCCTTGACCGCAAAGGCGTGATGCTGCTCCAGAGCGGCGATGCGTGTTTTGAAATAATCGCGGCCGCCCTGATCCTTGAGCACATCGATGTCCGCCTTCCAGCCGGTGAGAGCCGTGCCGGCCTGCTGGAGATACTCTGCGCGGCTGGTGGTCACATGGTCCTTGGCTTTTTTGTACCACTCACGGCCTTTGATTTCGCCCTGCTCCTTCACTTTGGAGAATTCGTTTTTCAGCTTTTCCGCAGCGCGACGAAGCTGGTCGTTGAGGCTGTCTTCGGCACGGAGCGAATGAGCGCAAAGGCAGAGGGCGAGGCAGGTGATGATGGCTTTTTTCATGGTCGTCGAGGGATACGGCTGGATGCCGCCAACCATGCATGCTCTTTTCCTTGGCGAAAGAATTTCCCACCAGCTCCGTCAACTTCACGCCCATGATCCGCACGACCGCCCTCACCGCCCTGTCCATTTCCCTGCTGACTGTTCTTTCGAGCGCCCAGCCAGCCACGAAGCCTTTATTCTGGCCCGGGAAGGGAGGACCGACGCAGGACGGCATCGTGCCGGCGGCCGATGTGGCGCGCATTCCCCTGGAGTGGGACAGCGCCTCCGGCAAAAACATTGCGTGGCGTACGCCGCTGGAAGGCCTGGGGCATTCCTCGCCAGTGATCGGCGGTGACATGATCTGGTTCACCTCCGCCACAGCCGACGGCACCAAGCAGTTCATCTATGGCATCGACCGTCACAGCGGGAAGGTCGTACATCATGACGTGGTGTTTGAGAATGTGGCTCCTGAAGATCTGGGCAACCCCATCAACAATTACGCTGCCCCGTCACCTGTGCTGGAAGAGGATGCGCTGTATGTGCACTTTGGCACCTATGGCACGGCGCGCATTGATCCTGCGACGGGCAAGAAAGTGTGGGAGCGCCGCGACATCAACGTGCGCCACTTCCGTGGGCCGGGTTCATCGCCAATCATTTATGGCGATCTGATCATCCTGACCTTTGACGGCATCGATCAGCAGTTCGTCACGGCGCTGGACAAGAAGACGGGCAAGAGCGTCTGGAAAACCGCCCGCACGACAGACTACGGCGACCTGGACAAAGAAGGCAAGCCGACCCGGGATGGGGACATGCGCAAAGCCTACCATACACCCGGTGTGTTTGAGATGGGCGGCAAGCAGGTGCTTGTCTCCATTGGCTCCCGTGCCGCCTTTGGCTATGAGGTTTCCACGGGCAAGGAACTCTGGACGATCCGCCACGGGGGCTTCAATGCGGCCATTCCACCGCTGCGTTTTGGGGACATGTTGATCCTGAACAGTGGTGCTGAGCGCGCCCACACGATCTGTGTCCGAATTGACGATAAGATGAGCGGCGACATCACCGAGAGTCACGTCCTGTGGGATCGGGAGAAGCGGAATGCCAGCGAGGCTGCCCCGGTGCTGGTGAATGGCACCCTGTATCAGACCACCCGTGGCGGCATCGTGAGTGCGGTGGATGTCAAATCAGGCAAGGATCTGTGGGATGACCGACTGGCGGGCAAGCATGTCCCTGCCCCGCTGGTGCTGGGGGACAAGCTGCTTTTTTGCAATGATCGTGGGGAATGCTTTCTGGTCCGTGCCTCGCCGGAAAAGTTTGAGGTTATTGGTCAAAATCAACTCGGCGAGCAGATCACAGCCTCTCCCGCCGTGGCAGACGGGGCGCTGTTTATTCGCAGCAGCGGAGCTCTTTACAAGGTTGCGACCAAGTAGCCGGACAAGGCAGGAATTACGGGTCAATGCTCCTTAAGCCACTAGAAATTGACCATGCGATGTAAACACAATCAGAGATCGCTAGCCGTATAAAACGTGAGCAAAGGAGGTCTTCTTTCACTGCGCATGTGGCGTAGGGGAAAAATCCGCTTGCACTCACAAAACCGTCGCAAAGAGACCAAGGATGTGCTAGGTTTAAAGTCCATATGCCTACCACCACACCGACACGTAAGACACGCTTCTCCCGCCGAGTCCCTGATCATGTCACTGACGAGCTAGTCAATGTTCTCTCAAAGCCGGAGACTTATGAATTCAACACTCTGTTTGGATTGGTGTATGACAATCTCAAGCTGAAAAATGCGGTGAGCGGTGGCGAAGAAATGCTGCGCCTGCGTTCCTATGAGAAGCTGCAGAATCTCGTGAGCCGCGGCCTTTGCGCCAAGGTTGGCAAGACCTACCGCGGCCTTGATGGCCTGCGTGCCGCCCACAATGCCGCGATCGCTGCGCGCAGCGCCGCTGTTGTGGCCCGCACCACGGCTGCTGCAGCTGCCCGGGGCTAATGCTTCCGTCGATTTTGGGCCGTTCTGCCATCGTGCAGGGCGGCCCTTTTTGTTTCCGGGTTTGACGCTGCGCCGCCTCTCGCTAACCATTCGGCATCATTCACCCCCATGTTTGAGAATTACATCCCAGTCCTGCTCCAGATTGTCATCGCCGGTGGTTTCGCCGTGGTGACCCTCATCGCGTCTGCGCTGCTCGGCAAATCCGCCAAGCGCAACACGATCAAAGATTCCGCCTACGAGTGCGGCATGCTTCCCGTGGGAGACAGCCAGCCGCGTTTCAGCGTGAAGTTTTACATCGTGGCGATGCTTTTCGTGCTGTTCGACATCGAAGTCGTCTTTCTTTATCCTTGGGCCATCATTTACAAGGACTACCTCGCTGCCGTAGGCGGAGGTGCCTCGATCCTTGCTGTCGCCGCCGGCTTCGCATCCATCCTGCTCGTTGCGTTTGGCTATGCCTGGAAGAAGGGCGTCTTGGACTGGAAGTCCTAGTCTGCTGCCATCACGGACCCTTCTGCCTTCATGATCGCCTACCTCAGCCTGTTTCAGCTCAAGCCTCAGGTTACGGAGGAGAAGCTGGAGCACATGATGTCCCAGACGCGTGTGATGCTGCTTCGGGTTCCGGAGGTGCTGACCGTCAAAACGGGCAAGCGCGTGAATCCGTCTGACCCCTACCCATGGTTTGTGTATCTTGAGGTCGAGACGATGGACAAACTGGCCATCTGCCAGGATGATCCGCACTACTTCAAGTTCCGTGAGGAAGTGCTCAAGCCGAACATCTCTGAGCAGGAGTCCACGGCCTTTGAGATGGAGCCACGCAAGGACGTGAAGTATTCTTAGGCCGAGTGGAAACGAGGCAGGGCTGTCACTACTTTGCTTTGGGTGACAGATGCCCGGTGAGATCGCCTGCGTAGCCTGCCAATTCCAAGAACGAGCGGCCTGTGACCTGGCCGTGTGAATCGATCACATCGCAGGCACCTTCCCAGTAGGGCAGCTGTGTGATACCGCCGTCCTGCTCCTGATCTGGGGCCAGCGGCTTGAGTTCCAGAGATTCGCCCTCGAAGCGGAGTCGGATATGAGTGGGATACTCAGCAGCATTGCGCGGGCTTTTCCATGTGCCCAAGACTTCCCAGGTGAAGGCATCGCTGGAGAGATGGCGGACTTTTCCGTTGAGATCAATCACGGCGAGTGTCGAGGCCGGGTCTGAAGAACCGTCCTTCCTGCGCATGCGATAGACCATGATCTCGCGGCCGTCCTTGAGCTGAAGGGCCGCCCAATCCCAGCCCACCTGCCCTGCCTCCAACTGGCTGCTGCTGAACTCGTGGTCCATCCATGCCTCGCCGGTGACTGCATGCTCCACGGCCCCCAGTTTGACGGTGCCGGTGGTCTCCAAGCGTGGCCATGTGAGGTAGTGGCTCGCTGCTGTTTCGGAAGCGCCTTTGCGTGAGACACCTTCTTTGCCGAAGATGACCAGGGGCTTCACGACTTCGAGTTCGAGCTGCAGCAGGGCCTCGTTGTTCACTGTCGCCGCGATGTGCAGGTGCTGGGTTGTTTCATCGAGCTTGAGCGACCAGTTGCCATTTCGCACGGCGAGTGTGGACTCGGATGAGGCGGCGTCCCAGCCTGCGCGGTTGAGGCGTTCCTGATGCAGAAAGCGGCCTGTTTTTGCATCCAGCAGCGCGGCATGGGCGAGGTGGAGCTGCAGGGTCTTGCCGTCTTCACGCCGGGCCTGGCGGAAGAAGGTGACCTGAAAGCCGAAGCGATGACCGTCTTTGGAGTCGAGATGGCCGGTGACATACCACCACTCGGTACGGAATTCAGGATGGCTGCCGTGATCGCGTGGGAACGCGAATACTTTTCCTGGCTGGGGCAGTGCAAAGCCATCCGTGGTGGTCTGTGCGTGCAGACATGTCGTGAGCAGGAGGAATAAGAGGATTGTGTACTTCATGTCATTCCTCGGTGTGTTCTGCAGGCAGCATGGCAGCCCAGCGTCCGACCATGGCAGCGACCAGCATGCCGGTGGTGATCACCGCAGCGCCGAGCACGGCGAGATGCCACCACACGGCGTGAAACTGCAGGGTCCAGCCAAAGCATTGCTTGTTGATGCGATAGACGAGCAGCCAGCCGAGCCAGAGACCTGCGGCAATGCCGGTGAAAGCGCCTGCGCATGCGACGCCGAGGCCTTCCAGTGCAGCTGACTTTGCGATCTCTCTGCGCGACATGCCGAGGGAATGCAGCGTGGCCAGAACGGCGCGGCGTTCGAGCAAGAGGCTTGTGAGTGCCAAGCCGAGACCGACGACGGCGACGATCACGCCGATGACCTCCAGAGCATGAGTCACGGAGAAGGTCTGACGGAAAATGCGCAGGGCTTCGCGACGGAGATGCGTGTTGGTGAACACGCTGAGTCCGGGCTGCTGCGCTTCGATGTGGCCGCGTACGGTTTCGGGATCCATGCCGGGTTTTAACATGAGGGCCACGCGCCAGGCTTCGTCGGTGTCAAACCAGGTGCGGAACACAGAGGATGGTAATGTGAGTGAGCCGCGCTCATTGCCATATTCCGCGTTCATTGCCACGACGCGCACTTTGTGACCTGCGAGGTCGATTATATCACCGACATACGTGGCGAAGCGTTCGCTCCAGCTTTCACTGATGATGGCGGGGGTGATGTCATCGTCAGTCTTCCACCACTCTTTGTGCTGTGGTGCCTGCACCCAGGCATAGAGATCATGCTTGTGTGCAAACAAGGGATTGGTGCCGAGGATCAAGACTTCGCCGCCATGCCACATCAGCGTCTTTGCCTGAACGAAGGCCAGTTCTTCGACTCCTGGCTCCTGTCCGAGCTCCGCCACAGTTTTTTGTGTGATGGCGTGGGTGGAGGATGCGCTCTGCGCCCCTGCACTGCTGACGTAGATGTCGGCCTTCATGGTGCGATCGATCCAGCCGCGCATGGTGTGGTCGAAGCTCGCGACCATGACTGCCATGCCTGTGGTCATTGCCACGGCGCTGGCGAGTGCCGCGACTGCGAAGCGATGCCGCACTGTGGGGCGACGAAGATGTGAGAGAGCGATGCGCCAGACGGCGGAAAGGGCTTTTTTGCGCGCGACGAAGCGTAAGATTGTGCTCGCTGCCAATCCGGCACCTACGAGCCAGAGCAAGGCAGCGGTGTAGCCTGCAAGCGGGAGACGCGCGCCGTTTTCAAAGCGGAGCACGGGGAGTTGCGCAAGCAAAACGGCTGCAAGCATCATCGCCCAGCCGATCCATTCGACGCGCCATACGGTGCCGCCTTCAAAGGGCGCCGCGTGATGTCCGAGCATGTGCGCCGGGGGGGTGCGTGCGGCCATGCGCGCGGGCCACCATGCGGCGATGAGACTTGCGAGGATGGAGATGGAAAGGGCGAGCAATGCCTCAGACACGCTCAGCGAGGCCTGCTGTTCGCTGGTGGCACCATAGAGCGCGTTCATTGTTTTGGTGACGCCGCCTACCGCAGCCTGAGCACCGATCCAGCCGAACAGGACGCCCAAACCGCCGCCGCAGAAGCCGAGCAAGGTTGCTTCGAGGAGGAAGGCGATTTGGATGGCGCGATCCGTGACGCCGAGTGATTTCAAAATGCCGATCTCATTTCGGCGCCTGAGCACGACGCCGTCCAGTGCCTGGAAGATGAGATAGCCGCCTACCAGCAGGGCGAGCAGCGAGAGGATGGTCAAATTTAGACGGAATGCCTGAGTCATGGTGCCTGCGAGCTGGCGACGGTCTGAACCGCCGCGGACCTGCCAGTGAGACTTGAGCAGGCCGCCGGTTTCTTCGCGCAGATTGGGGAACAAGGGGCTGTCTTGTGACAGGACCTCGACTCGATCTATGCGATCTTCGCGCTGAAGCATTGTCTGTGCTTCAGGCAGATCCATCAGGAGCAGATGAGCGGGAAGACTTGGAACTCCGGGCACCTCTGGCACGACGCCAGCGACCTTCAGTGTGATCACGCGATCATCGACGATGAGGCGCAGTTCTTCGCCGGCTTTAGCGCCGAGCTTTGGACTGACGTAGACTCCTGCATGCATTGACTGCATGTTTGAGGTGCCGAGTCCTGCGGGGGCTTCGCCACGAAGATTGAGCAGCGCGATGAAATCCACGCCGAGGAGTCGCCATGTGGCACGCGAACCGATCTCACCGTTTCCTTTATCGAGGGCAGGCGTCACGGTTTCCTCTACCACGGGGAGCAGGCTCACGGGTCGTGGGCCCAGCGCCTCGCGCATCATGCGCAAATCGGCTTCGTGGAGGGAGCCTGTGAGAGCCTGCACGGTCCAGTCTGGCTGACGTGTGACGCCATCGGTGAAGGTCTCGAAACCTGATAGAGCGGCATTGCTTGCGAGGCGTACGGCCAGGTAGACGCTGGAACCGAGCGCCAGGATGAGCATGAGGGCCAACTGCTGTTTGAAAGCGAGCCGCCAGTGGCGCAAGGCACAGCGCCGCAGGATGAGAAGCACTGTGCTCATGCGCCTTCGACGATCTGGCCATCCTGCATGCGCAACACACGCTGGCAGTGTTTCACGGCGTCCGGGCTGTGCGTGACGAGAAGGAGGGCGGCCTGAGTTTCGTGCACGATTTCCGCCAGAAGATCGAGGACCTGAGCTCCGGTGACGGTGTCGAGGCTGCCGGTGGGTTCATCGGCCAGGATCAAGGTGGGGCGATGCACCACGGCACGGGCAATCGCCACGCGCTGCATTTCGCCACCGGACAACTGGCCGGGCAATGCGGCAGCACGATGAGCGATGCCCACGCGCTCCAGCAACTGCTGAACGCGTGTTTCGCGCTCGGGGGTGGGCACGCCGAGAAGCTGCAAAGGGAGCGCGATGTTTTCTGCGGCGCTCAATGTGGGCAGCAGATGATAAAACTGAAAGACGGTGCCGATGTGGCTGCGGCGAAGCTGGGCGAGGCCATCTGCGTTTAAATCTGCCAGCACATGGCCTGCGATTGAGACGCTGCCGGTGTCCGCACGATCCACCCCGCCGACGCAGTTTAGCACGGTGGTTTTGCCGCTGCCCGAGGGGCCGAGCAGCGCGACACGCTCGCCCTTGCTGAGGTTGAATGAAACGCCACGCAGGATGGGGCGTTCGGCGTAGCTTTTGGTGAGAGATTGGACTTCGAGGACCGGCATCGGAATGGTAACGGCCTGCCTAGACTCGTGGATGCTCACTTCATGGCGCGCATGAGCTCGCGCACGTATTTGCCTAGCATGTCGAACTCCACATTGAGGCGGTTGCCGGGCTTTTTGGTGTGCAGATTGGTGAGCTGGAAGGTGTGGGGGATGATCCAGCAGACGACGGTGGTGTCTGTCACTTCTGCGGCTGTCAGGGAGATGCCGTCGAGGCAGATCGAGCCTTTGGGAATGATGAGACCGCAGTGCTCTGGGGGGAGCTCGATTTCCAGGCGGTGGTCCTGGCCGTGCTCGCTCCAATCGAGCACCTTCACGGTGGCATCCACGTGGCCTTGCACGAAGTGCCCTCCAAAGCGTGCGCCGATGGACATGGCGCGCTCCAGATTGACGAGGGAACCGGTCTGCAAATCGCCAAGGCTGGTGACCTTCAGCGTTTGCATGAGGAGATCGAAGCTGGCGGTTTGTGCGGCTGAGTCCTTGGTGGTGACGGTGAGGCAGCAGCCGTTGACGGCCACGCTTTCGCCGTCCGCCAGTTCGGATGCCATGCTGCCAACATGCAAGGTGAGTCGCGCGCTTTCGCCGCGAGGCTCCAGAGTGATGACTTTGCCGGTGGTTTCAACGAGGCCTGTGAACATGCAATGACCTACTCCTGCACTTTGCCTGTGTCGATTTCCAGTTCGCCGAATCTTTATATTTTGTAACTGTAAAACTGCCAAAAAGCGGCGATTGAGAGGGCTGCTCTTCCGGTCTAAAACCCACCGTGGACCCGAACGGCTCTGCCATCATGCCAATGTCTCTTTTTTCAAAATCCTGCCTCGCTCTCGCATGCACCTTGTGTGTGCTGCCCAACAGCCCATCCGCACGGGCGGCGGACAGGACAAAGCTCAATAACACGATCAATTTGAACCTTGCTGGCAGCTGGAGCGGCGGAGTGCCGGACTTCGGCAATATGGCGGTATGGACCAACGCGGTGACGGGGGCCAACAGCGCCGTGCTCGGCGGCGACGTGATCTGGCAGGGCATCCGCATCGCGGACCCGGGCGGAGCGGTCACGATTGGCGCGGGAAACACCCTGACCCTCGGTGCCGGGCAGGCGGGCATCAGCATCGACATGAGCCTGGCCACGCAGGATCTCACCATCCAGTCCGGGCTGACACTGAAGACTGCCGTTGCCCAATATTGGAATGTTGCCGCCGGCCGCACGCTGACGTTGAACACAGGGACTGTCACCCGTGGCGCGGGGGCCACGCTGAATGTGCAGGGGGCCGGAATAGTGAATGCAACGAACATCTTCAACGACGCCACCGGCATCATCGGCCCCTGGGCCACCATTGGGAGCGGCACCACGGCCCGGTATGGCATGATCGACGGCAGCAGCAACATCGCCGCCTACACCAGCGGCACCGCAGCTGCCACGGCGGCAGGCATCACGGACACCACCGGACTGGTGAATTACGATGTCGCCGCCGTCGGCACCGTCGGCGCAGGTGCGTCCTTCAACACGCTGCGCTACACGGGTGCGGCCGGGACCATCGCCGGGAATTTCACAGCCAATGGCATCCTGACAGCGGGCACCGGGGCGCTCATCGTGAGCGGCAATGTCACCATCGGCGCGAGCCGTGAGCTGGTGTTCTTCAACGGGGACAGCAGTTCCCTCCGCAACATCACCGTGTCCGGCATCATCAGCGACGGAGTGACGGGCTCCACCGTGACGAAGGGCGGGCTTGGCCTGCTCACCCTGTCAGGCAGCAACACCTACACCGGCGTCACCTACATCTCACGCGGCAAGCTGTCCGTGGCGAACAACAACGCGCTCGGCTCCACGGCGGGCGGCACGCGCGTGGGAATCAGCGGCAGCTTGTCGCTGGCGGGCGGCATCACCACGGCTGAGTCGATCTGGCTGGATGACCTCACCAACGGCATCTCCGGCTACCTCATGATGGAAAACAACGGCACGAACACCCTCACGGGGGCCATCCGTCTGAGCAACAGCGTGCGCTGGCAGAGCTCCGGTACGCTGAATGTGACGGGGGGCATCTCCACCACTGCCGGGAACTCCGGCACCTCCTTCGTGGTCCAGGCAGCGACGACCATGAACATCACTGGAAAACCACTCGCTCTGGGCGGTGGTGGCAGCGTCTACATGGATAATCCCGGCAAAACCATCGTACTCGGCGTGGTGGGCAGCACCTACGGGACGACCAGCCTCTATGCGGGCACGCTGAAGGCCGGCTCGGCCAATGTCTTTTCCAGCACCGCCGCCGTCAACTTCAGCACGACCTACAGCGCCAACCCCGCCATACTGGATCTGAATGGTTTTGACCAGTCGGTGGCCGCGATCGCCACCACCATCTACTCTGTGCATGGCGCTTATGACCGCGTCATCACCAGTGAGACGTCCGCCACGCTGACCACCGGGCTCAACAATGCCAGCACCACTTTCGACGGCAGGTTTGCGGGAGCTGTTTCAATGACCAAAGTCGGCACCGGCACCTTCAACCTCAGCGGGCTCAGCACCACGACAGGAAACTTCACGGTCAACGGGGGGACGCTGAATTTGAACTTTGGCCGAGCCACGGCCTCCCAAAGCGGAGCAGGAGCTGTGATCAACTACCTTCCCAGTGCCGCTCCACTGAGGCTGG
The DNA here is from genome assembly GCA_943371875.1 of Prosthecobacter debontii. GTDB lineage: Bacteria > Verrucomicrobiota > Verrucomicrobiia > Verrucomicrobiales > Verrucomicrobiaceae > Prosthecobacter > Prosthecobacter debontii_C. Next base: position 19,393 of record CALRWM010000002.1, on the reverse strand, counting down.
GGGGCGGCGTTTTTCAGCTCACTGGCAGAAACAATGGCACCGCCACTTCACTCACCAGCGGGAGCTGGGCGGCCGGCAATGCTGCGCTCATCACCGTGACCTCCACTGCCGGACTGGCACCAGGACAGCTCGTCTCCAATGCCAACTTTGCTGCGGGTGCGTACGTGGTCAGCGTCCTGAACTCCACCCAGTTTGTCATCAGCGCCCCGCCGACGGTGGCACCTACCGGCACCATTACCGCCACGGCGAACAGCTTCACCACCTCCCAGACTTTCTCCGGTCTCACCCTCAATGCCGGGGCCTCGGGTGTGACTGTCACCATTCCCACCAGTGGGTCGGACGGCACGGTGCTCAACCTCGGGGCCATCACGCAGAACGCTGGAGCCACGGTGAACTTCACGCTGCCAACAGGCACCCAGAGTGCGACCAATGGCATCACGACGGACACGACTAACGCCAACGGCATTCTTGGAGGCTGGGCGCGGGTGGGAGATCAATGGGCGGTCAACAGCACGAATGCGGCAGGCGGCAACATCGCGGCTCTCACCACTTACACGGACGTGTCCCGACTTGGGGGAACGATTGCCTCCAATGCGGGTGCGAATGTCCGCATCGTTGAGGCGGGTGCGAGTGGCAACATCAGCCCGGCTGCCGCAGGAACCACGGACATCAACACGCTGCTGCAAAGCGCCACGGGCGGCACGGCCACGTATGATCCGGGCAGCACCGATGTTTTGCGACTCGGTGCGGCGGGCGGCATCATGGTGGCCAGCAATGGCGGTGCGCTGACCCTTGGCGCCAGTGCGAATGACGGCGTGCTTACCGCCGGTGGCGCGGCTGCCACAGCGGGGACGCTTTACCTGACGAACAATCATGCCAGCAACCTGCTGACCGTGAATTCTACGATCGCTGACAATGGTGCGGGAGTTGTTGGAGTCACCACCTCGGGTGCAGGGAACATCGTCCTGGCAGGCACGAATACGTACACAGGACGCACCTTTGCAGGAGGCGGCATATTGCGAATTTCGAGTGAGCAGAATCTTGGAGTAGGCCCGCTCAGTTTCGCTGCTGACCAGCTGACCCTTGCGGGTGGCACGCTGAACACGACTGCCAGCTTCAGCATTGATGATGGGAATCGCGGCATCACTCTCGCTGCGGCCGGCGGCACGATTTCGGTCAACAGCTCGACCACGCTGACCGTGGCCAATGTCATCGCGGGAACGGGGAGCCTGGTGCAGTCCGGCCCAGGGACGCTGGCACTCACTGCCGCGAACACTTACTCAGGGGCAACGATGGCGAATGCCGGCACGCTGGCGCTCGGCAACGTCAATGCCCTGCAAAACAGCACGCTGACCACGGCCACCGCAGGCAATGTGACTTTCACTCTTGGCGGTGCCAACACCTACAATCTCGGCGGACTCGCGGGCAATGACACAGTGGCCATGGGTGCCAACACCCTGAGCGTCGGGGCAAACAATGAGACCACGGTGTTCACCGGTGCGCTGACTGGCACGGGTGGTCTTGTCAAAGTGGGTGCCGGCACGCTGAACCTCACTGCGGCGAACACTCACTCCGGCGACACCCGAATCGAAGGCGGCATGATCGTACTGGCCCATGCGAACGCGCTGCAAAACAGCACGCTGGACACTGGGAGCGCTGGAACGCAGAGCGCAAACCTCACGCTGGGCGAAGGCACGACCTACAACATTGGCGGGCTGAAGGGCAGCGCGAATTTCGATCTCGCGGTCTCCAATCTCAGCGTGGGTGCCAACAACCAAAGCACCACGTTTAACGGCGTGCTGCAAGGTGCCTTCAACAACAACATCACCAAAGTGGGCAGCGGCACACTGGTGCTGGCGGGCAACAACACCTACATCGGCACCACCACGATCAGCGCCGGTCGCCTCGACATCGGTGGCACCAATCTCTCCAGCATCACGGTAACGGCCGCTGGCGAACTCGGCGGGGAAGGCAGCACTTCAGGAAACCTTGTTTTCCTGGGAACCACCCACACCCTCAACATTGATGCAAGCACTGCGGCAGCGCTGGGTGCCACTGGGGCGGGCAAGCTCGATGTGAGCGCCCTTGCGGTGGGAGGTTTCACCATCAACGTCTCCGGCATCGGCACTGGAGCGATCAAAGTGCTGACCTACGGCAGTGGTGGGTTCATTGGTGATGTGAATCGTTTTTCCCTGGGAACCAGCAACGCGAGTGCTCACGGAGCTGGTGCTTTCACCAACAACGGCATCGACGCGATCACCGTTGATCTGGGTTATCTGGTCAACACCTGGGTGGGCGGGGACAGCAGCAATCCCACATTCTGGGACATCGGCACCACGGCCAACTGGTCCAACGCCAAAGACAACGTCTTCCAAACCGGAGACGATGTGATCTTTGCCGATGGTGCCGCAAGCTTCACACCGATCCTTCAATCTGACATCACGGTGGGCGCTGTCACTTTCAGCAACAGCGCAGGAACGGATTACACGATGAGTTCAGCGGCAGCTCAAATCCTCACGACCGCCAACGGCATCGCGGTGAACGGATCGGGCAATGTTACGATTCACAGTGTGATCGCGGGCAGCGGTGGCCTGACCTTGGCGGGAACGGGAACAACGACCCTTACTGCCGCCAACACCTACAACGGCATCACTCTCATCACGGGAGGCACTCTGCGCATCAGCGACGAGTCCAGCCTGGGCACTGCGCCTGGTGCTTTCAACGCTGGTCAGCTCACCCTGAATGGAGCAGGTGCCACCCTGACTGCGGCCGCTAGTTTCACCATCAACGACATCAACCGTGGCATCCGGCTGGGCAGCAGTGGTGGCAGCCTCGGAGCGGACGCCACCTTCACGCTGACCATCGGGAATGTCATCAGCGGCACCGGCGGTTTTAACATCAGCGGGGCTGGCACTGTGAGCCTTGCGGCGGTCAACACCTACACCGGCCTGACCACGGTCAGCACCGGCACTTTTGAGCTGAACAACGTGACCGGTGGCAATGCCATCGCGGGAGACGGTGTGGCCGGAACCAACGACATTCAGGTCAACACCGCTGGCACCTTGAAGCTCGCCGTTGCCAATCAGATTGCGGATGATGCGATCGTCCTGCTCAATGGCGGCACCTGGAACCTTGGCGGATTTAACGAAACGATCCGCAGCCTGACCGGGACTTTTGCCACCACGATTCCCACGCTGACTCTCGGCGGGGGGACTCTCACATTGAACCGTCTTGATTGGGACAACACGGGGCCTGTCAGCAGCAAAGCGCTGGGTGATTCGGGCACGCTGCGATTTGTGGCTGATGGGGCAACGCAGCCGGTGTTTGAGACGAATTTTCTGGGGACTCTGGGCGTGACCCCGGGGATACAGATTGACGCACTGACTCTGAGTTTCCGCTCCGCGACTTATGGCACCACGTTGAACGGCAAGGTGTCGGGAGCCGGGAAATTGATCTTTGATGGCACTGGTGGAGCGGGGGGCCTCACTCTGACCAATGGAGCCAACGACTACTCCGGCGGGACTTTGTGGGCTGCGGACGGCGGCACGAACGGTGCATGGGATCTTTTCACCGTCACTGCCAGCGGGGCGCTCGGCAGCGGTGATGTGAGCCTCCAAGGCGGGAACCAGAACACCTGGGTGGCGGGATTTGTTGGAACTCCTACAGCCTTCACCTTCAGTGGCAACACCACGCAGGCGAATCATTTCATCCTGACGGGTGATGCCACCATCTCGGTTGGTAGTCCAGCCACCGCCTCCGCCACAGCGGACAGGGTGACTTTGACAGGAGACATCGATCTCGGCAGCCGCACCCTGTACGTTCGCGGTCCCGGCACGGGCACCATCAGTGGCGTGATTTCTGGCACAGGTGGGGTCACCAAGATCGACACCCCCGGCACGTGGGTCCTCAAGGGTAATAACACCTATACTGGTGCCACAACGGTGAGCGCCGGGCAGCTGCAGGTAGGCAGCGGTGGTGCAGGCCGGACTGGCACCGGTAACGTCACCGTGCAGAATGGCGGCACCCTTTTTGGCACGGGAGTGATTCAGGGGACGAACTTCACGGCAGCCAGCGGCTCCACGGTGCAGGCGGGTGACAGCACGGCGGCGGGCTCTTTTGGCACTCTCAATTTTACCCCCGCCACCGGTGGCGGCACGCAGAGCCTGGCAGGGCAGGTGATCCTGGACATTGGCACGGCGAACAACACAGGCGGCGTAGATCCCACCTTTGGTGGAAACGTGGTCGGCAGCGGCGGCTACAGCACGTATGTGAATGACATCGGCCGTTCTCAGGGGCTGGGCAGCGGGAACCATGATCTGCTTTCCTTCAACACTGCTGGTGATGCGACTGGCTACAACCTGACCGTCTCGGGAACCTTGGTGGTGCGCAGCAGCGGCTTCAGTGCCGCGCTTGGCCAGGTTTATAATCTCATCGACTGGTCCGGTGTGGTGATCACAGACTTCAGCGGTTTTAATGTTGGAACCAACTACCGCGATGGTTCGGGCGATGATGCCAGCCAATTCGACCTGCCGACTCTGAGCGGGGGATTGGTGTGGGACGTGAGCCAGTTCACCACGAGCGGGATTATTGTCGTCGTGCCTGAGCCGGGGCGGGCGGTGCTGCTCATGCTTGGATTCGCAGCCTTGGTTTCGAGACGCGGGCGTGGTCGAGACAAGCTTGAGCGCGAAGCCGCTTTCGCAGGCCGGACGGCGGGCTGAGACCGGAGAACGTCCTTCACCCCGCGAAAGCGGTGGCTCCGATGCAGGCTTGCGCCGTGCATCTTCGCGACCGCACTCCAAAAACGCTGTCGCGTTGATCGATTGCCCTCAGCCTTGGGCGGTCTAGCTTCATCACGAGGCGAATGGAAGGACTGCGCTTTCTGGGTGCGTAGTAAGCGCTCCATGCTTCGTTTTCTTGTCCAGCTTGGTGTTCTGATGGTCTCCGCCGGCGTGTTCGCTGCGGAGCATTGGGCGTTTCAGCCGCTGCGGCCGGCGACAAGCGGGAGCATTGATGAGTTTGTGCGGCGCAAGCTGGTGGAGCAGGGCTTGAAGCCTTCGCCACGGGCGGATGAGCGCACGTTGATCCGTCGGGCCAGCTTTGACTTGACGGGGCTGCCGCCTGTGGGTGAGCAGGAGGGGACTTTTTCACAAGCCGTGGACAGGTTGCTGGCATCGCCGCAATACGGGGAGCAATGGGCCCGGCACTGGCTGGATGTGGCGCGGTATTCAGACATGAAGGGGTATGTGTATGCCCGCGAGGAAAAGCGCTGGGTGCATGCCAGGGCGTATCGAGACTGGGTGGTGGGGTCATTGAACCATGACATGCCGTATGACCGCTTTTTGCTGCTGCAGATGGCTGCGGACCAGGTGGTGCCGCCGAGGTCACCGGATCTTGCCGCGATGGGATTTCTCACGCTGGGGCGGCGCTTTCTTGGGGTGTCGCATGACATCATTGATGATCGCATTGATGTGGTGACGCGTGGCACGCTGGGGCTGACCGTGGCGTGCGCGCGCTGCCATGATCATAAGTTTGATCCCATTCCCACGCGTGACTACTATGCGCTGTATGGTGTGTTTCAAAGCTGCGCCGAAGCGGTGGTGCCGTGTGCGACTGGAGAAGATCCGAAGCTGGCGGAGCTGGTGAAGAAGAATCATGACCTCATGACGAAGCGCCGTGAGGAGCAGATGGCGCGAACGCGGGCTCGGGTGAAGGATTATCAGAAGGCGCTGACGGAGTTGGACAAGTATCCTGAGCAGGGCTTTGACCAGATCATTGACGAGAAGGACCTCAACCCTTTCATCGTGCATCGCTGGAAAGCGTGGGTGGAGGCTCACCCTGGAGTCGACCTGACCGAAGAAGCGCTCAAACGGCCTGATTCACCGGCTTATGTGCCTGACGAACACATCACGAACAATGAGATGTATTTTCCCTCGGGGATCACCACGGAGCTGTGGAAGTCGCAGGGTGAGGTGGATCGTTATTTACTCAACAACAGAACTGCGCCGGAGCAGGCGACCGTGCTGGTTGATCGCGCGCTACCGAGTACACCGCGTGTTTTGCTGCGCGGCAATCCGCTGACGAAGGGGGATGCGGTGCCGCGCCAGTTTCTGAGTTTGTTTGGTACGCAGAAGCCATTCACGAAGGGGAGCGGGAGGCTTGAGCTTGCCAAGGCGATCATTGATCCGCGCAATCCGCTGACGGCGCGGGTGATGGTGAACCGCATCTGGCAGCACCATTTTGGACGCGGGCTGGTGAGCACGCCGAGTGATTTTGGCAAGCAAGGCACTGCGCCGAGCCATCCCGAACTGCTGGACTGGCTGGCGCGGCGTTTCATTGACTCGGGGTGGAGCATCAAGGCGATGCACCGGCTGATCATGATGTCGGAGACGTATCAGCAGAGCAGCGGCGGCGGGTCGGTGGATCCGGCACATGCTGATCCGGACAACCGGCTGCTGTGGCGCATGAACCCGCACCGGCTCAGCTTTGAGGAGGCGCGTGATGCGTGGCTCATGGCGGCAGGGCGGCTAAACCTGGAGGTGGGTGGAGCTCCCCTGCCCTTGTTTGCTGCGGACAATCAACGCCGGACGCTCTACACGCTGGTGGACCGTGAAAATGTGCCCGCCGTGATGCGGACCTTTGACTTTGCCAATCCGGATCTTTCGATCCCGCAGCGTACAGAGACTACTGTGCCGCAGCAGGCGCTGTTTGGCATGAACCATCCGTTTGTCGTGCAACAGGCGAAGGCGCTGCTGGGGCGTGCGGATGTCAAAGGGGTTGATGCTGCAACACGTGTTCGGCGCATTTATGGACATCTGTTTCAGCGGGTGCCGAGGGCGGATGAAATGGAGCAGGCGCTGCGCTTTGTGCAGGTGGATGAGCCACGGGTTATTGTGGAGGTGGATCACTCGAAATCGTGGCAGTATGGCGTCGGAGAATGGGATGAGAGCACGGGCAGGGTGAAGGACTTCAGGGCGCTGCCGCACTTCACGGGCAGTGCGTGGCAGGGAGATGAGGCGTGGCCGAATGCGAAGCTGGGCTGGGCGCAGCTCACGGCGACAGGCGGACATCCGGGGAATGATCGCAAGCATGCCGTGGTACGGCGATGGATCGCGCCTGCGGACGGAACTTATGCGGTGAAGTCCACTTTGCTGCATGAGCCAGCGCCTGGAGATGGCATCCGCTCTTTCATCAGTCACAGCCAACAAGGCCGGCTGCATGCGGGGAGGCTGCATCAGGGCAGTGCGGACCTGAACTTTGACACGCTGGCCTTCAAAGCGGGGGACACGCTCGACTTCGTGGTGGACATCGGTGAGGTGCTGAACAGCGACCAGTTTTTGTGGTCGATGCGGATTCATCAGACCGGCACCGTCGGTGCAGGTGGCGACGACTTGCCCGCGCAGACCTGGGATGCTGAAAAAGATTTCGCCGCGCAGCCGCGCTCGCAGCTCAATGGCTGGGAGCAGTTCGTGCAGGTGCTGATGCTGGCCAACGAGTTTATGTTTGTGGATTGAATCTTATGACACCCATCCTTAACCGCCGAGATTTTTTACGCCGCTCAGGCATGGGGATGGGCATGCTGGGGCTGGCGGACCTGCAGGCTGCCGCGAGTGCCAAGAGCAGTGCTCATTTTGCGCCGAAGGCGAAGCGGGTGATCCATTTCTTTCTCAATGGAGGGCCCTCGCATGTGGACACGTTTGATTACAAGCCGGCGCTGGCGCGGTATGAGGGCAAGGCGGTGCCGAGCCACCGGCTGACGGAGCGGAAGACGGGCGCGGCGTTTCCTTCGCCGTTCAAGTTTCAGCGTTATGGGCAGAGCGGCATTGAGGTGAGCGAGCTGTTTGCGAAGACGGCGGCGCACATTGATGACATCGCGGTGATCCGATCCATGCAGGCGCAGGTGCCGAACCATGAGCCGTCGCTGATGTTGATGAATTGCGGCGACTCGGTGCAGCCGCGGCCGAGTCTGGGATCGTGGCTGACGTATGGGCTGGGCAGCGCGAATGAGAACCTGCCGGGGTTCATCGCGATGTGTCCGGGCGGCATGCCGATCAAAGGGGCGGAGAACTGGCAATCGGCGTTTTTGCCGGGGGCGTTTCAGGGCACGTATGTGGACTCGAAGCACCAGCAGGTGGATCGTTTGATTGAAAACATCCGCAGTCCGCATGCGGATGCGCGAGTGCAAATGCGGCAACTGGAACTGATGCGGAACATCAACGAGGCGCACCGGCAGGATCGTGGTGACCCACGACTGGAAGCGCGCATCCAGAGCTTTGAGCTGGCGTTTCGCATGCAGATGGAGGCAGCGGATGCGTTTGATGTGACGCAGGAGCCTGCGCACCTCCGTGCGATGTATGGTGAAGGCGTGCATGGGAGGCAGACGCTGATTGCCCGTCGGCTGCTGGAGCGTGGGGTGCGCATGGTACAACTCTGGCATGGTGCGGGCCAGCCGTGGGACAACCATGACAACATAGAGACCAACCACCGCAGACTCGCGGGGGAGATCGACCAGCCCATCGCGGCGCTGCTGCATGACCTGAAGCAGCGAGGCATGCTGGAGGACACGCTGATCATCTGGGGTGGAGAGTTTGGCCGCACTCCCACGGTGGAGCTAAGCGGCGGCAAGTCGAAGCTGGGCCGCGATCACAACCACTATGGCTTCAGCGTGTGGATGGCCGGGGGCGGTGTGAAAGGCGGCACCGTTTATGGCAGCACTGACGAACTTGGTTTTGCTGCGGAGCAGAACCCCGTGAGCGTTCATGATCTGCATGCCACGATTCTGCATCTGCTGGGTGTGAACCACGAGGAGCTGACTTATCGTTATGCGGGCCGGGATTTCCGGCTGACGGATGTGCATGGCGAGGTGCTGCGGCCGATCCTCGCCTGAGCCTCATCCCGCTTTCAAATACGCGATCAAATCCGCCATCTGCTGAGTTGTGATGGCGGCTTCGAGGCCTTCGGGCATGAGGGAGATGCCGGGGCTGGTGAGGGATTTGATTTCGCTGCGCAGGACGGTGTCTGTGCCACCGTCGGCGCGTTTGAGGGTGAGGTTGCCGGCTGTCTCGCTGGTGATGAGGCCGGAGAGGGTGCGTCTGTCGTTGGTTTCGACGATGTAGAGCGCGAAGTTGGGAGAGACTTCGCGGTTGGGATCGAGAACGTTGGTGAGGATCTGTTCGGCGGTCCAGGCTTTGATGGTGCCGAGGTTGGGGCCGACGTCGTTGCCGCGATCGAGATGACGGTGGCAGACCATGCAGAGAGTTTCGTAGATTTTGGCGCCGCGGGCGGTGTCTCCGGTCATGGAGAGCACTGGCTCATACTTGGTGATGACTTCCTTGCGATTTGAGGAGCCGCCATCGCCGATGAGTTTGGTGATGCGTTCGGCGAGCGCGGGTGTTTTTTGGCGACCGAGCGTGGCCTTTGTGGCGGCGCTGAGTTGGGATGTGAGGATTTTTTTGGCTTCGATGGCGTCGAGGAGTTTGGCGATGCGGTCGGTGCGGGAGAGGAGGATGGTGGTGGCTTTGTCACGGAGTGTGGGGGTGAGCTTGGGCCAGGATTCGATGAGGATGTCGGCAACGGCAGGCTCGCGGTAAGTTCCGACGACCGCGAGGGCGGCGAGTTGAAGTTCTTGCGGCTGCGAAGGATCGAACAGCGACTGGATGGGTTTAATGGCAGCTTCGGACGGCACAAGAGCGGCCACACTGGAAAGCGCTCCAATTTTCTCTTCGAGGGAAACTGATCTGCTCAGGACATCAAGCGCCTCGCCTCCGATTGTCTTCAATCGTGCATTGGTGGATTCGTTGGAGGACACCGTAGCGATCGAAATTGAGTGTTTTGCCAGATGCGGCTGGATTTCTTTCAGGATGAGCGCACGCAACTTGGGCGGAAAATTGTCTTTGCTCAATGCTGTGGCAAGCATGGCCATGGCAGGTTTTCGTCCACGTGCTGCCACTTGTCCGGCTAGCTGCGGAATCTTTTGTTCCATTCCAGAGGTGGCTAAGAGGCTTGTCTTGAACAGCAATGGAACAAGAATATCCTCGGCATGGTCTCCAACAACGCATAGAATCATCGTTGTATACCAGTGATCAACTCCTGTTCTGGTGCAGGCTGCCCGCATGCACTCGTTTCGAAATACTCCAGGACTGATGTCAGACGAAAGGCCCGTCAGATCACGCATCGAATACAACGCTCTGACCGCCACCCGTCCTTGCCCATGGACTGCCAGGCCCGCGAAGGGCTGATTTGACGTGTCTTGTCGAAGGTCGCCCACCCATTTCAAATCGGCCACGTAAGGTTCGAACAGCTCTGCAGCAGCTTCGGCCAGATGGTCATTCAAGCCACCGCAAGCAATGTTCAGCGTCTCCACCGTCAGCGATGACAGACCAGACAATGAATGCAGTGCTGTCACTTTTCCTTGCTCGGTCTGGCCTTCCTTCACCATTGCCCGCAAATGCTCCACCGCAGATTTGTCCTGCCGCTCAAAGAGCAGGCGCTGGGCGGTTTCGCGGTGCCAGGCGTTGGGGTGGTCGAGGAGGGCGACGAGGGCGGGGGTGGTGAAGGCGCTGAGTTTGGGGGTGGGGCGGGGGCTGAACGCTTTTGCGGGCGCGTTTACAGAACCGTCTGAAGGCGGGACTACAATACGGGGAGCGAGGCGGTAGAGGCGGCCTTTGTCGCGGCCGCGGAGGAGGTCGACGGCGGAGTGGATGTCGTCGGGGATGCTCCAGGGGTGCTCGATGACTTCGCGGTACATGTCGCAGACGTGGAGGCAGCCGTCGGGGGCGTTGACGAAGTTGACGGGGCGGCACCAGAGGTCGTCGCTGGTGCAGAAGTTTTTGGTTCCATCCACCTGCACGGCTTTGAAGGTGACGCCGTCGGGGACGAGTTTCATGCGGTAGAAGAGATTGCCGGCGACATCGGCGACGAAGACGAAGTCGCGATACTCGGGAGGGTAGGCATCGCCACGATAGACGGTGATGCCTGCGGAGGAGGTGACGACGCCGGCGCCGACGAGTTCGCTTTTAGGCAAGGTGCTGCCTTCCTGCACCCAGCGTTTGGCACGGAACTCGCGCCAGGGCTCGGGCGGGCTGGTGCGATAGACGGGGAGCTGATCGCCGGCTTCGGCGCAGTCGTTGAGGGCGCTGGGGACGACGAGGTAGGGATTGCGTGCGAGGTAGCGGTAGGGAAGGACGACGTGCTGGCAGGGATTGCGGATGTTGCAGAGGAAGCGGTTGCCCCAGTCGTCGAAGGTGTTGCCGAAGCGGGCACCACCGCTTTCGAGGCGGACATCGCCGGTGCTGGGATCGAAGCTGAAGTCGTTGCGCTTGATGGGGAGGGGTTTGAAGTCGGGGTCCAGAGGCATGACGGATTCGCTGCCGGGTACGCGCTGGATTTCGCCGCCGTTGCTGCCGCCGGCGATGTAGATGCGGTGGTCGAGGCCCCAGATGGGATTGTTCATCACGGCCTGGACGTTGAGTTTTTTGAAGCCGGTGAAGACTTTTTGCCGCACGTCGGCGACGCCGTCGCCATTGGTGTCTTTGAGGTACCAGACGTCGGGGGTAGCGGTGACGAAAATGCCGCCTTTCCAGCATGCGGCACCGGTGGGCCAGGAGAGGCCTTCGGCGAAGACGGTGGCCTTGTCGAAGACGCCGTCTCCATCGGTGTCGGTGAGGAGGCGGACTTTGCCGATGGACTGATCGGAGGGGTTTTCCTGCGCGTGCTTGTGGTGCTCCTTGTCCGTGTAGGGGTAGTCGTTCATCTCGCACACGTAGGCGCGGCCAACTTCATCATAGGTGATGGCGACGGGATCGGTGACGAGGGGCTCGGCGGCGATGAGCTGCATCTCGAAGCCGTCGAGGACGTGGAAGGTCTTCGCGGCGTTTTGCGGCTCGGTGGGCGGCGTGGTGGGGAATTTTAATTCATCCGCAGACCAGCCAGTGAAAGGTGCACATGATGTGAAAACCAGCAGTGCGATCTGTCTTCTTTGCATGCAGAATGGACGGGACAAACGTCCCTTTTCTTGCCCGCCAGCGATGCAGAAAGGGTGTTATTCGGCCTCGCCCGAGACATCCATGACGCACTGCACCCAGGTGAAAACCGGGGTCTTGGGGGCATAGAGATGCTGCAGCTGCGCGAAGCTTTTATTCCCTGGAAGGCTGTAGGGGCCGGTCTCGCTCATGGTCAGGTCTTCGCCGGGGCAGTGCTGCAGGCCGAGCACGTGGCCGATTTCATGGGGGAGCCATTTGGTGATGGGATCGCCGATCAGGGCGACTGACCGGGTGCTCCACCATTCGGAGGGGTCGAGGTAGATGTGGCCACGGTCGCGGCTCCATGGAAAGGACGCATGGCCCATGCTGCCGAGCTGACCATCCCAGGCTCTGCCGGGAGGGGTGCCAAAGCTGATCTTGATGTCTGCGGTCTCCCCGGCCTGGGCCTGAGCAAAGGTGAAGACACCGGCGGCTTCCCAGCTTTTGAAGCTTTCGTCGATCTCGCGCTTGAGCTCTTCCACTGAAAGGCGCTCCGGCAAGGGGGTGGAGGTGTCCAGATGCCACGTGAGGTGCCGTTTGTTCCAGAGCTGGGGCTTGGCGTAGCTGACAGACTTGCCGGTGCCGAGAGGATTGGAAGACGGGCTGATTTCATTCTTCTGCCAAGCGACCTCATGATAAGCACAGTTGCTAATCAAGCAGGCAGCCCATAAGGAAAGGCTTAGAGAGAATGCATTTTTCTTCATGGCAGGCTGGGATTCGACAGATTTGAATCTCAACCTTGATATAATTTCTCATATGTAAGAATTGTAAATGATTATTCAGAGCGTTGTCACAGATTCGACACTGCTTCGACGTTCTTGCATCCCAGCCACGACTCGCCACACTGCCCGCCCTTTTCCCCGCCATGGCCTACATCAACGAAAACTACAACAAGCTCAAAGCCGGTTACCTCTTCCCTGAAATCGCCCGTCGCGTGAAGGTGTTCACAGAGGCCAACACCGAAGCGGCCAAGCGGCTGATCCGCTGCGGCATTGGTGATGTGACCGAAGCGCTGCCAGAGGCCGTACGTACGGCGATGCACAAGGCTGTGGATGAAATGGGCGACCGTTCCACCTTCCGCGGCTACGGCCCGGAGCAGGGCTACGATTTCTTGCGCAACGCAATCGCCGAGAACGATTTCAAGGCCCGTGGCATCCAAGTGGAGGCGGATGAGATTTTCATCTCCGACGGCAGCAAGTGCGACACCGGCAACATCCTCGACATCTTTGGTGCGGGGAACAAGATCGCCATCACCGACCCGGTGTACCCTGTGTATGTGGATACCAACGTCATGGCGGGTAACACGGGCGATGCGGATGAAAGCGGCGCCTATGCGGGCCTGCATTACCTGAAATGCACACCGGCCAATGGCTTTGTGCCTGAGATCCCGAATGAGCCCGTGGATCTGGCCTACCTCTGCTACCCGAACAATCCGACGGGTGCTGTGGCCACGCGTGCGCAGCTGGAAGCCTGGGTGAAATATGCCCTGGCCAACGGCACGACACTCCTCTATGACGCGGCTTACGAGGCCTTCATCCGCGATCCTGAGCTGCCACGCTCGATCTATGAAATCGAAGGTGCGCGTGACTGCGCCATCGAATTCCGCAGCTTTTCCAAGAACGGCGGATTCACCGGCGTGCGCTGCGGTATCGTCATCATTCCAAAGGGCCTTATGGGCAAGACCCAGGCCGGAGGCAAGCAGGCGATCCATCCGCTGTGGAGCCGCCGCCACAGCACGAAGTTCAACGGGGCCTGCTACATCGTCCAGCGCGGTGCAGAAGCCATCTATTCACCCGAAGGCAAGGCGCAGGTGAAGGCGCTGATCGAGCACTACATGGGCAATGCAGCACTGCTTGTGGAGGCTTGCAAAAAAGCGGGTCTGCAGGTCTTCGGTGGGGTCAATGCACCCTATGTGTGGGTGGGCTGCCCAAGCGGCCTGACGAGCTGGCAGATGTTCGACAAGATGCTGAATGAAGCGAACGTCGTGATCACCCCTGGCAGCGGCTTCGGCAGCGCAGGTGAGGGCTACTTCCGCATCAGCGCGTTCAACAGTCGCGCGAATGTGGAGGAAGTTTGCCGGCGGATTGCGAAGCTGTAGTCCGAAATTCCTGATTTCTTCCTGGGTGGGGCGAGCTGAAGAGCTCGCCCTATTTTTATACAAAATCCGTGATGGAGCCGAAGTCGGCGTCGAAGAGGCGGCGGTAGGTGCGGAAGGCGAAGTGGTCGGTCATGTTGGCGATCCAGTCGCAGACGAGACGGGCACGAGCTGGCGCATCGGCTGCGGCTTGGATGTCTTTTTCGATGGCGGCGGGCATCAGGTGGAGGCCTTTGGGCTGCACGGTGTCGATGTAGCGTTCCTTGAGCACGCCAAAGACGCGGGTGAGGATGAAGTCGGCCTTGTGATCGAGCTGCTGGAGCTGAGGGCTGAGGAAGACGAGTTCGAGGGCGATCTTTTTGTGGAGGTCCGCGCGGCGGCGCAACGCGGGATCGATTTCCAGGGCAAACTGATGTCTGCGGGAGCTTTGGCTGAGGAAGTTTGCGGCGGGCACCAGCTTCGTGGCGCGGATGCACTCACCGATGAGGCGGTTCAAGCGGCCTTCGACGCGGTTTTCACGAACAGCTTTGCAGAGGAACTCCAGGTCGGTCTGGTCGGCCTCTGAAAGCTCCTGATCCCCTGCCCAACGCTCCATCCGCTGCACGTTGATGAATCCAGCGTGGATGCCGTCGGCAATGTCATTGAGCGAGTATGCGGTGTCGTCCGCCCAGTCCATGATCTGGCATTCGATGCTGCGGAAGCCGTTGCGCACCTTGCCGGGGGTAAGTTCCAGCGGGAAGGCCTGGCCGCCGAGGGTGAAATCGAGCCAGCGTTCCTGTTCGTCGTAGAGGTAATGGTTCTTTGCCTGCGGGGTCTCGGTGTGCAGGGTTTTGTATTTCAAGACGCCATCCAGCAGAGCGCGTGTGGGGTTCATGCCACTGCGGCCTTCGCTGAAGAGGGTCTGTGTCAGAATGCGGAGTGTCTGCGCATTTCCCTCAAAGCCGCCGTAGGGGGCCATGAGGTGGTGGAGGGTGCGCTCCCCGGCATGGCCAAAGGGAGGGTGGCCGAGGTCGTGGCTGAGGCAGGCGCTTTCGACGAGATCGGAGTCGATGAAGCACTCATCATCCAGGTACTGGCTCTGCTGGGTGAGCCAGCCGCAGATGCTGCGACCGATCTGCGCCACCTCGATGCTGTGGGTCAGGCGCGTGCGGTAGAAATCGTACTCGCCGGACAAGAAGACCTGGGTCTTGTTTTGCAGGCGGCGAAAGGCGCTGCTGTGGATGATGCGGTCGCGGTCGATCTGGAACGGGCTGCGATACTCACCGGCGTGGGCAGGGCGTGAATCGAGCGTTTCGAGGTCGAAGGAATTGTAGAAGCGGTTCGCGGGCATGCGGTGGGTACCGCGATGCTAGCAGGTCGTGGCGGGCGGGCAAGGCTGCTGCTTCAGCGTTCCCTGCGGAAGGCAAACTGCTCTGGAGGCACTTGGTTCGCGTCGTCCGCATCTCTTTGGCGGCGTTTGCCACCGACGAAAGCGGGCTTGAAAGGCAGGTGCTGCGCCTTTTCGATCTCATCATCGGTCACGCCCTTGGCCCGCAGGCGGCTGCGTTCGTAGATTCGATATTTCTGGATCTCTAACATGGGGGTTGTGGACTGAGACCCCCAATTAAGGAGCAGTGTTCAAAACTGCCCCGTGTTTAGCAGCACCAAGGTGCAGGCTTCCTCGCAGGCAATTCCGGCTTTTTCCAAAGCATCCGCAAGTGGTGCATTTTCCGCGCCAGGATTAAAAATTATCCTGCGCGGCTTGAGCGCGATCAGCTTATCCTGCAATCCAGATGAAATGGCTGAGCCAACATACATCGTCACCGTATCCACCGGTCCGGTAATCAAGACCACATCGGCCACCACGGGGATGCCTTCGATCTCAGCCAGTTTGGGATGCACGGGCACGACTACATGCCCGTGTTTTTGCAGCAGGAGCAAAGCGCGATGGCTGTAGCGCTCGGGGTTGTTGCTGGCACCGATGATGACGACTGTTTCTTTGTTCATTACTTTTGATCCTCCTCATCCAGATGGAAATGATGCAGGGCACGGTGCGCCGCAGGTGCGAGCACGATTCCCACGAGCGAAATGAACACCAGGCCGCTGAAGAGTGCGTAGAAAGAGGCGAAGACCTTGGCGGCATCCGACGGCAGATCTCCCATGGGCCCCATGCCGCCCAGGATCATCGAGGCATTTAAAAGGCTGTCGATCCAACTGAAATTGGCGATATAATGATAGCCCAGGATGCCGATGCCCAGTGCCACACCGATCACGATCAGCGCGATGGAGGCATACTTGATCACCCGCTGGATGAAAACCAAACGCGGGGCGAGAGGATCGGTGCGTGATTCAAACATGGTGAGCTACCATCCCGGAGAGGCCAGGAATTGCAACACTGGCTCAGCCTTTCCGAGTTCGTTGATGCGCGCCGTGCCGTCGTGACAGCCGGTGAGGATGAGTGTGAGTTTGTCGATTCGTTGCAGGAGCAGCACATTCACGCGGTCTCCATACAGCGTGATCATGTCCTTTGATTTGCGGGCTTTTGCATCCATCGAAACCACCGAACCGCTGCCCATGGCGGCGAGAGGTGTATCAGCATCCAAAAAGCCTAGTGCAAGCATTTCGGTGCGGCCGCCCGGCCTTAGATTGCCGTCCTTCTTTGCATCGCCATTGCGATCCCAACGACGGATATTGCCCTCGACATCGCCGCTGAGGGTTTCCTTGCTGTCTGGGGAGAAGGCCACGCTGAGCACCGCGGAATCATGGCCGGTGAAGGTGGCCTCGATTTCGCCCTTGGCAGCGTCAATGCGCTTGGCAGTACGATCACGGCTGGCGGTGGCGATGTGCTGGCTGTCTGGTGAGAAGGCCATGCCCATGATCCAGTCCGCATGTGGCTCTGCCTGCCATTTCAGTTTGCCGGAGGGAAGTTCGAAACAGCGCACTTGATTGTCGGCACCGCCGCAGGCGAGCAGTTTGCCATCCGGACTGGCCACCATGGCCAGCACGCAGTCGCGCGCACTCACCAAGCGCTTACGCTCCTTTGGCTGCGACGGATTGACCAACCATACTTCCCCTGAGCGCCCGGGGACGCCGCCAGCGACGGCGAGTTGATTTTCGGTGATCCAGGCCAGAGCGAGGATGCGCTCGGGCATGCCATCGATGCGCGCAGTGAGTTTCCCCGATGCCACATCCCAGAGGGTTGTTTCAAAATAGCCGCTGCAGGCGAGCGTGCTGCCGGTGGGATTCAGGGCGAGAGCGGTGACTGGGAGAGGACGTGGGTATTTCGCAGGTGCTTGAGTTTTTTCCGTTTCTGGTACGATGGTGCGCAGGGGGGCTTTTTGATCAGCGACGTCCAGTTTGGCACCGCTGGCGATCCAGTCGCGAATCAGCTTTGTTTCCTTCTCGGGCAGGGCATCGGCTTTCTTGGGCATGCGATCGTCTTCCTCATGCGTGGCGATGAGGCGGTAGAGCTCGCTTTCGTCCGGCTTGCCTGCCACTATGGGCGCAGTCTCGCTGTCGCCCGCTTTGAGCATGAGCTCGACGGTGTCCAGACGGTAGCTGCCCTTGGCCTTGCCTGAGCGGTGACACTCCACGCATTGATCAATCAAAACAGGGGCGATCTGCCTGGAGAATGAAATCTCGGCAGCGGTGGCAAAGGCTGTCAGGGTGAGAAAAAGCAGCGTGCGAAGCATGGGGCGGAGAGAAACGTTCCTTGTGGCCGAGTTTGTCGGACGTTGCATCCATCGTTTGTCTCTTTTACATGCGACCATGAGCCCTAGACCCTGGATCATTGCCGAAACGAACTGGAAAAACGTCAAAGCCACGCGCTATGAAGCGGCGGTGCTGCCATGGGGCGCCACGGAGGCGCACAACTGGCACCTGCCCTACGCGACGGATTCGCTGCAAAACGACGCCATCGCCGCCGAAGCGGGACGTATCGCGTGGGAGGCGGGAGCCAAGGTAGCCATTCTGCCAAACATGCCTTTCGGGGTGCAAACGGGCCAGCTCGACGTGCCGTTCTGCATCAACATGAATCCGACCACGCAAATGATGGTGCTCGAGGATGTCATCAGCAGCCTCGAAGGCGTGGGCGTGATGAAATTCGTGATCCTCAACGGGCATGGAGGCAATGACTTCCGCCAGATGCTGCGTGAACTGCAGGCGAAGCACCCGAAGATGTTTCTCTCCACGGTTTCATGGTTCAACGCGGTGAAGGGCGATGACATTTTCAACATCGTGGGAGACCATGCTGACGAACGCGAAACCAGCCTCATGCTGCACTTCCATCCTCATCTGGTGCTGCCAAAAGACGAGTGGGGCCCCGGCACTGACAACCGGTGGAAGCTGAAGGCCATCAATGAAAAGTGGGCCTGGGCGCAACGAGCCTGGAGCAAAGCCACGAACGACACCGGCTCTGGAGATCCGCAGCACAGCACGGCGGAAAAAGGCCGCCTCTACTTTGAGGCGCTCGGGGCCAAGATCGCGACTTATCTGATCGAACTCGCGGCCGCTGACATCAGCGATCTTTACGAGAAATCGAAATGATCCGCTTCATCGTCAGCCGCATCGTGCAGGGAATCATCGTGATCTTCGCGGTGATCACCATCACGTTTGGGCTGATCAAGCTTTCACCCACCGGACCTTTTCAATCGGAGCGCGCCTCCTCACCGGAAGCGCTGCAGGCCAAGATCAATTATTATGGCCTGGACAAGCCTGTCTACGTTCAGCTCTGGCGATACTACACTCATTACGCGACATTCACTTTTCGGGAATCCAAAACCTTTCAGGGCAGAGGTGTGGATGAGATCATCGCCTCCGGCTTTCCTGTGTCTGCAACGGTGGGTGGGGCAGCCCTGCTCATTGCACTGAGCATCGGGGTGCCTCTGGGTGCTTTCGCGGCCCTGCGGCCCAATACCTTCGAGGACCGCAGCAGCACTCTTGCAGCCACGCTGGGCATCTGCACTCCCAGCATGGTGCTGGGCCCTCTCCTGGCGATGCTGTTTGGCCTGAAGCTGCGCTGGTTCAATGCATCCGGCTGGTTTGATTCTTCGGACTGGGTGCTGCCTGCACTCACGCTGGGGATCATCTACAGCGCTTACATTGCGCGGCTCACGCGCGGCAGTCTGCGTGAAACACTTGCGCAGGAGTTTATCCGAACCGCCCGTGCGAAAGGAGCGAGTGAAAGCTCGGTGGTCTTTTTCCATGCGATGAAACTGGCGAGCCTGCCGGTGCTCAATTTTCTCGGTCCTGCCGCTGCGGGATTGCTCA
Organism: Prosthecobacter debontii; assembly: GCA_943371875.1. Lineage (GTDB taxonomy): Bacteria > Verrucomicrobiota > Verrucomicrobiia > Verrucomicrobiales > Verrucomicrobiaceae > Prosthecobacter > Prosthecobacter debontii_C. Next base: position 34 of record CALRWM010000002.1, on the reverse strand, counting down.
CGGGTTCGTTCATCGTTGAAACGGTGTTCCAACT
>CALRWM010000001.1:0-196728 GCA_943371875.1 Prosthecobacter debontii | reverse complement strand
AGCTCAACACCACCCAGAACGAATTGTACTGGGGAACCAAGCTGAGCTTCGCGTTCTAATTCGTCGGGGCTCGAAGCCCTGAACACACTTGTCTGATAATTAGGTTGGGGCTCCCGGTCAGTTCGTTCACTGACCGGGAGCTTTTTTTTTGGCGCGGAACGCCTTCCCGTCTAGCATGCACGCTGCATGACTGAACAACCGCTCAACTGGAACTCGAACAACCTCACCCATGGCTGGCAGCGCGGCGTCAACGCCTTCTTCTGGGGCCTGGGTTTTAAGCCCGCAGATTTCGACAAGGCGCAGATCGGCATTGGCACACCGCTGCTCGACGGCAACATCTGCAACGTCCACGCGCACGAGCTCGCCCAGCTCATCGCCCAAGGCTGCAAAGAAGCAGGACTCATTGGCTTCCCCTTCGGCGTCTCGCCGGTAAGCGACAACATCACGCAGGGAAATGTGGGTGGTGCAGCCTCCCTTTGCTCACGCAATCTCATGGCCAACGGTGCCGAGATGATCTGCACCTCGCACTGCTACGATGCGCTGATCGGCCTGCATCACTGCGACAAAAACGGCCCGGCCTTCGCCATGGCTTTGGCACGCACCAATTACCCCGGCCTCATCGTCAACGGTGGCAGCATCATGCCCGGCTGCCACAAAGGTCACTCCACCTCCATCCTCGACGTCTATGATGCCGCTGCGAAGGAAAAGCAGGGGACGATGAGCTACGAAGAGTCCGAGCAGATCATTCGTACCGCCTGCCCTGGTGCAGGTGGCTGCGGCATCGCTGCATCTTTTAACACTTGGGGCATCGCCCTTGAGGCCATGGGCCTCAGCCTGCCGGACACCTCATCCATGCCAGCCATCGAAGCGGGCAAACGTGAAGAATGCCTGCGCGTCGGCAAAGCCGTGCGCCGCCTGCTAGAGATGAACCTGCGCCCGCGCGACATCATCACCAAGGCCTCCATCACCAACGCCATGACCGCCATCTGTGCCATCGGCGGCTCCACCAATGGCGTGCTGCACATCCTCGCTGTTGCGCGTGAAGCAGGCGTCGATTTCACCCTGCGCGATGTGCAGGCCATTGGCCGCCGCACTCCTGTTTTGTGCAATTTCGCTCCACGTGGGCGCGGCACCATGGTGGATCTCCATCGCCTTGGCGGCACGACGATGCTGCTGAAGCACCTCATGAAAACTGGGCTGCTGGATGGCTCCTGCATCACCGTCACAGGTCAAACGCTGGCGGAGAATCTCGCCAATGCCGCCGAAGTCCCCTTCCCCAACGAACTCATCGCGCCCATTGAGGTGCCGTTCAAAGAATTCGCCGACATCCAGATCTGCTTTGGCAACCTCGCCCCGGACGGCATCGTCTTCAAAGTCTCCTCGCTGGACGAGCCCCGGTTCCGTGGCAAAGCCATCTGCTTCACAGATTCCAAAGGCGTCTCCGATGCCGCAGCCGCCGGCCGCATCCAGCCCGGCCACATCGTCGTCATTCGTGGCTGTGGCCCCGTGGCCCTCGGCATGCCGGAAATGCACGTGGCCAGCGCCGCCCTCGCAGTGCCAGAGCTTTACGGCAAAGTCGCCCTGCTTTCAGACACGCGTGTCTCCGGCGTCTCCGGGGGTGCCGTGGGCGTGCATTGCAGCCCGGAAGCAGCCGTGGGCGGCCCGATTTCCGTGGTGGAAGATGGCGATGAAATCGAATTCGATCTGCTCGAAGGCACCATTCACGTCAATGCCGACCTGGATGCTCGTCCGCGCGTGATCTTCCCCGTAAGTCATCCCTTCGGCTATCTCGCGGATTTTGCAGCCACGGTGACCCAGGCGCATCAAGGCTGCGTGCCCCGCTGGGTGGCTGATCGAAAGTAGCCTTGTTGCTGTGCAACAAGGCCGGCCCCCTGTTCCGCAGGAACAGGGCTACGTTGCCATCTTGGCCGCCAGCAGCACAGCCTCCACGAGGCTGCGCCCGTTGGCTTTGCCCTGCCATGCAATGTCGCACGCGGTGCCGTGATCCACACTTGTGCGCGGCACCGGCAGCCCCAGCGTCGTGTTCACCGCAGTGTCAAACGCCAGCGCCTTCAGTGGGATCAAAGCCTGGTCATGATACAGGCAGATGTAGGCATCCACCGTGCGGCGTTTCGGTGCGATGAATGCCGTGTCAGGTGGCAGCGGACCTTCGATCGTGTGGCCTTTCGCGCGCGCCGCTTCAATGGCAGGCACAATGATGGATTCCTCCTCGCCGCGGCCAAACAGCCCATGCTCACCCGCGTGAGGATTGAGTCCGCAGACCGCAATGCGCGGCTTCTTGCCACGCACACGCTGCACGGCCTCGGCGGTCAGTTCGATAACATCCAGAATGCGCTTGGACGTCAGTGCAGGCACCACGTCCTGATAACCAATGTGCACCGTCACCAGACTGCAGATCATTTCCTCGGAGAAAAAGGTCATGCAGGAGCGCTCTGCCTGCATCTTCTCAGCAAACATCTCCGTGTGGCCGGGATAATTGATGCCTGCGGCATGCAGCGCCTCCTTGTTCAGCGGTGCCGTGGCAACAGCGGAAACCTGTTTTGCCAGCGCGGCTTCAATGCTCTTCTCCACGTAGAGATAGCCCGCCGCACCGGTCTTGGCACTCACCGTGCCCGGCGTGAAATTCTCCGCATCAAAACCAAAAAGATCCAGCACCGCCGGCTCGTCGATCCCACCACATTTCTCGGCCCATCCGATCTCGCTGATGATACGCTTCGGTGCGGGGAGTCCTGTCTGCCGCGCACAGCGCGAAAGCAGCCGTGCGTCCCCAAACACCACGGGTGTTACATGCTTCGTCACTTCTTCATTGGCGAGCAGTTGCAGACAGATTTCGGGACCGACCCCCGCAGGGTCGCCCATGGTGATGGCAATGAGTGGTTTCGGCATGAACCGTCACTCTGACTCAACGCAGCACCTTGTCGAGGAACTTGGCAACGATGGCCGTGCGTTCCTCATCGTAAAACTCCACACCGCCATGCAGGCTGCCGGGCAGCATGATCAAAGTCACCGGCAGGCCCAGGGACTCATAAGCTTTGGCCAGTTCCTGCGACTGCTGCGGCGGCATCTGCGGATCCGCATCGCCATGAATCAGCAGCAGCGGCGGATCATTCTTGTCCAGATGTGTCACCGGACTCGCCAGCTTCGCAAGTTCGGGCTTTTTGTCCGGAGTATCCCCCAGCAGGAGTTTCAGCGCTGGAATGCGGAACTCGAGCCCCTTTGGAGTGCTCTGGGAAAGAATCGTTTCCAGATTCGAAGCGCCGTAATAGCTCACGATGACCTGCGCATCGCTGCTTTGATCCAGATGCTCCCCAACTTTGCCTTCGAGCTTTGGGTTCCGATTGCTCACCCCGACCAGCGCGGCCAGATGCCCGCCGGCCGAGGAGCCGATGATGGCAATCTTGCTGGCATTGATGTGATACAACCCCGCCTTGGACCGCAGAAAACGGATCGCCGCCTTGATGTCATGCACCTGTGCCGGAAACACCGCCTGTGTGGACAGCCGGTAGTTCACACTCGCGATGGCAAAACCCTTGTCGTACAGGTCGGCGATCGGCACATCCTCCTTGGAGCCCGCCCGCCACCCGCCGCCATGCACATACACGATCAGTGGCGGATTCTCCCCCTGCGGACGATGCAGATCCAGCTTGAGCGAAATGTCCCCCACCTTGGCATATTCAATGTCCGTCTGCGTGTCCGCCAATGCCGCAGAAGTGAGTAAAATAAGGGAGCAAATAAACTTCATCATGCTTCGATCATCATCTGCTCAGCCGGGACTTCCAGCCTGATTTTCGTGCCGTAGCTCAGCCCTTCCGTCCACGGCAGCAGCAGCTCCAGTACGTCCGGCTGTTGAAAATGTACCGGCTTCGTGTCGGGATGCGGATGGTAAATCCAGCCGCGAACCGGCGCAGCAGCAGCGCGATGCACCGTGACATCAAAAAACGAAAAATCCTCCGCCGGATCTTCAGGGTGCCACTTCAGCGCACGAAACGTATGCCGCGGCTGCACCACACGATAACTCAGTGGCGCGATGCTGACATTCAGCGTGCCGGGATAAAACGCGCTCAGATCCAATCCGAGCTCCGCAAAGAACGGCAACTGCATGCGCAGCGTGCCGCCTGGAAACCGCGGATTCCCATTCAAGCCCGAGGCCACGCGATGGCCTTGAACGACGGTGGCGGGAATCATGCCAGAATCTGCTTGATCACATGGCACGGCTCCACGCCCGTCAGCTTGAAGTCGAGCCCGGCTTTGCTGAAAGTGAGACGTTCGTGGTCAACGCCCAGACAATGCAGAATCGTCGCCTGCAGATCAGCCACATGAGTTTCATCCTCGATGATGTTGAAGCCCATCTCATCCGTCGCGCCAAGGGTGACACCGCCTTTGATTCCCCCGCCGGCCATCCACATGGTGAATGCCTGCGGATGATGGTCACGCCCCAGGCTGCGTCCCAGCGACACACTTGCCTCCACCATCGGCGTGCGGCCGAATTCACCGCCCCAGACCACCAGCGTGCTGTCGAGCAGTCCGCGTTGCTTGAGGTCTTTGATCAGCGCAGCGCTGGCCTGATCCGTGATGCCGCAGTTCTTCTTCACATTGCCCGCCACATCGCTGTGCGCATCCCAGCCTTCGTTGTAGATGTTGATGAAGCGCACGCCGCGCTCGACCATGCGCCGTGCCAGCAGGCAGGCCCGGGCAAACGAAGGCACCTTCGGATCACAACCGTACAACTTCAATGTGGCTTCGTCCTCCTTGGTGAGGTCCATCAGCTCCGGCGCGGAACTTTGCAGACGGTAGGCCATCTCGTAATTTGCGATGCGCGTGCCTGTTTCACTGTCGCCATCCAGCTTGAGACGGCGCTGGTTCATGGCGTTGATGAGTTCAATCGTGTCACGCTGCGTGCCCGCCTCGATGCCCTGCGGCGTGCTCACGTTCAGGATGGGATCGCCCGTGTTGCGGAAGCGCGTGCCGGAATACACGCTGGGCAGAAAGCCGCTGCTCCAGCAGGCCGCACCACCGCTGATGCCGCTGCCGGTGCTCATCACCACAAACGACGGCAGATCCCGCGTCTCGGCACCGAGACCATACGTGATCCACGAGCCCATGCTGGGCCGCCCCGGCTGGGAGAAACCGGTGTTCATGTAAATCTGCGCCGGCGCATGGTTGAACTGCGTCGTGCGGCAGGATTTCACGATGGCGATGTCGTCCACCACCGAGGCCAGATGCGGCAGCATTTCGGAGAGCTCCGCACCGCACTGACCGTGCTTGGCAAACTTGTAGCGCGGCCCCAGCACCGCCGCGTCTGGCCGGATGAAGGCATAACGCTGACCGCCGATGATCGAAGGTGGCAGCGGCTTGCCTTCGTACTTCGTCAGCATGGGTTTGTTGTCGAACAGCTCCAGCTGCGACGGTGCCCCCGCCATGAACATGTGAATCACCGCTTTGGCCTTCGGCTGAAAATGCGTCGGCGCGGTGACATTGGGACTCTGCGTCACGCCATAGGCAGACTCAGCCAGCAGTGAGGCCAGCGCGATCTTGCCGGTGCCGACAGCACAGTCCTGGAAGAAATGACGGCGGGTAATGTTGGAAGTGTTCATGGATGCGTGATGGCTTCGTCAAGGTTCAGTGCGGCGCGGCTCACATCGGCCCACAGGGCCTCTCCTTCGATTTTCCGTTCGCGCTGCTTTTGCAAGAAGGTTTTGAGCATCGCCAGTTCGTCCGGCGCAGCAGGCCGTGTGGCGACTCGGCGGAAGATGTTTTGCAGACGTTCCTGATCGCTCTGCGATTCCGCCATCACCTGCTTCGCCATCGCCTGCGCTGCCTCCACAAACATCTGGTCATTGAGCAGCGTGAGCGCTTGCAGCGGGCTGTTCGACACCTCGCGCTTGGCGAGGCAAGATTCACCCGTGGGAGCGTCAAAGGTCGTGGCCATGGCAAACGGTGCGGTGCGCTTGGTAAAGGTGTAGAGACTGCGGCGGTAGTGGTCCTCCCCCTCGCTCGTCTTCCACTCCACTTTGCCGTAGGTGCCTTCAGAGGTCACGCTGGCAGGCTGCGGCGGATACACACCCGGGCCGCCCATTTTGGGAGACAAAACCCCCGCAGCCTTCAACGCCGAATCACGAATCACCTCCGCATCCAGCCGGAACCGCGCACCACGCGCCAGCAAAATGTTCTCCGGATCTTTTTGAGCATGGTCAGGTGTGATGCGGCTGCTCTGCTTGTAGGTCGCACTCGTCACAATAAGCCGGTGCAGCTTCATCATCGACCAGCCCTGCTTCACCAACTCCACGGCAAGCCAGTCGAGCAGTTCGGGGTGCGAAGGCGGATCACTTTGATAACCAAAATCTTCCAGCGATTTCACGATGCCGCGTCCGAAGAACGCCTGCCACTGGCGGTTCACCGTCACACGCGCTGTCAGCGGATTCTCCGGCGCAAACAACCACTTCGCAAAGGTAAATCGGTTCGCTGGCGCATCCTTGGGCAGTGCAGGCAGGAACGCAGGAACACCCGGCGTGACTTCCTCCTTTGGCTGCAGGTACTCACCGCGATGATAGCGGTGCGTGACGCGTAGATTGCTCGCGGGACGTTCATTCATCACCAAAGTGGCCTGTCCCCGTGGCGGATTCTTCCGAGCGGCGAGCAACGGTGCGGCGGCCTGCTTCATTTCATCCGCAGTCTCAAGAAAGCTCCGCAGCAGCATCTCATGTTTTGATTTGTCTCCGGTGGCCAGTGCCTCCTCGACTTCCGCCGGCAGCCCCGTCGCGCCAGCATGATCACTGGAGGTTACCGAAATCCGGAAGTGGCCGAGCGGGCAGGCAAAATGCTTTTCAAACAGCATCTTCAAATCCAGGCCGTTCGTGAGATCGACCGGCTGCTCGAAATGAAACACCGCCGCATGCTGCACGCCATACCCGCCCAGCACCTGCCAGCCGCTGGACATCTCACCATCCAGCGTGGCACCAGCGTTGTTCTTCTTTTTCGCGGCAGCTTTCGCCTTGGCTTTGGGATTGCTGGCAGCGGCGTCATTGATGCGGTCGTCCTCGTCCTCATTGGTGTCCTCAGCCCGCGCGATTTTCACACGCTGACCGTTTTGCAAAGCCTGAAATTCACTCATGAAGAATCCACCGAGCGGTCCTTCGTAGTTGGTAAGTCCGGGGCCGTCATTCGGGAGGCTGGAATGTGAAGTCACTTCAATCCGAAGGGCCCGCACCCCTTTGATCGGTGCCTTGAAGCTCAGATCATAGACATCGCTCTTGGAAATATCTCCGCTGCCAAGGATGAAGCCATCAGCCAGCTGCTCCAGATGCGGCATCGTCGTGGCCATCTTCGTCGGGCGAATGACTTCCCACTTGGATGCCCGGTGCGATTCACCCTCAATCCATCCCGCGAAACGACTTTCCATGGCGGCTTTGCCACCTGGAAACTTGCCCGGCAGTTCAGCCTCAAGTTTGGCAATCTTCGCCGCCTGCGCTTTTTGCTGGGCTTCCACTTCCGGCGTCGGAATGAAGTAGGTCGGTTCGTTGGAATTGTTCAGCAAAGCCAGCGTGCGGTAAAAGTCCGTGTGCAGGATCGGATCGTACTTGTGCGTGTGGCACTGGCAGCAGTTCATTGTCAGGCCCATCCACGTCGTCCCCGTGACGCCGACTCGGTCCACCATGGCGTAAAAACGGTACTCGTTCGGATCAATGCCTCCCTCCTCATTCAGCATCGTGTTGCGGTGAAACCCCGTGGCGATCAGGTCTTCCGGCGTCGCGTTCGGCAGCATGTCGCCAGCGAGCTGCTTGATGCTGAACTGATCAAACGGCATGTCAGCGTTCAGCGCACGCACCACCCAGTCGCGATACGGCCAGATCTGGCGTGGTCGGTCTTTTTCAAAGCCGTTCGTGTCCGCATAGCGGGCGAGGTCCAGCCAGCGCCGTGCCCAGCGCTCGCCGTACTGCTTGGAGGCCAGCAAGTGGTCCACCAGCTTGTCATAGGCATCGGGCGCCTTGTCATTCACAAACGCATCCGCCTCCGCAGGTGTCGGCGGCAGGCCGGTGAGATCCAGATAAACACGCCGCACCACCGTGTAGCGGTCCGCCTCCGCCGAAGGCTGCAAGCCCTCCTTCTTCAAACGATCTTGAATGAAGGAATCAATCGGATGCACGCCAGCCAGAGGCAGCGCTGCCTGCTTCGGCGGCACATAAGCCCAATGCGCCTCATACGGCGCTCCTTCAGAGATCCACAGCTTCAGAATATTCTTCGCACTCTCCGGCAGCACTGACTTCGTGTGCGGCGGCGGCATCACTTCATCCTCATCCGTCGAGAAGACGCGCTTGATCACTTCACTCGCGTCCGGTTTCCCCGGCACGACGGCCAGCTCTCCAGACTTGCCTTTGCCAATGGCCGAATCCCGCAGATCCAGCCGCAGCTTGCCTTTGCGCCCCTGGTCGTCCATGCCGTGGCATTTGAAACAATGCTGCGCCAGCACCGGCCGCACGTCTCGATTGAAATCGACGGCGAATCCAGCGGCTGGCAGGGCAAGGCAGAAAAGGAGGGCGTGGCGTGTCATTGCGGTCGGTTGAAAACGCCGTGAGCAGGCAATTTCTGACCACAAGACATGCCACGAGCAGGATCCGCCAACAGAAAGACAAGCCGGGTCAATATCCCCCAGAACCGATCTTGCCAACCGCACCTTCCAGAGTGCCCGCAGTTTCACGCTTGCGGTACTCGTCCATCATCGCCGCCGTTGCCGTGGCACCACAGCGTGATCCGCCGAGGTCGCGGACCTTGATAAGTCCATCGAGATCGCGCACCCCACCCGCCGCTTTCACCTGTACCTTGGGACTGCAGCTGGCACGCATGAGGGCCAGATCATGCTCTGTGGCCCCTTTGTAATTGTAGCTGCCATCGGCCTGCTTCACAAAGCCGTAGCCCGTGCTCGTCTTCACCCAGTCCGCTCCCGCGCGTTCGCAGATCTCGCAGAGCTTGCGCTTGAAGTCGTCGCTGCTCAGACCGGCACCGCCGTTGGTCAAATAATCGTTTTCGAAAATCACCTTCACCTTTGCGCCATGCTTGTGCGCCTCATCGCACACAGCTTTCACATCGGCCTCGACGTAGCCCCAGTCACCGCCTAGCGCCTTGCCGAGGTTGACCACCATGTCGATCTCGTTCGCTCCGTCTTTGCAGGCAAGTTCCGTCTCATAGCGCTTCGATTCCGTGGCGCTGTTCCCATGGGGGAAGCCAATGACACACCCGACCAGCACGCCTGAGCCACGCAGCCATTCAACGGCTTGCTTCACCGCATAGGGCTTGATGCACACCGACGCCACCTGGTACTGCGCTGCCAGCTTGCACCCGGCTTCCAGCTCCGCGTCCGTCATCGTGGGATGCAGAAGGCTGTGGTCGATCATCTTGGCAAGGTCGGAGTAGCTGTATTTCATAGGGTGCGATTGGCTAAGCCAATTTCTAAATTGGCTTAGCCACTTGTCAAAGCCCTATTTTCCCCCAATGTCTCCGCTGTGGCCCGGCCAGCATCCTTTCACGAACAATTGATCGAAAAACTGCGGAAACTCCTCCGCAGCCGCCAGTTCGTGCCCGGAGCCAAGTTTTTGACTGAGCGCGAGATCGCCGAGCGCTTCGACACCAGCCGCCCCACGGCCAACAAGGCGCTCAGCAGTCTCGTCTCGACCGGCCTGCTGGAGTTCCGCCAGGGTGCAGGCACCTTCGTGCGGGGGAGCGTGCTGGACTACGATCTGCAGCATCTCGTCAGCTTCACGGAAAAAGCCAAAGCCGCAGGGAAGAAGCCGGGGACGCAGGTCATCGCCCTGCAAAAACTCTCAACCGCCGATGCGCCTGCAGCCGTGGCTCAAGCCCTGCATGTCCCACCCGATGAACCACTGCTCTACCTTGAGCGTCTTCGCCTCGCAGATGGACAACCTGTCATCTACGAGCGCAGGCACGTCGTGGCACGGTTTTGCACCGGCATGACCAAGACCGATGCCAAAGGCTCGCTCTACGGCTTCTGGACAACGAAGTGCCGCCTGACCATCTCCGGTGCGGACGAATCCATCCGCGCCGTGAACGCTTCAGCCGCCCAGGCCTCGGCGCTCGGCATCCCGCCCAACACCGCCTGCCTCCTGGTTGTCGCCACCGGCTTTCTCGAAGGCGGCGTTCCCCTCTGGTATGAAGAGACGCTTTACCGCAGCGATGCGTACGAATTCCGCAATCAGCTCGGCGGCGTTTCCGGCCCCAAACCCGCGCAGGGCCGCATGCGTTGAAGCAACTTATTCAATACGGAATTCAGGACTAGATACCGTCAGCGTGGACCCGTTTTCCTCCTGCACGTGCACAGTGATGATGTCCAGTGTCTTCACGTCACCTGTGATGGAGACTTCCCCGCTGTAAGTATCAACACCCGTTTTTTTCAGCGGCGCTGAAGTCCATGCATCGAACTCCATGGCGATGGAGTAATCGGGGTGGCGGTTAACAGACCACCAGACGGTGTTTTCCTGGGGTTCGCTATGGTCGGGAAAAACGACCTTCACCGCGAGTCGGTGCGTAGCCTTGTCCCACTGCGTGGTAACCTGCGGCGGAGCCACCATATGCCGTGCACCAAAGAAATGATGCAGTGCAAAGGCCCTGAGGTTTTCATCCACTTCCGGCAGACCACCGACGGACTTCACAAAACCCGCCTCTTTCGCTCCGCCATGCTGTCCGCCGGGCACAATGTACACAGGCACTTGCGGAAATAGGCGGCCCATCTCGACAAGCCCGGGACTCACATTGTCATTGGATCCCTGGTTGTAGAAAATTTCGGTGCCACGTTGTTTCAGCACATCAAGGTAGTTCGTCGTGCGGCAGGCCTCCCACGCGGCATTGCATGCGCTTTTCGCCTCGGCATCGGTCCACCCGGCATCACGCACCATTTTCACCGTGATGCGTTCGTCCGAGCGCGCTTTCTGACGCACCAGCAGCTTCTCGCGCCCCACGGGGTCAGTCATCGCAGCGATGAATTCATCGTTCATCTTCGTGATCTCCGCAGACAGCATTCCTTCAACATACGGCCCTCCCGGGCTTTCGATCACTGGCGCCACGACAGGCATGATGGCGGTGACACGGTCATCCGCAATACCCGCCGCTGCGGTGGCCACCCCACGCTTCGAGCCCCCCGTGGCCAGCACCTTCTTCGGCTGAAACACGTCCTTTTCAGCAACCGCCGCCGTCAAAGCACGCATGTCGCTGATGCCCCAGATCCACGCCGGGGTGTAGCGCGTGTCCTTCGTCTGAATAAAATGCTCCTCCATCATGAGGTGGAGTTTGCCCACGGGCTCCATCGCATCAATCGGCACCATGCCGATGAAGACGAGGCCGACACCGTTCTCCTTGAGCAGGCGCAGCTTCGCGCCAGTGGCGGCAGCAGGCTTCAACTGCAATCCAGTGTTCTCAATCAGCACGTTCGTGCAGACACCCTTCGCAGGGGCCAGAAAGGTCACCGGCAGCCGCACCTTCATCCCCGGCCACCATTCGCACACGGTGATCTCAACAATCTTCTGACGAATCGCAGCGTCTCTGGGATTGGCGTGCCAGTCTTCAATGATTTTCGTTTCCAGCGTCGAGATGTCGCGGATGGATGCCATGTCAAACTTTCCAATCGTGATGTCCGCACGGCCGAAAACGATGGACGACAAAAAGACGACGAGAAGAAAAGCGGATTTCATTCCTCACTCAACGCATCAAGACGCCGGGTTCTGCCATGCTTGATGCGCAAACGAGCCGTGAAAATAAAAACAGCCTTGCGGACAAACATCCGCAAGGCTGTGTGAATCTTCGCTGGACCAATTAAGACGCCATCATCGCCGCGGCCACGTTGCCCACGAGGTCCTTGCCAGGTGTCAGCGTCTTGGAGCCGGGAGTCCACTTGGCAGGGCAGGCTTCGCTTGGGTTCGCCATCAGGTGCACATTCGCCTCCATCTTGCGGACGAGTTCGCCTGCATCACGGCCCACGTTGTAGAAGTTCACCTCGGAGGTCACCAGCTTGCCTTCAGGATTGATGATGAAGGTGCCGCGCAGCGCGAGCCCCGTGCCGCTGTCATACACGCCGAAGAGGCGGCTCACGGCACCCGTGGTGTCCGCCGCGAGCGTGTACTTCACGTTCTTCATCAGGCCTTCCGTATTGCGCCAGACCATGTGGGCAAACTTCGTGTCTGTGGACACAGCCACCACATGCGCGCCGAGTTCGGCCAGCTTGACCTGCTGATCAGCGAGATCGGCCAGTTCCGTGGGGCAGACGAAGGTGAAGTCGGCCGGGTAAAACACCAGGACAGTCCACTTGCCAGCTTTCTTGATGTCAGCCAGCGAGACCTTGCCGAAGTCACCATGAGAAGGCTCGTAAGTTTCCATTTCGAAATCGGGAACGTTGGAGCCGACAGAGACGAGAGTTGTTTCCATGAGTATGCGAGTTTTTTAGGGGTAAAGGCGCTTCAAAAAACGCCAGGGAGCCCGACTGTTGACGCGCAATCGTTCGCCGGTCAAACGCTAAGGAAAAAGAAGGCATCCGCAGCCTCACTGGCTACGGAAGACCTCACTCGGCACCACTGCGAGAATCAGGTCGCACAAGCCTCCCCGTCATCCCTCTTCCAGACCCGTCATTCCTGCGGTGCTGGTAGCAAAGCTTTCGTCCTGCAAGCCGAGACGATGCAACGCGCTGAGATACAGATTCGGCAGGGGGTAGTTGTCCTTCTGGTCAAACGCGAGGTGCTGTCCATGCTTGAAGCCACCTCCCGCAAACAGTACGGGCATGTTCTTGTTGTCATGCGCGGAGGCGTTGCCCAGATTCGAGGTGAGCAGCACCATCGTGTCATTCAGCAGCTTGTCGCCCTTGAGCTTGCGCAGAAACGCGCCCCACTGATTGATCACGCCCTGCTCCACGATGGCGAGCTGTGCCAGCTTCTCCTCATCCATGCCGTGATGGCTGAGGTTGTGATAGCTCTCATCCACGCCCTCGATGCCTTGCACATTGTTCCCGGTGATGTGGAGCGTGACGAAGCGCGTGCTGTCCGTCGCCAGCGCCATGTGCACAATGTCCAGAAAGATGCCATCCACAGCCACTTCGTTGTCGCGGGGAATTTTGGCAGGCGGTTTCAACGCCACTTTTGGCTTGGGCCTGTGAGTCCACGCTTCATTGGCGGCCAGCCGTTTTTCCAGATCGCGTACGCTTGTAAACCACGCGTCGAGTTTGTCGCGGTCTCCTGACCCGAGTTCGCGCTGCAATGTCTTCGCCTCCGCGCCCACCACATCCATCACACTGCGCCCGCTGCGGATCAGCTCCGCCTGCCTCTCCTGCTCGGCCGGTGTGTCATTGACAAACAACCGCGTGAACAAACGCATCGCGCTGTTCTCCGCAGGAATCATGGAGCCGTTCTCCGTGTAGGAGGGACTCGTCTGGCTGTTCGTATTTAGTACCAGCGAGGGAAAGCGCGTGGCATGCCCCAGTTGCTTCGCCATCAGCTGATCCAGCGAAATGGTGTTGCGCGAGGTGGCGCCGCGCGCATTCGGGCAGGCCGAATAAATGCTGCCCTCCGCCGTATGCCCGCCACTCACACCCGGATGCGATGAGCCGGACACCACCGTGAAATCATTCCGCAAATCCTGGAGGCTCTGCAAATAGCGCGAAGGCTTGTAGTCACGCCCCGCACCTTCAGGAACAAGGTTCGGATTGTGCAGCCCCAGCGCCATGCTCATTCCGACAAAGCGCTTCGCCTGCTTTGATTCCTTCACCGCCGCAAACGCCGGCGTCATCGCCTCCAGCAGCGGCAGCCCCAGCGTGATGCCCGCACCGCGCAGCATCGCACGGCGGGAGAGGCTGGCACCAAAATTGAAATGGACGTTTTTCATGTCGGAAATGGGAACGGTTATTTGGTGAGGAAAATCTCGCTTAAAACAGCGGCACGAATGAGAGAGCGCATTCCATGCCCGTTTTCAGCAGACGTGGAAATCACTTTCTCCAACGCCTCTTCATCACTGAAGCGCAGCGCAGCGCCGGTGGAATAGGTGAGAAAGTGCGTGGCAAAACCACGTGCAAGCTGCTCCGAATTCTGGGCGTAAAGCCGCTGCCAGGAATGGATGTCTTTGAACGTCCCGCCTTCAGGCGTCGTGCCGCTTGGGTCCACTTTAGCGCCCCGGCTGTTCTTGCCATACCCCGTGCGCCAGACACCGACGGGATCATAATTCTCAAGCGCAAACCCCGGTGGGTCGATGGTCTGATGACAGCTCGCGCAGCTTTCATTGTTGCGGTGCTTGTCCAGTTGGTCGCGGATGGACGTGGCGCCGCGAATATCAGGCTCAATGGCCGGCACACCGGGCGGTGGCGGCGGGATGCGATTGCCCAGAATCCGTTCATTGATGAACACACCCCGCACCACCGGCGAAGTGCTGGTGCCGTCCGCCGTCACTTTGAGAATCGCCCCCTGCGTGACAAGTCCGCCACGAATATCCTTGTCAGTCAGCGCCACCTTTTGCAGTCCTTCCCCAGACTTGAGCGGCACTTCAGCATGGTAGTGCCGCGCCAGCCTGCCATTGAGAAAAGCGAAATTGGATTCCACCAGATGGCTGATACCCAGGTCGCGTTGGATCAGCTCCGCGAAGTAGGCACGCGTCTCCTGCAGCATGGATTCCTGCACCACCGAGTCAAAGGTCGGAAACTGCCGCGTATCGGGCGTGGTGAAATCGATCTCCTTCAGCTTGAGCCACTGGTCGGTGAAACTCGTGACGAAGCGCTCGGCCTTCGGATGCGCCAGCAGTCGCTCCACCTGCTGCGCCAGCACCTGCGGATCATGCAGCTTCTTTTCGTTCGCGAGCTGGGTGAGCTTGTAGTCCGGCATGGAAACCCACAGCGCGTAGCTCAGCCGCGAAGCGATGGCGTGATCATCCAACGGCCCCGGAGCTTCGATGAAAGTCAGAAACCTCGGCGAGCACAAAATAGCACGATAGGCCATGCGCAGCGCCTCCGTCGGCTCATCACCCTCCGTGAGTGCCTTGCGCGCGATCTCGCGGTACGCCGCCGTTTGTTCCTCCGTCACTGGTCGGCGGAAGGCCCGCCGCGCAAAGCGTGTGATTAATTTATCCAGCGTGGCCGCATCCGCCGTTTTCACATCTTCCTCGCCGAACAGATTCTTAATCAGCTTCACCCGATCCGCATTCGGGTAGATGCGCTCCATATCAATCCCCGTATGCGCGATGCCTGCATAACCTTCCTTCGCCAGATCACGCCCCACAAAGGACACATTGCCACCTTTCGCCCCTGACTGCGGGTGTTTGTAGTTGGCGTCGTTGGGCCTGAGTTCGAGCCGATGCCCCTGCTGAATCCATGCCTCATAGACAATGTCACGCGGTGTGCTCGTCGCCTCCACCAGACCGATCATGTAAAGCATCGGCGCATTCGATTCACACTCGCCAGAGCGCAGCGTCCCCCAGACCGCTCCGTCGCTGCCTGGATTGATCGCCTGCACTCCATGCAGTGTGATTCGATACCATCCTCCGTCCGGCACATACGTCGGTGTGCGCCCAGAAAACTGCAGCGTCATCGGCCAGGAAATGCTTTTACCGTCACGCAGGTCCGGCCCACGATAATTGCCACCTCGATTTTTGGTCAGCATTTCCGGCGTGTAGTGCTTCTGAAAAGTCTCATCCCCTTTCAGCGTCCGCTGAAAAGCATCGGTCAAAGCGAGATCAGCCACATCAAGATAACGCGCCAGCAGATGCTGCGAAAGCTGCTGTCCAGCCGCCACCGTTTCAAATCCATAAGACGCCCGATCTTCCGGCAGCAGCACCTTCAGCGGCATGTCGATGCCGAGCAGGTCATGCATCGTGTTCTCATACTCCGTGCGCGTG
Organism: Prosthecobacter debontii; assembly: GCA_943371875.1. Lineage (GTDB taxonomy): Bacteria > Verrucomicrobiota > Verrucomicrobiia > Verrucomicrobiales > Verrucomicrobiaceae > Prosthecobacter > Prosthecobacter debontii_C. Next base: position 180,840 of record CALRWM010000001.1, on the reverse strand, counting down.
AGCCTGCGGCTGCGCACCCGGCCATTCGCAGCGATGTCTGCAGTATCAGCTTTCACCAGCGCCGGCTTGAGGCTGGCGAGAAACTTGTCCGCGTCCGCCTTCTCCGGCTGCGGCTTCTTTTTGGGCGGCATCTCCCCATCGCGCACGCGCTCAAAGACTTTCTGCCATCCTAGAAAAGCATCGGCATTCGCCAGCTCAAACTTCAGCGCACCCAGATCCAGCCCGCCTTTCTTCACATCAGCATCATGGCACTCGGCGCAGTGCTGATCGAGAAACTCAGAGGCAGTCTGAGGCAGTTCGGCAGACACCTGTCCTACCAAGATCGAGGCGAGGGCGGCGAGATTTACAAATCGGCACTTCATGAGAAACTTCATTCCGCCTTCGCCTTGCCCTTGGATTTCACAACCGGCACCGGTTCCAGCTTCGTCAGAGTAGCACGTTTAGCAGCCCATGACACCTGTTCCTCCGCCTTGATGCTCCACAACGTCACGTTGTCGATTTCGACACTGCCATTCTTGGGTCCCGCGATGCCGAGGCCGTTGCCAGCGCTGTCGGTGGTCTTCGCGAAGACGGAGTTCTTTGCATACAGCGTCGGCCCATCGGCGAACTGCACCACCACCTCCTCACCCTTCATCTCCGCCAGCACGTGGTACCATTTTCCGGTTTCAAACTTGAACTCTTTGGACTCGGCCACCTTCACCGATTCATGATCTGCCAGCATCTCCACGCCGTTTTTGGAAAGATGCAGCCGGCAGATGTGATGCCCAAGCTCGATGAAAGGCGCAATGGCCGTTTCGCTGCCGCCGCTGAAGCGAACGGAGAACTGCACGATGCACTGCGGCGGCGTGACGGGCACGGAGATACGCGGCTCATAGCCGAAATGGTCTTTGCGTTTGGCCTGATAATCCGGCGTCGATGGCCTGCCCCTCAGCACCCCTTCCTCGATAACCCACTGCGTGCCCTGCCGCGCCGCCCATTGCTTTTTGTCGACCACACCTGCTTTGGAAAAATCATCCTGCAGCACAATTTGATCGGGCTGCGCGAGCAGTGGCTTGAGATCTGCCGCCGCAGCGCAGGAAAGAGTGAGTGCAAGGACTTGGAGAATGGTTTTCATGCTAAGGAGCGCATAGAACGAGGTCGGGCACGACAGCTTGCGCAAAATTCACGGATCGCGGCAAGGCAGCCCGTCTTTCTTCGTTCCCTCTGCCATGACCAGCCACCCCCGCCGCCATTTCCTCAAAACCGCCGCTCTCAGCGCCCTCGCCGGTCCCAACATTCTGCGTGCCGCTAACTCGAAGCAGAAAATTCGGGTCGCCTGCGTCGGCATCGGCCAGATGGGCGGGGGTGCCGTTCAGGCCTCACGCGACGAAGAGATCGTGGCATTCTGCGATGTGGACTGGCGCGATCTCGGCGGTCGTAGCGCCTTTGAACAAGCCAAGAAATCTCCGAACGTCCCCAAGTTCACCGATTTCCGCGAGATGCTGGACAAGAAAGGCAGCGAGATCGATGCCGTCCTCATCTCCACCCCGGACCACACCCATTTCGCCGCCGCGATGGCCGCCATGGAGGCCAAGAAGCATGTCTTTGTGCAGAAGCCGCTGGCGCACAACATCTGGCAGGTGCGCACCCTGCAAAAGGCCGCGAAAAAATACGGCGTGCAGACCGTCATGGGGAATCAAGGCCACTGCTGGGAAGGCATCCGCCTGGTGAAGGAATGGTTCGAAGCAGGCGTGCTCGGTGAAGTGCGCGAAGTCCATTGCTGGACCGAGCGTCCTGTGAGCAAGGTCGGCTTTTTGCCGAAGTTCCCGACCCAGACACCTGCTGGCGAACCCGTGCCGAAAGAGGTGGATTGGAAGCTGTGGCAGGGACCGGTGGCCGAGGCTGAGTACAACTCGCAATACCTGCCTCAATTCTGGCGCGGTTGGTGGAACTACGGCTGCGGCGGCCTCGGCGACATCGGCTGCCATTGCCTCGATGCTCCCTTCTGGACACTGCAGCTCGGCATGCCTGAAAAAGTCGAAGTCGTCGAGCAGCAGCCCGGCGACTTCAAAGGCTACACCGCGCCGAAGTCACACATCATCTTCCACTTCGCCGCACGCGGTTCGTTGCCGCCAGTCCAGATTCATTGGTATGAAGGCGGTCTTCTTCCTGAAGCCCTGCCAGGCATGGCGAAAGGCCTGCCTGACAACGGCATGATCATGAAGGGCAGCAAGGAAACGCTCTTCTCCGAAGGCATGCGCGTGCAAAGCCCGCAGCTCTGGCCCCGTGAGCGCATGACTCCCATCATCGACATCCTGCGCCGCAAGCCGCTGCCACGCTCCATCGCTGGCGAACCCATTGGCGAACTCTTCGCCGCCATCCGCGGCACCATCCCGCACGCAGGCTCCCACTTCGACTATGCGTGCCCGCTAACCGAACTCGTGAACACCGGCGTCATGGCCATCCGCTCTGGAAAAACCATCGAATGGGATGCAGCGAACATGAAGGTCAAAGGTGCGCCCGAATTTGATGCGTGGATCAAAGAGCCCGTGCGCGATGGCTGGAGCTATGGCGAAGACCTTTGGAAAGCATAAAAAACATCCTCATGCACCGACTTGCCATCTTTCTCGCAATAGCCTTTTCAGTCCAGTCCCAGGAAATCCGCCGCACGCCGCTCACACTGAAAGACGGCGGCACTCCCGACAAACCCGCTGTCTTTGATGGCAAGGGTATGATCATTGATCTCGGCATCGATGTAACCGCACACGACTGGGAAAAGCAGGGCGATGTGTGGTCTTCACGCGGCCCGTTCGACAAACATCCCGCAGTGGATGATGTCCAGCGCGCCGCGCTCTTCATCGAGGAGGTGCCTCTCCGCATCATGCGTGACCTTGCCGCCGAGCAAAAGAGCGGAGAAAAAGGCAAAGTCGTCTTCGTGGCGCCCGAAGCGCTGCAACCCGGCCAGATGGGCTTCAAAGCTGAGGGCTCCCTCTATTTCCGCTGGCCTGCTGGCAAGACTCCCGGCTCAGCCAAAATCTACCTGCCACCCGCTGGACTGGCGAGCTGCGTGAACATCGCCTGCTCCTACCTCACGGTGAAAAACATCACCGCCCTGCACGCCGCCAACGATGGCTTCAACATCCACGGCAACCGCCTCGGCATCCGCCTGGAAAACGTGAAGGCTCTCTCCAACGGCGACGAAGGCATCAGCGCCCATGAAACCGTGCAGATGGACGTCGTGAATTCCGAGATCGCCTGGAACGGCTCGTCCGCTGGTGGCGTGGCCGATGTGAACGACAGCATCACCACTTACGCCAACTGCGAACTGCATCACAATCTCGGCGCCGCATTCAGCTTCGCCGGGAAATCACACCGCGTGACCCATTGCCTCATCCATCATCAGACGAAGGACATTGAATTGCGCGAGGACACCAAGGTGGAGCAATCAGACAACGAGTGGCGCAAGCCATGAGCCTGCGCCATCAAAGCCTCAGCTTCTTCGTCAAGGTCGCTTCCTTCTCAGCATCACTCATCGGCTTCCAGTCGACTTTGCACTTCGGCAGAGCAGCCTTGATCGCCTCCACATCGGCAGCCGAGATGTCCACCGTCTCGATCTTCAGCTTCACAAGTTTTGGCAACGCCTGAAGCTGAGGAATAATCTTGGCACTCAATCGCGCCTCGGTGAGTTCCAGCGACTCCAGCGTCTTCATCTGAGCGATCACCGCCATCGTCGATTCATCAAAGCTGATCGGTGTGTCCTTGCCCCACTCCGGCAGCCGCTGCCCAATTCGCAGCGCAGTTAGATTCGTCAGCTTCACCAGATTCGCATTCCCAGCCTGTGTCTGCGCCGAGTGCCAGGTACGGAACTCCTTGATCTGCGTGAGCTGGCCAATGGCCTCCATCGCCACATCTCCCGCCGTCGATCCCGCAAAAGTGAGCCTCTCCAGCTTCGGCAATGCCTTGAGACTCGCGAGCCCGCTGCCCGTAAACTCCTTCGAGCGAAAAGCCGGATGGAAGAACGCCAGCGACTTGAGCTTCTGAAACGCCGCGAAATGCTTGTACCCAGCGTCAGTCAGCAGAATAGCATCCGTGCTGAGCTGCTCCAGTTCCACCAGTCCCGTCAGCAGCGCCAGCGTGTCATCCGTGATCGTCTTCCCGCTGATCGTGAGATTTTTGATCGTGGTAAAACTTCCCAGCGTCCGGAAATCCGCCTCGGTGAAGGCATCACACTTCACCTGGACCTGCGTGACCGCACCCGCCGTTTCAGTGACCTTCGCCCCCAGTTTTTGGAGAGACGCAACATCGGCTGCCCGGAGGCAGCCACACAGTGCAGACAGCAATACGACAAAGAGTTTCATGAGAAGCACGAAACGTCAGAGATCATGAGTTTCTGACGCTCCATTCACCCGATGCTGATCGGTCCTTCATGCACCCCCGCCTTCAGCTTCACCGCAGCCTGCGTGTGATTATGAATCACCGCATCCCCTTTGAAGACAACCCCCGCACCACATTCCACGGGTCCGTGTACCAGCAGGCTGCGGCAATGCAGCAGGCTGGGTGTGTGCGGAAAGTTATGCTCCAGATCGTCCACCAGCTTGCACAGTTTCTGATCCAGATGCAGATGCGGTGGCTGGCCATTGCGGCTGGGGTGCAGCCGCAGGCAGAAGTCCTCCGTGAGTTCATACGCATCCGAGCGCACCGCCAGCAGATCACTCGTGGTCTTCACCGGCGCAAACCGCACGCGTGAGACCTCAATCGCGCCCGCTCCGGCAAAGCACTCGATGGCCGCTCCCATCGCCGTTTCCAGTTGCACCACCGCAGGAGAGCTGGCATCGCGAGGATCTACCGTCTTCTTGTTCATGATCGGCGGCAGCGGGATCAGCCCGTCATTCGCCTGCAGCGCAGACTTCAGCGCCTGCAGATCGATCCACAGGTTGTTCGTGTTGAAATAACGATGTTGGTCAATGTTTTGAAAGTGCCCCTCGTCCTCTTTCGGACACTGCGCCGACTCGCGCAGCAGAAAGCGCCCGTCGCTCAGTCGCACCGCCAGATGCCCGCCCTTCTTGTCCGATTCCGTACGGCGCGTGACCTCCATCGCAAACGGCATGCCGCTGTCGGCAAACCACGCAAGAATTGCCGGATCCAGCGTGGCACCCAGGTTGTCCGAGTTCGACACGAAAGCATACCTCACACCATTGCTGAGCAGACGCTCCAGCCAGCCCGATCCGGCAAGGCACGCATAGATGTCCCCATGCCCCGGCGGGCACCATTCCTGATCCGGACTGCCTGGTGCAGTCGCAGGCTCCAGCGAACTTGCCAGCACCTTCGGCACCTTGTTCTGCATCAGCTCCCACGTTTCGGTGCCGCCCAGTTGCGGAAAGCGTTTCGCCAGATGCCCGGCCGTGTCGGCCGACGTGCTAAAACTGTTCATCAGCATGAACATCGGCACCTCGCCCCCCGTCTGGGAACGCAGCAGCAAAATCTGCCGGGCGATCAAATCGAGAAACGTGTCCTCTCCGCGCACCGGCAGCAGCGATTTCGCCTTCTCCAGTCCCATCCCCGTGCCCAGACCGCCGTTGAGTTTGATGATCACCGTCTGCTTGAGCAATGCCGCCGCACGCTCCGCCGCCGGAGCCGTCAGCTCATCCGCACAAGGCAGATCCTTCGCCGGTGAGATCGTGTCTTCAGGAATCATCCCAGTCTCACCCGCCAGCAGCGCCGCATAGCTGCCGCGAAACGCACGAATGGCAGACTCACTCAGCCCTTCGGCCTCCATTTTCTGACGAAAAGGGGCAAAGGACGTTTCAATGTTCTCAGGAGTACGGGAGGTTTGGCTCATACACCTGCAAGGCTAAAGGATCAGCCTCCCGAGGCAAATACTCATTCATAAGACATCACGCAGTCTGTCTATAAATTCCCCTTTCACAGCACCGGCACCGATGGCAGCCGCACGCTCAAAATGTAAGCAATGATGTCCCACCGCTGCGCCTCGGTCAGCGTGGCCTCAAAGCTCACCATCGGCGTCCCGTTCAAACCTGTCGCGAGCACGCGAAACACATCTGCCGGCGTATCACCGCATCTTAAATGCGGCTGCCGCAGGTCGGCCGGAGCCGCCTGGATGCCCCAGATGTCCTTCAAAGCAATGGCCGCAGGCCCCTTGCCATCCGCCTTTTCGCCATGGCAGGCCATGCAGTTGGCGGCAAAGAGCTTTTTCCCCGCCTCCTCATGCGTCTTGATCACATCCCCCGCCTTGAACCACTCCGGCTGCGCCGGAAACTTCATCGCAGGCGCATGATTCTCCGCCTTCTTCCAGCGTCGTGAAAACGACTTCAGGTAAACGATCACCGCATTCAGATCCTCCGCCGGCAGATAGGTGAAGGCCCCCATCGCCGTCCCGCTCAGCCCATGCGTGATGGTTCGGCGCAGATCCTCGTCCGTCGGCAGCATGCCATATGGTGTGGACCGAAATTTAAACATCCCCTCCCGAAACGACCTCGGCTTCGGTTTCAGCGTCGGGCTCAGCTCCCCGTTCCCATCCCCCCTCTGCCCATGACAGACGATGCAGTTGCGCTCATACACATACTTCCCTTCCATGTAGAGGTTGAAGTCCAAAGGCGCGGCCTGATCTGCCGCAATCAACGCGGCTGTCAGGGCCAGGAAAACAAAGGTGCATCGGCAATACAAGTTCACACCTTTCTTATCGCGCTTTGAACGCCAGAAACCACGCCGTAATTGCCAAAGCCTGCGCCAGAACTGCCGCAAAGCTGCTTGCGCGCGGGGAGCCGTCTGCCATTTTGCCCATTCCCAATCCACCCCCTGACCATGCCCAAGAAAGCCTCCGCCGCCAAGTCCGACCTCCATCGCAAACACAGTGCCATCGTTGTTGATGGCGTCGAGCGCGCAGCCTCACGCGCCATGCTGCATGCGGTGGGTTTTTCGCGGAAAGATTTCAACAAATCGCAGATCGGCATCGCTTCCACCTGGAGCATGGTCACTCCGTGCAACATGCACATCGACCGCCTCGCCAAGGAAAGCGCCAAGGGTGTGGATGCCGCCGGCGGCAAGAGCATCATCTTCAACACCATCACCATCTCCGACGGCATCTCCATGGGCACCGAGGGCATGAAATACTCCCTCGTCTCCCGTGAAGTCATCGCAGACTCCATCGAAACCGTCGTTGGCTGCGAGGGCATGGACGGCTTCGTCGCCATCGGTGGCTGTGACAAAAACATGCCCGGCTGCATCATGGCCATGGGCCGCTTGAATCGTCCGAGCGTCTTCGTTTATGGCGGCACCATTCTTCCGGGTTGTGTCGGCTTGGAGAAAAAAGATGCGGACATCGTCACGGTCTTCGAAGCCGTGGGACTGCACGCAAACTGCAAGATTACCGACAAGCAGCTCATCGACATCGAAGAGCACAGCATTCCCGGAGAAGGCTCCTGCGGCGGCATGTACACCGCCAACACCATGGCCAGTGCCATCGAAGCCCTCGGCATGAGCCTGCCCAACTCCGGCGCGCAGGCCGCAGTGTCGAATGAGAAACTCATCGACTGCTTCGACGCCGGCGCCGCCGTGATGCACATGATCAAGCGCGGCATCACCCCGCGTGACATCATGACGAAAGAGGCTTTCGAAAACGCCATCACCCTCATCATCACCCTCGGCGGCAGCACCAACGCCGTTCTCCACCTCATCGCCATGGCGCACAGCGCCGGCGTGAAGCTGGGCATCGAGGACTTCGTCCGCATCGGCAAAAAAACACCGGTGCTCGCGGACGTGAAACCCAGCGGCAAATACTTCATGAACGACCTCGTGAAGATCGGTGGCACCGTCCCGCTCATCCGCATCCTGGTCAACGAAGGCCTCATGCACGGCGACTGCCTCACCGTCACCGGCAAGACGATGAAGGAGAACATGAAAAACTCCAAGATCTTCTGGCCCAAAGACCAGCAGATTGTCCGCCCTCTCAGCAATCCGCTCAAGAAGGACAGCCACCTCGTCATCTTCAAAGGCAACCTCTGCCCCGAAGGCGCCGTCGGCAAAATTTCCGGCAAGGAAGGCCTCAAATTCGAAGGCAAGGCCATCGTGTTCGAGTCCGAAGAAACCGCGCTGCAGGCCATCCTCAATGACAAGGTCAAAAAGGGCCATGTCATCGTCGTCCGCATGGAAGGCCCGAAAGGCGGCCCCGGCATGCGCGAGATGCTCTCCCCCACCTCCGCCATCATGGGCAAGGGCCTCGGCAAAGACGTCGCCTTCATCACCGACGGTCGCTTCAGCGGCGGCAGCCACGGCTTCGTCGTCGGCCACGTCACCCCTGAAGCCTTCGTCGGCGGCCCGATCGCCGTCATCAAAAATGGCGACCCCATCACCATCGACGCCGAAAAGCGCGCCATCACTCTCGGCATCCCTGCCGCAGAGCTGAAGGCACGCCTCGCCAAATGGAAGCAGCCCAAGCCACGCTACACCCGCGGTGTCCTCGCCAAGTACGCCAAGCTCACCAGCAACGCCAGCCAGGGCGCGGTGACAGATCTCGGGCTCTAGTGGATTAGTGCCACTCGTAAGAGGGGGATCATCTTGATCCCCTTTTGGGAGCGGTAGCGCACAGAGGGATCAAGTCGATCTCTCTCTACCAAACAACCTTCGCATCCTCACTCCGGCACGATGATCTGATCTTCGGGCTGGAGTTTGATGTCTTTGGTTGGATCAGAGCCGACGTTTCTGAGATCGATGGCTGTGCTTTTACCGTTCCTAATGAGCTTGGTGTCACTGGGTTTGGCAAAATCAGAGAAGCCTCCGGCGGCACTGATGGCCTTCATGATGCTCATTCCGGAATTGTAGGTCACTGGGCCGTTCTTTTTGCAGCCACTCACGACATAAATCAGGCGGGCCGGCACATCACCACCATCGATGGAAACCGTCACTGTCGGACGCATGAAAAGTTCTTGCCGGACGTAGGCCTGCTCAATGACGCGTTGCACTTCAGAAGGTTTGAAGCCAACCACCTTCAGTTCGCCGATATGCACCAGGTTGATGGAGCCGGCGTCACTGATGCTATAAACTTTGCTGATCTGAGTGGCATCGTCCGATGGAATCCCACCGATGGAAAGGGCGATGCGATCACCCGCTTTCAAAGCTATCTCGGTGTTCTGAGCCTCCACCTTCGGGGCCATGCTCATCAGCAAAGAAACGATGGAGAGCAGTAAACGCGTATTCATTAAAGCATATGTTTTCAGCCTCAATCCGGCACGATGATCTGATCATCAGGCTGAAGCTTGATGTCGCGGGAAGGATCGGCGCTGATGTCCTTGAGGTTGATTTCGGTGGTCACACCGTTGCGGATCAGCTTCGTCTTGCTGGGCTTGGCAAACGGTGAAAAGCCGCCGGCGGCGGAGATGGCTTTCAGAATGGTCATGCTGGAATTGTAGGGCACCGTTCCGTTGCCCTTGATACCGCCGACGACATAAATCATCTGGGCGGTGGTCGCACTGTCATTGGTGGTCACCGTCACCGTCGGCCGGGTGTAAATCTCACGCGCAATGTAGGTCTGCTCGATGGTGCGCTGCAGCGTGGAGGGCTTGAGGCCAGCGGCGCGCACCTCGCCAATATGGAGCAGGTTGATCGTGCCGTTGTCACTGATCGTGTACACCTTGCTGATCTGCGGCACTTCGTTGTCAGGGATGCCCCCGATGGAGATCGTGACGCGGTTGTTCGGGTGCAGGGCGATTTCACCGTTCTGGGCCTGCGCTGTTGCCAGGGCGCAGACAGCGAAGAGGCAGGAGAGAATGCGTGTGTTCATACAGTGCGTGTTGAAGTGAAATTAAAAGACATCATCACCATCCAGTCGCGAAACTGACTGGGAGCCGCCCAGGGCTGTGGCGGTGGTTTCGGCTTTGATCTTGCGACGGCGGGATTTTCCACCTGAGCCACCGTTGGGCGAATTCGTCGGCGAGTAGTATGTGTAGTAGCTGGTGTAGTATTGGTACTGCGCATCGCTGCGCAGATCCACGTTGTTGAGGACCACCCCCACCACCTTGCCACCGACATTTTCCACGCTTTGCTTCACGCGCATCAGCATGTGCCGTGGCAGCTTGCGGTGCTGCACCACGATCATCGTCATGTCCGCCAGATTGGCAAGAACCGACGCGTCGCTGACTCCGAGGATCGGCGGGGAGTCGATCAGGACTAGATCGAAACGGCTTTTGACTTCAGTGATCAGATCAACCATGCGCTGGGAATTGAGCAATCCCGCGCTGTCTGCCGGCAGCAGGCCGCTGGGAAGGAAGAAGAGATTTTCCACCGGCGTGCGCAGCACCACATCTTCCAGCCGGATGTCGGTGGTGAGGTAATTGGTCAGGCCCGTGGCATGGCTCACATCAAAATGCGTGTGCAGGCTGGGACGGCGCAAATCGGCGTCGATAAGCAGCACATTGTAGCCACCCTGCGCGCAGACATAGGCAAGATTCACCATCGTGGTGGATTTCCCCTCCCCTGCTCCGCCGCTGACCACACTGAGGCAGTTCGCATCGGGCGTTTTGCGGTTGAATTCGATGTTCGTGCGCAGAATGCGGTACGCTTCGGCATCAGGATTGAACCCACTGGACCGGTGCAGTACCCCGACATTCTTGGGCACAACCGCCAGAACGGGAACGCCCAGGTAGCGCTCCACGTCATCCAGGTTCTTCACCGTCGTGTCCATGTATTCCAGGAAGAAGGCCAGGCCCAGACCAAACATGAGTCCCAGCACACCGCCCAGCGCGAGATGCAGCGGCACATTGGGCTTGGCAGGCTTTCCTTCCGGCTCTGCTTCCGAATAAATCGTGGCGGGCGATTTCACGAGCTCGATGCCCGCCTTTTCCTCGAAGAAGCGTGAGCGCATTTTCACCAGCAGATCTTCCAGGTACGTGACCTCGTCCTTGGCCGTCTTGTACTCGGTGTAAAGAGACGACATGTTCTGCAGCTCCTGCTTGGCGTCCTCATTGTACTCCTTGAGAGCTTCACGCCTTTTTCTCGATGCATCCTGCCGGTTTTGCAGGCCCGCCACATGCGCTTTGGCTTCTCCCTGGATGAGCTTTTGATATTCAGCCATCTGACTGTCCACACTCAGCACCTGCGGATGCAGGCGTCCACGCCCTTCATTCATCAGGCCTTCACGCGAAACCTTGAGATCCTGCAGCTTCGACGTAATGGCGATGATGTTTTGATTTTCCAGTTTAAGTCCGGAAGCCTGGTCAATGAGTTGGTCGGGGGTCAGCTTGCTCACCTGGTCGATCTCTGACTGCAGCGTCAGGATTTCCTGATCGGCGATCATGAGAGCCTGTTCACGTGAGATGACCATGGAGTCTTTTTCACTGCGCATCTCACCGCCGGGATTTAGCGAGCTGCCACCTCCTACGATCCAGTCGCCCACAATGCCGGCCTTGCGTCGGGCCTCCTGCGCACGCACTTGCGCCTGACCACGAAGAGCCTCCTGTTCCGAAATTTGCTGCTGCAGCACATCGAGGGCCTTCTGCTTCTTGCCGCTCTCAATGCTGTTGCGCTGATCCATGTAGCTCTTGGCCACTTCATTGGCGATGGTGGCCGCAAGCTGCGAATCCTGGTCGTAGTAATCAATGATGACAAAATCTGAGCGCAGCATCGACTGCGTATCCAGATTGGAGCGCAGTCTTGCCAGTGCCGCCTGTCGGTTGGGCAGCTCCCACTTTTTGGTCAGCTCGAGTTTTTCGATCACCGGATAAAGCGTGGTGGGCTTGGTGATGGTCTCGAACTGAGTTTTGATATACTCCTGGGTGAAGGCGAGGCCGTCACTGCGGTTGCGATCAAACACATTGATGTCCTGCGTGATGCGCTCAATGGTCATTTCGACATGCCCGCGATACTTGCGCGGCATGATGTAAGTAAGCACCGCAGCAGCAGCAAAGATGAGGATGAACGAAAGCGAGATGAGCCCAAAGCGATTCTTGACCACCTGCCAGGTGTCCATCGCATGCTTTTGCAGTTCGGTGCCGGACTCGTTCATGACTGCTCGGGTTTGATTATTCGGAGAGGTTAAGAAAGCGGTCTTAAAATGCCGCCAGCGGGAGATTCGCGAAGTCGGAATCTGCCCGCCGGCGGATTGCTGTTTTGGCTGTTGGGACTAAAAGGTGGCCGTGGCTCCGAGGGAGACTCGGTTGCGATTGAATTCCACCAGATCGTTGTTCGACAGCTGCGTGGAGAATGAGTAATTGGCGTTCAGATTGACGTTATCCATCAGCTGATAGCCAATGCCCGCATTGAGGAACACCGAGTCCTGCGTCTGGTCTGGAGTGGTTCCCCCTGAGAGCTCCGAGTGCGCATAGCTCGCTCCGCCGTTGACGCTGAACCGCTTGGTGACTTGATGGTCCAGTTGCACGCCGGTGTTAACTCCATAGCTGCTTCTGTAGCTGCCGAGCAGCGCACCGTTGAAACCCAGCATCGTAAACCAGCGCAGCTGCGTCTGCTTGGCCACCGCATAATTGAGCGCTGCTTCAGCATAGGGCTTCGTTTGGCTCCCATTGCCGTTTTGGTAAAGTTCCGCACCAGCGCGTACTGAGGTGGACATGTTCTCGCTCCACGCATGGTCGACTCCAGCCAGGGCGAAATGTGAATGGTAGTTTTGGAACCCGCTCTTGGTGTAGTCCGTCAGGCGGTAGCGGTACTCTGCCGCCAGACTGGTCCGCTGCGCAATTTTATAGGCAAATTGCTGGGCAAGCAGATGCGAATAACGGTCCTGGGAGGTGGCTACCACCGAGTCCTCGTAGGTGATGCCGTCGAACGTGTAGGACGTTGTCGTCGAGAACCGTGGCGTCCATGCATAGCTCACATTGAAATTGTTGTAGCCGTACAGAAACTGCCCGTTCCACAGCGCGCTGGTGGCGCCGTAACCAAACGCACTGTTGGGATTGGTCCCGTAGGTGACATAGAAGTTGTTGCTGATCTTCAGTCGTTCTGAAAACGCGTGCTCAAAATTGAAGGTCGCCCTGCCATTGTAAAAGGTGCTGCCGTAAACGGGCACACCGTTCACGTATTCAAGCACGCTGCCCTCAAGACTGAAACTGTAGGGCGTGGTCTGGTCCGCATGGGTGTAGGAAGTCCCTGCGCCGGCCTGCATGTACCACGAATCAATGTTGCTCAGCGAGGACGAAGGCACCTTGTACTTGAGCACGTCATAGCCGCTGTTGCCGGTGATCGAAAACGTCAGCGGCTCCTCGTTTTTAAAATCCGCCGAGTAGTTCTGGATCGCCACCAGTCCCTGCGCACGCAATGCCGCTGGGCTGAGTACAGCGACTGCCAGGATAAGCATTGCCAGTTTGGAGCGCATGAAAGTCAGGAGCAGTTTCGGATTTCAGTGAGGAGGATACCGCTATAAAAAAGACCTTGGGAGATCAGGGAATCGAGTTGGATGGAGACACCGGATTGGTGATGATCCGTGGAGGCAGCGGGCCCGAAATGGGCGGCATCAGGAGAAACACTCCACGAATGCTGGATGGAATGTAGAAATCGGGTTCCGAAGTCGGGACGACAGGATTCTTGTCAACGACGATGGGGTTTTTGGGATTCTTCCCAGACACCGTGATCGGACGTTCGAATTCAGCAGCAGGCGCGGCAGCCACGAGGCCAGGAACAATGGAGCTTGCAGCGTCATTGATGACACCCGCCATTTTAGGAGCCACCGAAACACCGGTCTGAACGATTTGAGCAGCCAAGGTCGCATCTGCCTTGGAAGCAATGATCGCCGTCTTCACAATGTCAGCCGCACAGCCTTCATTGATCACGAGCGCATCTTCCACAACCATCAGAACCTTCGAAGGGTCTTTTTCAACTGCCACCCGAACGTCATTCGAGATTTCAGTGCAATTCGAAGCTGACTGCGCTGATGCACCTGAGACAGCCAGAATGAAAACGCAGGCAGAAATACCCGCAAAGCGAGAAAATAGGACAGTTTTCATAGTCGGCAGTTAAAGATAGATTTACAGATGTGGTCGTGTCCTCAGAGCGGGTAGTGGGAATCGAACCCACATGGCCAGCGTGGAAGGCTGGAACTTTACCACTAAGCTATACCCGCAATTGAAGTTATAGTAACACGAAACATCCTACTGCCGCAAGATATTTTTAGAATTTGGAGTAATTTTTTGAAATTCTAGAATCCCTGATAAATTTGGAATCCTAACCTTTCGGCAAAATCACTCTTCAACTCCGTCCACTAATTAGCACTCAATGAGGAGCTGGCAAGCGTGTACTAAAAAAGACCTTTTTTCTGCATCCCAGCCCTGCGATGGATGGGGCTCAAGGGAGTCAGATAGGCTCCTTTTTTACTTACTCACGCCTTTCTCACCCGCATAATCTTCGCCATTCAGGCTTCGCGCCACGCTCTCGAGCCACTCTTCGAGATTTTTTTGCATTTCCGGCACTCGTTCGGGCTGTTCGGCCAGCAGCACCGTGCTCTCGTCAGGATCTCTGACAAGATGGTACAGCTCCCATGACACCTCATGGGTCTTTTTATTTTCGATCCGGTGCAGTTTCCACGGCCAGTCCAGCCAGGCGGCATGCCCGGGAAACTCAGTCAGTGACACGGGTTCACCGATTTTAGCGGCATCGGGTAGCAAGCGTGCCGGATCGGCAGGCTCTTCACCCTTCGTCTGTGCAGCCAGCAATTCGTCCATCCATGCTTTTGAAGGCGTGCTGATTCCTTTCTTGCCTGATTCCCAGAATCCTATGGGGCGCGAGCGCTTCTGCTCCTCCCCCGTCAGCAGCGGCATGATGTCGATGCCATCCAGCGGTGGCTGCTTTTCCATGCTCACACCTGCGATCTCCAGCACCGTAGGATAGATGTCGGAGGTCACACAGGGAGCAGCGATGACTTTGGGTTCATGAAACACCGCAGGCCATTCCATCAAAGCGGGCACCGCCAGTCCTCCTTCATAGATCTGCCCTTTGAATCCCCGCCGACCACCCGTGGAACCAACCTTTGGCAGCGCACCGTTGTCGCTGCAGTACCATAAGAGAGTGTTCTCGCGCAGATCCAGCTCCCGCAGCTCGGTCCTGAGCCTGCCAAAAGCGCGGTCCATGGCTGTGATCTCACCATAAAAATGCTGCTGCTTCTCGGGCAGCCCCGCATAGGGCGCCCGGTCTGACTCCAGCGCCTGATGCGGATCATGCGGAGAGCCAAACCACACCACCGCGAGAAAGCGCTGCTTCTTTTCCCCGCAGCTTCGGATGAACTTCAGCGCCTCGTCCACGGTGATATCGGAACTGTCGCCTTTGAACTGAGTGGCCTTGCCCTGCACGCTGAGCACCGGGTCTAGATCAAAGAAATTAGGCGAAGAGACCCACTCATCGAATCCGCTCGCTCCGGGACTGACCGGGCTGGCCTTTTGCACTGAGCCCAAGTGCCATTTGCCAAAGTGTCCGGTCGCATAGCCTGCGGTTTTCAGCGCCTCGGCAATCGTGATTTCCTGCGGACGCAACGAATTCCCCCAGGAAAAACAGCCAAACCGGTTGGGAGTACGCCCCGTCATCACGCTGCCGCGCGTCGGGGAGCACACCGGTGCGGCGGCATGAAACTGGTCAAATCGAATCCCCTCCTTCGCCAGCGCATCAAAATTCGGCGTCTTGAGATGCGGATGCCCGTTGTAGGCCATGTCACCCCAGCCTTGATCATCCGCCATCACCAAAACGATGTTCGGCGGTTCATGGGGTGCGGCCAGGCAGGCCAGTGGAAACCCCAGAACACCGCACAGAAGCAAAAGACATTTCATGCCGCAATGATAGCCACGATCATCACCGGTCTGGAATCAAAAAATCACAGCCACTTCACTTCATGCGACAGCATGGTGTCGTCATCAAAGGTGAACCGTCCCATGAAACGCCGGCGTTCGATCAATGTCTGTGCCAGCCAGTGGATGTCATCCGCCCACATTTCATCAAAGGGCAGCGCATCCAGCGAGGTCCAGAGCGGCACCGCCTCGGGTGTTTCCACCGCCACCCCTTCATGCTGGGTGGCCACAAACACATCAACGTGCATGCACAGACCATCCAGGAACTGAAACCAAAGCTCACCGTGATGGACAGGATTTAGCGCGGTCACTCCGAGTTCCTCCTGCGTTTCACGCACGGCGCATTGCAGCGAAGTCTCGCCGGGATCCATTTTGCCTCCGGGCCCGTTGATCTTGCCGGCACCCAGGCCACGCTTTTTATGAATGAGCAAAACCTCGCGCTTTGCCTCATCGATGATGAACATCAGTGTCGCACGAACGCCCGGCTCCCATGTTTTCCAGTCGGTGATTACCATGGACTCAGCGTTTCTTCCATGGCAGGGCTCGCAGCCAGCGTTTTCCACTCTTGATGTCCATGGATTGCGCTAGGATCTCCGTGTCACCGGCATCAAAATCCTCCGCACGCGGCAGACCGGCAGGCAGCTCAAACTCCGGTTCAGGCACCGGCAGCTGCTCAGGCAGGGGTGTCACTGGCGGTCTTTGATTCAGCGGCGCCACCAAATTGAGCGGCGAAACCAGCCCGCCGGAGATGATCATCTTCATCGCCTCTTCAATCGTGATCGGCGCATCCGTGATCTTGTCCGAATCCACCACCAGCAGAATGCCAGTCATCGGACTCGGCGCTGTGGGCAGCAGGACGCAGGTCATCGCCTTGCCCGTCTGCGGATCACAGTACTGCCCGGTGGCAAAGCCGATCATGCGCATGCCGGGGACCGGATAGTCAATGTAGACGACCCGCTTGAAATTCTGCTTCGTGCCACCCAGGCTGCGAAAGGCGTCGATCACCTGCTTGAGCGGCCGGTAGATCACCGCCACCAGCGGAATGCGCAGCAGCAATTTGTCGACCGCAGTGACAACGTGCACGCCGATCACGTTGGTGGCCATGAAGCCAAGACCCAAAATGGCCAGCACCGAAAACAGGAAGCCAATGAAATTGGTGAGGCTTTCCAGCTTCGGATCCTCAATGTTCAGGATCGGCTCGTCACTGAACTCATTGACGAGGTTCACTGCCTGCCCCAGCACCGGCTTGCTCCAGGCGTGCAGCAGGTCATAGACAAAGGACAAAATCCAGAACGTGATGATCAGCGGCAGCGCCAGCGCCAGCCCCGCCAGAAACTTGTTCCGCAACCACACGCCCCAGCCTTTCGGCGCAGGCGCTTCGGTCATTGGAATCGTACTGGAGGTCTCAAATGCCATTTAAAACAACTTCACTCTGAAGATGAGAACGTATGGCAGCAGCTTTGTTCAGCAATAATATCTGCACTCGTACAGATATTACGCACCCACCAGCATTCTGGCCGGGTTTTCGATGCAATCCTTGATGCGAATCAAGAACGACACCGCTTCTTTGCCATCGACCACGCGATGATCGTAGCTGAGCGCCAGGTACATCATCGGGCGGATCACCACCTGGCCATCGACCGCGACCGGACGCTGCTGGATGCTATGCATGCCGAGAATCGCACTCTGCGGAGGATTGATGATCGGCGTGCTGAGCAGGGACCCGTAAACACCGCCATTGGAAATGGTAAAGACACCGCCGGTCAGATCACTGACCTGGATCTTGCCTTCCTTGGCCTTGGCCGCGTAGCCGAGAATATCCTTCTCCAGCTCCGCAAAACTCTTCTGGTCCGCATCACGCAGCACCGGCACGATCAGACCGCGCTCCGTACCCACAGCCACGCCGATGTCGAAAAAGTGCTGCTGCACGATTTCTTCTCCTTCAACACGCACATTGACCTGCGGCACCGCCTTGAGGGCCTCGACCACCGCCTTGATGAAGAAGCTCATGAAGCCGAGCTTCACGCCGTTCTTCGCCACAAAGGCGTCCTGCAGCTTCGAACGCAGCGCCATCACGTTGCTCATGTCACATTCGTTGAACGTGGTGAGGATGGCGGCGGTGCGCTGCGCACTGACGAGTTGATCCGCAATCTTCTTGCGCAGCGGGCTCATCTTCTTGCGCGTGATGCGTCCTTCCGGTGCAGCCTTGGCAGCCGGTGCAGGCGCGGGTTCAGGCTTGGGCACCACTTTGAATTCGGTGACGTTCGCAGGCTTTTCCGGCTCGGCCTTGGCCGCAGGTGCCGGAGCAGCGGCGGCTGCCGGCGCTGGCTTCGGAGCTTCGGCCTTCGCCGCAAGAGCGGTCGCATTTTCGTCGATCTGACCCACCACGCCACCCACCTCGACATCTTCACCGGCCTGTTTGCCGATGTGCAGAGCACCACTGCTTTCAGCGGTGACTTCCGCTGCAACCTTGTCGGTCTCGAGCGTGAGCAGGACGTCGCCAGTCTTGACGATGTCACCTTCTTTGAAGTGCCATTTGGCGATCTGACCACCGGCGACGGATTCGCCGAGTGCGGGTATTTTAATGTCTGAGGGCATGACGGGGTAGTGGTAGAAAATCTAAGTCTGGACGAATCACACGCTGAATGCCGACTCGACCAGGTTTTCCTGTTCGAGGGTGTGAATGGCTTTGGAACCGGCGGCGGGGCTGGAACTGCGCTCCCGGCCGGAGTAGCGCAGCTTGTGGTTGGAAAGCTCTTCGAGACGCGGGCGGATGTAGTAGAAGGCGCCCATGTTGCGCGGCTCCTCCTGGCACCAGATCCACTTCTTCTGCGCACGCGGATACTTGGCGACGATCTCCTTCAGCATCTCGTAGTTCAGCGGGTAAAGCTGCTCGATGCGGATGATGGCGGCGTTTTTGATCTTGTGCTCCTCGCGGAAGGCGAGCAGGTCATAATAGACCTTGCCGCTGCACAGAATGAGACGCGTGATGCGCTCCGGCGCAGCCAGCAGATTCTCGTCATCCAGCACTTCCTTGAAGGTCGTGCCCTCCGCCATTTCACTGAGCTTGGAAACGCACTTCGGATGCCGCAGCAGACTCTTCGGCGTCATCACGATCAGCGGCTTGCGCGTGCTGCGCTTGATCTGGCGGCGCAGCGCGTGGAAGTACTGAGCGGGAGTGGTGAAGTTGCACACCTGCATGTTGCCACCCGCACAGAGTTGCAGGAATCGCTCAAGCCTTGCGCTGGAGTGTTCCGGACCCTGGCCTTCGTAACCATGCGGCAGCAGCAGCGTGATGTGGCTCGGGCGCTGCCATTTGCTTTCCGCGCTCGCGATGAACTGGTCGATAATGACCTGCGCACCGTTCACGAAGTCGCCAAACTGCGCCTCCCAGCACACCAGCAGATTGCTGGTCAGCAGCGAGTAGCCGTAATCAAATCCAAGCACCGCAGCTTCGGAGAGGAGGCTGTTGTACACACAGTAACGGCCCTGTTCCGCAGCCAGATTGTTCAGCGGAATGTGGCGCTCCCGGGTCTGGGAATCATAAAACACACTGTGACGCTGGCTGAAAGTGCCGCGTCGCACATCCTGCCCGCTCAGGCGCACACCGTGGCCTTCTGTGAGCAGCGTGCCAAAAGCCAATGACTCAGCATAAGCCCAGTCAATGCCTTCACCCGCTTCGATGGCCTTCCTGCGCGCCGCGAGGAAGCGTTTCGCAATCGTCGGATGCAGGTTGAACTCCTCCGGCACTTCAAGCAGACGCTCGCCGATGTTTTTCAGCGTCGTCAGCTCCACCCCGGTTTTCACCGGGTTGTAGTCATAGGCAGGCTGTGGCATCGCCATGCTGCCTTCAAAGGGATTGCCGCCCTCGGCGTTCTTGTCACGATCCGCCAGGGTCGTGATGCCCTGCTCCAGTTCGTCGTCCAGCTCGCGCTGCAGCGCAGCGGAGCCAGCTTCATCCAGCACGCCTGTGGCTGCCAGATCCAGACGGAACAACGTCGCGGTGGACGGATGCTCGGCAATCGCACGCGCCATGTTCGGCTGCGTAAATCCGGGCTCGTCGGTTTCGTTGTGGCCGTAACGGCGGTAGCACACGATGTCGACGATCACGTCACGACCAAAGGTCTGGCGGAATTCAAACGCGAGTCGCGTCGCATTCATCACTTCCAGCGGGCAGTCCCCGTTCACATGGAACACGGGCGCTTCGATCATCTTCGCCACGTCCGTACAATAGTCTGAGCTGCGGGCATCTTCCGGCATCGTGGTGAAACCGATCTGGTTGTTCACGATGATGTGCACCGTGCCGCCGGTGCGGTAGCCGGGCAGCTGGGAAAGATTCAGCACTTCGGCCACGAGACCCTGGCCGGCAAAAGCGGCATCACCATGAATGAGCACTGGGATCACCTTCTTGCGCTCCTTGGTGTCATTCAGCGCACGCTGACGCGCACGCGCCATGCCTTCGACCACAGGATCCACAGCTTCCAGATGGCTCGGATTCGGCGCGAGCATCACCCCGATCGAATCACCGCTGCTGGTCTGCCTCACCGTTTCAAAGCCCAGATGGTACTTCACGTCACCATCACCGGAGACCATGTTCGGCACATAGTTCTCGCTGAACTCATAGAAGAGATACTCCAGCGGCTTGCGCAGGAAATTGGCCAGCACGCTCAGACGTCCACGATGGGCCATGCCCAGAATGATTTCTTTGCCGCCTGCGGCAGGCATGGCTTCGAGAATCGTCTCCAGTGCCACGAGCATCGATTCGCCGCCTTCGACGGAGAAACGCTTCTGACCCACGAAACGACGGTGCAGGAAGCGCTCGAACGATTCAGCTTCCAGCAGCCAGCGCAATGCGTTGATCTGGTCCTGGGCTGCCGGCTTGGCATCCAGATTACGGCCTTCGATCCGGTCCAGCAGCCACGCACGCACTTCAGGGTGGTGAATGTGCATGAACTCAAAGCCCGTCTTGCCGCAATAATTGCGCTGCAATTCCGCCAGCATCGTTTTCAGCTTCATCGGCTGGCCGTTGCGGAACAGGTGCGTCTGCACATCCTCCTCCAGCTCGTCAGCCGTAAATCCCAGGCCCGCCAGCGTCAGCCCGGGCACTTCAGGTCCTTCCTTGTCCAGCGGATCCAGATGCGCGGCGGTGTGGCCCAGCGCACGGAAGCTCTGCAGCGCGTTCGAAACTCGCATGCGGAAATTGAGAGTCTTCTCTGAAAGCGGGGCCGCATCACCACCGGCCATTTCCGAGCCTTTCGTGGGGAGACGGGCCATGCCCAGTTCGAAACCTTCAAAAAACGATGACCAAAGTGGTTCGACTGAACCAGCATCTTTTTTCCAGTCCGCGTATTTGGACTCGAGGAAATCCGCGTTTGCGCGGTACGGCAATGTAGCACTCATGAGGGGGGATGAGCAGAATGCTCCCATTCGTTACGAGTGCAAATGCGGAAAGGCACATTTCCAGCCATTTTTGTGGGTAGTCCCCCATCCCCTGCTCAGGCTATCCACTTTTTTGCGCAAGTCGGACAATCGGCCCGCTCCTACCACCACTCCATACCCCTCAAAAACAATCGCCAACCACGGCAAACAATCGCAAACTTCCCCACTGCTCCTTTCATGCCCCCGCAGCCGCTCTACAAACATATCGCCGACACCGTGGCCAAAATGATCCACGACGGTGTCCTGCGGCCCGGCGAACGCACCCCCTCCCTCCGCGCCATCTGCGATCAGCACGGCGTCAGCATGAGCACCGCCGTCCAAGCCTTCGTCGAACTCGAATCCGCTGGCCTCGTCGAGCCCCGGCACAAGTCCGGCTTCTTCGTCAAAGCCCCGCCCCAGGCCCTCTTCGATCTCCCCGGCCCGCCCCGCGTCCCCATGTCCGGCAGCTTGGGCAATCGCCACGCCAGCCTCTTTGACGCCGTCGCCTCCTCCAATCTGCTCGCCCTCGGCGGTGCCGTACCCAGCCCGGACATCCTTCCCACCGTCAAACTCAACCGCATCCTCGCCGAAAAAGCCCGCCATGCCGGAGCCCGCGGCGTCATGTACGATCTCCCTCCCGGCTCCGAGCTCCTGCGCCGCCAGATCAGCAAACGCATGCTCAAAGGCGGTGCCGTCGTCGCCCCCGCAGACATCATCACCACCTGCGGCGCCACCGAGGCCCTCATGCTCTGCCTCCGCGCCGTTACCAAACCAGGAGACGTCGTTGCTGTCGAGACCCCCACCTACTTCGGCATCCTCCACGTCCTCGAAGCCCTCTCCCTCCGCGCCCTCGAAATCCCCACCGACTCCCAGCACGGCCTGCGGCTGGATGTCTTCGAGCGCGTCTTGAAAACCCAGCCCGTCCACGCCTGCATCGCCCTCCCCGCCTGCAGCAATCCCTTGGGAGCTGCCATGCCGGACGACACCAAGCAGCGCCTCGTCGCCCTTCTCAAACAGCACGACATCCCCCTCATCGAAGACGACGTCTTCGGTGAGCTCCCCTTCGGCCCCAAACGCGCCCGCACCTGCAAGTCCTACGACGACTCCGGTCTCGTCCTTTACTGCAGTTCCTTCTCCAAGACCCTCGCCCCCGGCTACCGCGTCGGCTGGGTCGTCCCCGGCCGCTACTACCATGCCGTCCGCATGGCCAAGCTCACCCACACCCTTGCCACCGCCACCCTCCCCGAGCTCGCCATCGCCGGCTTCCTCGCCGAAGGCGGCTACGATCACTGGCTCCGCAGCGTCCGCACCATCTATAAAGAGAACGTCGCCCGCATGCGCCGCGCCATCCTGGAGGAATTCCCCGCCGGCACCACCGTCACCTCCCCTCAGGGCGGCTTTCTCCTCTGGGTCACCCTGCCCCCGCAGGTCGATGCCATCGACCTCTACGACCGCGCCCTCGCCAAAGGCATCAGCATCGCCCCCGGCCACCTCTTCTCCCCCGAACCCCGCTACACCCACTGCATCCGCATCTCCTGCGGTCTCCCCTGGTCCCCCCGCCTCGCCGCCGCCATCCACACCCTCGGCACGTTAGCAAAACGCCAAGCTCAATAAAGCGTCTTCCGGCTCTCTTCCCCATCAATCGTCAACCACCGTCAACCACCGTAAACTCCCCTCCCCCTCTGTACCGCCCCCCATTCCCCCCATCTGTATCTACCCGCCTGGCCAGCACGTGACAGAGTTCTCCCCATGAACCCCCACCTCACGCTCGCTCCCGTGCTCGCCGTCATGTCACCCGAAGGCCTTCTCGGCCTGAAAATCATCGGCATCATCGGCCTCATCATCCTCATCCCCCTCGGCGTGCTCCTCTACCGCAATCAGGACCGCTTGTTTGGCCGCTCCACCGATACCCCCAGCGAAACCAGCGGCTCCCTCACCTACGGCCTCGCCCAGACCTGGCTCGTCTACGTCGGCCTCATCCACCTCGTCCTCTGGCTCACCTCCGGCCTGTAAGTTGCCCAGTTGCGCCGCAACTGGACTCCCCTCTTCCTTCCTCCTTCTTAATTCTTAATTTATCCTTTCCCATCATCCTCTCGCCGTCTTGATGATAGTTACAAAGATGGCAGTCAGCTCCCCGCATTCCTGTTGCAGCTCTGCCAGCTTTGTGGGGGCCATGATTCCCGAATCAACGAGCAGCTCAAACCAATAGCCGGTCTCCTCAATCTCACGCAGGCAGTCGCCGCACTTGGCAATAAACTCTGCCTTGCTTCGCCCCCGAAAGGCTTCGCGATAATTCGCTCCAACTGAAGTAGCCGAACGCAGCACCTGCTTCCCCAGCACCTGCGCCTCCGTTGTCTTCGGCAGCGCCGCAAAAAGTCGTATCACACGCAACGCAAACTGCTTAGTCCGCTCCCTCAGGTCATATTGATCCTTCTGCATAACAGCTTCAGCCGCCACCTCAGATCATTTTCTTCCTTCTTAATTCTTCCTTCTTAATTATTTACTTCGCCCCCACCATATACCGCAGCACCTTCGCCAGCGTCCCGCGCATGTCCTTGCGGTCCACGATCATGTCCACCAGCCCGTGCTGCATCATGAACTCGGCTGTTTGGAACCCGGGCGGCAGATCCGCATGCGTCGTTTCCTTCACCACGCGCGGACCAGCAAAGCCGATCATGCACTTCGGCTCGGCAATGATCAGATCTCCCAGCGTCGCGAAACTGGCAGTGACACCACCCGTCGTTGGGTGCGTCAGCACAGAAATGTAGGGCAGGCGCGCCTCGGCATGCCGGGCCAGCGCTCCGCTCGTCTTCGCCATCTGCATCAGGCTCAGAATGCCCTCATGCATACGGGCACCACCGGAGGCGGAAAACACGATGACCGGCTTGCGCTCCGCCGTGGCGGCTTCGATCGCGCGGGTAATCTTTTCACCCACCACGCTGCCCATGCTGGCACCCAAAAAGCGGAAATCCATGATCGCCACCAAAACGGGAATCCCTTCAATCACGGCACGACCGGTGACGACAGCCTCGGTCAGCCCGGTCTTCGCCTGATAGGCCTTCACCTTGTCCAGATAGCCTTTGAAGCCCAGGGCGTTCACGGAATCCAGGCTCTTGTCCATCTCCACAAAGCTGCCTTCGTCCACCAGACTGGCGATGCGCTCGTCTGAAGCGATGGTGAAGTGGTAGCCGCAGCTCGTGCAGACTCGGAGGTTTTTGGCCAGCGCCTGCTCAAAGAGGCTCTCATTGCACGAAGGGCACTTCGTCCAAAGGCCTTCCGGCATGTCGCGTTTCTTTTCGCCTAAATCGTCAACGTTGCGTTTTTTGAAAAATCCCATGGTAGGTCAGTCGGTATAGGCGGCCGGCATCGTCAGACCTAAAGGTGCGCCTCCTCGAATTGCATGTCGCAGGAGTTGCAGGGAGGCAAAACCACCCGGCGTTCACACTGTCAGGCCCGGCAAAAGTCGGACGCGGGGCCGATCCTAGCCGCGTGTTGTCGTGATGACCACCACTTTTTCTGCTCCCCCCTCCCGCCGCAAAACCCGCGCGCACTCGCTCGTCGTCGCCCCCGTGGTGAAAACATCGTCCACCAGCAGGATGCGCCGCCCCTTCAGCTCAGTGGGACGCTGCCAGCGCCTTGGCTGCTGCACCGCAAACGCGCCGCGCAGGTTTTTCAGCCGCTCCTCCCGGCTCAGCCCCGCCTGCTGATCCGTCTCCCGCGTGCGTTCCAGCGCCTTCGCCGCCGGGATCCCCGTCAGCCGCGACAGCCGGGTGCACAGCTCCCAGCTCTGATTGAACTCCCTCTCCACTTCCCGGCTGCGATGCAGCGGCACCGGCACCAGCAGCCACTCCCCCAGATTCTCCCCTGCCAGCCGCGGCTCCTCCAAAACACGCAGCATCAGCGTCGCCAGCGCCCCGCGCAGATGCAGGCGGCGCTCATACTTAAACTGATGAATCAGCTCCCGCATCACCCCCTCCGCATGGCAGGCCGCCACCGCAAACTCAAATTCCAGCCGCCGCCCGCTGCAGTTTCCACACCGAAACTCCTGCGTAATCGCCCCCTCATAGACCTCCCCGCACACATTGCAGTAAGGCGCCTCCACCAGCGGCAGCGCATCCGCGCAGCCCCCGCAAAACCACCCCTCCTCCACCGGTGCCTTGCACACACAGCACAGCCTCGGATACACCAGATCCACCCACGCCCGCCACACCGGCTGCATCAGCCGCTGCACACGCGAAGGATCTGGAGGACCGGGAAAGGACATGCTCCAGACTAAATGCGATTTGATGCCCGCCAACTGCAAGCCTAAATGCAGCCATGGCACGCATCGGCACCCCCCTTTCCTCCTCCGCAACCAAGGTCATGCTTCTCGGCTCTGGCGAGCTCGGCAAAGAAGTCGTCATCGAACTCCAGCGCCTCGGCTGCGAAGTCATCGCCGTGGATCGCTACGCCAACGCCCCCGCCATGCAGGTGGCCCACCGCAGCCACATCATCTCCATGCTCGATGGCGAGGCCCTCCGCCGCCTTGTGGAAGTGGAAAAACCCGACTGCATCGTCCCGGAAATCGAGGCCATCGCCACGGACACCCTCCTCGAACTTGAAAACGAAGGCTTCCGCGTCGTTCCCACCGCCCGCGCCGCCAAGCTCACCATGAACCGAGAAGGCATCCGCCGCCTCGCCGCCGAAGAACTCGGCCTCAAAACCTCCCCCTACGTCTTTGCCTCCACCGAGGAGGAATTCCGCGCCGCCATTGAGAAAATCGGCATGCCCTGCGTCGTGAAGCCCATCATGAGCAGCTCCGGCAAGGGCCAGAGCGTCGTCAAAACCGTCAACGACATCGCCCACTCCTGGCAATACGCCCAGGAAGGCGGCCGCGCCGGAAAAGGAAAAGTCATCGTCGAGGGCTTCGTCGAATTCGACTATGAAATCACCATGCTCACCGTCCGTCACGTCGGCGGCACCGCCTTCTGCGCCCCCGTCGGCCACACCCAGATCAAAGGCGACTACCGCGAGTCCTGGCAGCCCCATCCGATGTCCAAAAAAGCCCTCGATGCCGCCGAGCACATGGCCGGTGCCATCACCGAAGCCCTCGGCGGTCGCGGCCTTTTCGGTGTCGAGATGTTCATCAAAGGTGATGACGTCATTTTCAGCGAAGTCTCCCCCCGCCCGCACGACACCGGCCTCGTCACCCTCATCTCCCAGGATCTGAGCCAGTTCGCCCTCCACGTCCGCGCCATCCTCGGCCTCCCCATCCCGAACATCCATCAGCACGGCCCTAGCGCCAGCTGCGCCGTCCTCGTCGAAGGCGAATCCGCCAAAGTCCAGTTCGGTGCCCTCGATCAAGTCCTTGCCGAACCCGACACCCAGGTCCGCCTCTTCGGCAAGCCCAGCGTCAGCGGCCAGCGCCGCATGGCCGTCACCCTCGCCCGCGCCGATTCCATCAACGAAGCCCGCGCCAAAGCCCACCGCGCAGCCAAGGCCATGGAAATCCGTCTGTAAGACCTTTCAAGGGCGGCCCGCTTCTCAAAAGAACCACGTTATAAGCCCTGCTGTCCGTGGCGTGCTTCCTCTGCGGCACTGCGTCCCGATTGGAAAAACCAGATGTATTTTTGCCGCATTCTGCCTACGTTGACGCCATGAGCGCGATTGAAATCATTGAACTGATCAAAGCGTTGCCCCGCGCTGATCAGGCACGGGTGAAGGCCTTCGTTCATGAACTGCCAGATGCTGAAACGCCCGCCGGCCCGGCGGTCATGGATGCTGAAAAAGCCCGCCAGATCAGCCAGCGTATCTTCGCCGAAAATCGCGAGTTGTTCACCAAACTTGCCCAATGAGCCTCATGCCGGTCTTCCTCACCCGGGAAGTCATCGACAACATCCATGCCGACTCCCTTGCCCTCTTCGGCGGTAGTCCCGGAGTCCGTGACGATGGCCTCGTTGAGTCTGCGCTAGGCTCGGCGCAGAATGCCTGGTTTTACGGCCGGGGCGATCTCTTTGAGGTGGCCGCAGCCTATGCTTTCCACTTCGCCCAAGCCCAGGCGTTCATCGACGGCAACAAGCGCACCGGCATCGCCGCCGCCCTTATCTTTCTGGAATACAACGGCGTTCCCAGCCGGGTCGATGATGGCACCCTGTATGACGCCATGATCGGCATTGCCGAGCGTCGGCTGAACAAACCGCAGCTCGCCGCCGTGCTGGAGGCTTTTCTACAACGGTAAAGACCATCAACGAAGCCCGCGCCAAAGCCCACCGCGCAGCCAAAGCCATGGAAATCCGGCTCTAATCACGCAGTCTTGGAATGCTTCTCGTGAACAGACGCGAGCAGCGCAGCCAGACTGGCTGCGCTTTCATGCCATGAGTAGTCAGCCAGTGCACGCTGCTTCCCCTTTTGCGCCATGGACCGACGCAGCTCGGGATCGCCCACCAGACGCAGCACCGCCTGCGCAAACGACGGCGCATCATCCGCGATCAGCAAATCCGTCCCGGACTCCAACGACAATCCCTCCGCACCGATGCTGGTGCTCACAATTGGAAGCCCCGCAGACAGGCTTTCCATGATCTTCAGCCGCACGCCACTCCCTGCACGCAGAGGCACCACGAGCATCACGCATTCCCGCAGAAGCGGCAGCACCTCATCCACCGTACCGGTGACTTCAACACCCTCACTTTTCTCCGCCAGCCGCCGCAAAGCCCCGGGTGGATCACGCCCGATCACCCGCAGGCGTACATCCGGCCGTGTCTGCCGGATGATGGGCAGCACCTTCTCGATAAACCAGAAGGCAGCATCCGCATTCGGCTGGTAGTTCATCCCGCCGACGAAGGCGATGATGGGCGCATCTGTGTTGGTGAGAACGGCAGCGGGTATCTCCGTTTCCTCGGCACAGGCACCGATGGGTACATTTGCCATAGGCTGGGTCAGTCCGTAAACCTGACGCATATGCTGCGCATCCATTTCAGAGATCGCGGTGACACCATCAAACAGCCGGCAGAGTTCTGGCTCGCGATAACGCAGCCGCCGCGCCATTTCGTGGTAGAACAAGAAAGTGACCGGATTGCGCTGCAAAGCCGCCACCCGCCTCCACATCACCGACTCAACGGTGTGCTGGATCAGCACCGCCGGAAGGCGGCGCTCCTTCTCCCACCCTTCAAACGACAACGAATTGCAGAGCCCATCCGCAACGACCACGTCAAACCGTCCGCTCTGGACCACTTCCCGGATTTTCCGGTCAAAGGCAGCACTGCGAAACAGAGTCAGGGACAAGGGCTCACGAGAGGCAAACAGATTGCGTACAATGGGCCATAGATAGATCAAAAAGCGCCGGGCTGACCATTCCGGCATCACATTTTCGGCCCCCACGCGCTCCATCACGTGGCCATACGGCGGGTCATCCACCACCCCGGATGGGCTGTCCATATGCGACTCCAGCACGTGCACATGACAGAATTTCATCAAATTCTGGATGAGGTGGTACGAATAAATGCGCCCTCCGTGATGGAGCGGCAGGCACCCTCCCAGTCGCAACCATAGCACACGCAAGCAAGGAGGGGTCTTCGCCGTTTCTGCGGCGGGCATCGGGGAATTCATGCGGATAGCTTGGAGAGCTCGAATGCATAGCCCACCGCAATGTACTTCAGGTAGAAAAACCACCAAAATCTGGCCACGATGGCGTCGTCAAAATAGATCCTTTTCAAGCGTTCCTGATGCAGGCCGGCCGCCTCGACTGCTGCGCCATAATCTGAAAGGGTATGCTTGAAACCGTCCGTCACATAGCTGCCGAATTTTCTGATTTTTTTGGTCTTCCTCAACCAATTGTCCGTCCTCAGGTCGGTGATGATGACTCGTCCTCCCGGTCGTGTCAGCCGGGCCATCTCCTTCATCACCGGGTTCAAGTCGGGCACATGGCTGAGAACGAGACTGCACAGGACCAGATCGAACGGGTCTTCCAGCGGCACAGCCCCCAGTTCGGCATTGAGAAATGTAATTTCCAACCCTGTGGAATTGCTGCGTGCCACCGCCAGCATTTCATCCGAAAAATCAACCCCAGTCACCTTGGCGCCGGCTTTGGCCAGCAGGATCGCATGGCGTCCGGTTCCACAGCCAAGATCCAGAATTTTTTTTCCAGCAACATCTCCAATGATCCCAGCCAGAACCTTGCCCTCCGCCTCAACCAAGGGATTCGAAGGATCATCATATGTGGCAGCCCATTCTTGATATAATTTGCGCGCTGGAAGGTAGGTCATTTCCATGTACAAAGCTTTTCCATCGAAAAAATTAAGTCAGATGAGTAAATTGCACGCTTCTTTATGCAATCATAACTATTCAAAACTGAGCGGACCATGCATTTTGTCGATTCGTCCAATATCGACCTTGCCCGCGTGCATTTTTTTGGCCTCAGCGGCTTCAGCCAGAACATTCAGGTCGGGGCTGCTGACCCGGCTGTCCGTACCCAAATACACCGGTATGCCGGCGCTCAAAAATGCTTCAAGCCGCATCCTGCCGCATGACAGGAGGGTGTTGGAGCGCGGGCAATGCACCACGGTGCAGCGTGCGCGGGCGATGGCTGCTATCTCCTCGTCGTTGACCTGAACGGCATGCACCAGGAGCGGCCGTGCTTCAAGAACCCCTAAAGCAGCAAGGTAGGAGATGGGGCTGAGTCCCGGTCCACTCTGCGGCAGCATTCGCAGAGATCTGCCGATCAGCGTCCGCGCCCAGCCGAGTTCCCTGACCCGGCCGGTGAGCAGCAGTTCCGTCTCAGCCGGAGACTCGGCTGCATGGATGCACAGAGGCACCTTGTTTTCCCTGCACCAGGCAGCCCCTTCACGCAACAAATCGGGGTGGCAGGACCAGGTGGAATGCAAAGACAGCCCAATTCTCATGGGCGACTCCGCATGGGTGCGGCGAAGATCCGTGATCCTGCGCACCGCCTCCTTCATCCGCGCCAGCGCACGCTCCCGCTTCTGGCCCATCACCTCCAGGTACACACATCCCTGCATTCCAGAATGAAGCAGAGGCTCCACACTCGCCCAGGTGTTCGTGATGTCATGCACGTGAGAAGTGCCGCAGGCCCTCAGTGTTTCGATGCCGAGCATGACCGCCGCACGATAGTCGTCCAGCTTGCGTTTGCGCAGGCTCCAGATAAACCCTGCCATCCACCTGGCAAAGCTCGTGGGTTCCTGCGGGCAGACTCGTCCCAGATCACTCAATTCAAGGTGGGTGTGGGCATTGCAAAGTTCAGTCATGTTCCCATTCATCCAACGTCCTGAGACTCAAAACAACGTCTGTTTCCAAGCAGGATCGGCCCGCCAAATTCCGGCACGATGAAAATCGTGATTGCGCCGGACGGGAGGATCATGGTATCACCACCAAATGCCTCCCAGTGCTCACCTGAGCCATCTCATCAAACTGCTCGATGACGACTCCGAAGTCGTGCGTCACGCAGTGCAGGAGGAACTCAACGGCATGCGCCGCGAGCTGCCACAGCACATTGGGAGCTTGGAGACCCCGCTTTCTGCCGACGAAGAAAAGCTCGTCGCGCAGCTGCTCGAACCCGCACGGCGCACCGAACTCGAAGAAACCTGGATGCGCTGGCGCTGGATGGAAGGCCCCGACGCACAACTTGAGGAAGGCCTGAGCCAGCTCTCCGCCTTTCTAAACGGCTGGAAAACCCAGTCTGCCGATCTGGCCAAACGTCTGGATGCACTGACCGAAGAAGCCTTTGCCGAAAAAGGGCGCATGGATGCCCATGAACTGGCCCAGTGGCTCTTTGCCTCGCACAACGGCATCACCCGTTTCCGTGGCAACAGCAAGGACTACTACTCGCCCGCAAACAGCAACCTCTTCTGGGTGCTCGACACCGGCCTTGGCAATCCCATCAGCCTCTGCTGCCTCTACCGCCTCCTGGGCCATCGCTTCGGCCTCGAAATCGAAGGCTGCAATTTCCCCGGCCATTTTCTCTCCCGCGTCAAATACCGCGACAAGACTTGGCTGGTCGATTGTTTCAATCGC
The DNA here is from genome assembly GCA_943371875.1 of Prosthecobacter debontii. Lineage (GTDB taxonomy): Bacteria > Verrucomicrobiota > Verrucomicrobiia > Verrucomicrobiales > Verrucomicrobiaceae > Prosthecobacter > Prosthecobacter debontii_C. Next base: position 149,647 of record CALRWM010000001.1, on the reverse strand, counting down.
GGGCGCTTCATGCTGGCCGCCGACGTGGCCAAACACCACCCTGCCGCGAATCCCGGCATGGAAGACCTAATCCACGAGCCCGCCACCGCCGAAGCCACGCTGCTCCGCATCCTGCGCAATCTCGACGAAGCCTACGAACGCCTCGTCATGCTTCCGGAACGTCAGTTCATGCGCCGCCTGGCTGTGAAGCTGATGGAAGACTAACCCGCTTCACACAAAGCGCTGCAGAATGGGCAGCAGGTTTTCCACTGTCTGCTCGGGCCACAATTTGCGGTCGGTCATCAAGGCAGAGTCAAGTGAACGGTGCTCCGGCCAGTTCGGTTCCGTGGGAATGTTCGGGATGACGTGGGCAAGAATGGCCTTGGAAGCAGCAACGTTCGCATGCAGATGCCCAATGACCGACTCAGCGGTGACGGCCTCCTCCTCGACCTTCCAGCAGTCGTAATCCGTGATCATCGCCAGGGTGGCGAGGGCGATCTCCGCTTCACGGGCAAGCTTGGCCTCAGGCAGGTTCGTCATGCCGATGACATCGAAACCCAGCTGACGGTGCGCATTCGATTCGGCGCGGGTGGAAAAGGCCGGGCCATCCATGCAGACGTAGGTGCCGCCATTGTGGACCTTGCGGCCCTGCTCCACGCAGGCGTCATGCAGCAGCGCGCGCAGGCCGTCAGAAATCGGATCGCCAAACGCCACATGCGCCACGATCCCCTTGCCAAAAAAGGTGTGCTGGTCGCGGCGGCTGGTGCGGTCAAAAAACTGATCCGGCAGGACGATGTCGCGGGGATGGTACTGCTCCTGCAAACTGCCCACGGCAGTCACGGCGATGATCCAGCGCACGTTCAGACTGCGCAGCGCCCAAATATTAGCCCGGTGGTTCAGCTCAGTAGGCAGAATGCGGTGGCCCTTGGCGTGGCGGGGCAGAAAATACACCCGGCGCCCGGCCAGCGTACCGGTCACGAGCACATCCGAGGGGGGGCCAAACGGCGTCTCCACAGTAATTTCCTCACGATTTTCAAAGCTTTCAAGGTCGTACAGGCCGGATCCGCCGATGATACCGATGGCAGGAGGAAGATTTTGACTCATCCAAGCAGATTAGGAGGCACGAAGACTGCTTCAACTGACATCATTGTGACGCTTGAAAATGTCTCTCGCCTGAAGGATGAACAAAAATACCGAAAGCTGCGTCTTAACATCGTCGTTAATTCCCCACTCACCGCCATGAATGCCATGCGCCGTCTCCTGCTGATCCTCCCAGTCATTTCCCTCGTGTCCTGCTCCGTGCCGGGCATGTTTGCGTCCACCACACCGCACAAAATCAAGCTCAAGGACGGGCGTGAAGTGCCCTGTGAAGGGGCTCCGCAGTATCAGGAAAAAACCGGCTACTATCACTACCGCACGCCGGACAAGCGGGATGCCGTGATTCGTGCAGACGATGTCGCGACCATTGTGGAGAATCGCGCGTGAGCGGACTTCCGCTCGTCCTGGCTTCTGCGTCACCGCGCCGGCTGGACCTGCTGCAGCAGGCGGGATTCGAATTTGAGATCGTCTTATCGCAGGTCGAAGAAGCCCACGATCCTTCTTTGGCACCCGAACAGCTCACCTTGGAAAACGCCCGGCTCAAAGCACTGGCCGTCAGCCGCACCCGACCTGGAACACTCGTCATCGGTGCCGACACCTTGGTTTACGTCGATGGCGATCCACTGGCCAAACCCACAGACCTGGAAGAGGCGCTCTGCATGGTCCGCCGTCTCTCCAACCGCACCCATGAGGTCTGCACCGGAGTGGCGTTCGCCAGCGATGGCACCGTGGTCCGTGAGCTCCATGTCATCACCCATGTCACCTTCAAGCCGCTGACCGACGATCTGATTCGCACCTATCACTCGAAGGTAAATCCGCTCGACAAGGCAGGAGCCTACGGCATTCAGGAATGCACCGACATGCTTCTCGAACGCATGACGGGATCATTCAGCAACGTCGTCGGCCTGCCGGTGGAGGAAGTGACCGCAGCTCTGCGTGAGCTGCAGCGCTGAGCCTACTTCATTTTGAAGTACTCTTCGCCCTTCATGACCACGCCATCGTCCCTGACCACGGTGAACGAACCGTTGTTGCGCTTGGCCAGCGCGTCGATCTCAAACGCAGCGTCGACCTGGGCCATCACGCTGGTGTGAATCACGCTCATCGGCAGCTTGCGTTTGTTTTCGTTCGTCACGATGTCGATCCATCCCTGCTCATCTTTCCGTTCACCATCGGTCATGAAGAAGATGACATCCGGCTTTGGATTCGCATTCAATGCCATCAGCAATCCAGCCCCCCAGTTGGTGTAGATCCGGTTGTTATCCGACCGTTGAATGATGTCCACGCTGTCCTGAAGCGTAAACTGAGTGGCCTGAATGTATTTGAAGGCGGGAATCTTCGCCTGCTTGTACTCCTCCGCCTTGATCTCCCAGTGATACTTCTCAAGCGCCTCCTCATTGCGGCTGTCCACCTGGTTGTGCGGCCAGGCGAAGTCGGAGAAGTAGAGCACTTGATAGGCAGTTCCATAGGGGATCTGCTTCACCGCCTTGATCAGCTCCTTCTTCAGCAGTTCAAAGCGCGTCGTTCTCGGGCCCTCACCTTTCAATGGCTGCGACATGGAGCTGGAGAGATCCACCACAAACACCACCCGGCTGCCGACAGCGGTCTGCCCCACAAAGCTGAATTTGCCGCCACGCCCGATGCCGGCCCCAAAACCGCCACCCGCACCGCCCAGGCCCATCGGCTGGCTGGATCCCATGCTGGGCGCCTTGCTCAGATCCATGCGATTGTTGATCTGTGAAAAATCCATCATGTCCATCGCCGGCATCTCAGGCATCACGATGTTCGAAGACAAGGTCTGCACCGTGATCTTGCGCATTGGCGGCTTCGCCTTCAGCCAGGGATTCTTTTTGGTCTGAATCTTGTGCGTCAGTTCTGCGGCGGCCGCCTGCGACTGCGCCGAACTGCCGCCGGGTAAAAAGTCCACCTGCCGGTCCATCACCTGGCTCACTCCCACAAAAGCAGCGATCAGCAGCAGGAACAGATGCACGCCAAAGCTCATGCCCAGCGTGCGCAGGCCGATCTTGTCCGCCAGTTTTTGCCAGCGCTGCTTTTTAGCCTCCTCCGGATCCAGAGGCTCCTCAGGCGGAGGTTTCGGGGCAACGAACGGCTTCGGATCTTTAACCGCCCCACTCCCCTCATCCCCCCTCGTTTTGTCGGACGGCTCGTCCTCACTGCGCGCCAGTTCACCGCTCGGGATGTCCTTGGATTGTTTCTCCTCAGGCACCGCAGTTTGCCGCACAACCTGTGGCGCATGAGTGACGTCATCTTCCAGCTTGGGAAGCTCCATTGCTTGCTGCAGCGGCTCAATTGCCGGTGAAGGAGGTTCCAGCTCCTTGTGTCGATCCTCGATGAATTCCTCGTCTTCTGCCGATGACTGCTCAGCGTGCAGCTCAATCTCGCTCACCGGAATGTCAGCCATCGCTTCCTGAACAAAAACCGGCGGCTCGGGTGATGCTGTCACCTCCTCATGAATAGGCTCCGTGCTCTCCGGCTGGGGCGGATGATGCCCGGCATGCCCCGGCTCCACGACCTCTTCGCCCGTCGAATCGACGGTCGGCAGGAAACTGAAATCGTCGAAAGAGTGCCTGGACATGGCGGCGAGATTCTGGCGGGTAATCCGCCACCGTTCAAGGAAGTTCCTGCACGGGCATCAAACCATTGTTCTGAGTTGTTGACCCCGGCACCCGGAGATTTCACATTAGTCGTGCTCCGACACGCGACCGCCCCATCCACTTTACCACCATGACGATGAAATCTTCAGCGCCTCCGGTAGATCAGGGCAAAATCAGCATCAGCGAAGGCCTCTACTTTCTGATCATCGTCCAGAATGGCCAGGTATCTCACTTCACTGCCAATGTCTCGCTCTCTCATGCAGACTTCGTCAAAAGGTCCGTCGGCAGACTGCCGAAAGGAGCATGGGTCGGCTCCGCCACGAAAAACGACGGCTACCTCACAGCCATCAATTAGTACACGTTTTACCACAATCAGCTCCCCGCATCACCCGAGATCCAGAAGATCGTTCAGGACAAATTCTGCTGAAGATTCGAACGAATAGCCTGAAACGAACCCCGCCCCTGTCCTCCGTAGCTCGAAGAGCGAAGGAGCATCAAGCCAGTTCCGTCCAGGTCCCCCGGGTCACGCCCAGCTGGCTCTGCGCCTTCAAATCACGCCAGATTTCATCGCCATCGCGCTGGCCGCTCATCAGCTCCTGATAAGTCCGCAAAACGATCATCGCCTCGTCAGCATTCTCTTCGAGCAGCTCCACACGGAAGCAGCGCAGCCCGTGCTCCCGCAGTTCGTCAAAAAATTGCGCACCCGTTTGCGCCACCGCATTGAACAGCGTGTTGCGGCAGCCAACGTCGGCTTTAAGCGGATGCTGCATGCCCACGCGATCCTTCAAATGCACACGATGTTTATCACAGGGACGCCCGCAATTGGTGAAATCCGTGCCCTTGCTCAGGAACGCGGCAAAGACGCAGTGCTCCATGTGAAACATCGGCATGTGCTGGTGCAGCGTCAGCTCAAACCATGACGGCGGCGCAGCAGCCAGCAAATCGACGACCTGCTCAATGTTCAGGTCATAGCTGATCGTGAGTCGCTCCAGCCCGGACTTTTTCAAAATCTCCGCAGTCAGCGGATTCGCAACGTTGAGCGAAAAATCTCCCGTCATCGGAATGCCCGCGTCTTTGAAAAACGACATCGCCCCCAGATTCCGAATCAGCACCCCATGCGGCTCCGCACGCTGGATGAGCTTGAAGAAACCCGCCTCGCCAGACTTCTGAATTCGCGGCGTCGCCAGCCAGACCTGCGCCGTGTCACTCCGCTCCTTGATCTGCTTCACAGCATCCGTGTAGAGCCGGATGTCTTCGAAATCCAGATACAGCCTCGGCACCCCCAGCACCAGCGCCGCATCGATATGCGCCTGAGTTCGGCACAAGGCATGAAGTTGGAGCGGCTGAGAGTCATCAGCGATCCCCCGTGACGGCATCAACGATTCCAGCGTCTCGGTGATCTGCACGACAGGCGCTGCTGACGGAACACCTTCACTCCATTCAGCAATCAAATCACGCCGCATGCGGTTCAGTTCGCTGATCGGCAGCATGACCTCGCCCACCACATCAAATTGTACCTCACCCAGTTCAAACTCCGTACCACCGAGGCGGTTGAACTGCTCAATGAATGCCCCAGGCGTAAGCGGTCGCTTCATCGCCGCCTGCAACGCCATCGTCGAAGTCACCACGTTGGCCCCCGATTGCACCCGCAACGGTTCACCCACCTGGCCCGTCACATGAAGATCCAGTTTGCGCTGCTTGCGGATCGGGATGTCACCTTCAAATGACTGCCGCAGCGCACGATTCAGCGCGGGATCGCTCGTTTTGAAAACGCGCATTCCGATCTTTACATCCTGCATGCGCAGAAGGCCGTGGCGGAAGCTCAAGCCGCTGCCGCGCATCTCATACACACTGCCGCCCTGTTCGTAGTTGGTGTCAGACAGGTTCTCAAACACCACGCCATCGCCCGGTTTCATGGCGATGTGCAGTTCATCCAGCTCCAGCGTGTCGTCATCAATGATCCGCGTCACCTGCCCGACATACGGGCCGCGCTTCTTGCCGTAGTAAGCACCTACCAGCTCCTGATGATTCACACCATGCATCCAGCCCGGATACAGACCGCGTGAGAAAGTCATTTCCAGCGCGTAGCGATCCGCCTCGCTCGCCGGAGCCGGTTGGTTCGCCAGGGCCCGGTCAATCGCCTTGCGATACACCTGCGTCACACCCGCCACATACTCCGGCGTCTTGAGGCGGCCTTCGATTTTAAAACTGCGAATCCCAAGCTCGATCAATCGCGGAATCTCATCCACCGCCGCCAGATCCTGTGGCGAAAGCAGGTAGCGCTTGTCTTCAAGGTCACGCGGCTCGCCATCCACGATCATTTCATACGGCATGCGGCAGGCCTGCGCGCATTCGCCACGGTTCGCACTGCGCCGCCCCAGCGACTCGCTGGTCAGACACTGCCCCGAATAGGCCACGCACAGCGCGCCATGCACAAACACCTCCAGCGGTACCGCCGCATCCTTGAAGCGCTCCAGCTCACGCATGGAAAGCTCACGCGCCAGCACCGCCTGGTCGATGTTCAGCTGCTTCGCAAACTCCAGCCCCTCTGGGGAGGTAATCGTCATCTGCGTGCTCGCATGCAGCCGCAGCTTCGGCGTCAGCGCCTTCACCATCCGCGCCAGTCCCAGGTCCTGCACGATCACCGCATCCACCCCGCTGTCCTCCAGCAGGTGCAGCTGCTTCTCCGCATCCGGCAGCTCCTTCGTGAAGATGAGCGTGTTGAAGGCCACATACCCTTTCACCCCATGGTCATGCAGAAACTTCATCAGCTCCGGCAGATCTTCCTCAATAAAATTGTCCGCCCGCAGACGCGCATTGAAACGCGGCATGCCAAAAAAGATCGCATCCGCCCCGTTCGCCACCGCCGCACGGGCACAGTCCCAGTTACCGGCAGGAGACAAAAGTTCAGGTTTGGGGAGGGTGGACATGTACCGGCTTCTATAAGCCCAAATTGCCGCAGGTTCACTGCTTTTGTCTCGCTCCCACCGCTTCGTTCCCCCGCTGAGTCTCCAGCCAGTCCAGCAAAACACGCAACCGCCAGCCGCAGGTCGGGCTGAAAATAAAAGTGTCGAGCTTCTGCCACGCTCCGGGCGTGGATTTCACCGCCTCAATGATCGCGGGCCGCTGCTCCGGCGTAAGCAGTTCCATGAAAATGGCACACAAGTTGTTGCTGGCATCCAGGTGCAGGCTGCGCTGCTCAGCATTTTCAAGCACTCCCACCAAATGGCGCATGGCCACGGGCCAGTCATTCATTTCAGCAGCCGCGATGCCACGCATGAGCAGCACATCCCAGTGATAGCGCCCCTGCGGGAACTCGCGGTCATACGCATCCAGCGCGGCAGTCACCGCAGCACGATCAAACGTGATGCCCCGCTCAATCTCAAACCCCACATACGCCGTCGTGGCTTCTTCGACCTTGTTGATCCATCCCATGCCGCAGTGGCAGCGGGACTGACGCAGCGTGTTGATGGCCAGACGGGCCAGCGCCGCCTCCCGCTTCACACTCTGCGGAAACTTCACCACAAACTCCTGCATGCGGCACACCTGCGCCTGGGCGATGCGCTGGCGCGTCCCACGCGCTGGATTCTCCGCCATGAGCTTTTCTTCTGCCGCAGTCATCACAGTGGTCGAAGGCGTGATGGCCGCATTCCAAAACGCCACGAAGTCCTGCATCGGCGCAAACATCTCTGCACTGGCATCCAGCGGACTGCCGCTCATGCGGGCCTCAAAGTACGCCTTGCGCGCTTCTTCGCTGACACCCGCAGCCGTCAGCAGCAGATCAAGATCGTCGAGATGATTCAGCAATGCCCCAGCCTTCGCCACAGGTGCCTCACGCCGCGCATCCCGCCTCAGCCCCGCGATGACCGCACGCAGTTGCGTGACGCTGGTTTCACTGGCCAGGGTGGCTTTTAATTTTTCGGTGATCGTTTTGATCGCCGAGGTGGTCTCCCAGTCATCAGTCCAGTAGCTTGCGCGCTCCGCTGAAGTCAGCAACGCCGCAAGCTCCACCTCGCGTCCAAACAGTCCTGACACACCCGGCTGCCACTCTCCCAAAGTGCGCGAAGGTTTAAACGTCCACCACACCGCCTGCCGCGCCGCGTCCGTGTTCGGATGTTCGGAGAGGATGCGCCCATGCAGCATCCGTGACTCCGCGGCGGCATTGATCTCCACGGACCGGTCCCTGCAGTAGGCGGAAAACTCCGCCCGCGTGCGCAGTGCTTCTTGCAGAGCCAGCAACGCCTTGAGCGAAGCCGCACTCCCCTTGGGCGCAAGCTTCAGCGCCTCTTCGTAACAACGGATGGCATGCACCGTCTCCTGCCGCTGATCGAGCATCGTCGCTGCCGCAGCATCGCTCAGGCCAAGAATCCGCGCATGATGCCGCAGTTCATAGGATGCGGGCGGCAGTTCAGCTATGCTGGTGCGGCCGCCATCCAGCAGTCGCCATAGCTGCTGCCCCCAGGCGTCGCCAAGAACCATCCAGGCCTCGGTCGTGGCCTCACCGCTGGACTTCTCCACCTCATCGCTCACTCGTTGCAGCGCAGACACCCTCGTTCTCCACTCGTTTGCTGCATTCACGGGTTTGTCGCCCCAGCCTTGATGCCACTGGTCCCAGCCTTGGAAGTCAGCCTCTTCGGCAAAACGCAGCGATTCAGCGAAGCGCCCCTCGCTGAGATGACGCACTCGCAAAGCCCCACGCAGCGTGTCTCTCAGTTCTGCTGCCACCCCCTCGGCAGCAGAAGCTTTTTCAAGTTCGGCCAGCGGTGCGAAAGTCAGCAATGCCGACATGCGCTGCGACACCTCCCCATGCAGATGCAGCGGTGGACTCTCATCAATGTCGTGTTTATAGACGGCCGTTCCCTTACCGCTGAGCATGTCCCACAGCAACGCAATCGCGACCGCAGGCTGGCGCAGCTCCAGCCACGCGTCGATACGCCGCAAATCACCGCCACGACGCAAGGGCGAAGACGGACACAATTCATCCAACTGGTCTAGACCTCGGATGCCCTCGGCAGCAAGACCCATTTTCAATTGGGCAAGCGCCCACACGAGCAGCGCATCATCCGCGCCCACCCCTTGCGTCTGTGCCTTCACCACCACGGGTACCAGACCGGGTTCTCCGCGCACGATAGCCGACCAGCCATGCAGCACATCGCGTATGATGCCCTTGCTGCCATGATATGCATCGTTGTTGGCGGCGAGTGCCGCATCAAGCGCTCTCCACGCAGGCTTTGCCGCTGAACGCACCGCCACGAGTGTGGGAGCCAGCGACTCCAACACCCGATGATCTTCCCCCGAACGCCGAAACATCATGGCTCCGAGATCGCTCTCGCTTTCGCAGTCGAGCATGAAATAGCCCATGCGTAGCGCCACGCAGGGTTCAGCCGCAATTTTGTCCCATGGCAATCCATCCAGCTTGTCCGGGTTCTCTGCGAGATCACCCAGCATCCACTCAATCTGCTGAAAAGCACGACGCCGAATTTCAGGGTGGTTCGGCGTCTGAGCCTGCAGCAAAAAGCCCTCCATCGCTTCGCTCAAATCCTCCTTCTCACGTGCTCTGCCCGCTTCCCAGCCGATGACGTCAGCCACGAAGCGTCCTTTGGAATAGAGATTTTTATACCGTTCAAACGCCAGCCGTGTCTCGCTCTCCAGTCGATTTTCTTTGGGGACATCATGCTCCCAGGTTTTGCGCGCCTGCTTCCACTCATCAAACTTCATCCGTGCCAGCATCAGCACCGCCACCTCAGTTCGCGGATGATTTGGAAATGCCGCAAACACCCTTTCGAAATAGGCAGCCGCCTGCTGATATCGACGATGACGAAACTCCAGGGCTCCGCATTGAACGAGCCAGTGCGGGCGCAAAATCACCGAGGCCGTGTCTGCCTTCACACTGATCTCTGAAACTTCCTTGTGCCTCTCAGCTTCCCACTTCCTCGTTCGCTCTTCACTCTGCTTTTGAGTGTCATCCCATTGTCCGGACGCCATCTCGTCAAAGAAGCCATCGTCTGCATCCAGATGATCCAGGCGCCAGTCCAAGTAGTCCGCCACCTCTTCGGAATGACCCGCCTCTCCCCCGGCCAGAAGATCATCCATGTCGAGAAGCGCATTGGCGAAGCGTTTGCGGTACTCCCCCCGGCGATTTTCCTCCAGCAGAGAGGCAATGCGTTTTTTCAGCGCATCCAGCGGCAGCTCCTTCCACTTGAATACGAGTGCTTGGACAGCGTTGAACAGGTCCAGTTCATCCATTGCATTTTCCTGCGGAGGCTCCCACTCATGGGCAATGGCATGCAATGTTTTGCCGGGAAATCGTTCCGGGTACTCATCCAAAGCTCCGATGTGCCCGCAGGCAATCGTAGCCCAGGCGAGGCCAGGCAAACATAAAAGCACGTATTTCAGGCGCATTGCCGGAACATAGCAGAACACACCCGCGCATTGCCAGACCGCGATGCATTTCGATTAAAAAATCTCCTGCCAGACGCACCCTCTAAATACTCAGCTTAGATCACCCCACGATAATCCCCTTAGCCTTGCGCTCTTTCTCGCGCTCCAGCAGCGGGATCTTCTCACCGGTTTCAAGCACCTGCACACCGAGATCACCAATCTTGGAAAAGGTCAGTCCACTCAGGGCGGGGACTTCAGTGCTGAGACGCTTGAACACATCTTCCACAGTATGGATGCCGTTCGAGCCTCCGCAGGCGACGATGAGATCGCGCAAAATCTCCCAGGTGTCGTGCGCGTTGCCAGGGATTTTGACGGCCTTGTTCAGCCGCTGAAGTCGACCGGTGACATTGATCATGCTGCCGCGCTTTTCAGCGTAAGCAGTGCCCGGGAGCACAACGTCGCTCAGTTCGGCACTCGCATTGGCAAGGATATGCAGCGAGGCGATGAACGATACCTTTTCGAGGTCACGCTGGGAAAATCCAACTTTGAGCAGGTTCTCACCAAGAGCGAGAACCACCCGCAGACGGCCACGGCTCATGAGTTCAGTGATCTCAGCCAGCTTGGCACCGGGTTCGATGCCCAGAATCAGCTTCGCACCATTCGTGTTCGGATTGAGGTCGTCAGCACGAAGGTAATTGTCAGCGCCGCCGGTACGTGGAATGACATCCACATTCGTGGTGCCGAGCTGCGCAGCCAGATGCTTCACGAAGAATAGTTCTTCGTTCGTCATGCGGGCGCTGGCGATGATGGCGATCTCCTCGCCCTTCTTGCCCGCGAGAGCCGTGGCGATGTTGCTCAGCGCTGTCTTCCAGGTGGCGATCTGATGTTTGCCACCCGACTTGATCATCGGATCCGTGAGGCGGAACTCGCTGTTCACGAAGTGAAAGTCGAGACGGCCGCTGTCACACATCCAGGTGGAGTTGACGTCATTGTTGTCGCGCGGAGTCTGGCGGTAGATCGTGTCACCACGGGCGCTGATCTCCATGTTGCAGCCACGGCCGCAGCCGGTGCAGATGCTGTTCGTTTCGTTAAGGAACCAGACGCGCTGCTGGAAGCGGAAGTCGTTGGAGGTCAGAGCGCCCACTGGGCAGATGTCCACCGTGTTGAGCGAGTAGTTGTGCTCCAGACGCTTGCCAGGATGCACGGCCAGCGTGGTGAAACTGCCTCGTTCGGTGAAGCCGAGCACAGGCTCGTCGGCGATCTCAGCGGTGAAGCGGATGCAGCGGCTGCACATGATGCAGCGCTCGTCATCAAGACGCACACGTGGGCCGATGTCGACGTTCTTCGGCTTCTTGACCTTGTCTTCACGGAAGCGGCTCTCGCCTTTGCCGTGCTCCACGCTGAACTCCTGCAGGCGGCACTCGCCTGCCTGATCGCAGATCGGGCAGTCGAGCGGATGATTGATCAGAAGGAACTCCATCACGCCTTTGCGGCACTCCTGCGTGAGGACGGACTCCGTGCGGATGCCCATGCCTTCAGCAATAGTGTTGGCGCAGGCAATCACCGGGCGCGGCATCCAGCCGATCTTCGGCATGCCATGCTCGTCTTTCTCAGGCTCGGTGCCCGGGGCCGGACGTGGCGGCATGCCCATCTCCACCAAACACATGCGGCAGTTGCCGGGGGAGGAGAGTTTCGGGTGGTAGCAGTAGTGGGGAACTTCCTTCTTGGCCTGCTTGCACGCCTCGATCATCCGCGTGCCTTTGGGGAACTTGTGCCAGACACCGTCGATCTGTACATTCACGAGATCAACAGGCGGTGGAGCGGCAACTGGGGCGGGAGCTTCGGCGGGGGCAGGCATGAGCGAAGGGGAAAGGGGCTGGGGACGATTATCGGAGCCGCTCGGGGAGGGGCAACCCGATTTTGTGAAAAGTTTCACAAGCGTTCCGGCATGAGACTTTGCGAAGTCCTCGCAACGTGCCATGAATGCCGCCCTCATGCCCATCCCGGTCATTCTGAACCCAGCCGCCCGCAGCACAAAAGCCGCCTCCCTCGAGCATGCCCTGCGCAGGCTCTCTCCAGAGCCGGAGCTCCACCTGACCACCGGCCCTGCGGATGCTACGGCGATGGCAGAGCGCCTTGCCACCGAAGGTCACGAACTCGTCGTGGCCGCCGGTGGAGACGGCACCATGAACGAGGTGCTGCAGGGCATCTGCCGGTCCAACGCCCGCCGCAAACCCGGTGAAAAGCACACGGCAATCGGTGTTCTGCCGCTGGGAACCATGAATGTCTTTTCCGTGGAACTGAAGCTGCCCGGTCGCGACATCGAAGGCTGCTGGCGGGAAATCACCAGCGGCCAGCGCCGTGAGGTGGATCTATGGATGGCGAACGACATGTACTTCGCCCAGCTCGCCGGGGTCGGTCTCGACGCCCAGATCGTCCAGGAGACCTCCTGGGAAGCGAAGAAAAAATACGGCCCTCTGAGCTACGTCATGAGCGCCGTAAACGTGCTGATGCGGACCCCGCCGACACTCAGCGTGAAAATCGAAGGCAAAGCACCCATGCTCGGCACCGTGGTTCTGGTGGGCAATGGCAAACACTACGGCGGGCCCTTTCCCCTGTTCCGCAATGCTTCCAACACCGACGGCAAACTCGATCTCCTCATCTTTCGCGGCCTCGGCGGGATGGAATTCATCCAGCTGCTGCGCGGCATGCTCTTGGACGGCTACCACGAGTGCGATGATCTGGACTACATCCAGACCAGCGAATTCACCGTGACGACGGACCGCGGCGAGGCCCCCGTGGAGCTGGACGGCGAGCTGGCGGACCTGACCGCCCCCGTGGTTTTTCGTCCCGCCCCGTTTCGCTTGAGCGTGAGCGCGGGCTGAAAGTCCTGGACTTGGGCTTGGAATACGAAGGCTTGTCTCCGGAAGACCAGCTTGCAGAGCCGCTCTTCTTGCCACGCGGAGCAGGCTTATCTTCAGAGAAGCGGGCCGTAGGTCCGCTCTTCTTGCCACGGCTAGGCTTGTCTTCGGAAAAGCGAGCCGTTGGGCCGCTCTTCTTGCCACGGGTGGTGGGCTTGAAACCACGCGGTTCGCGGGCCTCAGCTTCATGCACACGCGGGGTAGCGCGCTTGCGTGCCGCAGGGCGGTGATCTTCGATCCCGTCATCCTTTTCCTCACCAGGCTTGCTGCGTTCCAGCTTCGGCTTGGCCGGCTCTTCCTTGAAGAAGCGTTCGACCTCCGTCGGCGTAAGCTCTTTATAGGCACCTCGGGCCAGACCGTGCAGTTTCAGCCAGCCGATGCGGATTCGGGTCAGGCGTGTGACCTCGTAGCCGAGGTAGTAGAGCATCATGCGGATCTGACGCTTGAGCCCCATCTTGAGCACGATGTGCGCCCTGTAGTCGCCGTCCATCCAGGTGCGTTCCGCACGGGCGAAACCTTCCTCGGTCATCATGCCCTTGACGAGCTTCGCCATCACGTCCGGATTGAGCGCCTGATCGACGACCACTTCGTATTCTTTTTCAGCACCCTGGCTCGGGTGAATGATCCGGTGGGAAAGATCTCCGCGATTCGTCAGGAGAATCAGACCTTCGCTGTCTTTGTCGAGACGGCCGACATGATGCAGATTCTGGTACTTCAGAGGCAGCAGATCGTAAATCGTCATGCGGTCCTGCTTGTCCCCACGGGAGCACAGGTAGCCTTTCGGCTTGTTCAAAACGAGAACGACAGGCGTCTCGGCACGTACCGGAGAACCATCGACGACCACCTTGTCCTCGGGCTGGACCTTCGTGGCAAGCTCGGTGATGACGTGTCCGTTGATGGACACGCGACCGCCGAGGATGATTTCCTCCGCGCCACGCCGTGAGGCAATGCCGCACTGGCTCAAATATCGGTTAAGGCGCACAGGAGGAAAGCCTTACTCGGGCTTGGTCTTCGGAAGGTTCGTCGGAAGACGTCCTTCTTTCCACTGGCCACGGGATTTGAGAAGCTTGACGCGCTCACCACGCTTCAAAACGCTGCGCTTGGTGCCGACGGAGCCGGAAGTCTTGAGGCTGCTATGCTGGGACATGATTCTAAAGGGTCTGGGGGTGAAAAAGGGCGCGAAGAATAGCAGCCCCCGCCCGGGGTGCAAGGGGTTTGTACACGCTGGCGGGCGGCAAAAGAATGACGAATCAAGCCAGAATGACCCAAATGCAGTGCAATAGAAACTGTCCCGCACGAGCAGAATCTGGCGCACCCCCATTAGAAATCAGCTTCGTCATGATACTTTCCAAACCCGTCGAAGCAGACTGCGAGACCTTCTCGAAGCTTCTGAAATGCGGCAGCATCAAGCTCGAAGGACACTTTCATTGTCGAAAGTCCGTCCATGAACTTGGATCCTTTGTCATTGAGGTGAACATCCAGATGATCACGAAACAACAAGACACTTTCAATACCGCCGTACCCCGAGAAGCCCTGATCATTTCTTTCCGCATAGACTCGGTTCAAGCCAAGGCGGACGCTTTGCTCATCCGGCTCGAGAGCCCGTTGAAAAGTTAAATAATCTACCTCCACGGGGTCAGCATCGGCCAGCCACACCGCAATTCCTTTTTCGTCTTCGATCTCATCGACACTGACACACGAAACAATGAATTCGGACTTCATTCGTCATTCCTCATTCGGGTTTCGTCATTCCGCGCAGCGGCCTCACCCCAGCACCTTCTTCCTCACAATCTCCGTCACCATCTTCGGGTTCGCCTTCCCTTGGCTGGCCTTCATCGCCTGTCCCGTAAACCAGTTCATGGCCTTCTCGTTGCCGCCTTTGACTTCAGCCACCTTATCAGGATTAGCCGCAAGAATCTGCTCCACGATGGCCTCCAGAGCCCCCGTGTCGCTGACCTGCTCAAACCCCTTGGCCTTGATGATTTCCGCCGCAGGTTTCCCAGTCTCAAACATCTCCACAAACACTTCCTTACCCTGGTTGTTGGAGATTTTACCGTCTTCAATGGTAGCGACCAGTGAACTCAGCGCCTCTGGCTTCACCGGACAGTCGGCAAGCGTGAGCGAGCGGTCGTTCAGAGCACCCAGCAGGTCATTGATGACCCAGTTGGCGATTTTCTTGGCCGGCACCTGCGTGTCCGCAGCCACGGCTGCCTCATACCACAGAGCCAGCTCCTTTTCGCTCGCGAGCACGCTGGCATCATAGGCGCTGCAGCCATAGTCCTTCTCAAACCGCGCACGTTTTTCATGCGGCAGCTCAGGGACCTGCGACCGCATCTTGGCCACGAGATCCGCCGTGCGCACCGGCAGCAAGTCGGGATCCGGGAAGTAGCGATAATCATGCGCGTCCTCCTTCGAGCGCATGAGTGTGGTCTCACCACGGTCATCGTCCCAGCGCAGAGTGCTTTGCTGCAATTTGCCACCCGAGTCCAAAATGTCGGCTTGACGCTCCGTCTCAAATTTAATCGCGCGCCGGATGGCTGACATTGAGTTGATGTTCTTCAGCTCGATCTTGGTCCCCAGCTCCTTCTGGCCTTCGGGTCGCAGGGAAATGTTCACGTCACAGCGCATGTTGCCCTTCTCCATGTCAGCATCGCTCACGCCGCCATAGATCAGGATCTGCCGCAGGCTCCCGAGGTAGGCCACCACCTCTTCCGCACTATCGAGGTCCGGCTCGCTGACGATTTCCATCAGCGGCGTCCCTGCGCGGTTGAAGTCGAGCGCGCTGAACTTGTCATAGTGCGTGGACTTGCCCACGTCCTCCTCCAGATGGATGCGCGTCAGCTTCACCACCTTGCCCGGATTGGCGATGCTCTTCTGCGCGTCCTTGGGATAAGCATAATCATACAGCGGCACACCACCGCCCAGGCAGAGCGGGAAGGGCATCTGCGTGATCTGGTAGTTCTTCGGCATGTCCGGGTAGAAATAGTTTTTGCGGTCCCAGTTCACCACCGGCGGCGTTTCGCAGCCCAGCATCAGCCCCGTGAGAATGGTCTTCTCAATGGCCGCCTGATTCAGCACTGGCAGCGCACCCGGCAGCCCCATGCAAGTCGGGCAGGTGTGAGTGTTCGGCTCCGCACCATACTCCACCGGGCAGGCGCAGAACATCTTGCTGCGCGTCGTGAGCTGCGCGTGAACTTCAAGGCCGATGGTAAGAATGTATTTGGGCATGCGAAAAGGAAAAGGGCGAGTGCCGAAACATCAAAGCGAGAGCCACGCCCGGGGCAACGTGCCGTTGGCGGTTTTTTTGGATTCCCTTCATCCGAGGAAACCGATTGGACACGACGCGGCAAGGGGTTATTTTCATCCATGCCAGCTCTCGCCTCGGAAAACCTCGCCAGCCTCATCGCTGCGGAAGTGGTCACTCTTCCAGCGGAGAAGCAGTCCTCGGTGCTCGACTACGTGATGTTCATCAAACATCAGGTTCAGGCAGCAGACGTAGTCTCAGATGATGGCGATGCTGCATGGGAACGCATCATCACGGATTCACGGCCAAGACCAAAGCTGGAGGCCTTCATGAAAACGGCCATGGCCGACGGCAGTGAACCTCTGGATTTGTCCCGGCTTTGATTTCCAAGGCCACAGCCTCCTTTTGGAAATGTCTGAACTGCCTTGATCCTGTCGATCAGGATGCCGCAAAGAAGGCCTACACCTTGTTCATGCAGGACTGTGGTCATCGTTCGCTGCGCTTCAAAAAGCTGGAAGGTCACACCCACGTGTGGTCCGTGCGCATCTCTTTGGATTTGCGCGCAGTGGCTCATCGCGATGGCTAAACCGTGACCTGGTTCTGGATCGGAACACACAAAGAATTCGATCACCTCTTTGCCTGATACTCCTCAATTCAACCTCACCGGCTGCGGCGGCGGTGGCTGCTTGTACACCACCGAGTCCATCGCCTGCTCCAATTGCATGCCTCCAAGAATAGGCTGCAGGTCCGGGTGGTTCGCCACTTTCTCGACCTGGGGCAGTTGCATCAGCCCCGCGAAGTCCTTGTTCTCGATGGCCTTCCGCACTTCCGGATCGTAGCCGAGCTTGGCGATCAGCGGATGATTCAACGCATTGGCCGTGGACGGACTTTGTTCGGCCAGTCGCTGCCACATCGTCCCCTCCGGCCACAGAATCAGCAGCCGTGCCAGATTCGCCGTCGGCTTGATATCATATGGGTCCAGCTTCTTCACCAGCCCGCCGATGGAGCTGTTGTCGATCTTCTGGCTCAGGCTGTAAAAAATGGACTTCGCCTGGCTCTCGATCACACCGCCCTTTTTGACGATCTCCGCCGCGTTCTCCATGCCATACAGACTCCCCACGATGCGCAGCGCCACGCTGCCCATCCACATCAGCGCCCCTGAAGGAAGGATGCTCACGAGCAGTCCCTTCCACCCCGTCAGCCCTCCCAGCATTCGCATCAGGCCAAAGGCCGCCAGAAAATACTTCCCCACCTTGCACACGGCGAACATGATCCCCGCCGCAATCACCGACGCAATGACCATCCGGTTTGTCGTTATCTGCATCCCCGCCGCGCCAAAAATCACCACCCGGTGCATGAACACATACCACGCCGCCGCCGCGCACAGGGCCAGCGTCGCCACGTTGATGATCTGCTGCACCACCCCCTTCGCAAACGCCAGCCCCGCCGCAAAAGCGAAGAACCCCACAATCGCGATGGTGGCCCACATGGTGTGCGGCACCTTCTGGGCGTATTGAAGCACTTCGCTGGGGTGAGGCATAAGCGAGAGAAATAAATATTCAGGACACCTTAACATCTCTCACCCTCCTGTCGTACGGGAAAGTGGCCTTAGATCAAATCCTGCATCGCCCGCAGCTTCGCATGCGCCGCGCCACGCTCCAGAAGCTCCTCGGCCAGGGCTTTTCCGGCCATCAGATCCGTCACCACACCGGTGATCACAAAACCCGCCGCAGCATTCAGAAGCGCGATGTCACGCTTGGCCCCCTTGATCGTTCCTGCCAGCACGCCTTCGAGAATGAGCGCGTTCTCCGTCGCATCCCCCCCCACCAGATCTTCCAGCACCGCTTTGCCAAAGCCGAGGTCCTTGGGATCAATCCGCGTCTCGCTCAGTTTCCCGTCCACCAGCTGGCACACTTCATTCACCCCGAGATTGGAGAGTTCATCCATCCCCTGCCCGTCAGCAGCGCTGCCATGCACCACCCAGGCCCCTTTGCGGCCCAGCTGCACCAAAATCTCGCCAAACGCCCGCGTCAGCTTCGGATCAAACACACCGATGAGCTGGTAGTCCGGCCGCCCCGGATTGAGCAGCGGCCCGAGCACATTGAAAATCGAACGCTGCCCCTCTGCCGCGAGCAGTTTCCGCGCCTCCGCCACCGCCTTGAATGTCGGGTGATACAGCGGCGCAAAAAAGAACCCCAGCCCGATGCTCTCGATGCCCGCCACGACTTTCTCCTTCGGCAGGTCGATCTTGATGCCCAGCGCCTCCAGCACATCCGCCCCCCCCGCCTTCGAGGTGATCCCACGGTTGCCATGCTTCGTCACACACACGCCACCTGCCGCCAGGATGAACATCGCCGTGCTCGACACATTGAACAGATGCAGCTGATCCCCGCCCGTGCCCACCACATCCAGCATCGGCCCCGGCAGCTTCGCCCGGTCAATCCCCGGATCGACCGCCAGCTTCAAAAACTCCTTCACAAACATCGCGATCTCCGCCGGCGTCTCGCCCTTCTTCGCCAGAGCGCGCAGAAAATTCGCCTTTTCCGCCGCCGTCACCGTAGCATCCACCAGCTGCGCAGCAGCATCGGCAATCTGAGCTTCGTTGAGATGAGTTTCCGCGATCAGTCCTGTGGTCAGTGATTCCATGATTTGATTTTGACCAAAGCGCAGTGTTTAGCAAGCCCACCCGTGTGAACCTCTCGAAACGTTGAATCCAAACTCCCCCATCCTCGGCATCGATCTCGGCACCACGAACTCCCTCGTCGGTGTCGTTGACAGCGGCTTCCCCATCCTCCTCGCCGATGAAAACGGCAGCCGCAGCACCCCCAGCGCCGTATGCATGGCCACTGATGGCAGCATCTCTGTCGGAGCCGTCGCCCTGCGCCAGCGCGCCCTTCACCCCACGCGCACCATCACTTCGGTCAAACGCCTCATCGGCCGCCGCCCCGGTGAAGCCGGATGGACGCCTCCTTATTCACTCAGCGAACTGCAAACCTCCCCCGTCGAAGTCTCAGCGGAAATCTTGAAGCACCTCAAGGCCGTCGCCGAACGCGCTCTCGAACAGTCCGTTTCCAAGGCCGTCATCACAGTCCCTGCCTATTTCAACGATGCCCAGCGCAATGCCACCAAACGCGCCGGCGAACTCGCCGGTCTCGAAGTGCTGCGCATCCTCAGCGAGCCCACCGCCGCCGCACTCGCCTACGGTCTCGACAAACTCACCGAACATCAAAAGATCGCCGTCTATGATCTCGGTGGCGGCACCTTCGACATCTCCGTTCTCGAAATGCGTGACGGCACCTTCCAGGTGCTCTCCACCGCTGGCGACACCCAGCTCGGTGGCGATGACATCGACCGCCTGCTCGCCGAATTCATCGCGCAAAAACTGGCTCTGCCCTCCCACGACATCCGCGTCCTCGAAGCCGCCGAGTCCGTCAAAAAGCGCCTCTCCACCGATGACTCCGCCTCCTTCAACGGCCTCGACATCACCCGCGCTGATCTCGAAAAAATCGCCCGCCCATGGATCGAGCGCACCCGCATCCATTGCCTGCGTGCCTTGAGTGATGCCGGCGTCAAAGCCGATCAGCTCGATGAAGTCATCCTCGTCGGCGGCAGCACCCGCATGCCCTTGGTGCGCGACTACGTGCGCGAAATCTTCGGCCGTGAACCCAACACCTCGCAGAACCCCGACGAGGCCATCGCCCTCGGCGCCACCATCCAGGCAGGCATCCTCGGCGGCAGCTTGCGCCAGGTTCTCCTCCTCGATGTCACCCCGCTCTCCCTCGGCATCGAAACCTTCGGCGGCCTGATGAACATCATCATCCCGCGCAACACCACCATTCCCGCCAAGGCCGGCGAGATGTTCACCAACGCGGTCGCCAATCAGGACAGCATGCTCATCCGCATCCTCCAGGGCGAACGCGAACTCGCGAAGGACAACTGGGAGCTTGGCCGCATCGAAGTCCCCTTCCCCGCCGGCCCCAAAGGCAGCGCCCGTGTCGGCGTGCAGTTCAGCATAGATGCAGACGGCATTCTTCACGTGCTCGCCCGCGACACCGCCACGAACCAGGACACCACCCTGCAAATCACCGGCACCGCCGTCGATGTCGAAGACGAACGCGTGGAGCAGATGATCTCCGAAAGCGTCGATTTCGCCTTCGAAGACATGAACGAACGCATCTGGACGGAAGCAAAACTAAAAGCCGAAGAGCTCCTCCCCGCCGTCGATGCCGCACTGGATCAACTCGGCGATGCAATCAGCACAGAAGAGAAATCTGCCGTGGTCAGCCAGGCCGCCACGGTGCGTGTCCTGCTTGACGCCACGGATCATGACGCCAAGGCCCTCAAAGCCGCCACCCAGTTGCTGGATGACGCCACTCAGACACTGGCCGTGATACTGATCGATCGTGCCATGGAGGAATCTCTGGTTCGCCGCGGACTCGTTTGATTTTCCAGTTCCCATTCTTGGAGCAGACGGCTACCCTCCGCCGCTAATGATCGTTTTCACAGGGCATGAATGAGAAACCTCAACATGATGGAGCCATGGGTTGGACACCGCCATCACCAGAGCATCTGCACGCCATGCTGCCTCAGTATGATCAGTGGGAAATGATCGGCTGCGGTGGCATGGGCGCCGTCTACAAGGCACGACAGACTTCTCTCGACCGGCTCGTGGCCATCAAGGTCTTGCCAC
The DNA here is from genome assembly GCA_943371875.1 of Prosthecobacter debontii. Taxonomy (GTDB): domain Bacteria; phylum Verrucomicrobiota; class Verrucomicrobiia; order Verrucomicrobiales; family Verrucomicrobiaceae; genus Prosthecobacter; species Prosthecobacter debontii_C. The sequence continues at coordinate 128,722 of CALRWM010000001.1, read as the reverse complement.
CCCAGGTGGCGGAGGACGAGGCGGAGTACATCGAACGCTTCAAGAACGAAGCGCGCACGATGGCAAAGATGAACCATCCCGCTATCGTGGCCGTGTACGATTTCGGCGAAACCCGCGATGAACTCCTCTACATCGTCATGGAGTACATCGACGGCACGGACGTTGCCAAGATGATCCAGTCGCAGGGCAAACTGCCGGTGGATCACGCGCTGGCCATCACCGCCCACGTCTGCGACGCGCTGACCTATGCGCACGAGCACGGCGTCGTTCACCGCGACATCAAACCGGCGAACATCCTCATCAACATGGAAGGCGCCGTGAAGGTGGCCGACTTCGGTCTGGCCCGCATGCACGATCCGGGTCAGTCCGGCAGCCTCACCCAGGAAGGCACCACCATGGGCACGCCAGACTACGTCGCACCCGAGGTGCTGGTCATCGGCATGCAGGTCGATGGCCGCGCCGATCTCTATGCCGTGGGCGTGATGCTCTACAACATGCTCACCGGCAAAATCCCGCGCGGCAATTTCCAAATGCCCAGTGAGAAAATGGGTTGTGACACACGCTACGACGCCATCATCCGCAAAGCGATGGAGCAGGATGTCGCAAGACGTTATCAGACCTCTCGCGAACTGCGCCGTGATCTCGATCAGATCCTCACCGTCCCCGTCGCCAAAGAAAAGCCGGCCCGGCAGGCGCCCGCCGGCGGCATGCAGCCGCGCCAGCCTCCCCCACCTCCGCCGCCCCCAGCCACCCCATGGGGCATGATCGCCGCCGCCTTGATCGTCCTCGGCGTGGCGGCGGTACTTCTCATGCGTCGTGGTGAGCCGCCGCCATCTCCACCTGCACCCGCAGTCGCCCAGGTCGAGCCCGCCAAACAGGAACCTCCCAGACCACCCTCCAATCAAACGCCACCGAACACTACGGCCCCCGCGCCGGTCGTTGTGCGCACGGACCCCAATGCCCCCAAGGGCAGCCCGCTGTCCAAGCTTCCGGTGCTGAGCTACAACGGGCACCACTATCAAGTCGTGGACGAACGGATGAACCAACTCAATGCCCAGAAGCATGCGCAAAGCCTCGGCGCCCATCTGGCCACGATCAACAGTCAGGCTGAGCAGGACTGGATGAACCGCGTGCTGCCTCCCTTTTTGAAACAGGTTCCACAATCAATGGCCACCATTGGCGGCCTGCGCAAAACGGGCGTCTGGCAGTGGGTCACGGGAGAACCCTTTGAATTCACCCGCTGGGAGAATACCACGACCGCCGCATCTGAGCCGGAGAAAAACTTTGTTCTGAAAATCACCGCAACGTCCAATACCAAAGCGGAGTGGGGCTTGGGCGGTGTCACTGCCATACGTGCCTTCATTCTCGAATGGGATGCCGCACCATCAAAAGCGCCCGCTCCCGCGCCCGTCCCTCCGCCTCAACCCGTGGTCGAAAGCGCGGGCGCGAAACGCCTGCGCGAACTGGATGCCAGCTTCCGTGCAGCGCTGGAGCGTGACGTGCTGGCAGTTCACCGCACCGCGCTGGACGACTTGAACACCAAATACCTCGCCGCTCTGGATCGTGCGCTGTCAGCCGAGACTGCGGCCGCACGCCTGCCCGAGGCGCTCGCGCTGCGTGAGGAACAGCAGCTCATCAAAAGCCACAGCCCGCTCCCTGCAGAGGATGCGCCGAATCTGCCTGCGCCACTGAAAACGCTGCGCTCCACCTACCGCACCAGCCTGCGCCCCATCGAGACCGCCCTCTACAACGGTATCACCACCCTCTTCCATAAGTATGAGGAAGTCCTGAAAGCCCAGCAGGCGGAATGGACCCAGGCCGCGAAGCTGGAAGACGCCAGACTCGCCGATGAACGGATCGCCAGTCTCTCCCGCCAACGCGCCGCCCTGCTCAATGCGAACAAAGAACTCCTGCCGGCAGGCAAGGAGATAGTGCTGCAAAAAAATGACCGCTTCATTTCCGCGGAGAAGTTCACGCCGCCCGTGGAGTTCACCCTCGTGGTGAAAACTCACAAGGATGACCTGCGCCTGGCCTGCACCGCCAAGCAGGTGATCTTCAACTGGGAAAAAAACCAGGACGAGCTCCGCATCGACACCGATCCCGGCGGTGCCCGCCATGTGCCCGGCATGGGACGCATCCCCGAGGACACTTTTGTCACCATCCAGTGGCGCATCATGCCCCACATGCAGAGCATCAGCGTCGATGGCAAACGTCGCCTCCTCCACTTTGGCGACTACTCCAAAGTGGACAACCCGCTGGAAATTTTCCCTTTCAACCACGCCGTCACAATCAAATCCGCCAAGGTGAAGACGCTGGACCTTCAAACGGTCGAAGACCAGATCTCCAGCACTCCCGCGATGCTGGACCCGTTTCTCAAGAAAACCGAATGGACTGGCAAGCTCACGATTCCAGCAGGCACCTACCGTCCCCTGCGCCGCATCGACATCGGTGCGCCCGGCAAGAATGACCCGAGAGCCAATTACGACGAGCAGCGTGGCGATGTGACAAGCCTGCCCGGCATGCGCATCGAAAACGTCCGCTTCCATCTGCGCGAAGGCTCATGGCAGGCCGCCGGCGGCCATTTCCGCGATGTCAAGATCACCGCAGACCTCGGCGGCAGCTTTGAGGCACGCGACAGCCTGTTTCAGGACTGCCTGTTCGCCAAGGAAGGCCCTTGGGGAACAGCCTACTTCAGCACCAAATGGCACTTCACCAACTGCGTGCTCCTCGGCTCCTTCATGCAGGGCTGGAGAGTGAGCGACGTGGGCATGAAGCTCGACTCCTGCACCCTGCTCGACCTCGATCTGGGCCCCATCGTGTTTCGGGAGGATGCGAGCACCGAGTTGACCAAGGACTGGCTCAGCATCCAAAGCTGCCGCTTCATCAACTGCCGAGTCCCCGAGAGCTTTGCCCTCGCCACCCGCAACTGCGTCTTTGAAAAATGCACCTTCGGCGCCGCCGAAGAAAAGCTCCTGGCCAAATCACCGCTCACTGCCACCATCTACGTGCAGGACTGCACCAACCAGCCGCAGACCGGCCCCGGCCGCACCATCGAGGCCAAACCCGCCGCCCAGCTCACCACCAAGCCCGGCGCGTCCCTGCCCTACGTCTTCAAAAACGCCCAGCTCGACTTCCAAACTCCGCCTCAATAAGTCAGCCATGCGCCCTCGTGGGATGAGTGTGGCGACAGCCCGCCCGTCTGAATATGGACTGCGCTTGCGAAGTGAGGCACGAACGCAGCTACCGCTTTCGCCGGACTCGGTGGCGCACTCGTGCCAGAAAAAGCTCGAACGCGGGAGCCGGTGATTCTTCGCCAGCCCGTAACCCAACACCCACCACTCCCACACATCCGATGGCGGAGCCATCCCAGCCTGTAGCGAGGCGGTTGAGCGCAGCGACACCCCTCGTTCAGGGCCCGCGAAAACCATTCATGCTCTCGCATCGCGTAGCGATGCCAGCACGAGCGTCCCATCCACCCGTCCATCACCCGAACCACTTCGCATCAAAGCTCACCGAGCAGCGCCGGTCCCGTTCTGCTGAAAGTAAGCGTCGCGCATGCGGCGCAACTCCTCAAGCCGGGAGGAAATTTCCGTGTGTTCACGCGCCTTTTCGACCTTCTGCTGCGTCACGAAGTGATTGTTGCTGCCAAGAGTGCGCCACGGGCCGGCGGGCACTTCGCTCACATCAACAAAACGCCAGTCACAGCGCCCGCTGCTGGAGATGCCGAGGTAGTCACGCACTCCAGGCGAGATGTCGATCCCCGCACCACGGTTGCTTGTGTTCTTGGGGCGTGAGTTGCCGAAAACGTAATCATGGTCATCTGTCACAAAGGGGCCGCAGTCCTCCCACTGGGCATAGCAGACGCGGTTGCCGTAGCGAATCGCGATCCACTGCCCTTTCAGCACCGTCTTGCCGGAACGCACAAACTTCTGCTTGAACCAAGGGATGACCTTGGATGCCTCCGGCTTGTGCGAGTTGTAATCGATGCAGTCATTGTAAGGCAGCGCCACATAAAACGGGTTCTGCTTCGGCGTGAATCCGACGGGCGTGTAATTGTCCGTCCTCTTCGTGAGATCGGGATCATCATAGCCGCCGAAGTTTTGCATCCACTGCGTGTCCCAGGAGCTTTTGTCGTTGGGCGTGGGATTGTTTTCCGTCGGCTGCTCCCCCACCCAGAACACCGTGGCCACGATATCCAGCTTCCACGGATAACGCGCGTATCCCAAGTGCGGCATCGAGGTCGAACTGAAGCTGGGCATCGTCGCGGAAATGTTGCGAGGAGGCGATGATTGAGTCTGCGCAGGCGCGGCAGGTTTGCTTTGGGCAGCCGGAGCAGTCCCCGCTTTTTTCAACGCCGCAGCAGCACCTGTGGCTGAAACCGAGGACGCCCCCTGACCAAACGCCGACACCGCCGCCACGAGTGACGCGACGACGACGAATAAACTGAGTGAGCGTTCAGCGAGCATGGGGGTGGAACCTAATTGCGGGAATTGTAACAGCTTACCATGGTAAACTGCAATCTGTAATTCACCACGTAAGGCGCAGCAGCCCAGCGGGAAAAGCGACCTTAATCCACAAAGCAACGACGCTAAATCATGGACAGATCACCTGCGGCGCTGTTCAAAATACCGATTCGCATGCTTTCAATTCAAGACAGCTGCAGCGGCAATAAACTCAATAACGCCGCAAAGTGGAGTCCTGCGGAGCCCGCGTGTCATCCGTCTGCGGATAGTCCAGCGTGTAATGCAGTCCCCGGCTTTCGTGCCTGCGGATGGCGCATTCAACAATGAGAGACGCCGTTTCCACAAGGTTGCGCAGCTCCAGGATTTCGCTGGTGACGTGGTTGTTCCAGTAAAACTCCTGCACCTCCCGCTTGAGGTTGCGCAGACGCGCCGCCGCACGCTGCAGACGCTTGTTGGTGCGCACGATGGAGACGTAATCCCACATCAAACGCCGGATTTCATCCCAGTTGTGGTAGATCACCACGAGTTCGTCATTTTCCACCACACCGCTGGTCTGCCAGGGGCGGAGTTCGTAGCTTTGCTCGGCGACTTTTCCCTGCGGGATCTTTTTGATCAAATAAGCCACGGCGCGCTGCGCGGTGACGCAGCACTCAAGCAGCGAATTGCTCGCCAGTCGGTTCGCCCCATGCAGCCCCGTGCAGCCCACCTCGCCCACGGCGCAGAGCCCCCGGATGCTGGTGGCCCCGTTCACGTCGGCCAGCACGCCACCACATTGATAATGAGCGGCGGGCACCACCGGAATCGGCTCCTTGGTGATGTCGATGCCGACATCCAGACAGGCCTTCTGAATGTTCGGAAAGTGGCTCGCAATGAATTCAGGCGGCCGATGACTGATGTCGAGATAAACACACGGCCCGCCGGTCTTCTTGATCTCATGGTCAATAGCACGTGCAACAATGTCACGCGGTGCCAGCGAGCCACGCGGATCATAGCGCTGCATGAATTCCTGCCCGTCTTTGCCGATCAAACGTGCACCCTCACCCCGCATCGCCTCACTGATGAGGAAGGACCGCTTCTGCGGATGATAGAGGCAGGTCGGATGGAACTGGATGAACTCCATGTCCGAAATCGTAGCCCCTGCGCGCCAGGCCATGGCCACACCATCACCCGTCGCCACCATGGGATTCGTGGTGTACAAATACACGCGCCCACACCCGCCTGTGGCAAGGATCACTCGGTCCGAGCGGAAAGTGTGTACTTCCCCGCTGGTCTCATCCAGCACATAAAGTCCAAGCACACGGTCCTCAGAGACGAGGCCAAGCTTCGCCGTCGTCAGAATGTCGATGGCGTAATGGTTTTCGTAAATCGTGATGTTCGGGTTCGCCCGCACGGCTGCGAGCAGCTTCTCCGTGATCTCCCGTCCGGTGGCATCCGCCGCATGCAGCACACGGCGCGCGGTATGGCCGCCTTCCCGCGTCAGATCAAACTCCAGATGCCCGTCCACCGCCTCACGCTGGTCAAAATGCACGCCCCACTTCACCAGATCGGCAATGCGGGCCGGCCCTTCGCTCACAATCGTGCGTACAGCGGCCTCTTTACACAAGCCCGCCCCGGCGATGAGCGTGTCGCTCACATGCTTCTCGATGGAGTCGTTCTCCGCCGTCACACAGGCGATCCCGCCCTGCGCCCAGTTCGAGTTCGAGTTCAGCGCACCGCGCTTGGTGATCATGACCACCTTGCCATGCTCAGAGGCATGCAAGGCCGAGACCAGTCCGCCTGCCCCGGTTCCGACGATGATAAAGTCTGCCTCAATCATGAATTGTGGTGACTCTTTCGTCGCGGAACCGCCAACATGCAAACGTACTACCAGCTTGTTCCCAAACTCCAGCGCGTCGCGAGGTCCAGCAGGTCCGGGCGCAGCGGCCATTCGTCGGCACGCGGCTCCTGGCCTTCATGCCGGTGGCTGGCTCCCTTGAGCGCCATGCAGCCGGTGTTGTCGCCGATCTGACGGATCGTTTCGATCTCCTCAGTGGACAAACACTGCTCAGGCAATGCGGCAAGATCATCCAGCTTGCTCTCAATCGTGCGGGCACCTTCACCGTGCTCCTGAATCATAGTAGGCACAACGCTCTTCACCGCCGTGTTGCCCAAGGTCCACAAACAGGCGAGCTGCAGCATGGACAGGCCATGCTTCTCCGCAATCGGACGCACTTTTTCAAGCTTCTCGATCCCATGCTCAATCCAGTCGCCCGGACGGTGCGTACGGTGGTCACCATCACGGAACTTGTGGCCCGGCTTCACGTCATCGTGAAACAGACCGCCGTAATCCACCACCCGCGCCAAAATATCGACGTTGTTCTTCGCCGCAGCGCCCAGCACATGCTGACCCGGCCAGGGCTCCAAGGGATTCAAAATGATCATCGCCCAGTCCATCCGGTCGCCGAAACGCTCAAAACACTCGATCATGTCCAGCGTGAAACCGTTCGCCGGTCCTGGCGCGATGCCCAGACGATCAGTCAAGCCGTCCGTTTTGAGCGCCGTAAACGCATCCCAAACTTTTTCACTCGTGTAGCTGATGCTGTCCGGATTGTGCAGCATGAGCAGGTCAAACTTCGAGGTCTGGCAGCGCTCCAGGCTCTTCTCCGTCGCCATCTTCAGATAATCATAATACTTCTCCGGCCCGCGCAGCGTCGGATCGGTGAACCGCGGGTAACCACGCGACCCCTGCCGAATGCCCTCATAAATGTCATGACCCACGATGCCCACGAGGCAGTATTCCTCACGCGGGATGCCCTTCAGCGCCTCGCCCAGCAAGGCATCCGCACGGCCCACGCCATACACATCCGCCGTGACAAACGTGCGCACACCTTTCTCAAACGAATCGCGCATGAGCTGCATGTAATGCTCCTCGGAGAGCTGTTCTCCGTAGTGCATGAAGCGTCCGCCGCTCCAGGTGCCGTAGGCTGTTCGTGTCAAATTCATAAAAGGTCAGGTTGGGGTTTGAGGGGAGGATACATAACGATTCCGCCCTCTGTTTCAAACAAGGATCATGCCCGGGGGGGCTGTGGCGCAAAATTTGGCAAAATCCGCAGCCCTCACCCCGCCGCCGTCTTCACCAGCAGATCCGCAATCTTCTCCGCCGAATTCTTCACCGCGAGCTTCTGCGCCGCCTTCTTCATCTCGCCCGCCTTGCGCGGGTCATTGAAGATCTCACGCACCGCGTCAGCCAAAGTGTCCGCATTCAGCTCGCTCTCTCGCATCAGTCGTGCCGCTCCAGCCTTGTCAAAAATCTCCGCATTGCGGGTCTGATGATCCTCGGCGGCATGCGGATACGGCACCAGCAGGCTCGGAACTCCGAAGTAGGCCAGCTCAGACATGGATGAGGCTCCCGATCGCGCAATGGCCAGATCCGCCGCGCGATAGGCCAGATCCATGCGATGGCAGAAGGCGGCCACGTGCTGCTTGAGCATCGGGATCTTGGCATACACGTCCCTCACCTCTTCGTAATCGGTCGGTCCGGCGATGTGCAGCACCTGGATGCCCATTCTCTCAAACTCGTCCAGCGCCATGCCCACGGCACGGTTCACACCACGCGCGCCCTGGCTGCCGCCCATGACAAGCAGCGTGCGCCTGTCCTTGTCCAGCTTGAAGAAGGCACGCGGGTCGTCGCTGTTCGCCTTGCGCATGCTGCTGCGGATCGGCGTGCCCACCACGCGCACATCCCCATGCTTTGGGAAGTGCTCCTTGCAGGCTTCGAGACCGCACAGCACGATGTCGCTGTACCGTGCGTTGAGCTTGTTCGCTTTTCCAGGGATGGCGTTGCTTTCGTGAATCAGCGTGTGGCAGCCCTCTTTGCGCCCGGCATACAGCGGCGCAAAGGACGTGAATCCGCCCATGCCCAGCACCACATCCACCTCATGATCTCGGATGATCTTCCGGCAGGCCTTGGTCCCCTTCCAGAGCCCCTTGAGGAACCCGAACATCTTCGGCGACCACGGTTTCGGCATCGCCAGAAACGGCATCTTCTCGAACCGCAATTCCGGATGCCCCGAAGCGGCCAGGGTGTCGATCTTCTTTTCGCTGATCAGCAAAGTCACGTCGTGACCTCGGGAGGCAAGCACCTCACCAACGGCAATCCCAGGGAACAAATGCCCCCCGGTGCCACCACACGCGATTAGCACGTGGATGGACTTCGAATTTTTTTGTTTCACTACTGTTCAAAAGGCTAAAGCTGTGGAGTCCAGCGGCGCTTTCTGCGGATCACGGGGAGCTGATCCCAGGTCAGATGCACGCCCTGGCGGTGGATGTTGATCAGGATGCCGACCGCGACCATCGCGGCAACGAGACTGGACCCTCCGTAACTTACGAAAGGCAGCGGCAATCCCTTGTTCGGCAGCAAAGCAGTGGTTACCCCCATGTTCAAGAGCGCTTCCATTCCCAGCAAAAATGTCAGTCCGGCACCTAAAAGCTTGCCAAACCGGTTCGGAGCGTAGGAAGAAATGACCATTCCGGCCATCACCAGCACCGCAAACGCAAAGACCACCGCCGCCGTACCGCGCAGTCCCAGCTCCTCCCCCACCATCGGAAAAATGAAGTCCGTATGGGCTTCAGGCAGGTAGGAAAGCTTCATGCGCCCCTCTCCAAGGCCGCGCCCTTCCTGTCCGCCGGACCCAAACGCCAGCTTGGACACCCACTGCTGCAAACCCAGGTCCTCCTTATGGTTTTCCAAATCAAAGGTGACCATGATTCGCTCAAACCGGTTCGGCAGAAACTTGACCCCCGCCGCGAGACCGCCACCACAGAGCACGACGATGATCGCCAGATAGCGCATCTTGGTCCCCGCCACAAACATCACGCCAAGACCCACCGCCGAGGCCAGCAAGGCACTGCCCAGGTCAAATTCGCAGCCGATCAGCGCCACAATGCCCAGCAGAATCAGGCCCGGCAGCACAAAGCCACGCCAAAAAGTACGTGTCAGTGCTTGGTGCGTCCCAAACCAGCCTGCCAGAGCGATGATCAGCGCGATCTTCGCAAATTCAGAAGGCTGCACTCGAAACCCGCCCACGCCCAAGGCTTGCAGACCAATCCAGCGCCTCGATCCGTTGATTTTCACACCGATCATCGGCACGTAGCACAGCGCCAGCAGCACCGCAGCAGCGATCAAAATATGCCAGCGCCAGCGCATCCACACGTTGTAATCCACCACGGCCATGATCACGCACACCACAGTCGCAGCTCCCAGCCAGCCGAGCTGCCGCCACAGGGTCACGTAATCCTCCCCGCCCTCATGCGCGACTTGAAACGTCGTGCTCGCCAGCATGGTGATGCCCAGCGCGATCAACGACAGCGCCGCAAGGAGAAGCAGGAGGATGGAATATTTGGCCATGAAGCCGGAAACGAGAAGTTACTTCGCGGGGATCACCAGTTTCATTCCATCACGCATGGAGTTGGGATTCTTGATGTTGTTCGCCTTCTGAATCGCGGCCACCGAGACACCATACTTCGTGGACAGACGGTACAGCGTCTCGCCTGACTTGAGCGTGTGAGTGCGGGCAGACGATGCCTTGGCCACCGTTTTAGGGGGAGCATCAGCCGCCACTTTTTTGGTCGGCTCAGCCTTCTTCGTTGACGGAGGTGCCTCGGCGATCTTCTTCAGCATCTGCGTTGGCGGCGGCACCGGATTCGGCTTCACCAGCGGCTTGGCTTCCGCTTTGGCCACAGGTTTGGGTTCATCCCGATCCCGGGGCCTCACAGCTTCCACCTTCGGTGCGTTTTCCTGCAGCAGCGAAACGACATTCGGCTTGGTAGGAGGTGGCAGCGCGACGGCGGCGCTGGCAGACGGCGCAGATGCCGTGGCCGGTGTGTCCGCATCAGCCACGAGCGAGATGGTCGCAGGCGGGGCTTCATTCGGAGCCATCAGCGAAATAGGCGACATGGTAGCTGCGGACAGACTGGCAGGTGCCTCAGAGGGTTTCACAGCCTCACTCGGGACTTTCGTCACCGGTGGCTGGTCTCGGACCACGGGGACGGCCTTCGGCACGTCTTCCACGATCGCCATCGGCTTCAGCGTCTTCGGATTCACGGGAATCGCGCTCGGCACGGCCTGCTTCGGCACGCGCAGCATGGTTCCCGGGCCAATCTGGATTCCCTTGTCGATCAAGTTCAGACGTGTGATCTCCGCCTCAGTGGAGCCAAACTTCGCTGCGATGGACTTGATGGAGTCTCCCGAGCGCATCTCGTAGTTGTCAAACTGCTCCGTGTCCGCCGCCGCCTGCGCCTGCGCAGTGACGACTTCCGGGGAGGCCATGGGCAGTCCGTTGCCAGTGCTCACCGCACGCGCCGCCTGGGTCACCGTCTGCTGCGGCTTGGCGTCATCGCCCATGAAATCATAGATGATGATGCCGCCGATCAGAACGACGTGGATCAGCAGCATGACCACAAACATGCGCGCCATGCCTGAGTTCGGCTCATGCTGGTTCCATTCACCCTCTTCCGTCACGAGCGCCACTCGGTGGCGGTGCCGCTCACCGTCCATCAGGTTCAGCAGCAGCTTGGTTTCTTTGGGCTTGGGTTTCATCTTCATAGGACCTTGGGGTCTGGGATTGTCGGGATTGGGGGTCTTTAAATTCAATTCAAGGCGTTCACGGCCTCACGAAAAACATCACCGCGCTGGGCATAGCCGGTGTACATGTCGAAAGAGGAGGTGCCGGGACTGAGGATGATCGCATCCCCCGCCTGAGAAACTTCCGTGGCCAGACGCACCGCGTCCGCCATGTCGGTGGCACACTGGCAGGGCAGCAGATCGCCAAACATAGCCTGCAGCTGCTGCGCGATCTCGCCGATGAACACCATCGCGCGAACTTGGCCGTTCAATTCCGCGCGCAACGGCGTGTAGTCCAGCTCCTTGTCCTTGCCGCCGGCGATCAGTACGATCGGGCGCTCCTGCGAACGCAGGCAGGCTTCCAGCGCATGCAGGTTGGTCGCCTTGGAGTCATTGATGTATTCACGGTCGTGAAGTGTGCGCACCAGTTCGCAGCGGTGCCTTGGCGGCTCGTAGCTCTCCATCGCCTTCAGCATGCTGGAATACTGCAGCCCAAACACGCGTCCGGTCATCAGCGCAGCAAGCACGTTCTCCATGTTGTGTTTGCCACGCAGTTTCAACCCGCCTGCACTGCCAATTTCCTCGCCGAGATGATAAAAGCGTCCGGCACTGTAGGTGTAGCCCGCCTCCTCGCCATAGGCAGAAAAGGTCCAGCGCTGCGCTGGGCCGGACGACACACTCTCACCTGCGCGCACGATGGCCACATCGTCCGCCGTGACGTTTTCAAAAACACGGGCCTTCGCGGCAAAGTACGACTCCATGTCCGGATAGCGGTCCAGATGATCCGGCGCAAAATTGAGCCACAACGTGGCCTTCGCGCGGAAGTCACGAATCGTCTCAAGCTGAAAGCTGCTGATCTCAAGCGCGAGCACATCGTAACGTACGCCACTGGCGACGACTTCACTCAAGGACACGCCATGATTGCCGCAGGGCAGCGATCTCATGCCGCAGCCGTTGAACAGCACTGCAATCAACTCCGTGCAGGTGCTCTTGCCGTTCGTGCCGGTGATCGCCACCATCGGCATGTCGGTCAGATGAAAGGCAAGCTCCGTTTCACCCACCAGCGGCACTCCCGCGTCCGTGAACTTCTTCGGCAACGGCCAGTGTTCATCCAGCCCGGGGCTGATGATGACCTGCTGAAACTTTCCGGGCTCAACGACGAGATCGCGCGCAGCTTGTCCGAGCACGCATCGGAAATCTTCGACCTGCTTCGCCTTGTCACCCTCATCAAAAATCGTCACTTCCGCACCATGCAGGCGCGCCAGACGCGCGGCACCGAGGCCGCTGCGTCCAGCACCGAGAATGGCAAAGTGTTGTGAGGCGAAGCGCATGAAAATTAACGAAGCTTGAGCGTGGCAAGACCGAGCATGGCAAACAGCAGTGAGAGCACCCAGAAGCGCACAATCACCTGGTTTTCATGCCAGCCGCCGAGTTCAAAATGATGATGAATCGGAGCCATGCGGAAGATGCGCTTGCCGCGCTTCTTGAAGCTCCAGACCTGCAGAATGACGCTCATCGCCTCCATCACAAACACCCCGCCGACGAGGGCCAGCACGATCTCCTGTTTGCACCCGATGGCCAGCGCCGCGATGCAGCCGCCCAGCGCCAGCGAACCCGTGTCTCCCATGAACATCTTGGCCGGATGCGCATTGAACCAAAGGAAGCCGAGGCAGGCGCCCGCCATCGCCATTGCCACGATGGGCAGTTCGTTGGCCAGGCTGTTGTGCGCAACTCCCAGGTATTCCGAATACTTCGCGTTGCCGCAGATGTAGCCAAACGCCGCATACGCCAGCGACGTGGTGATCGAGCAGCCGGTGGCAAGGCCATCCAGTCCGTCCGTGAGGTTCACCGCATTCGAAGCCCCCACGATGATGACGGCAAAGAATGCGACGGCAAAAAGGTGCATGTCAGGAATTACCGCATCCTTCACAAACGGAATGTAAAGCGCGCGCAGCGTGATGCCGTTGTCTCCTGGCACCGCATAGGCAAACAGCAGCCCCGCCACCACCGCCACCGAGGTCTGCCAGATGAGCTTGGTCCGGGCGCTGACGCCCTTCGAGTTCTTCTTGCTGATTTTCAGGTAGTCATCGCGGAAGCCCAGAGCACCGAGACCGATGGTGGTGAACAGCACCGTCCAGACCATGATGTTGTCCCACTTCGCCCACATCAGCGTCGAGATCACAATCGCCGAGAGAATGAGCAGGCCTCCCATCGTTGGCGTGCCGGCCTTCTTGCCGTGCAGTTCATGCAGCTTGTGCACTTCTTCGGCGGTGCGAATCGGCTGGCCCATCTTCAACGAGATCAGTTTGCGGATGAGGCGGTCCCCATACATCAGCGAAAGCGCAAACGCCGTGACTGCAGCGCCACCGGCACGGAAGGTGTGGTACTTGAAGAGATTGAGAATTTTGTACAGAGCGGCGTCATCGCTGATCCATTGATGAGCGAAGAGCCATTCCCTAAGTTCGTAAAGCCAGTACATCATGAGGCGGAAAAATGCGTGAGGACCTGTTCCATGCGCGCGGAGCGGCTGCCTTTGAGCAGCACCACGTCTCCCTCGCGCAACCACTCACGCAGACGTGCGGCACAAGAGGCTTGATCGGGAAAATGTTCGGATGCTACAGCCTTCGAGGCTTCGGTGATCCATGCGGCTTCGTTGCCGCCCACACTGAACACCGCGTCGAGCTTGAGCGAACCCGCAAACTCGCCCACCCGGCGATGTTCCGCTTCCGCAATCGGCCCCAGCTCACCCATGCGGCCCAGCACCGCCACACGGCGGCTCCCGGCTTGCCCCAGCATGCTGAGCGTGCGCAGTCCAGCGATCATGCTGTCAGGATTCGCATTGTAGGAGTCATCAATGAACTGGATGCCATTCACCACCTTTGGCTCCACGCGGCCTCCAGTGAGCTTCGCCTGATTCAGGGCTTCCGCGATCTCAGCAGGCGCAATGCCCTGCCTCCAGCCCATGCATGCCGCCAGCGCGGCATTGCCGACCATGTGTTCGCCGAGAATCGGCAGGCGCGTTTCCACTTTCTCACCGCCAAAGTCGAGCGTGAAGGTCGTGCCCGTCGCATCCGCGCGCAGATTGGAGGCCGCCACATCGCCGCATCCCACACCCGCCATCGAGACACTCCCCTGGCAGTGACGCGCGATGACCTCGCTGTACTTGTCATTCGCATTCAGCACCACCACGCCACCGGCGCGCACGTTCGCCGCCAGCGTGCCCTTTTCCCAGGCAATCGCGTCCTGCGTGCCCATGTATTCGATGTGCGCCATGCCGACGTTGGTGATGATCCCCGCATCCGGTTTCGCGATGTCCGTGAGCACCTTGATCTCACCCGCATGGTTCATGCCCATCTCCGTCACGCAGCACTGGTCGCCTTCACTCAGCGAAAGCAGCGTCAGCGGCAGGCCGATATGATTGTTCAGATTGCCAAAGGTCGCACGCGTCTGGCATTTGCGTGCCATGATCACGGCCGTGAGATCCTTGGTCGAAGTCTTCCCATTGCTGCCGGTCAGTCCAATGATCAACGGCGCATGATGTTCACGATAACTGCGCGCCATGTTTTGCAGCGCCAGCAGCGTGTCTCCCGTTTCGATCACAGCGCATGGCAGCGTGCCCCAGGTCGGATTGACTTTGCTGACCACAACGGCGGCCGCACCAGCCGCAGCCACCTGCGGGATGAAATCGTGCGCATCAAACTTGTCTCCCACCAACGCCACGAACACCTCACCAGCGGTGATCTTGCGCGAGTCGGTGTTCACATTCGTCACCAGACGCGCACCATCACCACGCAGGGTCCCTGCGGCGAATTGGGCAAGCGTCTGGAGTGCGATAGGAATCATCGGTTGAATCTGTCAGGTCGGTCAGGTCCGGGGCGGTCGGGGCGGTCGGGGCGGTCAAACCCACCACGCATCGCTTCGCGTTCAGCCTCTTTTTCTTCGCGCTCAGCAGCACGTTCAGCTTTGAGTTGCTGAAGGAAGAAGCGGGCGATTTTGCGATCATCGAATGGATGCTTTTTACCCTGAATGTCCTGATAGTCCTCGTGCCCTTTGCCGGCAATCAGCACGAGATCGCCGTCCCACGCATTCTGCATCGCCGTCTGGATGGCCTCGCGGCGGTCCATGATGATGGCGTGCTTTTGCGGACGGGCGAAGCCAGCCTTGGCATCGTCCAAAATTTGCTGCGGATCTTCGGTGCGCGGATTGTCGGAGGTCAGCACGCAGATGTCGCTGCCAGCTTCCGCCGCAGCAGCCATCTTCGCACGCTTGGTCCGGTCCCGGTCGCCTCCGCAGCCAAACACCGTGATCAAACGGCGCGGACGCAGCGCGCGCGCGGTGCGCAGGGCATTCTCCAAACCGTCCGGCGTATGCGCGTAATCGACGAAGACCTGGAAGCGTGAATTTTCAGACACCCGTTCCATGCGTCCCGGCACCTGCGGCGCGTTTTGCAGGCTCTTGATGGCTTCACGCAAATTCAAGCCGACGCCCTGGGCCGCAGCGAGAGCGCCGAGCGCGTTGTAAACATTGAAGTCCCCGATGAGCGGCAGGCGCACCAGGAAACTGCGGCCTTTCGCTTCAAGTTCGAACGTCGTACCGTTCATGTCGTAGCGCACATTGATTGCCCGATACTCACAACCGACACCAAAGCCGAAACGCACAACTCGGCCCGTGTGCTCGAAACGCTGGGCGAGCTTGCGCCCCCACGAGTCGTCACCATTGATGATCAAGGCCGAGCGCTTCGATGAATCAGCGGTGATTTGAAACAGCTTCACCTTGGCCTCGAAGTACTTCTCCATCGTACCGTGGTAGTCCAGATGGTCCTGCGTCAGGTTCGTGAAAATAGCAGCCGCAAACGGCAGGCCATAGATGCGGTCCTGATCCAGCGCATGGGAAGACACTTCCATGACGCAGGCGCGACAGCCGTTGCCACGCATGCCTGCCAGCAAACCCTGGATTTCGAGTGATTCGGGCGTGGTGTGTGAGGCAGGTATTTGCTCACCGTCACCGAGGTCATAAAACACCGTGCCCAGCAATCCGCTGCGCATCTGCGCGGAATTGAAAAGATGGTGCAGCAGAAACGCCGTGGTGGTCTTGCCATTCGTACCGGTGATGCCGGCAATGGTGAGCCCTTTGGCCGGGAAACCGTTCAGGGTCGCCGCAGCCTGCGCAAGAGCGGTGCGTGAGTGCCGCACATGCACCCAAGGCACCGTGCAGTCCTCCGCCGGGGCCCGCTCGGCAATGATCGCCGCTGCGCCGAGTTCGATCGCCTTGTCAATGAAGTCATGCCCATCGGAATGCGTGCCACGAATGGCGACGAATGCGATGCCTGGGCCAACCAGTCGCGAGTCGTACGCAAAGCCGGTGATGTCAGTGTCGAGGCTGCCGGAAACCGCCGGCTTGTCGAGATAGGGAATAATGTCGCGAAGTATCATTGAACGCCTCCTTTTGCCGCCACCTTGATGGGACGTTCATTGCGAATCGCCAGATGATCGAGCGTCTCCCGCACGACCTCGGCAAAAATGGGTGCCGCCACTCGGCCTCCGCGCACCATCGCGGAGCTCTCAGCCTTCGGATCATCAAGCATCACCAGGCAGACGAGCTTGGGGTTGTCGATCGGAGCCATGCCGACAAACGACGTCAGGTAAGAACCGTCAATGTAGCGTTTCTTTTCAGGATCGTAACGCCGGGTGGTCCCTGTTTTGCCCCCGATCCGAACCTCGGGCAGCGCAGCACGCTTGCCGGTGCCTTCCAAAACGACACCTTCAAGGAAGTCCCGCAAGGAAGCAGCAGTTTTCGCCGTGCAAACCTGCCAGACAGGCTGAGGCGGCATGATTTCTGTGTCGCCGTTCGGCTTGACGATGCGGTCGATGAGCCGCGGCTTCATGAGCACACCGCCGTTGGCAATGGCTCCATAGGCCATGCACATCTGCAGCGGGGTGACTGATACTTCATATCCAATAGGCATGCGTGAATAGGTGGTGTTGCTCCACTTGCCGGTGTTGAGGTACCCGGCTTTTTCGCCGAGGAGACCGATTCCGGTGGGAGAACCAAAACCAAACCTTGTGGCATAGTCGAGCATCATGTCCTGTCCAACACGTTTGCTAATTTTGTACATGCCAATGTTGCTCGAATGCACCAGCACCCCCTTGACAGTTTGCATGCCCAAAGGTTCGTCATCACTGAGTTTCACCTTACGCACCGGATCTTCGTAATACATGTTGCCGCAGTCGATCTTCTCGCCGGGTGAGATTTTGTGATTGTCGAGCCCCGCCGCCAGCGTGACGACCTTGAAGATCGAGCCCGGCTCATACGGCTCTGCGATAACATGATTGGTCCAGGTGCTGACATCCGGGTTGCTCAGATCACGGTGCGGGCGCGCCGCCATGGCCAGCACAGTGCCCGTGGAGGGCTCCGTGACGACGATGACCACCCGGCGTGCCTTGTTGGCCTTCCAGGCTCGCTCGCAAATGGCTTCAACATTGTCCTGCAGCTGCATGTCGATGGTGAGATGAGCATCGCTACCATGCTGTGGATCAATGACTTGACTACGATACGAAGGCAGCTCGTGGCCGGACTTGTCACGCTCGATCAATTGCTCCCCGGCAATCCCGGTGAGTTTGGCATCCATCAGCTTTTCGACTCCCCAGCGCCCCTTGTTGGCGGTGTCGGTGTCTCCAAGCACCAGCGACAGGCGATCCTGCGCCGGGAAGCGGCGTGCCACCGTCGGGCGCGTGTAGATGCCGAAAATGTGCGATTTCTTGAAGAGGTCGCTCCACTGCTTCGCCGTTTCTTCATCCACCAGTTTCGCGAGGACGATTTCCGGTTTGTCTGAGTCAATCTGGCTGCGAATTTCCTGTTCTGACTGCGGGAGGATGCCCGCCAGCACCTTGGCCACATGCGCATGGTAGGCGGCAATGGTTTCCGTCTCACTCAGCTGTTCACGCAGCTCCACGGCCTTCACACCTCGGATCGCCGCCAGCTGATGCCTCACCGTAATCACTTCACGCAGATGCGTGCGGTCCGTGTACAGCTCCCGCACATCTTCATCATGCGCCAGGTATTCACCGCTCAGATCCTTGATGGCACCACGGTGCGCAGGCAGCACGATGTGCCGCTGGTATTTGCGCGCTGCCAGCACCACCAGACGCGGCGATTCCTTGATCTGGATGACCGCCAGACGCCACGTCACCAGCGAAAACCCCGCCAGCAGCACAAACAGCAGCAGCAGCATGCGGCGGCACACCGGGCGGTCCCGGCGGAGCTGGATTTGATTTGGCAGGGGTTGACTCACGGGGCCTTGGGCATGTTTTGGGCGACAGACGGATCCGCAGCCGTGGCAGCGGCTTTCGCCGGCGCTTCAGGCAGGGGTTTGAGAAGAAGAATTCCGTGCTTCGTGATCGGACGCAGCAGGGTGCCCGCATTGGTGAGGCGCGGCTGCACACGGTCACGTGTCAGCATCGTTTCAATGCGGTTGTTCAGGGCGAGAATCTCGGCATTCAACAGCCGCATGTCGGCTTCCACCTTGCGCTGGTCCTCACCGATCGCACGCACCCGGTTCTTGCTCACCACGATGCCCAGGCCCACAAGCGCGAGCGATGCGACAACAATCAAGATCGCCGTGATCGTGGAAAGTCCAAGGCTGTTGCGGTAGCGGTTGCGCTGGCGTGGTTTCATGCGGGGAGTCGTTCGGCGACGCGCAGCACCGCGCTGCGCGCACGTGGGTTCAGTTCGATCTCTTGCGGCGTCGCCTGCACCGGCTTCCGCGTGATGAGCTTCAGCACGCAGTCTGGGTTTTTGCGTGCTTCCGGCCACTCAGGCCGGTCAATGAATGGCGCTGAAAGGTGCTGCAGCGTCTGTTTGACGATGCGGTCCTCCAGCGAGTGAAAGGAGATAACAGCCAGCCTGCCACCCGGCTTCAGCCAGCGCGGTGCTGCGGCAAGAAAATCATGCAACGCGGCCAGCTCATCATTCACCGCGATGCGCAGTGCCTGAAACACCAGCGTCGCCGGATGCCGCTTCCCACGCTTCGGCGCCGCGATGGAAACGATCTCAGCAAGCTGGAAGGTCGTGCGGATGGGCTTCGCCGTGCGCGCTTTGACAATCGCCCGCGCAATGCGCCGGCCATTGGGCTCTTCGCCATACTCAAAGAAGATCCGCATGAGTTCCGCCTCATCCTCGGTGTTCACCAGATCCGCAGCCGTGCGCGGCGATTCCGTGTCCATGCGCAGGTCCAGCGGGCCGTCTCTCATGAAAGAAAAGCCGCGTGCCGCATCATCCAGCTGATGGCTCGACACCCCAATATCAACCAGCATCCCGTCAAAACCCGAAACCCCGGTCTCATCGACGATCTGTGGAAAATTGCGGAAATTGCCGCGCAGGGCACAAAACTGCGCCGCATACGGCTTCAGCCGTTCCGTGGCGTGCTTCAGCGCATTCTGATCCTGGTCCATCGCCACGACTCGCGCCCCATGCTGGAGCAGCGCCTCAGAATGTCCTCCGCCACCGAGGGTGCCGTCGAAAAAAAGCTTACCCGGGGCAGGTTGCAGCATCGCCACCACCTCCGCCAGCAGCACAGGGGCATGGTAAAAAGGCATGTTTCTCACAGCGGCTTCAGTTTGAGTAGGCTCTGGTGCATCCCCCCCTCCTCCAGCACCTTGACGTGTCACCAACGTGCCGCGACCCCAAGGCATCAGATCATCCATGGCGTCTGCAGCACCGAACCAAGCCCATCCGCCCACTTGAGTAAATTCAATCAGTCTGGAAATCCCAGCAAACCATTCCCTCACGAACGACCGCTCCCGTCGGACTGGCCGAGGGAAGAGTCGCGACAAAGGGAAACCTGTTGTTGAGAGCGCGTTCATCAAAGAAGCGGAATGGCAGTGCTGTCGAATGTTCGAAGCGTGACAGAAAAGACGTAAACCTAAAATTCTAACCAGTCCTTATAATCGACAGACCGCATTCTTGGCAATCGTCTATTTTCAGAATTTTCATCTTCTTACAGAATGATGAGAATACTGTTCATTCGAGCAACTAGAGGTTTTAGAGATACCCTCAAATGCAAATTGGCAGCGGCTCGTTGTTTCTCAATAACAGATTCACCAGCCCTCTTCGAAACCCTCTCATACTTTTTTCGACATCTTAATATTTACGCCTCCGTCCCAAGAGGAATCTCGACAGAAGGGCAGCAGTATTGCTAGCCTCGCGGAAATTGAAACAATTCTGACCCACGCACCACTATGGCCAAAAAACCTGCTCCCAAGAAGGCACCTGCTAAAAAGCCTGCCGCATCCAAAAAGCCGGTCGTGGCCAAAAAGAAGCCTGTACCGATGAAGAAAGCAGCCCCGGCCAAAAAGAAAGCAGAAGTGGTGAAACCCAAGGCCGCCGCCAAACCAGCGCCTGCACCCCCCGTCAAAAAAGCTGAGCCCGCGCCCGTCTTCAAACCTGTCTTTGAAGCCCCCGAACCAAAGCCCGCAGCCCCATCCCCCGCACCCGCTTCCAAGCTGGTCATGAAATCAGGCGCAGGAGGCGCCGTGGCGCTGACCATCGCCGCCCAGGCCTCCGCAGGAGTCGCCGCCAATGCCAACTCCCATCCCGCCAACATCCTCGTGCTCGTCAGCAGCAGCGGCTGGCCCGTCACAGATCTGACCAAAGATCACTTCACCCTCATGGAGTACTTCGAAGTCCCCGGCCAGCAGGCCCCCTTCAGCAACAACATCACCTCCTTCCGCAACGTCGGCACCGGCGCCTACCTCCTTCAGGTCAAACCCATCAACGGCGCCCCATGGCGCACCGGCCATCACCTCGCCCAAATCCTCGTCTCCTCCGCCGACGACCGCCAGGGCCAGGGTGCCGTAAAACTCATCATCCGCTAAGCCCCAGCGAGAGGTAAAATCGTCCTCGTCCTCCTACTCGAACTCGTCCTCGATCCTGTCGCACCGCAAACACTCAGGACACCGCGCAAATAGGCAGCCTCCGCGTCCAGCCCTCTTCGTATTGTAGTCCCGGCTTCAGCCCGTCCGGCTTCCGCCCTGCATGTCGCGATTCCCCATCGACAGCCCACACGCCTCCGCTAGCATGCGCCGCATGAACCGCCGCTCCTTCCTCGCGCAATCCCTCGCCGCCACCGCCGCTGCCTCCCTCTCCCAGGCTGCCACCGGCTCCAAACTCGCCCTCGGCCTCGATCACTTCGCCGTCCGCGCCACCGGCTGGAAAGCCGCGCAGTTCATCGACTACGCCGCCTCCTTGAAGCTCGACACCATGTTCATCTCCGAACTCCATGTGTTTGAAAACTTCGAAGAAGCCTATCTCAAAAGCCTCAAAGAACAGGCCGATCGCGCCGGACTGAAACTCTACGTCGGCACCGGCAGCGTCTGCAAAACCGCCAACCGCTGGAAAGACAACTACGGCACCCCCGAGGAGCACCTCAGCCTCACCATCCGCATCGCCAAAACCCTCGGCTCCCCCGTCGCACGCTGCTACCTAGGCGATCAAAAGGACCGCAGCAGCGATGGCGGCATCCAGAAGCACATCGAATCGATCGTCAAAACCATCAAAGCCTGCCAGTCCAAAGCCGAAGGCGAAGGCATCAAAATTGCCGTCGAAAATCACGCCGGCGACATGCAGTCCCACGAACTCAAAGCCCTCATCGAAGCCGCAGGCAAAGGCTACGTCGGCGCCAACATCGACCCCGGCAACGCCGTCTGGGCCCTCGAAGAGCCCATGCTCCACCTCGAAGCCCTCGGCCCCCTCACCATCTGCAGCAGCGTCCGCGACAGCATGCTCTGGGAGGACGAAAACGGCGCCGTCGTCCAGTGGACCGCCGTCGGCGAAGGCCTCGTCGATTACAAAGCCTACGCCAAACGCTTCGCCGAGCTCGCCCCCGGCGTCCCCCTCCAGGTCGAAACCATCTCCGGCTTCGCCCGCCCCTTCTCCTGGAAGAAAGACGAGTTCTGGAACATCTTCCCCAATCACCGCGACACCCCCATGTTCAAAGCCTGGCTCGACATGGCCAAACGCGGCAAAAAAATCGACACCTTCAAAGCCCCCGACGGCCCCGCCAAAAAAGACGCCGAAATCGCCTACCAAAAAGGCGAAGCCGAACGCAGCTTCACCTACCTGCGTGCCAATGCCTAAAGCGGCTTAAGCCAGCCAAAAGCTGGACATATCAAAGAGCGTCGCAAAGGCGCCAGCAAAGTGGTCCGCACCTGCGCAGCCCCGAAGGGAATCCCCTGTGCGGCGTTCCGCCATCGCTCGCTACTCCGAGCTAGGCATCTGCATAGTGGTCCGCACACTCCGTGTGCGGCTTCTGAGCATTCGTTAGCTGCTTCACCTCCTCATACGCCTCCACTTCATCCCCCGGCATTTCCATTTGCCTACCATGAGCTCCCGGCAGAGCCGTAGCGAAGCGGAGACAGCCGAAGGCAAAGCAGAGAAATTAGCCGGCGGTGAAGCGAGGCTTGGCGAGCGAGAACCACCGGATCAAGGACACTATATGTCCGAGATCAAAGCCGCATGCCGGAGGTATGCGAGAAACGTTTTTACGCCCAGCGCACACGCAGAGTTTGCGCACGGCTCTCGCATACCACCGGCATGCGGCCCTCACCCGCCGCCGCCGTCTCGTAGCGAAACCAGCTCCCACGGCAGACCCACCTCTCGCGGCGCAAACTCGGCGCATCTTTTACGCTGGCACCTCTCGTTGACAGCTTTAATCTCCATCATCCAATGACCGCCCGACGCAATGAACACACCTCATCTCCGTTGACCCGGATGGTGAATGTGTTGCTACTGCTCGGCTGGTTGCTCTCTTCGAATGGACTCGCCCCTGCTTTAACCCTCCTCGCTGCCAGCTTCGATCGCTGCCATCAAGTCAAAGTCGGCAACACCTCCGAAGGCCAGGTGCGCGTGGTGCTTTCCCATGAGGGCATGGATGCATCACAGCGAGTGCACGTGCACAGCCGCCTGACCACCCTGATGATGGTCTTTGCTCAAGCGGCCACTTCCCAGAAGTCCGACCACATCCTCGCCTTCCAGTCCATAGCAGATCTCGGCCGTCCCACACAGCGCGACATGCTCTCAGTCGCCACCAGCATCCCACCGGCTCCGGTGCATGCCCTGCTGGTAAAACTTCCCTCCGCACCAAGGCGCGAACGCATGGTTCGCAGTGAGCAGGCCCCCGTGTGGTCTCCAGGAGTACAGCTAAAGGCGGGTAAGACCCTGCTGCAGTGTTGAAGACAGGGCGCTGACCCTTTCTTGCCGTGATGCCATCCGCCTGCGGTGGATCGCGCCCCGGCCACGCCTCTCGGCGGCAATCGGTCGCCTGCCCCTGCTTCATCGTCCCCTGCACACCTCTTCCCTTCCCCACCTCTCAAACAGCGCACCCAGCCCCTCCCGGAAGAAAAACACCCCGCCACCTTCCGCACATCCTCAAACCATCATCCTCATGAAAAACCTTCGTCTCGCATTCCTCATCCTTCTCGCCGCATGTCATTTCCCCATCACAGCCTCCGCCATTCAGCCAAGCGGCACCACCATGACAGGCATTGTCACCAGCGTCGATCACTCAACCCGCTCCGTCACTTTTGAGCAGAGCAACGGCAAGCAAGTTCACCGCTTTGTCTATGCCCACCAGGCAAGATTCTGGCACGGCACTCCCGATGCCTCCCCTGCGGCCCTTCGACCTGGAATGCACGTCCAAATCGATCTCCACCAACCAATTTTCGGCCCTGATTTTGTGAGACACATCGTCCTCATCGTGTCAGCACCCTCGCCCATGCATCAGGGAAACAAATAGGCCAGCTCTCTGCATAGAAGTACGACAGACACTCCTGTCTGTCGACCAGCGCCACCGCAATCCCCCTCGCCCCCGCACACCCACCGCAATCATCTCACACCACGCGCAGTTGAAAAGAGTCCACGCCGCGTGTGGACCCATCAAGCTCGATGCACCTCAGGTGCTCAGCTAACGCATCAGCGTTCTGGAGGAGAGGGATCGTCCCGATCCCTCACGCGTCCACACCGCCCATCGCTCCCACTGCCACGCCCCATCATCAGCCCTATCGGTCCCATAGGCCCTATCCGACCTATTCTTCACCCTTCATAATTCATAATTCATAATTCATCCTTCATAATTAATTCTTCCCCACCCTCCCCCTCAACCACGCCCCCACCCTCTTCCCCTTCACCGCACTCTCAAGTTCCGTTAAACGCCCGCTCGCAAGCCCCGGCTTCCCCTTCTGCATCACCCCAAACACCCTCACCACCTCCGCAGCCCCCGCCTGCGGCAGATCCGCCGCCTTCTCCCCCGGCTTCTTCAGCGACTCCGCCACCGCCCCCACAATGAAAGCCCGCAGCAGCTCCAGCGAAGCCCCAGGCTGCTCTTTCTCCAAATCCTCACCCAGAGTGCTGATCGTCTCATCAATCGTCAGTGCAATCAGCGGCGTCGCTTCCGCATAGCCCAGGATCCCGCCCGCCAGGTCATGCCCCGCCTCGGAAAGCGGATCACGCCGATACGTCTCAATCTGCGCCGCCACCTGCCCGCGCAATCCCGGGTCCAGCACACAGCGCCGCGCCGCATTCACAAAATCCATCACCCGCTGCTCCACCTTCTCCTGCTCTTTCGCATCACCATCCGCCGGATAGGTCACGCGCACTTTCACCAGAAAGTCCTTCAGCATCATCAGACCCAGAAAACTGCCCACCGCCGTCTCAGTGCTCCCCCCCGCATCGTCCCGCTCCAGGATCATGTAGTTCATCCGCAGGGATAGTAGGCCGCTCACACCCGCCGTCTCAGGGATCAGGTCAAACGGCTGGTACTCAGCCTCCCCGATTTTCAGCTTCAGGTAGTGTCCCCGCCGCTGCATCTCCTCCACCTCCCACAGCGCACTTCCTGCACTCTCACGCAGCGCCTGCTTGATCTCCGCCGCCGTCGCCGCCGGTTTCGGAGACGGGTACACATACACATCCCCGCGCATCCGTGCCTGGCGGTCCGAATACCGCACCGAAAAGCCCAGCGCCGCCGTCTCGTAGTGAAACACCTGCTCCGCCGTCATCTTCGCCAGTTCACCCGGCAGCCGCAACCCCGTGTCCCCATGCTCCCACGGCAGATTCGCCACCGGCGGCGGCAGCACCTCCCCCTCGCCAGCAACAGCAGCCAGCACGTTCACCCAAATGAAAAAGGCAGCAGCCCAAACAGCGGTTTTCATCCCCCACAGTCCCCAAATCAATCCCAATCGCAACAGCCCGCTTGCGAAATGCTTCAGGCCAAAGGTCATTCCAAACGCGAGCTTGCGTCATCACTCCCAGGAGGGTAGCTCAGTAACAGATCGGTTCGTTACACCGAGTTCAGCAGGCAGCCGCAGCCCCGTGGCTATATGACAGCATCATCATTTGCCGCCTCCTTCAGATCCATCCTTCTTCGCTCCCATGCATGTCCTGATTGTTGAAGATGATCCCAAGACCGCCGCGCTGCTCGCCAGCACGCTGCGGCAGGAGGAATATCATGTCAGTCATGTCGCTGATGGAGAGAGCGGACTCCAGACCGCCTTGAGCGGAACCTTTGACGCCCTGCTTGTGGACATCATGCTGCCAAAGCGCACCGGCCTCAGCCTCGTGCGCGAGCTCCGTCAGCAGGGACTCACCACACCTGTCATCATGCTTTCCGCCCGTGGCGAGGTGGAGCAACGCGTGGAGGGCTTGAATGCGGGCGCAGACGATTATTTGCCGAAGCCCTTCGCCATGTCGGAACTCCTCGCGCGCCTGCGCTCACTTCTGCGGCGGAACGTGGCACTCAAAACCAATGTGCTGACCCTGGCGGATCTGACCTACGACATCGGCACCCGCGAGACGCGGCGTGCTGGCAAACGCATCGAATTATCTTCACGCGAGAGCCTGCTGTTGGAATGCCTGCTGCGTGCCGAAGGCCGCGTTGTCAGCCGCCGCGACATCATCGTCAGCGTGTGGGAGTATGATTTTGATCCCGGCACCAATCTCGTAGATGTCTATGTTCGTCGTCTGCGGGAAAAGATCGATCGTGACCACTCGCCCATGCTTATTCAAACGGTGCGCGGCTTCGGCTACGCGCTGCGCCTTCAGCCATGACTCTGCGCCGACGCATTTTGCTTTATTATGCCGCCACGCTCAGCGTGTCGCTCGTCATCGTAGCATTCTGGAGCTGGTTTGAGTTCAACGAGCAGCGCGATGCAGCACTGCGCGGCGGTGCGGAGGCCGCCATGAAGCACAACCCGTTGGTTGAAACAGTCGAAATCATCCTGCTCGGTGGCCTGCCAGCTTTGCTCCTCGGCATCATCGGCGGCAGCTTGCTCATGCGGCGCGCCCTGCGACCCATCGAGGAACTGACAGAGGCTCTCGAAAAAACCACCGCCTCCAACCTCGCCGAACCCGTGACACGCAGCGCCAACGGTGACGAGCTTGATCGCATGACCGCTGTTTTCAACGGCATGAAAGAGCGCCTCGGCGCATCCTTCACCCAGGCTCGCGAGTTCACTCTGCACGCCTCGCATGAACTCAAAACCCCTCTCACCATTCTCCACGGCACGCTCGAACAAATGATCGAGGACACCACCACGCCAGTAGTGCATCGCGAACGCATCACCTCCATGCTGGAGGAAGTCCAGCGTCTCTCCAGCATCGTTGGCCAGCTTGCCTTCCTTGCTAAGGCGGACGCCGGCTTGCTGGAGACCACCCATGGCACTGTAGCCCTGCATGAACTCGTGCGCGATCTTATTGAAGACCTCACGCTGCTCTCCGCCTCCCAGAACATAAGCGTCGCGCTCGGCTCATGCCAGCCAGCCCAGGTGGCCGGAGACCGCATGCGGCTGCGCCAGCTTCTGCTCATTCTTGGCGACAATGCCGTGAAGCATAATCATAAAAATGGCAGCATTTCCCTGACGCTGCATCAAGGCGAAGCTCATGCCACCTTCCGCATCACCAATACTGGCCCGGCGCTGCCGCCCGAATTGCGTCCCCGGGTTTTCGAACGCTTCCTGCGTGGCGACGCTTCGCACAGCAACACTGTCGAGGGCAGCGGTCTCGGCCTGAGCATCGCTGAATCCATCGCCAGATCGCATCACGGCAGCCTGTTTTTCCAGGTCCTGGAAGACGCTCGCACCCAGCTCACCTTGACCCTGCCGGCTGCGCAGAAATGACGAATTTAATGACGGTTCTTTCATTGGAGATCGGCTAGCAAAGTCGCTTCATGACAGCTGTTCGTCATGAAATTCACCTCACTCCTCGTCTCCCTCGCGGCTGCTGCGCTCACCTCGTGCGCACACTATCAGGCCCGCCCGCTATCGGCGGAGGCCAGTTCGGCGGCGTTTGCAGGTCGTTCGTTCAATGATCCCGGCCTGCGGCAGTTCCTCACCCAGCAAAAAGCCGCCCAAGGAACCTGGGAGGTCAATCGCCTGGCCTTGGTCGCTGCGTATTTTCATCCCGATGTCACCCTCGCTCGCGCAGAGGCAGACGAGCTGACCGCAGCCATCAAAACCGCCAAACAGCTGCCAAATCCCATCTTCACCTTCGGCCCGCAGTATGCCAGCTTTCATCGAACCTCCATCACCCCCTGGTTCCTCGCTGGCAACGTCTTCTATCAAATCGAGACCGCTGGCAAACGCACACGCCGCACCGAGCAGGCGCTGGCTGCCGCAGAAGCCGCCAGATGGCGCGTGTCGGCGCGTGCCTGGTCTGCCCGCTCACGCGTTCGTGTGGCCATGCTGGAACTGCACAGCGCCCGCGAAAACATCCGCCTGCTCGAGACGGAGGGGAACCTCCATGATGAGGCGATCAAGAAACTCACCGCTCAAATGGAAGCGGGAGATGTCTCGCCCTTTGAGCTCACCCAGGCACGTCTCGCTCTGAATCGCACGCGCCTCGCATTACAAGATGCACAACGTCTCGCTGCCACTGGCGAGGCCAGGCTAGCTGCCGCCGTGGGCGTGCCCCTCTCAGCCTTGAAAATCATCTCACTCGATTTCTCCTCACTCACGCGCCTGCCTGACCTGAACATCAGCAGCAGCCGGCGTCTTGCGCTGACTCAGCGGGCCGATCTGATGGCGCTCCTCGCCGATTATGCAGCCGCCGAATCCGCACTGCGCTTGGAATATGCGAAGCAGTACCCCGATGTGCGACTCGGCCCCGGCTTCGATTACAATCAAGGTCAAAACCGCTGGCAGCTCGGTGTGAGCTTCGAGCTTCCCATCAACGGCAATCGCGGCCCCATCGCACAGGCGGAGGCGAAACGTAAGACTGCCGAAGCACGCTTCCTCGCGCAGCAGGACACGATTCAAGGTGAGCTGAACATCGCACTCGCCGCTTACACAGCCTCGCGAAGGAAAGCACAGACTGCCGCCACCCTCTCGCAGGATGCCATGGCTGCGGTTGGCACCACGAAACGCATGGTCGATGCCGGGGAGCTTTCGCCCCTCGAACTCACCCGCCGTCAGATTGAAGCCAGCACCGCCAGTCTCGCCCGCATGGCCGCCGACATCGAGGCGCAGACCGCCGCCGGAGCGCTGGAAGATGCCATGCAGGCACGCCTTTGATTTTTCACACATGCACCCATGAAAACATTCGCTCCCATTGCACTCCTCCTCGCAGTGAGTTCGCTCCATGCCGCCGACTCAGGCGGTGCCGCTCCTGCCGCCGTCACCAAAGAAGGCGATCTCGTCGTCATCACGCTCAAGCCTGATGCCGAGCAGCGCCTGCGCTTGAAAGTCGTACCGGTGGAAAAGCGCCGCGTCCCCGGCACCCGGCTGTTCTCAGGTGAAGTCGTTTATCCGCTCGGCGGAGAAGGCAGCGGCGTCACGCCCGTGCTTGGTGGCACGCTGGACGAGGTGCTTCGCCTCGCCGATTTGCAGGCCGCTGCTGATGGCCGCGTTCTTCAAGCCAAGGTCCAGATCGATGCCGCAAAGATCGCCGTCGAACGCGCGCAAAAAGTACTCAATGCCGAAGCTGGCAGCGTGCGTTCCGTCGATGAAGCCAAGACCGCCCTTTCTCTCGCTGAGGGCATGATGGCGACCGCCAAAGCGCAACGCGACATCCTCGGCGATCCCGTAGGCAAAACGAGCGGCAGCAAGCGCGCCTGGGTGCGTGTGGCGATCTACAGCGGCGAGATCGGCCTGCTCGACGTCAAAGCACCAGCAAGCATTCGCACGCTTGGGTTTGATGCCAAAAGCCAGAGTGCCGCACCCGTCGCTGGACCACCCACGGCCAATGCCCTCACAAATACCGTGGACTGGTATTATCAACTGCCTGCGGACAGCAAGTTACGCGCGGGAGAGCGCATCGCCGTTGAAATCCCCACGCCCGAAAGTCAGGAAGAACATCTCGTCATTCCTTTCAATGCCGTGCTGCATGACATCCACGGTGGCCAGTGGGTCTATGCCCAGACCTCTGAGCATGCTTACACGCGCAAACGCATTCAGGTCGCACGCCTTTCCGGTGCCGACGCTGTTCTGGCCAGCGGTCCAGCCGCTGGCACCAAAATTGTGACCAACGGCTCTGCCGAGCTGTTTGGCACGGAATTCATGACCGGAAAATAACGCCATGCTGAATGCCATTGTCACTTGGGCGCTGAACATGCGCGTACTCGTTGTTGCTGGCGC
Source organism: Prosthecobacter debontii (assembly GCA_943371875.1). Taxonomy (GTDB): domain Bacteria; phylum Verrucomicrobiota; class Verrucomicrobiia; order Verrucomicrobiales; family Verrucomicrobiaceae; genus Prosthecobacter; species Prosthecobacter debontii_C. The sequence continues at coordinate 99,041 of CALRWM010000001.1, read as the reverse complement.
ACTTGCGCTGCTGCTGGTCGGCATCAACGCGACGAAGAATGCACCTCTGGATGTGTTTCCAGAATTCGCACCGCCCCTGGTCGAAGTTCAAACCGAAGCCCCGGGTCTTTCCACGGAAGAAGTCGATGCACTCGTCACCGTGCCTCTGGAAAACTCGCTCAATGGCCTGCCATTCCTCAAGACCCTGCGCTCAAAGTCAGTGCTCGGTTTGTCGTCGGTGGTGATGATCTTCGACACCGGCACGGACATCCTCAAAGCACGCCAGCTGGTGCAGGAACGGCTGAACCTCGCGCAGAATCGGCTGCCTGCCGTGGTCAAGCCCCCGGTCCTCATGTCGCCGTATTCATCCTTGAGCCGGGTGCTGAAAGTGGGCCTTACATCGAAGACATTGTCGCAGATGGAGCTCAGCGAATTGTCGCGCTGGACCATCCGCCCCCGCCTCATGTCCGTGCGTGGCGTCGCCAATGTCGCCATCTGGGGACAGCGCGACAAACAGTTCCAGGTCCTCGTTGATCCCCAGCGCCTGCGCGCTGCCGGTGTGACGCTGGATGCGGTCACCAAGGCCGCTGGTGATGCTGCGGTGATCAGCGCCGGCGGTTTCATCGACACCCCAAATCAGCGCCTCAGCGTGGCCCAGCTTGCCCTGATCGTCACACCCGAGGATCTGGCGCGCACCGTGGTCGAGTTTCGCAACGGCGCTCCCATCCGTCTTGGCGATGTCGCGGAGGTGAAGATCGGTAATCCGGCACCAATCGGCGACGGCGTCATCAATGATGGCCCCGGCATCCTGCTCATCGTCGAAAAGCAGCCCTGGGGAAACACCCTCGATGTCACACATGGCGTCGAAAAGATGCTGGAAGAACTGAAGCCCGCTTTGCCCGGCGTGGACGTGGACAGCACCATCTTCCGCCCCGCCACCTTCATTCAGCTCTCCATGGATCACCTCACCGAGGCCCTCTGGCTCGGCTGTCTGCTCGTCGTCGTCGTGCTCGCGTTATTTCTTGGCGACTGGCGCACCACCGTCATCAGCCTCACCGCCATCCCGCTCTCGCTCGCCATCGCACTGCTCTTCCTCGCCTGGCGCGGCGAAACGATCAACACCATGATCCTCGCAGGTCTCATCATCGCGCTCGGCGAAGTCGTGGATGATGCCATCATCGATGTGGAAAACATCCTCCGCCGTCTGCGGCAAAACGCCACGCTTGCCACGCCCAAACCAAAACTGAGCGTCGTGCTCGATGCCTCGCTGGAGGTGCGCAGCGCTGTCGTCTATGCCAGCGTCATCATCGTGCTCGTGTTCATCCCGGTGTTCTTCCTGCCAGGTCTGGCAGGCACATTTTTCCAGCCGCTGGCCCTCTCCTACATTCTCGCCATCAGCGCCTCACTCGTCGTGGCGCTGACGGTGACCCCTGCATTGAGCTTGATGCTGCTAAATGTAAAAACGGGCCAGCATCGGGATGCCTTCGTTGCACGCGGCCTCAAGGCAGCCTACCGCGCTATCTTGCCAATGTTTGCACGCAGCCCCTGGCTCGCTCTGCTCGTTCTCACCGGCGCCTTTGCCTTCACCGGCTTCATCTGGCACACTCAGCTCAAGGAGGAGTTTCTGCCAAACTTCAAGGAGCGCGACTTCCTCATGCACTGGCTGGAAAAACCGAATACCTCAGTCGAGGCGAGCACCCGCATCACCATCGCCGCCAGCAAGGATCTGCGTGCGATTCCCGGCGTGCGAAATCTCGGCGCTCACATCGGTCGCGCGGAAGTCGCCGATGAAGTCGTCGGCCCCGACTTCACCGAACTATGGATCAGCCTCGATCCGAATGTCGACTACGATGGAACAATTCACAAAGCGCAGTCCGTTGTCGATGGCTATCCCGGCCTCACGCGCGATCTACTCACCTTCCTGCGGGAACGCGTGAAGGAAGTCCTCACCGGTGCCAGCGCCAGCATCGTCGTGCGCATCTTCGGCTCCGATCTTGATGTCCTGCGTGATCGCGCAGCGGCCGTCGGTGCCACCTTGAAAGACGTTCCCGGCGTCAGCGCCTTGAAGGTCGAATCCCTCACCCTCGTGCCCCAGATCACCGTCAAGCTGCGCCCCGAATCCGCCGCACTGCACGGTCTCACCGCAGGCAAGGTGCGCCAGGCCGTGACCACCCTCATCAGCGGCAGGAAAGTCGGCGAGGTGTATCAGGACCAGCGCGTGCATGACGTCACCGTCTGGAGCCTGCCCGCCGTGCGGGCCGATTACACCACGCTGCGCGAGCTTCTCATCGAAACACCCGCCGGCGGCCATGTACGCCTCGCCGATGTCGCCGACCTCTCCATCGTCCCGACCCCCAATGCCATCAAACGCGAAGGCGCTTCACGCCGCATCGATGTGACCTGCAACGTCACTGGCCGCGCCCTCGGAGAAGTGGCTAAAGAGATCGAAGAGCGCGTCAATAAGGTCCCGTTCCCCGCAGGCTATCATCCAGAAATCCTCGGTGAATGGGCCGAACGCCAGTCCGCCCAAAGCCGCCTCGGCTGGCTCGCCCTCGCATCCTTCGCAGGCATCCTCGCCCTCCTCCTCGCCGATTTCCAATCACCACGTCTGGTACTGCTCATCGCACTCACCCTGCCATTTGCCCTCATTGGCGGCGTCATGGCCGCATGGCTGGGCGGCGGCGTGCTGTCACTCGGTTCCCTCGTCGGCTTTGTCACAGTCCTCGGCATCGCCGCGCGCAATGGCATCCTCCTCGTCAGCCATTACCGCCACTTGCAGACCGACGAAGCCCGTCCCTTCGGCCTCGATCTCGTACTCGAAGGCAGTGCCGAGCGCCTCATCCCCATCCTCATGACCGCCTCCACCGCTGCCCTGGCCCTGCTGCCCCTCGTGCTCAAAGGCAACGTCCCCGGCAATGAAATCGAACGCCCCATGGCCCTCGTAATCCTCGGCGGCCTCGTCACCAGCACCCTTCTAAATCTCTTCCTCCTCCCGGCCTTGTATGCACGGTTTGGCAGAGTCATCAACAAGGGTATTTGACTTGGCTTAAATCATGCCTGATTAACTGGGATTCAGAAATCCAGCGTGGATAGCTCAGTGGTAGAGCGGCTCGTTTACACCGAGTTGGTCGGGGGTTCGAATCCCTCTCCGCGCACCATCTTCCGCCTCAACGAGGCCCAGACCGAAGAAACCGCATCAGACGGGATCCCCATCACGAGCAACACACGGTGATTCATGCACATCTCCTGAGCCCCCCAGATTGAACACCGCAAGCCTGGACCACCCCAAAGACCGTTTCTGAAAAACCTCTGCGGCGTTCCCATCTCTGCGGTGCCTCAACTCAGGACTCCCCTCAGAATCCATTCCTTTGCTCACCATTCCTTTGCCGGAACAAAAACCGTCCAAACGTCCCCATCCCTCTCACTTCATCTGCACCCTCCGGTGTGCCACCTCAGCGCTCCCCCACACCCGGCCATTCGTCATTGATTCGCTGCGCTCGGCTTATCCTTCTTAATTCATAATTCATCCTTCATAATTACCTCCCCACTCGCATCCACTTCCGCGCCTCCATCCCGCTCGCCAGTTCCTTCACCCGCACTTCCCAAGTGCCCGGATCTTCATTCGGCGCCAGGTCCAGTTTGATTTCCACGATGCCATTCTCAGCGGCATAAAACCCGCTCCCTTCCGCAGCTTTCCCGTTCGCATCACGAACATCCACCCGCACCGGAATCACCGCCTTCGTCGGTGCCTCCTGAGTGGTGGTGATGCTGACCGCAATCTTCGCGCTGTTCCCCACCACCGCATTCTCCGGCACCTCCAGCTTCAAGCCCAGCAGCGGCTTCGGCAGCACCATGAAGATACGCCCGTCGCAGGGCCCCAGATCCACCGGCCAGCTCATCAAACCATCAGTGCCACGTTTCGGCACGATGAACTGCGTGCCCGTCAGTTCATACACATTCGCTGATTCCACCTTCAAGCTCACCACGCCGCTCGATGGCACCCCGTTTTCCATCACCAGCCCATGCTGGCCCACGTAGTTGCCGAACTCGCGTTTGTCGTTCACCACAAACACATAGGTCGCATCACCAAACTTCCGCGTGCGCACAATGATCTCCGGATTGTCGCACATCGCTTTCTGCGGCAGCGCAAAGCCGCCCACCGTCCGCGCCATTTCGAGCACCTTCGCCTTGTCCTCATCCGCCTTCTTCACCCGCTTGAAACTCGGCAGCATGAAGTCCGCTTTCAGCGCCGGACACAGAAACTCATCCGCCACGATCTTGCCGCCCTTCTTCTGCCAGTCCTGAATCCGCGTCACCACGCCCTTCGTCAGCACATCGCAATACGGCATGATGAGCACCTTGCGACCGCTCAGCCCATTCTTGAGCAGTGTCTCTTCATACATGATGTCCGTCTGCACATGCGCATGCTGCAGCGCCAGCCACACATCCGCCGCCCAGTCCGTGTTGTTGCCGTAGCTGCCGCGATGCGCGAACATCTGCGAAGTAAAACTCTCCAAAAACGCCACTTCACTCCGTTCATCCGGAATCGCCATCAGCGACGGCCCCAGCGGCTCGATCACATCATGCAGCAATTGCTTGAGCACCGGCGCCGTGTTTGAATTCGTGTACCGATAACCCCCAGGGCTTCCCGTCTCCACCAGCGACTGCCACCCGTGATACATGATGCCCTGAATCGGCCGCGCGATCTTCGTCCACAGCGCCTCCTTCAGATGCATCGGCGCGATCGTGATGTACGCCGCCTCAGGATCATGATCCTGCCACGCCACCACCTCCCCCGGCGCCTTGCTGCCAATCGGTGCCGTCTGTGATCGATACCAGATCAACTGCGTCATCTTCATCACCCGCTGATTCCTGCCGCTCGCAGCACTCATCGCGAAAAGCTGATCCGCACACATCCCAATCTTCAGCGGATCAGGATAAGTATAAGTCCAGTGCGAGATCACATCCACGCCCCCACCCGCCCCGCTGATGCTCGGTTGCCGCACCGCCGGATCAAAAAACGTCCACACCTTGCTGCTCTTCACCCCCTTGTGCAGCGCCGTATGCAGTCCATTCCAGCCATCCCCCACCGTCCAGAACCAGCGCAGATACTTCAAAACAGGATGATCATCCGCGATCACACGATCCACCGGAAAGTCCTTCATCTTCGTCCAGTCCACCCCCCACTTCGCCGACACCTCCGCAGGAATCTCCGCCTTCGCAAACTTCTGATACGCCTCCACATCCACCCCATTAAAACTCACCTGGCTGTTGTCCCGCACTTCCGAATCAATCAACGCCGTGGTGAACGCCGGATGATCCCCATACGCCTTCGCCACACTCATGCCCACCACTTGAAAGAAAGAAGCAAAGTCCGGCAACGACGCACAGATGTCCTGCCGCGCATAAGCCTTCCCATCACGCCCCACCCGCAAATTTTTGTCCTCCTTCTCCAGCGCCGCAGCCGGCGACAAACTCGCAATGACCTCCAGCCCATTCGCCAGCGCCTGATCAAGCATCGCCCGGTTCTTCGCAATCACCTCCGGCTTCGCCGGCGGCACAATCTTCTTCTGATGCCACATCTCACTGTAGTCCGCGCCCAGTCCAATAAAGTGCGTGAAGCCAAGATCCTTCACCCGCGCCATCTCCTCACCACTCGCCCCCCACATGATCACCGGCATCCGCTCCGGCACCCGCGCCACCAGTTTCAGCGTGGCCGCTTGCTCGGTCGCATAATCACCCGTCTCAAACCGCGCCCTCAATTCATAGTCATCCACCTTGAGCGCCGTGTTGAACAAATATTTGGCCGTAAAACTCTTCCCCATTGCCAAATCCGACACAAGAAACTCCTCCGTTGTCCCTCCAACACTCACCTTGAGCCTCGCCGCCTTCAGCACCTCTCGTTGCAAATTAGTGCAAACAATCTCCACCGGCTTCGCCGTCTCCATCCGCCCCCACACACTCCGCCCTGCCACAATCTGCATCGAGATGCGCTCAAAACTCAGCACCCCCTCACAAACACGCACCTCATCGATCAACCCCGGGAACCCGCCATAATTGCTCCCCAGTCGGTCCCCAATGCTCAACGGTTTCATTCCCTGCATCACATTGCCAAAACCTGCCAGCTTCGCGCCCCCCGCCGCCACCCCATTCCGATAAAATTTTCCATCACCTGCACCATCATACGTAAACGCCACATGCTGCCACACGTCCGTCTCTAGCTTGAACGGCAGCGAGTAAATCGTCTTCGATTGCTCTCCAAATCCTAACGTTACCCACATTCGCCTCAATCCGCCTTTATCTGCATCTCCAAGCTGCCACTGGTAGTCCGTGTGATCGACATACTTCTTGTCCAGCAGGAAGCAGCGCAGCCTCGGTTCAAACGCCGCCTTCGGCTTGATCCACATCTCCAGAGTGAACGCCCCTTTCACAGGCTTCACCTCCACCACCGCCGCATGTCGTTGATCCTCAACCGGAAACCCCGGAAACGACTCCAAAGCCCCGCCAAACTTCCCTTTCGGATTCAAGACGGCCCCATGCAGCTCCACATCCTTGGACGCTTCCTCAAATTTCCAAAACCCCAGCACATGAGGTCCGGTGGCGTCTTCTTTGGCATAACCTGTCTCCCAGGTTTCCTGCAGCGCAGAATGCGCAAGCCATGGAAAACAAAGTCCTAACAGGAGAAGAAAGCGAACGGATTGGAACATGGCTCACTCATACGCATCATGAATGCACTTCAATTCACGCCTTCACCGCCCACCTCAACTTCGCCGGGGCTGCACGAGGATTGTCACGGGTCTCCTGCGAAGTGGGACGAATCACCTCATCGTTGGTGGCGCTGAAAATACCGCTGCGCAGTCCTTCACGAAAAAGATGCTTCACACGACGGTCCTCACCCGAGTGAAAGGTGAGAATGGCGACACGTGCACCACTGCGCAAACAGGTGGGCAATTGACGCAAAAAAGTGTCCAGCGCGGTAAACTCCTCATTCACGGCGATGCGCAAGGCCTGGAAAACGCGGCGCACGGTGGCGTCTCGGTCCTCCTCATTCACCCGGTGCGGCAGCGCACGGCGCACCGCTTCGGCCAGTGAACGCGTGGTGGCGTGGTCGGTTTCGGCCAATGCCTGAGCGAGCAGTTTCGCGTGCGGCTCATCCGCATTGTCGCTGAGAATGCCAGTGAACTTTTCAGCACTGAGTTTTTGCAGAAACTCGCGTGCAGAGACACCGCGTTGCGGATTCATGCGCATGTCGAGCGGGCCGTCGTGCTTGAAGCTGAACCCACGGGCGGGATTGTCGAACTGCATGGAGGAGCAGCCGAGGTCGGCGAGCAGCACGTCCGCACCATCGCTCCAGCCGAGTTCGCCAAGGGCCCGGGGCAGCCCGGCGAAGTTCATGCGCTTCACGACAAGGGCCGATTCTTCGCAACCGCTGGCACGCAAGCGCGCCTCAGTGCGTACAATTTCCAAAGGGTCCTGATCGAGCGCGAGCAGGGTGCCGCCCGGTTGCACGGCTTTGAGCAAAGCACCGGCATGGCCGCCATAGCCCAGCGTGCAGTCCACGGCGCGTTCGCCGGGCTGGGGTGCAAGAATTTGCATAATCTTGCTCAGCAAAATCGGCACATGCTGACCTGCAGGTGTTTTCCCGGATGCGCGCACCTTGGCAATGGTCTCGGCATAGCGCTCAGGATTGAGTTCCTTGTATTTGTCTTCAAAACGTCGCGGATTCTTGCCAGAATAACGCGGACGACGACGATGCGGTGTTGGAACTTCGGCTTCGCTCACAGCTCGTTGTATTTGGCGTTCGATCCACGTGCCTTCGCCACGGGATAGCGTGTTTCATTGCGCTCAATCTTGTCGAGCATCGCCTGACCGAGATCGACGCCGAGATTGTGCGCGAGTTCAAAGAGCAGGATGGCCACATCGGCCATTTCGTCCTTCAATTCCGGCATTTTGTCCTTCACTCGCTGCTCCATCTGCTCCGGCTGCTGCCAGACGAAGTGCTGCAGCAGCTCCCCCGCCTCCGCCGTGATGGCGATGGCGAGTTCCTTCGGGCTGTGAAACTGCATCCAGTCCCGGGCGTCACGAAACGCACAGATGCGGGCGGTTATTTGGTCGATGTTCATGCAACATGATGCAGGCACGCGCACGTAGGAGCAACCGGGAAGGAGACAAGATGCGCTCATTGAGTCACAACCCACGCCGAGACGCCTTCCGGCAAATCAAGGATGCTTTCCCCATGAACATTCATTCTCGAATCGCGCTCGTCGCCTGCCTCGCAGCCACCACCGGTCTCCATGCCGCCGGAGATTCACCGGTGGATTTTGTGAAACAAATCAAACCGATCCTCGCTGATCGCTGTGTCGAGTGCCACAACTCGGAGACGCTGCTGGGAGATCTCAATTTGCAAACTCGTGCACTGGCTTTCAAAAAGCGCAAAACTGGGCCGGTGATCGTGCCCAAAAATGCGGAGAAAAGCATGCTGTATCTTGTGCTGACGCTGCCAGCCAAGGACAAAAAAGCCATGCCTGCCACAGGCCACCGCATTCCCAAAGATGAAGTGAACCTCATCCGCGAATGGATCACCGAGGGTGCCAGCTGGCCCGAGGGCAAAGAAGGCGCCATGACGCCGGAGCATAAGAAATCCAAAAAGTAGCAGGTGGGCATGGCAGACGGCTCCCGGCTTGAATAGTGCACAATCGGAGGTAGGTGCGCCGCCACCATGAAACGCCTGAGCTTCCTGACGGTCTTCTTTCTCGCCACGGTCTGCCGCCTGCAAGCGCTTGAGGTGCCCCCCGGAGGCATGGATGTGCGTGGCGGATCTGCTCTGGAGGCATCTGCCTCTGCGGCAGTTGGAAAAGTGGAGGATTTGGCGCTCGGAAAGCGCATCGTCATCACGAAGCCGGATGCGGTCAAGGCTTACGCGGTGCAATTTACGGCGTCAGTGGTCGAGGGAATCGCGAAGGACGAGCGGGTGCTGGCGATCATCAAGGCGCGGGTCGTTGGCACTGCGGTCTCAGGGGATGTTCAGGCGAAGTTGCAGCTGCGTAAAGCACCTTACACTTCGTTTGGCGACAGTGTCGGCGTGGACATCCATCCTGAATGGACGGAGCAGCCGGTGACTTTTGTTTCCAGCGAAGCGATTCAGGCTGGCACGACTGCCGTCGTGCTGCTGTGCGGACACAAGGAGCAGAGCATCGAGGTCGAAAGCATTCGTGTGCTCAAGTATCCGGCCAACACGGATGTCAGCCGTTTCCCGCGGGCCAAGATGACCAAACGAAGCTACCCGGGCCGTGAACCAGATGCGCCCTGGCGCAAGGCGGCACTGGAACGCATCGAGCAGCACCGCAAGGCGGATCTCTCCATGATTGTCACGGGTGATGACGGCAAACCGGCGGCAAACACAGAGGTGAAACTCACGCTGCATCGTCATGCCTTTGAGTTTGGAACAGCGGTGGTGGCCAAGCGTTTCAGCGGTGAAAGCGATGACGACAAGCGCTACCGCGAAATCATTGACCGGCTCTTCAGCATCGTGGTGTTTGAGAATGATTTGAAGGATGGCAACTGGTCACCGGATTTCGATGAGAAACGCAAAGCTCAACGGAATGCGGAGCTGGACCAGGCCTTTGCCTGGCTCGCGGAGCGCCACATTCCTGTGCGCGGGCATTACCTGATGCAGGTGGCCACGCCGTTCAATCTGCATGACATCAAAGACAGCGCGGTCATTCGCGAGCGGACGCTCGCCAGTGTGAAGGAGCGGCTGGAGTTTGTGAAAGACCGCGTGATTGAGTGGGATGTGATCAACCACCCCATCGCCTGGAACGGTGCGGACATGCTAAACAAGCGACCCGGTCTGGAGCAGCTGGATCGTGACGTTTTCAAGCTGGCAAGATCACTGACCCAGCTGCCTTTCTGCGTGAACGAGGATCAGGTGTTCCGTCCGGGGCCGCAATGTGATGACACGCTCACTTACATTGAATCACTGAACAAGGCGGGGCTCACCGTGTATGGACTCGGCAATCAGGCGCACTTTGATGAAAGCTACCTGCCTTCGCCTGAGCATCTGCTGGCTGTGACGGATCGCTTTGCAGAGGTGGTGCCGCATCAGTGCATCACCGAGTATGACATCGTGACGACGGAGGATGAGGAGCTGGCGGCAGATTACACACGTGATATGCTCATCGCGGTGTTCAGCCATTCGGCTTACACCAGCTTTCTGCTCTGGGGCTTTTGGGAAGGTTCGCACTGGAAACCTGCGGCCGCGTCCTGGAACAAGGACTGGAGCATCCGCAAACGCGGTGAATTGCTGGAAGAATGGATTGGCCGCAGATGGCATACGGAAGTCACTTTGAAAACGAATGCCAAAGGCAGGGTGAAATGGCGCGGATTTCCGGGCTGGTACGAAGTGCAGGTGACTGGCCACAAGCCGGTCATTGCCAAGCCGACCTGGTGAAACAAGTTCCGCGAACATCGTGATGCAAAGTCTCGCAGCTGCGATCTGCACTGACTCGCGCTGAATTTTTTCACGCGCAACCAACATGGGATGGGTGGGTTTGACGGGAAACAAAACCCCGCTCATGAACACCACGATTCCCCTCTTTCACATTCCGCTCAGCCGTCGCAAACTGCTGCACAGCCTGCTGCTGACCACCGGCGGGATCATCACCGGCGGCGTGTATGCCGAGGCGCTCACACTGACGCCGCGCGCGACGGAAGGGCCGTACTATCCTGACCACCTGCCGCTCGATCAGGACAATGATCTCACGATGATCATCGGCGGGAAAGCTCCTGCGAGCGGGGTCGTGACAGAGTTCGGTGGACGGCTGCTGAATGTGGATGGCAAGCCGATTCAAGATGCGGTGATCGAGCTCTGGCAGTCTGACAACAACGGCTGCTACATCCACAGCCGGGGAACGCAGCAGGGCAAGGAGCGCGACCCGCAGTTCCAGGGCTATGGGAAAATCGAAACCAACACCAAGGGCGAATATCGCTTCCGGACCATCCTGCCCGGCCTGTACACGGGCCGCACGCTGCACTACCACATCCGCGTGAAGCAGAACGAAAAAAGCATGCTGACCACGCAGCTGTTCATCGCAGGCATCCCGCAGAATGACCGCGACGGCATCCTGCGCAGCATGGGCACGGAGCAGCAACGGCTCTCTGTTATTCGTGAGTTCAAACCCATGAGCGCCGAGAGCAAGGAACTCGTCGCCACCTGGGACATTGTGATTGGTCACACGCCAGAAGAGCCGGATCAACGCGGTCGTGGTCCCGGAGGGCCGGACGGACCACCACCGCGCCGTCGTGACAGTGCGGCAGTAGGTGATCGGGATATCCAAGATCTGGTCTTGGGCCCATCACCGTTCTAACCAGGCCTGTCTGTGCGTGTCCGACAGAAGCTGCTCAACGAACTTGGGCAGTTCCACGGACACAGGGCCGATGACGCGCTCGCGGAACTGGCGTGAGATCTCGGTGCTTTCGATGTTGAATTCGACGAGGCGGCAGGAACGGTTTTGCGCAGCTGTCTGGGCAAAGCCGGCGGCGGGATACACCACTCCGGAGGTGCCGATGCAGAGAAAAATATCAGCGCTCTTCAAAGCATTCATGATGGTTTCCATCTCGAATGGGAACTCGCCAAACCAAACGATGTGCGGGCGCATGCCGCCGATCTCGCCGCAGGCACGACAGCGTGTGCCGGATGACAAGTCTTTGCTCCAGGACAACACCGCGTCGCAGAGTTCGCAGCGGGCCTTGAGGAGCTCGCCGTGCATGTGGATGAGTTTTTCACTGCCAGCGCGTTCGTGCAGATCGTCCACGTTTTGGGTGACGAGGAGAAACCGGCCCTGCCATTCGCGCTCCAGAAGGGCGAGAGCAAGATGACCTGCATTGGGCTCCACAGTGCTCAACGCGGCACGACGCAGATTGTAAAAGTGATGAACGAGTTCGGGATCGCGCGCGAAACCTTCAGGCGAGGCAACCTCTTCAATGCGATGGCCTTCCCAAAGACCATCCACACCGCGAAACGTCGGAACGCCGGATTCGGCGGACATGCCTGCGCCGGTGAGCACGACGATGTTTCGCTCCGCACTCATTTTTTGGGCTGACGCTGCCGGACACATTCAAACAAACACACGCCGGTGGCGACGGAGACGTTGAGGCAATCCACTTTACCGCCCATGGGAATCTTGACGAGGAAGTCGCAGTGCTCGCCGGTGAGGCGGCGCATGCCGGGGCCTTCGGCGCCCATGACGATGCCGATGCCGCCTTTGAGATCGAGATCATAGAGGCTCTGGGTGGCTTCATCACCAGTGCCGACGAGCCAGATGCCAAGCTCCTTGAGCTTGTCCATGGCGCGCACCAGATTGGTAACGCGGATGAGCGGGATGTTTTCCGCACCGCCGCAGGCCACGCGGACGACGGTTTCGGTGATGGGCGCGGTTTTGTCCTTGGGCATGATGACGGCGCAGACACCTGCGGCATCGGCTGTGCGCAGGCAGGCACCGAGATTGTGCGGGTCCTGAACGCAGTCGAGGATCAGGACGAGGGGGCTGGTCTTGCCTTCGAGAATCGCGGGGATGTCTCCTTCTTCATAGACACGCACGTGGTTGTCAGAACGGGAGTGGCGGTTCTGGCGGGCGACGGGTTGTTCGGGGCGGTTGGGGCGCATGTGTTTCCCGATAGTGTGCCGTGAATGGGGTTTTGGCAAAATGATAGAAGCAGCGGCTTGCAGGCTGTGTGAAGTGGCGGGAGGAGTTTGGCATGAAGACAATCCTCAAGCGCCGGTGGGTGTGGGTCGCTGTTTTGGCCGTGGCGGGGCTTGGTTTCGTCTTTGGCTGCGAAGGATGGGTCGAACGAAGCGCGCAAGGTCGGTGCTTTGATGCGGTTGAAGGGGTGCCTGAGGCTCCCGTGGCGGTGGTGCTAGGCACGTCAGCAAGACTTGCTGACGGCAGGGCCAATCTGTTCTTTCTCCCGCGCATGGAGGCTGCGGCGGCGCTTTTCAAAGCGGGCAGGGTGAAGGCGCTGATCGTGAGCGGTGACAACGGTGCGCAAGGCTACGATGAGCCTACGGACATGAAGCGCATGCTGATGCAGATGGGAGTGCCGGCGGAGAAGGTGGTGTGCGACTATGCCGGATTCCGTACGCTGGACTCGGTGGTGCGGGCCAAGGAGGTCTTTGGTCAGCAGCGCATGATTTTTGTTTCACAACGATTTCACAATGCGCGGGCCATTTATCTGGCGCGTGCGTTTGGAATCGAAGCGTACGGGCTGGATGCCAAGGACGTGCCGGTGGCACTTTCCGTGAAGACGTTTTTGCGGGAGAAACTGGCCTGCGTCAAAGCCGTACTGGATGTGAACATGCTCGGCACACAGCCCAAGTTTCTGGGCGAGAAGGTGGCGGTGCCGCTGGAGTAGCCCGCACTTCTCACACTCCCAGCGTTGACATGCGGCGATGTCGCGCGGAGTGCCGATTCCGCGAAGGACGCGACTCGGTATCGGAATTGCCTTCGGCTGTCTCCGCTTCGCTCCGGCTCCGAGCTACAATACCCGTGCCATACGCTGTTTGCAGATTCCCAGTGAGTGTGAGAAGTGCGAGACTGCTCACAGCCAGATGGTCAGCGCGCGGCGCAGATCCGGGCTTGGCGTTACTCGAAAGCTTTCGTCGAGTTCGAGCCGGGCTTTGCAACCATTCTTGGTGATTTCAAAAAAGACAGGCAGCGTGCCGGGATGCGCGATCAACACCTCATGAATGCGCTCAAGATCTGTTTCATCATGCGTGCCGTTGAGCTTTAAGACCACCGGCCTTGGTGGCACGGGTGGCTTTGGCGGTGGTGGCTCGGAAGGATCGGGGTCGCCGGCATTGCGCGGTTTGGCGGCCTTGGGCTTGAGCGGCACAGCACCATTGAGAGTGACGCGGTTGCCGTCGGTCTTCTGGTCTTTGCTGACGCGCACACGCAGAGAGAGCACGGCACCGTCGGCGAGCACATCCTTGAGCTTTTCGTAGTCGTCACTCCAGCACATCATCTCGACCTGGCCGGTGAAATCTTCGAACTTGCAGGTGGCGAAGGGACGGTTGTCGCGCTTGGAGTAGCGCACTTCGAGCTGGCTCATAATGCCGGCGATGGAAATGGTCTGCGCTTTCTCCTTGGTGTCGATCTCCTCAATGGCGGCGATCTTGGCATGCTTCGACGTATCAAAATGCCCGCGGTAGCTGTCCAGCGGATGGCCGCTGACGTAGAAGCCGAGCAGTTCTTTTTCAAAGGAGAGAACCTCATCTGTAGTCCACACGATGGAGGGCGCGGCCGCTTCGTTCTTTTTGGATTTGGGCTGCGCGAGATCGAAGTCATCAAAGAGGCCGCCCTGGCCTGCTTTTTTGTCCTTCTGCATGGAGGCGGCGGAAGCGAGCACCTGCTCGAGCTTGGCGAACATCACGGCGCGCGGCTCTTTGGTGAAGTCAAAGGCCCCTGCTTTGACGAGGGATTCCATGAGCTTCTTGTTCACGGCGCGGTTGTCGAGGCGTGCGGCGAAATCTTCGAGACTGGTGTAGAGGCCGTTCTTCTCACGTTCGGCAATGGCGGCCTCCATGGCGCCTTCCCCGACGTTCTTGATGGCACTGAGGCCGTAGCGGATGGCGTTTGGCACATCCTCTTCGGTTTCAAACCGCTCAGGAGCGAACTTGAGCGAGGACTTGTTGACGTCCGGCGGCAGCACCTTGATGCCCATTTCGAAGCACTCGCTGACGAAGTTGGCGATCTTGTCAGGATTGCTGATTTCATAGCTGAGCACCGCCGCCATGAATTCGACGGGGTAGTTTGCCTTCAGATAGGCCGTGCGATAGGTGACGATTCCGTAGGCGGCGGAGTGCGACTTGTTGAAGCCGTATTGCGCGAATTTTTCGAGCAAGTCGAAGATGGAGTTCGCGAGCTTTGCCTGGATGTCGTTCGTCTTGAGGCAGCCTTCCACGAAGATGAGACGCTGGCGGGCCATCTCGGCGGCGTCTTTTTTACCCATCGCTCGGCGGAGCAAGTCAGCTTGTCCGAGGGAGAAGCCGGCGAGCAAGTTCGCGGCCTGCATGACCTGCTCCTGATAGACCAGAATGCCGTAGGTCTCCTTGGAGATCTTCTCCAGCAGCGGATGTGGATAGTCCACTTTCTCCTCACCCTTCTTACGCTTGATGTAGTCTGGAATAAACTGCATCGGGCCGGGACGATACAGCGCCAGAATAGCGATGATTTCCTCGATGGTATCAGGACCGAGCTGCTTACAGGTGTTGACCATGCCGCCAGATTCCATCTGGAAGACGGCGACCGTTTCGCCGCGTTTGATGAGATCGAAGGTCTTGGTGTCTTCGAGGGGCGCATTGGCCACTCTGAAGCCGGGGACGCGCTTGTGGATCCAGTACTCGGCTTCGTGGATCACCGTCAGCGTTTTAAGGCCGAGGAAGTCCATCTTGAGCATGCCCAGCTCGGTGAGCGGCTTCATCGCGTACTGCGAGAGGATGGCGTCTTCCTTGTCTCGCGTGAGGGCGATGAAGTTGTCGAGACGGCGATCACCGATGACGACACCGGCGGCGTGAACGCCCGTGCCGCGCGTGAGGCCTTCGAGGAAGGTGGCATGCCGCCAGAGTTCCTGAGCATTGCCGTCGGACTCGAGCTTCGCGGCGAGATCGGGATTTTTCTTCACCGACTCCTCCAGGTCGATGTTCAACTCGTTCGGAATCATCTTCGACAGCGCGTCGCTGTCGCCGTAGCTCCAGCCCATGACGCGACCGACGTCGCGGATGACCGACTTGGCGCCCATGGTTCCGAAGGTGATGATATGGCAGACGCTGAGGTCGCCGTATTTTTCGCGGACGTATTGAATGACCTCAGGACGACGTGTCTGGCAGAAGTCAATATCGATATCGGGAGGACTGACACGCTCGGGATTGAGGAATCGTTCGAACACGAGTTCGAAGCGGAGCGGGTCGATGTCGGTGATGCCAAGACAGAAGGCGACGAGTGATCCGGCGGCGGAACCACGACCGGGGCCGACGGGGATGTCGTGCTCGCGGGCCCAGTTGATGAAGTCCCAGACGATGAGGAAATAGCTGGTGAAGTTTTTCTCCTTCAGCAGGGCGAGCTCGACCTCCATGCGCTCATGCAGCACCTCGTCATTGAGCGCACGATCGCGGCCATAGCGAAGTTCGAGGCCGTCCATCGTCAGCTTGCGCAGGTATTCATTGCGATCCCCGCCGTCGGGCATGGGGTACTGCGGATAGCGCTCGATGCTGGTGGAATCGAGATGGATCTTGAGATCGCAGCGCTCGGCGATTTCGAGGGTGGCATCGCAGGCCTCGGGCACTTCGGAGAACAGGGCGCGCATTTCCTCGGCGGTCTTGAAATAGACCTCCGGGGAGTAGGTCATGCGGTTCTGATCGTAGATGCTGGCGCCGGTGCCGATGCAGATCATGATGTCGTGGGACTCATGATCGCTGCGATTGAGGAAATGGACGTCGTTGGTGGCGACGGTCTTGAGATCGTACTGCTTGCCCCACTCGATCATCTGCCGGGCGCTTTTGCGCTGGGCCTCCATGTTGTGGTCCTGGATTTCGAGGTAGAAGTTTTCGGGGCCGAAGATGTCGCGAAACTCCAGCAGGCTTTTTTCCGCCTCGTCCTTGCGGTCGGAGAGGAGAAGTTCGTTGATTTCGCCGTTGATACAGCCGCTGAGGCAGATGAGGCCCTTGGCGTGCTCGCGCAGGGCGTCTTTGTCCACGCGGGGCTTGTACCACTGGCCGTCGAGGTGGCCCTTGGTGATCAGCTTGGAGAGATTTTCGAAGCCTTCGTTGCTGGAGGCGAGCAGGGTGAGATGCGAGGAGCGCTTGCGGCCCGGCACTTCGTTTTTGTCCATCATGGAACCGGGAGCGAGGTAGGCCTCGCAGCCGATGATGCTCTTCACCTTGGCCTTTTTGGCGGCCATGTAGAAGTCGATGGCGCCGTAGAGATTGCCATGGTCGGTCATGGCCACGGCAGGCATTTCCAGCTCCTTCACGCGTTTCATGAGCGCATCGATGCGCACAGCGCCGTCTAGCAGCGAATATTCGGTGTGGAGATGAAGATGGACGAAGGAATCTGACATGCGGCGGGGGACAGGATTAACCCCGCTTCGGAGGCATGAAAGAGGTAGTTTTTCACATTTTTCCAGCACCGGGCTTTCGGTGCGCACGGTGGTGGTGACGGTAGTGGCTGAGCAGCAGCCAGCCGGTGATGATCACGATGCAAGCCACGGAGATTGTGATGATGAGATAGATGTTGTTGGTTTTGGATGCCGGAGCGTCGGCTGGCGCGACTGCTGCTGCGACCACGTGGAGCTGGAAGGGACGGCTGGTCTCTCCGGGGAATATCACCTGGGGACGAAGTTCGGTCTTTCCTGCCATGGAGTGCAGCAGGATCAGGCTGGTGTTGGCATCTTTGGCAAAATCGACCTGGAAGGTGGTGGAATTCGCCGGCAACTGGCCGCTGGCTGTGGCGAGCAGGTGTACTTCCTGGGTGTCTGCTTTGAGGGGGGTGTTGTCAGCACCGTCCATGGCCTGAATTTTGCAGGCAGGCAGCGGGGTCTTTTGCTTATTGAACAGCAACCCCAGCGAACTGGCGAGATATTGCTGCGCTTTTTCATGGGTCGCGGCGACCTGCTCGGGCGTCTGCTCCAGGTACCATGAGGCCGGAACGGGCGGCAGGGAGGTGGGATCGGAGGCGAGAAAGGTGCGTGGATCGACATTGATGCGCAGCGTGTAGCCGCCTGCGGAGTCGAATTCCACCTCGACCGTCATATTAGGCACTACATGGGCACGCACGATGCTGGCGACAGCCCAAAAAGTCAGGAAGACGACGACACTGATTCGTCTGCTAAAAAACCGATGCATGAACCATGGTGGAGGAGCCTGCGGCAATGGCAAATATATCGTCGCGCCAAGCCATAAAGCCGGCAGAATTTAAGAGTTGATTTTCAAGATGCCGCAACGCTTTCGAAAGAACCTGCGAAAAACCTTGTAGCAGGAAGACGACCGCGCTTGACTTACGGCGTGTAAATTGCTTCAAAAGAGCATTCCTTTTAACTACCCACATGGGCGCCACACTCAAATCACTGGAGAAAGAACTCGAGATCACTCTCGAGGACTTCAATCTGGTCGGGCGCAGCCCTGATGCCAGCATCAGGCTGGTGGACGGTGGTGTCTCACGCCAGCACGCCACGATCCGGCGGGATGGGCAGCTGTTCTGGGTTTCTGATCTTGGCAGCGCGAACGGCAGTTTCGTCAACGATGTGGCAGTGACCACGGCGCGGGCTCTGCGGCATGGTGATCGCGTGCAGTTTGGCACCAGCACCTTTATTTTTGACAGCCAGGACGAAGAACGCCCGCCGAGCGAGTCGGGAAACGTCAGCACGCAGTCGCTGCATACCATCGCGCTGCCGGTCAAGACCGTGCGCGCCACCTTGCTCGTGGGCGATTTGCGCAACTTCACCACCATCTCCTCCCAGCTCAGCGCTGAGGAAGTGGCTGCCATGCTGCGTGAGTGGTATGCGCAGTGCGAGAAGGTTCTGAAAACCCGCGATGCCATCATCGACAAGTTCATCGGCGACGGTGTCTTTGCCTACTGGCCGGGAGATGACATCAGTTCCCGAATCAAGGCCACCGAGGCCGCCAAGATTCTCAGCAGTCCTGATTCCAGTGAATCTCCCAAGCGCAAATGGCTGAAGGAGAACATGAACCTGGAAGTTCATTGCCACATCGGCCTGAACATTGGTGATGTGGCCCTGGGTGCCATGGGGCGTGGAGTGAACACCGCTGTGGGTGAAGCGGTGAACGTGACATTCCGCATCGAGAGTCTGACCCGCAAGCTGCAGGTGCCTGTGCTCGCTGGTGCGCCGTTTCTCAATGGCTGGCCGGAAGGTCTGCAACTGTACCAAAACGCCGGCGTCCATCCGGTGAAGGGGCAGCCTGATCCTGTTGAGGTCTATTCCCTGATCGACGTGCCGACGATGTCCTTCTAGGACGCGTCGCGGTCGAGGAGGCGCTGCATGTCTTCGCGCGTCATGCGGTAGAGCAGCCACTCGCTCATGCGTTTGGCACCGATGCGCTGCTCATAGACTTGTTGGGCGTTCACGTTCCAATCGAGCGCCGTCCACTCCACGCGGCCGCAGCCGCGCTCATGCGCGAGGCTTACCACCTTTGTGAGCAAGGAGCCGCCCACGCCGGCTTTGCGGCGCTCGGGGAGGACAAAGAGGTCTTCGAGATAGAGGGTCGGCAGCGCGAGAAAGCTTGAATAGGTCTCCACGAGAATCATGTAGCCGCAGGGAGCCACGTTCTCGTTTACAAACGCGAGCCAGACTTCGATGCGCGGCTTTGCGCCCAGGGCATCCTCGACAAGGCGTGCCTGAGCGGTCTCATCCGGCGGAGTCAGCTTTTCGAACTCGGCCAGGGCTATGACCAGCTGGCAAAACGCGGGGGCATGCTCACGAGTGAGCGGGCGCAGTTCGACTTGCAGCGCTGCGCTCATGCATGCAGCACGGGATCGCCAAACAAGGTGAAGTGTCCGGCTTCAGCGACGCGCACCTTGAAGATTTCGCCCGTGTGGCGTTCGGGATTGCCGTCGAAGACTACGATGCGGTTGGAGCCTGTGCGGCCTGTGAGGCGCTGATCGTTCGTCTTGCTGGGTCCTTCGCAGAGAATTTCAACTTCTTTGCCCACGAGCTTGTCATACATCGGCAAGGCGATGCGATTGACCAGACCGAGCAGATCCTGATTGCGCTCTTCTTTGACGCGTTCCGGCACCTGAATGGCTTCTTCCATCTCTGCAGCGGGTGTGCCACGGCGTTTGGAATAACGAAACACGAAGGCGTTGTCAAAGCCGATGGTTTCAAACATCTGCCGCGTTTCCAGGTAGTTCTCTTCGGTTTCGCCGGGGAAGCCGACGATCACATCTGTCGTCACGGCGATGTCTGGGCGCGCCTCGCGAATGCGCTGGACGAGTTCGGTGAACTTGGCCGCGGTGTAAGGGCGGTGCATGCGCTTCAAGATGGCATCGCTGCCGCTTTGCACAGGCAGATGCACATGTTCCGCGAGTTTCGGCAGGTAGGTGAAGGCTTCGATGAGATCCTTTTTGTAGCCAATCGGATGCGGGCTGGTGAAGCGGATGCGTTTGATGCCAGTCACCTCGTGCACAGCCTCCAGCAGCTGCACGAAGGGGCTTTTGCCGTCCACTGCCGGGAATTCATGCCTGCCGTAGAGATTTACAATCTGGCCGAGGAGGGTGACTTCTTTCACACCACGATCCGCGAGGCGTTTCACTTCTTCGACGATATCGGCGATGGGCCGGCCGCGCTCGCCACCGCGTGTGTAGGGCACGATGCAGAAGGTGCACTTCATGTTGCAGCCCTGCATGATGCTGACGAAGGCGCTGGCCTGCTTTTCCTTCAGCGTGTGATCACGGATGGTGTTTTGGGAGGAGGCTTCTTCTTCCACGTCGACGATGGAGAAGCGCTCGTCGTCCATCTGCTTCGCTTCTTTGGCGCGGATGATCTCGTCCACGTAGTCCACCACGCGATGGTACTTCTGCGTGCCGACGACGAGGTCCACGTTCGCCTTGTTCACCAGTTCGCTGCCGCGGCTCTGCGCCATGCAGCCCATGAAGCCGGTGACTAGGGGCGTGCGCCGCCGCCGCACCATGCCCATTTTCCCCAGGGCTTTCTGCTCCGCCTGATCGCGCACGGAGCAGGTGTTGATCAGCACCACGTCCGCGTCCTCATCACGCGCCGTCATGGTGTAGCCGCGCTCGACGAACATCTGCGACACCTGTTCGGTGTCGCGTTCGTTCATCTGGCAGCCGTAGGTTTTGATGTGGACGCGTGGCATTGGGGGTTGGGAGAATACCCAACCCCGGCCAAAAGACAACCTCACGGCGCTTTGGCCCCGTCCGGGTCACGCCTTGATCTCACAGAGCGCCTCGACCTCCACGGCTGCGCCAGTGGGGAGCTGCACAAAGCCCAGGGCGCTGCGGGCGTGGTAGCCGTCGCCTTCCTTGCCGAAGATTTCGTGCAGCAGATCGGAGCAGCCGTTGATGACGAGGTGCTGGTCGGTGTATTCCAGCGTGGAGTTCACGCAGCCGAGCACCTTGAGGACTTTGAGGCCGTCCAACGTGCCGTGGGTGTCCCACACGGAGCGCAGCACCTTTTCGGCGCAGTTCTTGGCGGCCTTGTAGCCGTCCTCGGTCGAGACACCAGCGCCCAGCTTGCCTTTGAGATCGCTCACATGGCCGGAGGTGAGGAGCTGATTGCCGCTGCGGATGCAGAGGTTCAGGTAGGCGGGTGGTTGCTTCGTGAAAACGAGACCGAGGGATTCTGCTTTTTGCTGGGGTGTCATGGTGGGAAATGAGAAGTGGATGCAGAATACGAATTGGAAAACGAAAACTGGCAAACAGTTGAAATGACCGCCGTCATATCTTCACCAAGCCGCCCATCTGCCACATTAGCTTGTCCAGAGCGAGGCCGAGCTTTTCGCTGCGGCCATTGAGCAATCCGGCCCAGCAGAATCCTTTGGCAGTGTGGACCATGATGGTGGTGGTTCCGGGCAGAGACCCGGAGTGCCACCAGTTGGGTGCCTTGTTTACGTGCCAACCGCGTGCGTAGCCCTCGCTGACATCGTGGGTGGTCATCGCACGAATTGAATCCTGGTTGAGCAACACCGGCAGTTGCGAGGCAAAGCGCACTAGATCTCCCGCTGTGGCGATCCAGCCGCCGTGAGAGTCCATGCGTGAGACGTTCATGCCGTAGGCTGCGCCCGGTTTGGGTGTGAGATACATCACCTCATTCTGCTTCCGTTCTGCCAGGGTGTTGCCAGCTATCTGCATGCTGGTGACGCCGCATTTTGTGAGTATTTCCTGCGTGATCAGCTTGTCGTAAGGCAGCTTCAGGACCTTTTCCAACACGCGGCCCAGAACGCAGTAGCCGAAGTTTGAATAGGCGAAGTTCTCTCCCGGCTTGTGGGTTTGTTTCTGGTTGGCCAGCGTCCAGGCGATGAGCTCAGCGTGCTTCATCTGTGGATTTTTGAACATGGGATCGTTCTTGTCGTTCGCCCAGCCGCCGCTGGTGTGGGTGAGCAGGTGATCGACGGTGACCGCCGCCACATCCCCGCTGTAATCGCCACTCAGGATGCCCTGCGGGCCGAATACCTTGCTGTCGGGCTGCAGCAGTCCTTTTTCGATGCACATCATCACTGCGGTGGCCGTGATCGGTTTGGAGATACTGGCAATACGAAAGCGGTGCTGCGGCGTGACAGCTTCGGTGCCATCCGCATCGGCAAAGCCATAGCCCGCCTCGAAGTCGATCTTTCCCGCCCTGCCATAGGCGATGCTCATGCCATGGATGCCCTGTTCGCGCAGGAACGCTTCGGCGATGCCGCGAATCTTGTCGAACTTGGAAGCCGCAGCAGCAGCCATCGGCCATGCGGCCAGCGTACTCACAAAAGCGCGTCGTTTCATGCGTGCCACATCACACCTTGACGCCCTGCTGACGTCAATGAAAACATCCCTCATGCTCCGGTTTCTCATTCTGCCTGCTCTCCTCACCCTCAGTGTCCATGCCCAGAACGTGGATACGAGCACGCTCACGGGCAAAGTCGTCTGCGGCTATCAGGGCTGGTTCCGCTGTGAGGGGGATGGCAGCAACAATGGCTGGCACCATTACGCCGCAGGCAAAAGCTTCGAGTCGGGGCACTCGCACATCGAGCTGTGGCCGGATGTGAGTGAACTGCCGAAGGAGGCCCGTGTGGCGACGCCGTTCAAGCATGCCGATGGCCGCACCGCCGCAGTCTTCAGTTCCGTGCATCCAGCCGTCGTGCAGCTGCATTTCAAATGGATGCGCGACTACGGCATTGACGGTGCCTTTGTGCAGCGCTTCGCCGCCACCACACGCGACAAGCGGTTTCGTGATCCAATGGATCAGGTCCTTGCCCACTGTCAGGCTGCCGCCGCCGCCAACGGGCGCGGACTGACGCTGATGTATGATCTCAGCGGCATCAAGGAGGACGGCATTCAGCTGGTGATCGACGACTGGAAGCGGCTCATCACCGAGAAGCGTCTGGACCCCAAGGGCTCCAGCTATTTCAAACATCATGGCAAGCCCCTCTTGGCGCTGTGGGGCCTGGGTTTTAACGACCGTGCGCCGATGCTCGAAGAGTGGTCACGCCTCATCACATTTCTGCGTGATGATCCTGAATTCGGCGGCTGTGCCATCATGCTGGGCGTACCCTACTACTGGCGCACGCTGGACCATGACTGCATCCAAGACCCCCAGTTGCATGCACTCATCGCCCGTGCGGACATCGTCAGCCCATGGGCAGTCGGGCGGTACGGCACGCCGCTGGACGCCGCCAGCCGTGGGGAGAAAGTTCTGAAGCCGGACCTCGCATGGTGTGCCGAGCAAAAGGTTGATTACCTGCCGGTCCTCTTCCCGGGCTTCAGCTGGACGAACCTCTCGAAGTCACGCAATCAAGAGGCGAAGTTTGATGCGATCCCACGTCTTGGCGGCCAATTCCTTTGGTCTCAGGCGACTGCGGCCAAGAAGGCCGGAGCGCAGATGCTCTACGTGGCCATGTTTGATGAACTGGATGAAGGCACCGCCATTTTCAAAATCGACAATCATCCGCCGGTGGGTGAAAGCCGCTTCCTCGCGGAGCCTCAGCTGCCGAACGATCACTACCTGTGGCTCACGGGCATGCTGGGCAAACTGCTGCGTGGTGAGACACCGGATGCGATGCCCAAGCGCTGAGCCGGATTACGACAAGTCCGAGGCCAGCACCGAATTCGCAGCACGCAGTGCGAGCTCCTTGGCCTGTGCAATCACTCGCACGGAGGTGGCGTCAAAGAGGTAGGCATGGCAGCTCGGGCAGGTGATGGCGCGCGTGACCACGATGGAGCCGCAGCCTTCGCAGACTTTGTACTGCTCCGGATGGGTGGCGATCTTCTCGGCCTGCTTCAGACGTGAGTCTGGTTTGTGCTCATGCGCGCTCATTAAATAACTCTACGATGCTACGACGACATTGGCCGAGTGCAACGCCGCTGATAAACAACTTACACTCTTTTTTGTGCTTGCTTTGAGGATGTTCAGGCACCTTCAGCCCAGTCCGGCGACGCTCCAGCCATCGCGGTATTTGCGCGTGAGCTGGGCATTGAGTGCGGGCTGGTTTGTCACCTGGCCAGCGGTGGCGTCCCATTCGATCCAGCCGCCGGGATTGCGCTCGGCAAGGACTCCGAGGAGCACCGCCTCCGTCACGGGACAGCCGTAAGTGGGCAGGTCGGCGGCGGCTTTCTCGCCCTTGATGCAGGCATCCACCCAATCGGTGTAATGGTTTGCGATGCGGGTTTTCGGATAGGCGAAGCCGGTGAATTTCTCCTCTGGCAACAGCCATGGGCGCTGGCTGTGTGGCTTGAAGATGCTGCCGTTTTCTCCAATGAAGAAGATGCCGCTGGGGGTGTCTTTGGTGAGCACGCTGGGCTTGATGACGCGGGCGTCATACGGATAGCCGCCGTCGGTCCAGGTCATCTTGATCTTGTCGCCCGCCGAGAGCGGTGTGCCGGGGAACTCGAGTTCCAGATGGCGTTTCTGGGCATAGAGATCGCCCTTGCTGCCTGCATCGAGACAACGGACGCGGGTAGGTGCCGCGAGGCCGAGGCAGGCAAAGACCACGTCGAAGTAATGGCAGCCCATATCCCCCATCATGCCGACGCCGAAATCGACCCAGGAGCGCCACATGGAGGGATGATAGGCACCGTCAAGAAAGGGTACTTCATCGGCCACGCCAAGCCACAGGTTCCAATCGAGATTCGTCGGCACGGGATCGGCCTGTGCTTTGCGTTCGGTGACTTTGGGCCACCAATTCGCTTTCTTGTTCTCCCAGCAGATGATTTCCTTCACCTTGCCGATGGCACCGCTCTTGATGAGATCGACGGCGAGTGAGGTTTCGATGCTGGAATGGCCCTGCGTTCCCATCTGGGTGGTGACTCCAGCCTTTGCTGCCTCGGCACCAAGTATCCGCGCCTCATGGATGTGATGGGTGAGCGGCTTCTGCAGATAGACGTGCTTTTTTGCGCGCAGCGCCGTCACTGCCATGGCGGCGTGCATGTGGTCCGGCGTGCCGATCGTCACCGCGTCGATGCTGTCGCCCAGCTTGGCGATCATCTCGCGGTAATCACGAAACGGTGCCGCGCCTTCCAGCCGCTTGGCGGCATCGGGGTCTTGAAGTTCTTTCCGTCGGGTTGCATTGCCGCCGCGAGCGAGTTCGAGTGTCTTCGCGTCCACATCACACATGCCGACAAGCCGCACTTTGGAGTGCTGTAGGACGCTCATCATCGTCACGGCTCCCATCCCGCCGACTCCGATCGAGGCCACCTGGAACATGGAATTCGGGGAGCGTGCGCTCAGGATGGCGGGAGCGGATACGGACGCGGTGGCGGCGAGGGATTGCTTGAGGAAATGGCGGCGGTTCATGAGGGGGATGGGAACGCGAATGCACGGTGGTTTGTAGCGTGGAAATGGAATTCGGCGGCATGATCAGCCGCGAGAGCGTTTTGGAGTGCGCCGGTCCTCCGGCGCTTTCGAACGTTCAGCGGCCTGCGAAAAGCTCCAGAGGACTGGAGCACTCCAGGACGCTGTCGCGGCTTGCCAAACCCTTCGCTTTTTGACAACTTGTCTTCATGCCAAAGACCATCGACTGGCCCCACGCACCGCCGCATCGGCTAACTGAGCGTGGTACTTATTTCGTGACGGCTGCAACCTACCTGAAAGCGCATCATTTCCGTAGCGCTCAGAGGCTTGAAGTTGTCCAACGCGGCCTCCTGACTGTCGCCAAAGAGTATGATTGGAACTTGGAGGCTTGGGCCATTTTCTCAAACCACTATCACTTCGTCGCCAAATCACCTGCTGATCCCGGCTCGTTGCAAGACATGCTCAAAGTGCTGCACGTGAAGCTGGCTGGTTGGGTTAACAAAATCGACAGGATGCCCGGTCGAAACATGTGGCATAACTTTCGTGAGACCCAGCTCACGCATCCGACCTCTTACTTCGCCCGGCTGAATTACACTCATAGAAATGCCGTGCATCACGGATTGGTGCATTCAGCCAGAGACTATCCATGGTGCTCAGCAGCGTGGTTCGAAGAAACGACGAGCGCAGCGATGGTGAAGTCAATTCAACGCTTCAAGACTGACAAAGTGAAGGTCGAGGATGACTTTGAGGTTGATGCTGACTGGTGACCAGAACGGCGCGGCAGCGTTTGGGAGTGCTCCAGCCCTCTGGAGCTTTGCGAAGGTCAGTGGACACTCGAAAGCGCCGGAGGACCGGCGCACTCCAGGACGCTGTCGCGCTCATCGAGCTTCACCTCCCCGCCACGCCCACGGGCCTCCGGATCTTCATCACGATCGGAAAGCTTGTCTGCAGTCCGGCGCTGTCGTGTTCGTTGCGGGCGGAGCTGAGGGCGGCGTGGATGAGTTTGTCCTGGTCTTTGACCCAGTTGGCGGCGCGGAAGAAGATGGGGCGCTCGTTTTCTTTCTCGCGGATCTGCACGCCGTTGAGGCCGATGTCATCGACGATGACGCCGTGAGGCAGGCCATGCACGTCGAGACTGAGGATGCCGTCGTTGCCCTGACGCACAGCGCGAATCCAGGCTTTCACCGTCTGACCGGGAGCTAGCGTGATTTCGAGAGGCTTGGTTTCGTCTTTGATCTCACGCATGACCGGCTTGCCGCCTGCCTCTGGCTCCATGACGATGATGAATTTTGGTGCGGCTCCGAGTGTGACTTTGCCCAAGGTGCCGGCGTCATGTGTGAGGGCTTTGGATTTCGCGGTGATCTTGAGCTTGCTCCAGTCTGCATTTGCAGCGGCATCTGGCGCGGCGCGGAGGCTGCCGCTGATCAAATCATGCCCGGCTTCCATAAGGAGCGGTGAGGAGGCATAATAACCGGCGGGCAGGCCGGTGACTTCGATCTGGATGGGATCATCGTGGCCATCTGTGCGCTCTGCGCGGAAGGAGAAACCGACGGAGGCACCGGGCATGACGGTGGGATTCATGCCGGCGAGCTTCACGCTGAAATCGGGCATCGGCTGGCGGATGGACAGTGCATAGACGTAGCGTTCGCCACCCCAGGCACGGGTGTCTGAGACTTTGACGATGTAACGACCATCCGCTGGTGCGGTGAAGGTGAGGCGGGAGTCGCTGCCGAGCTTGCGGTCTCCGCTGTCGTCATTGGTGTAGTTCAGGGTGAAGACCGGCAGGCCGTTCGGCACGATCTGGCTGCCGATGGGCTTGGGCTCGACGATGTAGCAGGGCTCGTCGAGCGAGTGTGAATTCGCCGTGGTGTCAAAGTATGCGCGGCGTTTGCCACCCGTGGTGTAGAAGAAACAGCCGCCATCAGGACCGCGCGGCATACGGATGATCTTCATCACGTCGCCATTGAAGTAGGCGAACTCGTTCAGCTCCATCTCCTCCCAGTTTTGCAGACGGATGTCGGGGTTGTTGGCATCGACACTGCGGAAGTTGTTGTAGCTGTCGCGCACGGCTTGGAGCAGCAAGCGCTGAACGGTTTTGCCGTCGGCATGCAGCACTTCCAGCTTTGTATCGGCAGGAGAGCCTGCCAGATCGGCAAGAGTCTCGATGATCCAGTCCTGGCCTTTTTTGGCATTGAAGGCGAAGCAATCGATGTCGCTGGCTTTGGCCAGAAGTCCATTCACCGTGACAGGCGAGGTGACGTTTTGTGCCTTGGCAATGTCGTCATTGCTTTCCACTTCTTCGATTTGAGCAAGCGTGCTCACACGCAGCGCGGGCATGGAGCGGAAGCGCAAGCCCTTGGCATCGAGCGGCACGTTCATCTGGCCTTCTTTTTCGGGCTTCATCATCACGGTGGCTTTGTCGCCGAGGTGATGACCGATGAGGGTGACTTTTGTCTCTTTGCCGATCTGCGCGAAGAGGGGAGACCAGGCGGTGACGTAGGGCAGTGCGCCAAGGGTGAGGCGGTAGGTGTGATCAGCGCTGCCATCCATGGTGGTGTTGCTCACGAGCACGATGTAGTCACCATCCGCAGGCGCTTTCCATGCGAGGAAGGGATCGCTGCCGCTGTCGAGACCGCGATTCACAGCGAGCACGGTGCGGTTCGCATCAATGATTTCGATCGCCGGTGATTTCGCCATGCTGCCGACCTGCGCGACGGCGAGATCAAACACAAGTTCCTCGCCGGCTTTGGCTTTGAACTGATAAGCGTCATGCTGGCCGATCTCGGTGAGGGTGCCCCAGAGGCTGGCGGGCAACGAAGGGACGCTGACGGGTGCCGCTTTGAAATCAGCCGCCTGCGTGATGGTGGGGGCTAGATCATCGGCATAGATTTTGATCCGTGCAGATTCTCCGGCAGTGCTCTTGAGCCAGACTTCGTAGGCACCGCGTGGCAATTCCGCGCTGGCGGAGATTTTGACGCGGGCCGTGGTGGGTTTGACCGAGGTTTTGATGAGCTGCACTTTCAGTCCGGGATGCGAAGCCATGGCTTGCGTGTCTTGAGTGAAGCCTTTGCCTGCAAAGGTGACCAACAGTTCGCCACCGATGTGTGCGGTGCGTGGGGTGACGCGAGTGAGTTCGGGCTTCGCGGCCATGGCTGGCTTCGCAGGTGCTGGAGCCATCACGACCTTGCCGGTGGTCGATTCATAGACGCTGAGGCTGCCATCCACGCGACCGGCCACGAGCTGGGCTTTGTCGGTGAAGGCGAGTGCGGAGGACCAGTCAGGCTGTTTCTCCAGCGGGATCTTTTCCGTGAGATCGGCGGTGTTCCAAATCTTGAGCGATTTGTCGGTGGAGGTGGAGGCGAGCAGCTGACCATCGATGGACAGCGCGAGATTCAGGATGCCACCTTCATGCGCAAATCGGCTGGTGATGATCTTGTTCGTGCCCTCCTTGGCATCGGCGCTGATCTGCCATTGGCGGATGCGATTGTCACCACCGGCGGCGAAGAGGTGCTTGCCATTGGCGCTGAAAACGACGCTGGTTTGTTCCTTTGTCGGCTGCGAAAGCGTGTCGAGACGCTGGCCACCAGGAATGCTCCAGAGCTTGACGGTGCGGTCAGCGCTGGCGCTTGCGAGCACCTTGCCATCCGGGCGGAATGAGAGGCCATTCACCGCGCCGTTGTGGCCTTTGAGCAGGGCGAGTTCTTTGCCCGTCGCAGCATCCCACAGACGGATCTTTTGATCGTAGGCTCCTGTGACGATCATTTTGCCATCAGGCGAAACGGCGAGTGCATACGCGGCATCGAGATGACCTTCGAATGACTGCAGGGGCGTGCCATCGCTGGTCTTCCAGCTTTTCACGATGCCCACGATCCCTGCCTCGCCGCCAGCGGCATACACCGTGGCGCCATCCGGTGAAAACGCGACGGCATTGGCCTTGCCCTTGAAGCCCGTGAGCTTGCGCACCACGGCCCGAGTGACTGGATTGAGCAGTTCGACCTCGCCGTAGCGGCCTACCGCGACGAGCTGCACTTTCGGCGAAAATGCCACGGCTTGGATCGCGTGCTTCAGCGGCACCGTTGGCATGATTTGCTGGGTGATGACCTCCCGCGGCATCGGCTTCGCATCGGCGATCACCGGCCCCTTGGCACCGGTGTCGATCCATGTCTTGATCAGCGCAATCTCTTCGGGTTTGAGTTTTTCGCGCTTGCCGGGTGGCATGAATTCATTCTTCCCGCCACGACCCGAATGACCTTCGAGAAACTTGACCAGCATGCTGTCATTGGCTTTGCCCGCAACAATGGCCACGCCCTCTTTGCCGCCCTTCATCAAGTTCGCAAAGGTGTCCAAACGGAACTCGCCATCTGCATCAGTGTCGTCATGGCAGTCGATGCAGTAGGTGTCCCAGAGCGGGACGATCTGCTTGGTGTAGTCCACGGTCTGGGCGTGGGCGGTTACCGAGAAAAACGCGAGGAGAAGGATGGAACGGAAAGGGATCATGCAGTGTTCCTGGTTAGTGATTGAACAAAAACTCCTTCGAGCCCATCAGGCTCCAGAAGATGTCTTCCAGAGTGGTGCGACGATCTTCGGGTTTGGCGGTGGCAAGCATCGCGCTGGTCTTGGTGATTTCGCGCTCGGTGGGAAGACGCGCGAGGGCAATGAGGTAGGCTTCTTCGACGATCTTCTCGTTGCCGAGCTTGCTGGCGAGAAGCGCATCGAGGCGGTTGTCTTTTTGGGCGAGTTTTTGGTTGAGTGTGTCGCCGTTGGAGATGTGCAGGGCCTGGGCCATGCTGGGTTCGTTGGTGCGTTCGCACTCGCAAGTGTTGACGCGGTCGGCGCGACCGAAGCTCTTCAAGAAGTAGCTGGCGATGTTGCTGTCTGGCAGCTGCAGGGCGCGGAAGCCCATGGGGTAGCTTTCGCTGGTGCCTTTGTTGGCGTTGCGTTTGTCGATCTTGAAGGTGGTGGGTGCGGCAGTAACCTGGGACACGGTGTCGAGCAGGATTTCGGCTTTCAGGCGGCGCGGGACGTAGTGCGAGCCATAGCGGAGATCGGTGATGTTTTCGGGCAGGGTGATGCTGCTGCGCTGGTAGGTCTCGCTTTGCAGGATGGTGCGCATGAGGGCCTTGAGATCGAACTTCTGCTTCACCAGATGCTCGCAGGCGGCGGCGAAGAGCGGCTCGTTGCTGGCGGGATTGGTCACGCGCAGATCATCCACGGCTTCGACGAGGCCGGAGCCGAAGAAGTTGGCCCACACTCGGTTCACGATGGCGCGCTGGAAGAGTTTGTTGTCGGTGCTGGTGAGCCATTTCGCGAGGGGCACGCGGCGATCTTCGGTGGAAGTCATCGAGACGGCCGTCGTGACATCCAGCGGGTGCGGAGCCTGCGGCTTGCCGGTGAGTGGCTGTACGAGTTCTCCATCAGCAGCGGAGAATAGCACGCGTTCATCGGCCTGCGCGCCGTTTTTCGTGCGAACGCGGGAGAGCATGTTGGCAAAGGCGAAGTACTCGTTGTTCGTCCACTTTTCCATGGGGTGGTTGTGGCACTTGGCACAGGCGATGGAGGTGCCAAGGAAGGCGACGCTGATGGTCTCGGCGCACTTGGTGGGCTCGTCATTCAGGATGAAGAAATTGCCTGCGCCGTTTTCCAGCGTGCTGCCGGTGGCGGTGAGGAGATCGCGCACCATGACGTCCCAGGGTGTGTTCGCGGCGACGTTGCGGCGGATCCAGTTGTAGTAGGACCACATGGCCTGCGGCATGAGCTTGTCGCCATTGACGAGCAGCAGGTCGCTCCAGCGGTGAGACCAGTAATCGACGAATTCAGGCCGCTGCAGCAGCGTTTCGATCAGGCGGTCGCGTTTGTCCGTGACTTTGTCAGCGAGGAATGCGCGGGTTTCCTCCAGGGAGGGCAAAACGCCGATGGTATCGAGAAAGGCACGGCGCAGAAATTCGTGATCTTCCGCGCGGCCGGAAGGTGGGATGTTGAGGGCGCGCAGTTTTGTCAGCACCTGCTCGTCGATGAAATTACGCGGCTTCATCTGCGCAAACGCCGGCTCATCGAGTGCAGCATCGCTCGGCACCACCAGTGTGGAGACGGCGAGGCGGCTGAGATACCACGCGCTGATGACTGTTTCACCCCGACCGGTGGTTTTGACGACGCCATGCTCGTCCACGGTGGCGACGCTGGCGTTGACGCCGTTGTATTTGGCCCAGCGCGTCACGTCCTCGCTGTGGCCGTCGCTGAATTTCGCGGTGACTTTGAGCGACATCGTGACGCCGGGCTTCGTCACCAGCTGCTTCGGCTCCACATCGAGAGCGACGATGAGCGGATCACTGGCCTTGGGTCCCGGCGCACCGGCGGCGATCCAGTCAGCGATGGCCTTGTATTCCGGAGAGTTCACCTCGAAGCGTTTGTCGCCCTTGTGCGGCACCGCTTTGACGGCTTTGAGCAAAAACAGGCTGCGTGCCGGATCTTCCATGGTGAGGCGGCGGCCATTCGCGCTGCGCGTGACGGAGATCCAGTCCCCTTCGTCATCGAACCCGCGCAAGGAGAGACGAAAGCCCCCCTGCCCTGCGGCAGCTCCATGACACGCGCCCATGGCGCAACCGTAGCGCGTGAGGATGGGCTGGATGGTGTTGCGGAAGGACGGGGCTTCGGCGGCAGCCGCCGAAGTGAGAGCCGCGAAGGCGATGAAGGAACGAAACGTCATGGATGACACACGATGAGGGTTGACGGTGGCGGACGCTCGTTCTACGCAAACAGCTCTTTGATGGCCTGCGTGCCGAAATCGACGACGGGGTAGGGCCTGCCCTGTGGTCCGGGAAGCTCGGTGGTGAGATCGATACCGAGGGCCTGGTAGATGGTCGCGACGATTTCTTTCGGGGCGACGGGGCGCTCAGTGGGGTAGCCGCCGATGTCGTCGGATTTGCCGATGACTTCGCCGCCTTTGATGCCGCCGCCGGCGAAATTGACGGTCCAGCAGTTCGGCCAATGGTCGCGACCACCGGCGGGATTGATCTTGGGCGTGCGGCCGAATTCGGCGAGGCAGGTGACCATGGTGTCGTCGAGCATGCCGCGCTGGAACAGGTCCTCAATGAGGGCGCTGTAGCCCTGGTCATACATGGGGGCGACGATGTCGCGCATGCCTTCGATGCTGGTGAAGGGCTTGGAGCCGTGAATGTCCCAGGTGATCTCACCGAACACGGTGATGAAGGTGTTAACGGTGACGAAGCGAACGCCGCGCTCGACGAGACGGCGAGCGAGCAGGCAGCTCTGGCCAAAGCGGTTCATGCCGTAGCGCTCGCGGACTTTGAGCGGCTCCTTGGTGAGATCGAAGGCCTCGCGGGCCTGCGTGCTGGTCATGATGCGGTAGGCGGACTCGAAATTGGAATCCATAAGCTTGGCCTGCTCGCTGTATTCAAAATTGCGCACGCTGCTGTCCACCAGCTCACGCAGTTCACGGCGGCGTTCGAGGCGCACCTCGCCGATTTCCTTCGGTGGCAGGAGATCGGGCACTTTGAAATCTTTGACTGCTGGGTCGGCGTTCAGCACGAAGGGGTCGTAGGCTTTGCCGAGGAATCCGGCGTCCTGACCGTGGGGCATGTTGCCGCCCGTGGGCCCCATCGATTCGGGCAGAATCACATGCGCCGGCAGATCGCTGCGGCGGCCTTGCAAGAACTCGAGGGCGCTGCCGACGTGGGGAGTATTGACCCCGCCGGTGAAAAGCCGGCCCGTCTGCATCATCTGGTGCCCAGTATCATGCACTGCGGCGGCGGTGTGGTAGCAGGAGCGGACGAGGCTGAACTTGTCCGCAATCTTGGCGTGCAGCGGCAGGATCTCGGAGATCTCAAAGGCGTTGCTCTTGGTGCGAATCGGTTTGAAGGGGCCGCGAATCTCGCTCGGCGCATCGGGCTTCATATCCCAGAGATCCTGCTGGCTCGGGGCACCGAGATTGAAAATCATGATGCAGGCCTTGTTGCTCTTTTTGGAGTCCACCTTGCCCTCGGCCTTCAGTTTGGCGAATCCAGGCATCGTCAGCCCGATGGCGCCGAGGGCGCCTGCCTGCAGGAAATCGCGACGCGAAATGCCGTCGCAATTGGTGATGGAACCTTGGCCGGAGAATTTGAACATGGTGCGCGTGGTGGGGTGGACTG
The DNA here is from genome assembly GCA_943371875.1 of Prosthecobacter debontii. Lineage (GTDB taxonomy): Bacteria > Verrucomicrobiota > Verrucomicrobiia > Verrucomicrobiales > Verrucomicrobiaceae > Prosthecobacter > Prosthecobacter debontii_C. The sequence goes on along the minus strand of CALRWM010000001.1, from coordinate 65,403 downwards.
CTTGTTATAATACGCAGTCCAAGGCGGAAACTGAATGGATGATGCCACTTTTGAAGATGGGCCTTTCCGGCCCCCTGGATTCTTTAGCCGGAAACATTCCCTTAAATAAAGGGTTGTTCTTTTACGCCACTGTCATGCTAGTCTTCCCTCCTAACCTTCTCATGAAAGCTCTCCTCATCATCTTCTCGTTGTTTTTGACCGTTTCTCTTCACGCGCAAAGTCCAGCCACCCCCACAGCGCAGGATGATGTGACCCGGGATGGTCTGTGGGATGCCCGCCTACAGGGCGGCAACTACCTCGTGCGCTGCAATGCGATCATCGCCCTGTCAAAGCACGAGTACATCTCAGACGGTGTCGCGCGAGTGGTCGAGGTGAACCTGACTCTGAACTCCGCGCAGATCGTCCGCTTCTATTTTTTGGAGCCCTACAAACCTGAATCAGGCAGCAGCACGGTGGGCGCAGGCACCCAGGCTCTGGAGAAAGCAAAGGGCCTTTTCGAACAAGCGGCCGGACGCGTGTCGCCCGATCTGGCCAATCCCAAAGTGGTCAAAAACTACCCCGCATCCACCCATGCGCACACGGTCGAATTTGTGATCAAGGAGGAAGCGCGGCTTAATTCACTCTACGGCAGCCTGGAACGCTGCTTCCGCACTGGCCAGGGACGCGTCTGGAAAGAGAATCCGTAAGGCAAAACAGGGGCTCCGCTTGAAAAAGCTTCGTGGCGGGCAGAAATGCCCGCCTCGCTTCACACGTTGAAGCGCCATTCGACGACGTCGCCGTCGCGCATGACGTATTCTTTGCCTTCGATGCGCCACTTGCCCTTTTCCTTTGCCTTCGCATTGGAGCCGAGTTCGACGAGATCGTTGAAATGGACGATTTCGCCGGCGATGAAGCCGCGCTCGAAGTCGCCATGGATGACGCCAGCGGCCTGCGGAGCCTTCATGCCTTTGACGATGGTCCAGGCGCGGGTTTCCTTCTCTCCGGTGGTCAGGTAGGTCTGCAGGCCGAGAAGGTCATAGACGCCCTTGATGAAAAGTGACACGCCGCTGTCCTCGACACCGATGTCATTGAGGTAAGCCTTTGCATCTTCAGCGGAAAGGTCAGTGAGCTCGCTTTCGATCGCAGCGCTGACGACGACTGCGCTGGCTTCATGCGCGTGCTTCACGTATTCGCGCACTTTGCCGACGAATGCATGAGCATCCGGATTCTTCGTGGCCGTGGCCAGGTCGGATTCGGAGACATTGCAGGCGAAGATGCAGGGCTTCGAGCTGAGGAGGAAGAAGCTCTTGAGGAGCTTCCGCTCTTCTTCGGTGCATTCGAGCGTCACGGCGGGCTTTCCGGCGTCGAAATGCGGGATCAGCCTTTCGCAGAGGGCGAGTTCGGCCTTCGCGTCTTTTTCGCCTCTTTTCGCATTCTTTTCGGCCTTGTCCTTGCGGCGCTGGATGGCGTCCATGTCGGCGAGAATGAGCTCGGTGTTGATGACTTCGATGTCGCGCACGGGGTCAATTGTGCCGCTGACGTGGGTGATGTCGCCATCTTCAAAGCAGCGCACCACATGGACGATGGCGTCCACCTCGCGGATGTGGCTGAGGAATTTATTGCCCAGACCTTCGCCCTGGCTCGCGCCTTTGACGAGGCCTGCGATGTCCACGAATTCGATGGCGGCAGGCACCAGCTTCGAGGATCCGGAGATCTTCGAAAGCACGGCGAGTCGCTCATCCGGCACGGTGACGACGCCGGTGTTCGGCTCGATGGTGCAGAATGGATAGTTGGCTGCCTCCGCCTTGCGGGTGCGGGTGACAGCGTTAAAAAGGGTGGATTTGCCAACGTTAGGAAGGCCTACAATACCGGCTCTGAGCATAAGGGCGGCGAGATTAGCGGTATGCGGGTAGGAGCGCAAGCTCGCGCTGCAAACCCTGCAGAACTAATCAGGGCGGGGACGCGCCTGCGGTGCTGGAGGTATTTTGAATCTGCAGGTTACCGGCGCTGATGTTTATGATGGCTCCTGCGTTGCTGCTGGTTTTGGCTGAACCACCCCCTGAATTTGCTGCACTCCATACTCACTGTCGAAGAGGTTGATCTCCTACCGCTAGCTGGAGGAGAGCTGAGCAGCCTGGCCCCGGCCGGAACGCGTGCCGATGTGCATCGCCTCACGAATCGTCTGGTCCACAGTGGCACGATCCACGGCGGGGCAGTCTGCTGAGCCCATGCGGAAGAGCTAAAAACCACCAAACACAGACCAAGATCGAGATTTCGGGAGGAGCCAAAGAGCATATTAAAAATCGATTTCATAAATATCTAAGTTTCTGCGTCAATACCGATGGGGGTCCTCCTGAAGTTTTTGCCGAAAAACGCGCCATGCTTGCTCTTTTCGCCACATCGACGAGTGTCCGCGCCCTTTTTGCGGTCCCACCATGTCTTTTGAGCTTCTTGCCACCGATCCTTCGTCCCACGCCCGCCGCGGGAGGCTGACGACGCCTCATGGCGTGGTGGAGACGCCTGTGTTCATGCCGGTGGGTACGCAGGGCACGGTGAAGGCCATGCACCCGGAAGAGCTGAAGGCGCTGAACTCGCAGATCATCCTCGGCAACACCTACCACCTCTTTGTACGCCCCGGCATGGAGATCATGCAGGCAGCGGGCGGGCTGCATAAGTTTGCGAACTGGGACCGGCCGATTTTGACAGACAGCGGCGGTTTCCAGGTCTTCTCGCTGGCGAAGCTGCGAAAGATCAAAGAGGAGGGCTGCCACTTCCAAAACCACCTCGACGGCACGCCGATGTTTATCGGCCCGGAGACCTCGATGGAGATTCAGGCGACGCTGGGCTCAGACGTGGCGATGCTGTTTGATGAATGCACGCCTTATCCCTGCGAGGCCAAAGAGGCTGAGAAGAGCCTTGATCTGACCCTGCGCTGGGCCAAGCGCTGCCGGACCTGGATTGATGAACACCGGCCACAGACTGGCGGCGGGGCACAGCAGCACTTCGGCATCGTACAGGGGAGTGTCTACAAAGAGCTGCGTGAAAAATCCGCCCGGGAGCTGGTGGCGATGGGTTTTGACGGCTTCGCCATCGGCGGACTGAGCGTGGGCGAGCCGGAAGAGGACATGATGCGCATCGCCGAGTGGGTGACGCCGCATCTTCCTGCGAACCAAGCCCGCTATGCCATGGGCCTGGGCACGCCGCCGCAGGTGATCGAGCTGATCGCGCGCGGGATCGACATGTTTGACTGTGTGCTGCCCACACGGCTGGCGCGAAATGGCGCCGCCTTCACCCATGAAGGCCTGATGAACCTGCGAAATGCCTGCTACGCGAAGGATTTCCGCCCCATTTCCGAAGACACCCATCCGCTCTGCCAGGGCTTTTCACGGGCGTACATCCGCCATTTGGTGCAGGCACAGGAGATTCTGGGTTTGCGGTTGATTTCTCTTCATAACCTGCATTTCTACGCGTCCCTCACGTCCAGGGCACGTCAAGCGATCGATCAGGGTTGTTTCGCCGAGTTCCGGGCTGAGGTCGTCGCGAAATATAAGTCCACCACCGCAGCTCCCGAATCATGATCTCCATCTCTCTCGAAAACACCCTTCTTCTGGCCCAAGCCGCACCTGCTGGAGCCCAAGGCGGCCTCCTTGGCAGCCCGATGATGCTGCCGATCCTCATGATCGTGGTGATGTATTTCGTCATCTTTCGCCCGCAGCAGAAGCGCATGAAGGAGCACCAGAAGCTGATCGCCAGCGTGGGCGTGAGCGACCACGTTGTCATGGAAAGCGGCGTGCACGGCATCATCACCAGCGTGAAAGACCGCACTGTCATGGTCAAGATCGCCGACAACGTCAAAGTCGAATTCGAGCGCGTCAAGATCGCCGCCGTGACGAAAAAGTCCGACGTCGTTGAAGCGACCGAAGCGTAAGCGGCACTCCTTTTGTTTTTCCCAACCCACCAGCCAACCTGTCCATGAATCCCTTCGCCACCTTCTTTGTCGGTGCCTCCATTTTGATGATGCTGCTCGTCTATGTCGGCACCGCCGTGCATAAGACCAAACGCTGGGTGGGCACGATCCTCGTCGCGCTCACTGCCGCAGCTTCCATCTACACAGCGAAGACCATGGGCCTCCAGCTCGGGATCGACCTTCAGGGTGGCAGCGAGTTCATCGTGCAACTTGCTCCAGGCAAAAATGACGATGGCAGCCCCAAAGCAGTGACCAGCAGCGATGTGCAGCAGGCGATCGCGATTCTTGAAAAACGTCTGAATGCTGATGCTTCGAAGGATCTCAGCATGCAGCCGGAAGGGACTGACCGCATCGTGATCCAGATGCCCGGCATCACCGAAGAGGAGATCAAAGACGTTCGGATCACCATTCAGACCGTGGCGCACCTCGAGTTCCGTCGGGTGCATCCTGACAGCCAGGCCAAGCTGGAACAGATCAAGGCTCGTGGCGGCATCAAGGAGCCCGGCTGGATCGAAATGCCCTACAGCAAGCCCCTCACGGCCAAAGACGGCACCGTGACCAGCAGGTCCGAACTCGTTCGTGATTCGGCGGATATCGAAGGCAAATACGTCTCCTCGGCCTTCCGCACCGTCGATGCTGAAGGCAACAAGGTGGCGCTGCAGTTCAACAGCGAAGGTGCCAAGCTCTTCGACGAACTCGCTGCTGTTCATTACCAGAAAGAAATGGCCATCATCGTGGACGGCCAGATTCACTCCGCACCCCGCCTCCAGGCCAAGCAATTCGGCGGCCGTGCCGAAATCTCCGGCGGTGGCGGCGCTGGCTTTACCCAGCAGGAGGCTGACTCCCTGGCCACCCTCCTGAGCAATCCATTGCAGAATCCGATGAAGATCCTGTCCGAAAGCTCGGTCTCCTCCGCTTACGGCCAGTCTTCCATTGATCAGGGCAAGTGGATCGGCGTCGCCGCTTTGATCATCACCACCTGCTTCATGATGTTCATCTACCGTCTCGCCGGCATTGTGGCGATCGTCGGTCTGGTCATCAACATCGCGATCCTCTTCGGTGCCATGGCGCTGTTTGGCTTCACGCTCACCATGCCTGGTATTGCCGGTGTCGTGCTGACCATCGGCATGGCGGTGGACGCCAACGTGCTGATCTATGAACGGTTGCGGGAAGAAATGGAGGCTGGCAAGACTTTCGCCGCCGCCCTGGAAGCCGCGTATGAAAAAGCGTTCTCCGCCATTGCCGATTCCAACATCACCACGCTCATCTCCGCATTGATCTTGTTCCTCATCTCCGGCGGATTGGTCAAAGGTTTCGCCGTCACGCTCATGATCGGTCTGATCTCCTCCATGATCGGCGCTCTGATCGTCACCCGCGTGATCTTCATGTGGGTCGTGGACAAGAACATCCTGAAAGGGATTCACACCACCAAAATCATCCCGGACAAAGTTTTCGACATCCTGTCCTCGGCTCCCAAGTTCATCATCGCCTCCCTCGTTGTCACTGCGATTTCATTTGGCACGCTGGCTTACAAGGGCAGTGCGGGTTTCGGCATCGACTTCCGTGGCGGCAGCCGCGTTGACGTGACTCTGGCACCGGGCAAGAATATCTCAGATGCCGAACTCGACGCCTTGTTCAAAGCCCTCAAACAGGATGACGGCAAAGACCTCGGCAGCTACTACATTCAGCGCAAAAGCACCACCGGCTCAGACAACCTCAGCATCCGCTGCGAAGAGCATGCCGGAGTGGCGATCCAGCACGCCATCGGAGCCAAATGGAACAAGGACGTCGTCGCCGGCACCAGCATCGCGACCGTGGGGTCCGTGATCGGCTCCGAACTCGCCAAGCAGTCCATGTGGGCCATGTTCGCCGCGCTGATCGCAATTTTCCTGTATTTGCTGATGCGCTACGAGTTCGCCTTCGCCCTCGGTGCCATCGTCGCCCTGTTCCATGACGTGCTCATGGTGCCCGGCCTGTGCGTGTTGTTTGGCCAGGAGCTCAGCATCATCCACGTGGGCGCGCTGCTCACGATCGCCGGTTACTCCATCAATGACACCATCGTTGTGTTTGACCGTATCCGTGAAACCATTCAGAAGGGCACCGGCGGCAGCATGCGCGACATGATGAACGAGGCCATCTGCAAAACCCTCTCCCGAACACTCCTCACCGGCCCAACAGCCCTGGCGCCGATGGTCGTGCTGCTTTTCCTCGGCAATCCTGCCATGCTTGAGTTCGCCATGCCGATCACCATCGGTGTGCTGCTCGGCACCTACTCATCCATCTTCATCGCCTCCCCACTGGTGCTGTGGTACGCCAAGAAGAGCGGCACCAGCCTCAAGCACCAGGTGCTGGATGCACAGATCGAGCAGCTCAAAGCCCAGCAGGCCATCGCCGCTGCGACCGTGGCCGCTGGCAAGAAGTAATCAGAATTCGAAGGCCTTCGTTTCGGTTCCTCTCATCTCCATGGCAAGGCAGGCGTTTTGCGCCTGCCTTGCCGAAGGAGGTGAATCGAAAACGCCAGCCTCTAGTCGATCCTGAAGAACAAGCCCATCGGGCAGAAGCCAGCTGGAGGCAGGACGAAAATATTCTCCCACCCAGTTCTCGCATGGAGTCTGTTTCCAGCGATCGCATACCGTACATGCTCCCTTGAGCTTGCGTTGTTGTTCGAGTGATTCCCGGGTGGAGGTCGTTGCGCGGTACCCCTGGCCTCCTTCTTCGATCCCTTCGAGAACAAAAAAAGAGGGCGGCATTGCGGCCGCCCTCTCTTCTTTGTTGAGCTTGTCGTTCGCTTAGTTGTTCGCTGGCGGCGCTGGATTGGCCGGTTCCGCAGGTTTCACTTCGATCGGTGGTGAAGCGGGTGTGCCGGGAGGTGATCCGGCCGGAGGAGTTGTGCCTGGAGGCGTCGTCCCCGCAGGCGGTGTTGTCACTCCGCCCTTTGGACCATTGGGATCATCGGGAGCCAGCGTCGTGACGGCCGTAGCTGCTGCGGCTGCCTCAGCGGCTTTCTTCTTCGAAGCTGCGAGCTTTGCAGAATTCGCCTTCGCTTTTTCAGCAGACTGTTTGAGGTAGCTCTGATAATCAGGCCCGTTGCCCGTAATCGTCACTGGTGTGCCAACTGCGGTGTGTTCGAAGAGAATTGGCGCCATCTTGGAAGGGAGGCGGATGCAACCATGCGAAGCACGGCGCCCGGGCTTTGGAATCGGCCCAATGTGCATGCCGACGCCGTCGCCGGTGAGGCGCATGAAATAGGTCATCTTGGCGGCTTCAAAGTGGCCACCCTCTGGCAGCAGATCGCGGCCCTGCTTGAAGTCGGAGTTCACCAGCTTGCCACTCTTGTCGAAGCCTTTGCCGTAGAGATTGGAGACCTTGTCTTTGATCTTTTCCAAGACCTTGAACTCACCCGTGGGCGTTGGGAAACTGGGGATGCCGCTGGCACAATAAGTCCAGCCAACAACGTCCCTGCCGTTGTACAGGGTCACACGTTGCACATCCACGTTCATGACCATGCTAGTGATAGGCTTGCTACCACCGGTCCATTCACCCGGATACTTCCATTCGGCTTTCACCGGCTCTGGCGGCGGTGCCGGTGGCTTTTTGCGGAACAACTGGCAGGAGGCCAGCAACACCATGCTAGGAACAAGCACAGCACGCGTCAGAGTCAGGGAGGTTTTAAATTTCACAGTGCCGATACTAAGGGGACTGCCTTTCCCTCTCAAGTACCAGCGGAAACAATATTTTCAGGAAAGATCGAACAATTCCTCAGGACGTGAAATGAGCAGGTCCGCGCCGCACTCGATCAGCTCTGCCTCGCTGCGAAAGCCCCAGCGAACTCCCACGGCGCGCATGCCGCTGTTCTTCGCAAACTGCATGTCGATGCCCGAATCTCCGACGTAGGCCATTTCATGGGTCTGCAAGCCAAGGAAGGACGCCATCTCGTGTGCCCCGGCGGCATCCGGCTTGCGCGGGACTTCGGCGCGCTGGCCCAGGATGTGGTCGAAAATCGACGAACCGAAAAAATGCTCGGTCATTGGCACGGTGAAGCGATGCGCTTTGTTTGAAATCACGCCCAGCTTCAAGCCTCGGCGCTGCAGTTCCGCCAGCATCTCCACGATGCCTTCGTAGGGCCGCGTTTCTGCCTGCCAGAGCAGATCGTACTGCGCCCGATATTCCTCGACACAGACCTTGATCAGTTCTTCGCTGCGCACTGCCTGGGGCAATGCCCGCTCGACGAGCTTTTCCATGCCGTCTCCCACCATCTGCTTGAACACTTCCTTCTCGCAGCGCGGATACCCCCTGGCATCCAGCATTCGGTTGATCGACTCGGCGATGTCTGCGAGCGAGTCAATCAGGGTGCCATCGAGGTCGAAAATGAAGGCTTTGAGGGTGGGCATGATTCCTTCATGCCGCGAAATGTCGCTGCGATCAACTTGCCAGAGCGCCCAATGCAGCGAAAAACTCCCATGCTCACCGATTACCACACGCACACGCCGCTTTGCCTGCATGCCGAGGGGAATCCCGTCGATTACGCACGGCATGCGCAGAGCATCGGCCTCGCGGAGATCGGCCTGTCTGACCATAACCCGATGCCGGAGAAGTATGACGACTGGCGCATGTTGCGCTCAGACCTGCCGCGCTACTTTGAGCTGGTGGAAGAGGCGCGTGCGGCGCTGCCGGGGTACCCGATCCGTCTGGCGCTGGAATGCGACCACATTGAAGGGTATCAGAAGTGGATCGACGAGACGGCGGGCATGGCCGACTGGGACTACCTCATCGGCAGTGTGCATTACATCCATGATGGCATCGCGGTGGATGATCCGAAGCATGTCTCGCGCTGGAAGACGGCGTCAGACATCGAACACATGTGGGGCATGTACTGGAAGCTCTACGAGCAGATGATCCGCACGAAGCAGTTTGATTTCCATGCGCACCCCGACCTGGCCAAACGCTTCGGTCTGCGGCCTGAGGGTGATCTGCGGCACTATTACGAGCCGGTGATCCAGGCGCTCGTGGACACCAGCGGCATCCTCGAAGTCAGCACGGCCGGCCTGCGCAAGGATGTGCGCGAGATCTATCCCGCGCGCGAGATGCTGGAGATGGCTTTTGCAGCGAAGGTGCCCATCGTGATCAATTCAGACGCGCATCTGCCCACGGATGTCGGTGTGGATTTCAACAAGGCGCTCGATCTAGTGCGGAGCGTCGGGTACACGACCACCGTGCGCTTTGAGAAACGTCAGAGGAAGGTGGTACCACTGCCGGAGGCATGGCCGCTATGATCTGGCAGGCACGACAGCACCGCATCGAATTTCCCCGCCGCCCGTTGGTGATGGGGATCGTGAACATCAATGACGACTCTTTCTGCGGCGACGGCACGCTGGATCCCGGCCAGGCGCTGGCGCAGGCGAAGCAGCAGCTTCAGGATGGTGCGGACATCATCGACATCGGTGCGGAGAGCGCACGGACCAACCGCGAAGCGATCAGCGTGTCCGAGGAGATCGACCGGCTGCTGCCTTTCCTCGAAAAGTGGCCGGAGCTTAGCTCTCGCTTTCATGCGCCGCTGCTTTCCATCAACACCTGGCGCAGCGACGTCATCGCTGAAGTGCTGCCACATGGGGGTGACCTCATCAATGACATCAGCGGCCTGCCGGATGCGTTCAATGCCAAGCTCTGCGCGGAGCACAACGCGGGCCTGCTCATCATGCACAGCGTCGGCCAGCCGAAGGTGCCGCACACGCATGTGAAGTATGACAGCATCATGGACACGCTGGACCACTTCTTTGAGCAACGTCTGGTGCTGGCGGAGAGCGTGGGACTGCCGCGTGAAAACATCGTGCTCGATCCCGGGATCGATTTTGCCAAGCAGAAGGACGACAACCTCGTGATCTATCGAGAACTGAAGCGACTCCACCGCTTCGAGCGGCCCATTCTGCTGCCGGTGTCACGCAAGACGGTCATCGGCGATGTGCTCGGCATTCCCGCTTTGGAACGCGATGCGGGCACTCAGGCCTGCATCGCAGCAGGCATGCAGCGTGGCGCGCAGATTTTCCGGGTTCACCACGTCAAAGCTGCGGTGCAGACGGTGAAGATGCTGTGGGCGGTTGAAAGCAGCCGCTGAGTGGAAGGGTGGGAGTGTTTGGCGCGCTGGAAGGCGCCGAGCTACACAGCTTCTCCACACGCTCATGGACGGGCGGGCTTTCGCCACACCCATCCTACAAGCACGCGTGATCCTTGGCCGATGGAGGAATCAGGCGGCGCCTTCTTCCTTGGCAGGCTCTTCCACCGAGGATTCTGCGAGGGCGGTTTCAGCCTGCTCTGCCAGCTCTGTTTCCGCCATGGACTCTTCCACCGGAGCTTCTGTCAGTTCTGGTTCAGCAGGTTGGGAAGGTTCCTGAGCAGGAGCTTCTTCAACGGGTGCTTCAGCGGCAGGTGCTTCCTCTGGGGAGCCCGCGAGGGCAGTTTCAGCCTGCTCTGCCAGTTCTGCTTCCGCCATGGACTCTTCCACGGGGGCTTCTGTCAGTGCAGGTTCAGATGCTTCCTGTTCGGTTTCAGCAGTCGTTTCGGCGGCAGGTTCTGCGTCAGGAGCAGCGGCTTTCGCAGATGCCTTGGCAGCGGGAGTTTCCTTCTTTGCAGCGGCAGGTTCACCCTGCACACCGAGGAAGACCATGCCGTCGCTGTATTCGATGACGTAGCCTTCGTTCGCGAGCCAGCGAATGTCCTTGATGACGGCAATCTGCTCTTCCGTAGGATGCTTCGGCGCATCCGGGGCGGTGCCTTCGGGGGCTTCTGGCGAGGGCACGATCGACTCCACCAGCTTCTGCATGGGCATGCCGTTGTTGGCCTTGAGCTTTTCCACGACCTGCGCGAGGCGGTCTGAGAAGACCATGCTGGGCTCGATCGCACGTGGCTTCACGCGGCAGACGAACTGCTTGCCTGCACGACGCTTGAACAATTTCATGCCACGGCGTTCCAGGCCAGCGCCGAGCTTCTGCGAGATTTCAAAGAGGTGCTTCCGAGCCGCATCCACGGACTGGCGCATCATGATGAAGAAAATATGAGCAAGCTTCTGCTTGTCGATGTTGCCCGGCACGGTGGCGTCACGAACTTCGATGACAGCGTCGTTGCCAAAGGTGCGACGGAAATGCGCCTCCATATCGGCGCGTGAGCTGAGTGAAAGCGGCTCGCCGCCCTCTGGCACTTCGCCCTTCAGGCAAACCCAGCGGCGGCCCTTGCTCATGTTTTCCTTCCACTTCGCAACGAGCTCCGGATTGGACTCCACACGAATGCGGCGTTTGAAATCCTCGATGGGCATGCTCGAGAAGCGCTCACGATGCAGCCTGATGACACCGGTTTGATAGCTGTGATGGCTCGGTGGTGCGATGAGTTCGCCGCTCATGCCGCAGACGGCCACGGAGGCAAACTCGCCCTTGGGTGCTTCGAGTTCGATCTCTTCCGCACGATAAAACTCATCCAGTGCGGCGCTGCGCAGCACATGATTGAGAGCTTCATCACGGGAGAGGAAGAGGCTGCCGTCCGCAGGCACATGGTAGAAGCCTGTGGGACGCTCTTCGGCGCAGCGGAAGCGCACCATGAAGCGATCACCACCTGCGAGCACAAGACGTGCGGCATCAAACATGCTGAATGCGTGGCCCGTCTGGCGCACGTGTGCGGCGAGTGCGTCCACCGCCTTGTCTTCTGGAAAAATGATGATCTGCACATCCTTCGGGATCTCCACCCACTCACGCTGTGGCGGGCCTGCGCGATCACGATCGCCAAAACGACGTGGTGGACCACGGCGGTCATCGCCAGGACCATCACGGCGAGGCGGGCCGCCTTGTCCTCCTTGACCACCAGGACGGAATCCGCCACCGGCGCCTGCTGGACGCGGACCAGCGCCGCCAGGACCATCACGGCGCGGAGGTGGGCCACGGCGATCATCACGGCCGCCAAATCCGCCACCACCGCCACGGCGGTCATCACGACCACCGCGCTGCGGACGGTCTTCTGCATCGGCATAGCGTTGTTTGATTTTATCTTCTTTGCCGAATTCGCCGACCCACGCGGGCATCAGTTTCAAATCGGAAAGGTCAACCAGGCCGCTTGGCTTTGGCGTCTGGTTGTCGGTGCTGGCTTCTGGTTCGGTCATACTTTTCAGGCTGGAAGGGGCCGCGACTATGCCTCGAATCGTGTTTGTCGCCAGTTTTGTTCGTGTAGCGTTTTCTTGGCATGGCATTATGTGAACAAGTCCCATGCCAGCCGAACCCATCACTTTTTACAATCGCGTCACCGGCCAAGTCGAAACGGAGGCCGTGTATGGGGAGGGTTTTCTGCGCTTTACCTACGAAAGCCCGCTGGGTGCCCTGCCGCTGCATGCGCTGGTGAAACGGACGGCTTTTTCCCGCTGGTACGGCAGTCGCATGGACGCCCCGGTCAGCCGGGCAAAAATAGCCCCTTTTCTGGTCACCTATGGCCTGGACGTCAGTGAATTCGCCGATGCCCCGGAGTCCTTCCGCACCTTCAACGAATTTTTTTACCGCAAGCTCAAGCCGCAGGCACGGCGCATTGCCCCGGGTGACGATGTCATCACTTTCCCTGCGGACGGCCGCCATTTGGTCCTGCCAGACATCGCCATTTGCACCGATTTTTTCATCAAAGGCACCCGCTTTGACCTCCCTGCCCTGCTGCGCGATGCCTCGCTCTCCGAGCGCTTTGCCCACGGCAGCATGCTGATTTCCCGCCTGTGCCCGGTGGACTACCACCGCTTTCATTTCCCCTGCGCCGGCACTCCCGGAGCCGCCCGCCTGATCAATGGCCCGCTGTATTCGGTGAGTCCCATCGCCCTGCGCAGCCGGGCCAGCATCCACTGGGAAAACAAGCGAGAGATTACGGTCTTGCGCACAATTGGCCTCGGGGATGTGCTGCTGCTCGAAGTCGGCGCCACCTGCGTGGGCTCCATCGTGCAAACTTACACGCCGGGTGCCGCTGTCGAAAAAGGGGCTGAAAAAGGCTACTTCCGCTTCGGAGGCTCCTGCTTCATCACGATCTTCGAGCCAGGCAAAATCCAGTTCTCGGACGATTTGATCGAGCACAGCCAAGCTGGGCACGAAGTCTATGCCCGCATGGGCGATGTGGCGGCTCACGCCCGCGGGTGAAAGCGCCGGTGCACGTCCTTGAGCCGTGCCTGATCCACGTGGGTATAAATCTGCGTCGTGGAGATGTCCGCATGGCCGAGCATTTCCTGGATCACGCGCAGGTCAGCGCCGTTGTTGAGCAGGTGCGTGGCAAAGCTGTGCCGCAGCAGATGTGGATGTACCCGGGCGGGGTCCATGCCGCAGAGCGCGGCGCGTTCCTTCACGATCTGCTGGATGCGTGCCGTGGTCAGTCGAGTGCCATTGCGTGAGATGAAGATGTGGCTCTGGGATTTCGGCCCCACCAGCTCAGGGCGCGCATGCTCCACGTAGGCAGCAATGGCCTCACGTGCGGCACCGCCCACGGGTGAGAGACGGGTCTTGGAGCCCTTGCCCGTCACGCGAATCCATCCCTCTTCGAGGCTGAGGTGTTCCAGCCGCGCATCGGCCAGCTCCGACAACCGCACGCCGCTGGCATAAAACAGCTCCAGGATGGCCCGATCCCGCCGGTCCAACGGGGCCGTGCCGTTCACGGACTCGACGAGCTTGCGCACGTCCTGCTCGTTCAAGGAGTCCGGCAGGTGCTTTTCCTGGCGGGGAGGCAGAATCGGGTCCGCAGGGTCAGAGGGGATGTGTTTGCGCGCGGTGAGCCAGCGGAAGAAGATTTTGACGGCGATAAGTTCGACCCGTGCCGAAGACGCCGCGATGCCGTCTTTTTTTCTCTGGGCCAGAAAGCCGCTCACGTGCTCCGTCGTCACGGCAGCCGCGCTGGCGGAGTCGTGCTTCGCCCTGAACCACGAGGCAAACGCCTCCAGCACCCGGCGCACCAGGAGCTGATAGTTCGTGGACAGACCCCGCTCGGTCGCCAGGTGGAGGATGAAGCCATCGATAAGTTCCAGCATCTGCCGCCAGCATGGCACGGAATTGCACGTCACGAGAATGACAAAATTCTTGCCCTCAGGCGCGGCGGGCGGCAAAGATGCCCCATTATGGCCTCCTACAACAAAGTCATGCTCATCGGCAATCTGACCCGCGACCCCGAAGTGCGCTACACGCCCAAAGGCAGCGCGGTGTGCGACATCGGTCTCGCCGTGAACCGCGTGTACACCTCCGACAGTGGTGAGAAGGTGGAGGAAGTCACTTTTGTGGACGTCGTCCTCTGGGCCAAGATGGCCGAGCTCGCCGGCAAGTACCTGCACAAAGGCCGCCCGGTCTTCATCGAAGGCCGTCTGCAAATGGATTCCTGGGAAGACAAGCAAACCGGCCAGAAGCGCACCCGCATGCGTGTCGTCGGTGAGCAGATGCAATTCCTTGGCAGCCCTGGCGGCGACCGTGCCCCTGCCGGTGGCGGCGGTGGTGGCGATGAAGAAGGCGGCTACTCTGGCGGCGGTGGTGGTGGTAGCGGAGGAGGTGGCGGCGGATACAATCGTCCAGCAGCCCGTCCCGCCCAGCGCCCAGCGCCAGCTCAGCAGCAACGACCGGCCCAACGTCCCGCCCCTGCACAGCAGAACGATGACTTCGGTGAAGGCCCGATCACCGACGGCATGGAAGACGACGACATTCCGTTTTGAGAAATGAAGCAGGCGTTTTGCCCTGCTTGATTGGAAGAGAACCTGCTCCTGAGCCGTTATTTGCGGCCCCGTGAATTGCTCTGTCCCCAGCTTGGTTTGTGCGCTCAGCGCCGTCGCTTTGTCGTCGGCGTATGCCGCCGAGACTGTGTCCTTCCGCAACGACGTGATGGCCGCCATTTCCAAAGCGGGCTGCAACCTGGGCACCTGCCATGGCAATGCGACGGGCAAAGGCGGCTTCAAACTTTCGCTGCGCGGACAGGATCCTGATCTCGATTTCAAAGCACTCGCCCGAGACGCCTCCGGCCGCCGCGTGGATGTCTTCGCACCGGAGCGCAGCCTGATCCTGGTCAAAGGCGCGAATCAGATCGCCCACGAAGGCGGCAAGAAGCTCGATCCCAAGGCCTGGGAATATCAGGTGCTGCGGAACTGGATCGCCGCTGGTCTGCCGCGTGATGACAGCACGGCACCGAAAGTCACCAAGCTCACCGTCACTCCCACCGAACTCGTTTTGGACGAGCCGCAGGACAAGGTGCAGATCAAAGTGCAGGCGACTTTCGCCGACGGCACGCAGCGCGACATCACTGACCGTGCGATTTATGAGCCGCTGCAAAACGGACTCGTTGATGTGAGCAAGAGCGGGCTGGTGAAGCGCCTGCAGTTTGGCGAGCCGGGAGTGCTGGTGCGCTTCCTCAATCAATCGGTGCCTGTGCGGCTTACGTTTGTGAAAGCGAATCCGGCCTTTGTGTGGAGCAAGCCGCGCCGCGACAACTACATCGACTCGCACGTCTTCAACAAGCTCAAGACGCTGCGCATGAACCCCAGCGCGGTGTGCAGTGATGAGGTCTTCATTCGCCGTGCCTGGCTCGATCTCTGCGGCATGATTCCGCCAGCGGATGAAGCGCGTGCCTTTGAGGCCGACACGCACCGCGACAAACGCGCGCGCTTGATTGACCGCCTGATGGTGCGGCCTGAGTTCGCCGATTACTGGACGCTGAAATGGTCCGATGTCCTCAAGGTCGAATCCCGCACGCTGGACAAAACCGGAGTGCAGGCCTTTCACGACTGGATTCGCGATGGCATCACGCGAAACCGCCCCATCAATGAAATGGTGCGCGCCATGCTTGCCTCCCGTGGCAGCACTTATCACGAGCCCGAGACGAATTTCTACCGCGCCAACCGTACGCCGGAGCTGCGTGCCACCACGGCGGCGCAGGTGTTTCTCGGCACACGCCTGCAGTGTGCGCAGTGCCACAACCACCCCTTTGACCGCTGGACGCAGGACGACTACTACAACTGGTCAGCCGTCTTTGCGCAGGTGGACTACAAGATCATCGGCGACATCAAACCCCGTGATAAAAACGACAAGCATGAGTTCAACGGTGAGCAGGTGGTCTTTCTCAATGCCAAGCTGAACATCGAAAACCCGCGCACCGGAGACAAGGCCAAGGCCCGGTTCCTCGGTGCGGACATGCCCAAGCTTGCCGAGAAGGAAGACGAACTGCAGGCCGCAGCCAACTGGCTCACCAGCGCACAGCATCCTCTGTTTGCCAAAGCACAGGCCAACCGCATCTGGTATCATCTCATGGGTCGTGGTCTGGTCGATCCCGTGGATGACATGCGTCTCACGAATCCCGCCAGCCATCCGCAGCTGCTCGAGGAACTTGCGCAGGATTTCATCCGCAGCGATTTTGATCTGCGGCATCTCATTCGCACCATCATGCTGAGCCGCACCTACCAACTGGAGAGCACGCCGAACGAGACGAACGCCGCCGATCTCATCAACTACTCGCACCACCTGCCCCGCCGCCTCAGTGCTGAGCAGCTGATTGATTCGCTCTACTCCTCGATGCGTGTCACGCCGGATTTCAATGGCTGGAGCCGCGGCACGCGTGCCAGCCAGATTCCCGGCCCCGACAATGGCCGAGGCAGTCCCAATCCCACATCACCCGAGGCATTCCTCGCCCAATTTGGCCGCCCGAAACGCGAGCTAAGCTGCGAATGCGAACGCGCTGCGGACACCTCCATCGGCCAGATTTTCCAATTCATCAGCGGCCCCATCGTCAGCAACGTCGTCTCGCAGAAATACAACCGGCTCGGCTCGCTGCTCAAGAACCCTGACAATGGCGCCGTCACTCGCGATCTCTACTGGGCCCTCCTGACCCGTGCGCCCACCGCCGACGAAGCCAAAGTCATGGAAGCCCTTCTCGCCTCCGCCAAAGACCGGCGACTCGCGCTGGAGGACATCACCTGGAGTCTGGTGAATGCGAAAGAGTTTTTGCTCGCCCGATAAGCACGCCGCTTCGTGTCTGGATGACGGCTTGAGCCTGGACCGTTAGCGCATGACAAAGCGGGGGCTTCGTGGCATAACGACTCATGTCTTTCATCCGCCAACGCGCCACACTCTTCCTCGCAAGTCTGCTCGCCGCAGCGGCTCTGTCCTCCTGCACGGAAGGCGATCTCGGCCGTCTTCACCATGTGCGCACGGGGGCCATCGGCATCGGTCCCACCGGGAGTCATCCGGGTGATCGTCCGCTGACCCATTTCAAATCTGAAACCCCCGAGGAACTGCGCGTACATCAGGCGGTGCGTCACGGAGTGGAGCGTGCGTTGTATGACAGCCGTGCCTTCAGCTATGTGCCCTTTGCCCAGATGAAGCAGACCCCGAAGAGCCTGAACATTGCGAACCAGCGCAGCGAGGTCCAAAAATTCGCCGCTGCCAATCATCTCAAGGCCATCATCCGCGTCTGGGCCACCCCTGACTTGAAGCAGCAGAGTGTCACCGTCGGTTTCCTGACCCATGCGCGCAGCGGCAAAGCCATCGCCAGCAGTCTCGCGATGGCTCCGGGACCGGCGCCTCCGCTGAAAAACCCCACTGCCCGTGCATCACTCCCGACCTGGGAAAAGACCGCCTACGAGGCCACGAAAAAGGCCCTCGCCAAAGTGCGCGGCTGAAACGCCTGAGGATTTTGCATTTGTTGGTTCCCGCTGTGTCTCGCGATTGACGTGAGAACGAGCCGCCGCACGACGTACTGATGTGCCTCATGAAACCAGCCATCCTCCTCGCCCTATTAATCAGCACCTCGCTGCTAGCTCAAACTGCCGCACCCAAAGCGCCCGCACCTGCTCCTGCGGCCAAAGCCAAAGGCCCGACCATTCCTGCGGATGCGCAGTGGCATGATGTGACGAGCTGGGGTGTGGAAGGACGCGGCTGGGGAGATCAGGAGCGGCTGCGCTGGTTTGACCGTCTCCCGGCAAAGGCTGAAAAAACCGTCACACCTGCTGTGTGGGGCTTGAGCCGCGACAGTGCGGGCATGATGGTGCGCTTCAAGACGAACGCGAACACGATTTACTGCCGCTACGATCTCCTCAAATCGAATCTGGCCATGCCAGCCATGCCTGCCACGGGAGTGAGCGGTCTCGATCTCTATGCGCGTGATGCCGAGGGCAAATGGCGCTGGGTGGCATGCCCGAAACCTGACAAGCAGCATGTCGAAGCTGTGATGATCAGCGGCCTGGCACCGGGCGAGCACGAATTCGCCGCCTACCTGCCGCTCTACAACGGCATTGAGAAACTGGAGATCGGCGTGCCTGCGGATGCCAAGTTTGAAGGACTGGCCCCGCGTGAGAAGCCCATCGTTTTCTATGGCACCTCCATCACGCACGGCGCGAATGCCTCACGCCCCGGCATGGTGCACACCGCCATCCTGGGTCGTCACCTGGACCGTCCTGTCATCAACATCGGATTCTCAGGCAATGGCAAAATGGATGCGGCCGTGGGCGATCTCATCAATGAACTCGATCCTGCCGTCATCGTCATCGACTGCCTGCCCAACATGGGACCCGCCGATGTCACCGCCAAATGCGTGCCGCTGGTGAAGCAGCTGCGTTCCAAGCATGCTACAACGCCGATCATTCTCGTCGAAGACCGCCGCAACACGAACTCCTGGATCATGCCTGCCAAGGCCAAATTCCATGATGACAACCACGCCGCCCTGAAGGCCGCCTACGAGCAGCTCAAGAAGGAGAAAGTCGCCAACCTCCACTACATCGGCGGTGATGCGCTCTATGGCACCGATGCGGAAGGCTCCAACGATGCCTCCCACGGCACCGACCTCGGCTTCCTACGTCAGGCGGAGATTTTTGAGCCGGTGCTGCGCAAGGCGCTGAAGTAACCCGCCTCACTCTGTCCCCGGCGGTTCCAGCAATCGCCGGGGCAGGTCACGCATGCCCTGAAGCACGCGGAAGATGCGAATGAGATCGTTCTCACAATGGTAGAACACAAGATGCGTATGAAACGCACCCACCATGCCGAAAGAACGTAATCCGAAAAGCTGTGCATGCTCAAAATGCCTTGGCCTTCCGAGGTCGGGTTGTTTTGAAACAGCAGCCAGCGTCTCATCAAAAGATTTCAGATAGCGTTCTGCGACATCAGAACCGGCGATCTCTGCATACCACGATGACTGAAGCTGCAAATCTGCAAAAGCCTCATCGCTGATAATAACATGATAACCGGTCATGCCACCTTGACCGCTTTGTCTTTCCAGTTCTGCCGGATGCGGTCTTTCAAATCGTCATTCCACACATGCCAGGGGCCATCCAGAGCCTTGAGCAACGCAGCCTCGAGTTCGGGAGGCTCGCGTCCTTGCTCACACAAAACCTCAACATGACGATGTTCCATCCAGTCCATCAATTCCAGGAAACCGGACGCCGGCAGCGCACGAATCGAGTCCTCAATCTGGGCGATTGTTGTCATGCGGAAAACTTATTCATCACAAGACACAGTGCAAGCCTAGCGATCATGGCTCACTTCCCGATCTTATACAGCGCCTTGTCCGTGCGGATGAACAGGGCGCTGCCATCGGCGATGGGGCTGGCCATGATCGGGCCGTCGAGGGTGTTCTGGGCGAGGATTTTGAATTCCTTGGCGGCGTTGATGATCGTGACGACACCTTCGCGGCTGCAGAAGTAAAGTTTGCCATCTGCGATCATCGGCGAGGCGCTGAACTTGCCACCGATGCGTTCGCGGTAAAAGGCCTCGCCAGTTTTCGTGTCCACGCAGCTGACGATGCCACCGTCATCGACGTAGAAGAGAAGGCCGTTGTGCAGCACGGGCGAGCACATCTTGGGAGCGTTCTTGTTGTTGCGCCAGGTGACTTCAGGTGTCTTCAAGCCGGCGTATTTGAGAGCGATGACGGCCGATTTGCCGAAGGCGGTGCTGAAATAGATCTGCTGATCGTCGGCCACGGGGACGGTGGACATGGAGAAGCCGAGTTCGCCGTAGTGAACCTTCCATAATTCTTTGCCGTTAAACGGATTATAGCCGTAGATGTTGTTGGCGGCGGAGCTGACGACTTGTGGCTGGCCGTTGATGGTCACGACCAGTGGGGTGCCGTAGGCTTTGCGCTGTTGGGGGCGGGGATCCATGTCGCCGCTGCGGGGTGTTTTCCATGCGACCTTGCCGTTGAGTGTGTCGAATCCGGCAATGAACTGCTGATCGCTGCCGTCAAAATGTGCGATCAATCGGTCACCATGCAGCACGGCGGTGGAGCCGGGGCCGTTTTCGTGCATGACGTGCAGTTCCTCGTTTTTCCACAGCACCTTCAAGGTTTTTGTATCGAGGGCGACGGTGCCAAAGGAACCGAAGTGCGCGTAGAGCCGGCCATCTGCCAGCACGGGTGAGGGTGAGGCATAGCTGTTGAGTTGATGCGCCCACTGCGGGTCCTTCACATTGAGCAGCTCGATGTCATGGAGGACTTTGCCGCTGGTGCGATCCACACACAGGGCGTGCAGGCTCACGGAACCCAGCACGGTGAGGGGCTGGTCGCCGGTGTTGGATTCAAGGCGGCGCTTGGTTTCCTCGGGAGTGGCTGCTTTTTCGAGGGCGGTGGTGAGCCAGATCTGATCGCCCCACATGACGGGTGTTGAATGGCCACGGCCCGGAAGCTCAGTCTTCCAGGCGACATTGCTCGTCTCGCTCCAGGTTTCCGGAAGGCCGGAGGCATTGGCGTGACCTTGGGCCGAAGGGCCGCGCCATTCGGGCCAGTTGCCGGCGTAGGAGGCGGAAGCGAGAACAAGGAGCGGGAGGAGAATGCGGTGAATCATGAGCGAGAAAAAACGTGGCATGCAGCGGGGAACTGTCTTTCACTGGGAATGATCATGCGCATCCCGTTTTTTCTATTTGTTTTCGCCGCCGCATTGCAGGCCCAGACTACGGAGCTGGAAACGTACATCGAGGTGCGCTCCGGTACGCTGCCCATCATTCTCACGGTTCCTCACGGCGGCAGCTTGAAACCGGCGAACGTGCTGGCACGGCGCTATGGTGTCACGGGCACCGATTCCAACACGGTGCCGCTGGCCGAACTGATCATCGAGGAACTGGAGACACGCTATGGCGGCAAACCGCATGTCATCATCTCGAATCTGCACCGCACGAAGCTTGATCCAAACCGCGATCTCGAAGAGGCGGCGCAAGGTGATCCCATAGCAGTGGCGGCCTGGCACCGCTTTCATGACAGTGCCCAAAAGGCCTGTGACACTGTGATGAAGAAGAGCGGCATGGGCCTGCTGCTGGACATTCACGGACATCGACATCTGGATCAACGAGTCGAACTGGGTTATCTGGTGAAAGGAGACGTCCTGAAGCACTCGGACGCAGAACTGAACGCGGAAGCGGCTCTGGCTGCCTCCACGAGCATCCGTGATCTGGACAAGCGCTCGCCGCAAAGCTTTGCAGAATTGCTGCGTGGACCGCAGAGTTTGGGCGGTTTGCTGGAGTTTAATGGCTTTCGCTGCCTGCCCAGTCCTTCAAAAGCGAGTCCGACCTTCATGGCGGGTTACTTCAGCGGTGTTTATGACGTGGCAGCCCATGGTTCACGCTCCGGCGGCACTGTGAGTGCCATCCAGGTGGAGTGCCCTTGGACCAATGTGCGTGAGACTCCGGAAACTCAGCGCCGCTTCGCCGTGGCGCTGGCGAATTCACTCGGGGTTTACTTTGAGGTTCACTTTGGCCGGAAGCTGAAGTGAGCGTTCGGTCTGCGGCTGCGGTTGTTCAGGATCTGCTTTTTTGAGCTTGTCCCAGCAGCCGTCGGCGATTTCTTTTTGAGCAGTAAAAACGCGGATCTGAGCAGGCGTGCTGGAAGCCCAGTCAATGGGGATGCGCTCATCGCGCAGGCCCCGACGATGCAGCCAGCCAAAGAATGCGATGCTGCCGAGAAGGGCGAAATTAAATGGCAGGCAGAGCGGCAGCAGTGCCAGGCGCAGAAGGGCCTCCGAGAGCGGCTCCCACAGCAGGGCCATGGCCAGTGTGACGAAGAGCATCCACACGACGGTCTTCACATTCAGCCGCAGGTAATGGCCGCCGAGGGCCAGGGCGAGGACGATGACGTTCATGGCGAAGGCGGGATCTCCAAAGACCGGCTTCCATGCGGAACCCGCCATGCAGATGAGGACAGCAGTCAAAGCTACGAGAGCGCTGGTGCGTGAATGCCAGAGAATGCCGATGAAGAACCAGACCCAGCAGAGCAGCACACGGGTGGAGGTGAACTGCGCGGTCAGGCTGAGATGACTGCCGAGAAATCCACCCCATGACTTTGCGTATTCCTGAGCTGGGCCTCCAGACAGGGTGGCAGCAAATCCGGTGTAGGCATCAGCAAACAGAGGGGCACACAATGCCGCCGTGATGAAATGGTGGCGGGCTTCATCTGGTTTACCGGCCTGAAGGGCACACCAGCCGAGGCCGTCCCAGGAGTCGGCGAAAAAGGAATCCAGTGCGACGGCACGCCGAAACGCCAGCGCAGCATCTTCGTAGCGTCCCTGGCGGAGGCGACTCCAACCAAGGCCATCATAGGCATCTGGGACGCCGATTTTAAGAGAGAGAACACGCGAGAAGGCGGTCTGTGCACCGGTCTGGTCTCCACGGCGGTACAAACTCCAGCCAAGACCCGCGCAGCGATAGGCCTCGGCCATGTCGGTGCTGACTTCGGTGTTGAGGAAATGTTTCTCGGCTTTTTCAAAGCGGTTGGTGAGCAGTGCGCGCCAGCCGCGCGTGAGTTCGGCATCATGCACGCCAAAGAAAATCAGCGCGGTCAGCGCAGCCCACGCTGCCATGACGTAGGGCAGGCTGAAGAGGACATAGGGCGACTTTTTCTCGTGCATGCGCTCAGCAACGGGCACGAAGAAATAAGCCATGCCTGCACAACCGAGCGCGGTAGTGAGCGCCTGCACCCACAGCGGCACCTGCGGAAAAAGATACCACAAGGCACCGAGCAATGCGCCATTCACACTGAAGAGTCCGGTTTTGAGCACGGTGTCATCTTGCGCGCGCCACTGGGCGAGTGCAGTGATGAGGAGGGCTCCGCCGAGGCTCATGAGCGCGGCTTCGAGCGAGAGGACCAACAAGCCGATGAGCACGCACACGCCGGTGATGCGGCTGTTCGCCACGAGCATCTGCCCGTAACCACGCAGGGTGTGGTCGAGCAGGCGCTTCATGCGGCAAGGGGAAGTTCTGAAATCACAAGCGGCACTTTATGCGATCCTGGAGGCGCGGCAATCCTGGAGACGAAGGTGATTTGCAAATCAGCGGCGCCGGCCAGAGCGGCTTCAAGCGCACTTTGCACACCTTTTTCGACGCGATTGCGCGATGCATCGGCGTCTGCCACAACGCGGACTTCAAGCCTGCCGGGCTGCTTTTGCACGATCTGATACTGAGCCAAGCCGGGGACATCCTCAATGGCATTGATGACGACATATGGCGAAATCAAGGTGCCTGCATGTGAATGGAGCATGGCGGCGCTGCGGCCTTCCAGGTGGCGGATGCTGCGCGCAGTGCTGCCACATGGGCAGGGTTCCGGCTCCCAGCGGGCCAGATCACCGAGCCCGCGATAACGCAGGATCGGGGTGGCGGTGTTGGTGAGATCGGTGATAACGATGTGGCCCAGGCCGGTGGTGGGGAGTCCGTGTTCATCGACGATTTCACAGAGGACGTTTGTCTCGGCGATATGCCAGCGCGAGCCGTGCACGCACTGCCAGGCGACGAGCCCGCCCTCGGTGCTGGTGTAGGTCTCAATGAGGCGTGCGTTCGGGAAGATCTGGAGGAGAAGATGCCGCGTGTGGGCGTCCAGCATCTCGGAGGTGAGATGGATGAGACGTGTTTTGCTCAGAACGCGGTTTTGCGCACGCAGATCGAGTGCGATGGAGCGGAGTGTGGATGGGTAGGATGAAATGAACTCAGGCGCGATGCCCAGGAGTTCGCGCGTGAGTTTGGCCACGGGATCCTGAGCCGAGAGGATTCGCGAGTCCGGCACGGTGGTGCGCAGGAGATCGGCGGTGGCGAAGTCGATGCTGTCATGGGAGATATCGACGAAATAGAGGCCATTGCTGAGCGGCTTGCTGTGGCACCAGTCATAGTACAAGGCTGTGTTGCAGGCCATGTAATGCCACAGCGACTCTTCCGTGCGTGCCATGCAGGCGGGGATCCCGGTGGAGCCGGAGGATGCCAGCCAGCGGATGTCACTCTGGTTGTCCTGAGCGATCAAATCCGACCGCGTGGCGGTGCGCAAGTTGGGCTTGGTGAGAATGGGGAGCTTGGAGAGATCATCCCAGTCATCGAGCATTGCAGGGGTGAATCCTGCTTCGGCAAAGAGCTTTTGGTAAAGCGGGATGTGGGCGTGGGCATGCTGCACCAGGGAGCGCAGCGTGCGCCACTGGTGCGCCCGGCGTTTCGGCGTGCTCCAGCCGCGTTGTTCGATCACTTGATCAAGCGCAGCGTGGAGATGCCGCCCACGGGTGCGAATCTGGGAGGGCGTGTGCATGCCAGTCCTCCTCAATCAACGCTGGCCGGGAGGAGGGCCTGGCGGAAGCCCGTGCGTGATGGCAAATCCGTCACGCACCATGTAGCCCTCCGGATTGATCTGCATGAGCTTTTCAAACAAGGGTGCGGCAAGCCGGGCCTGACTCTGGTTGATCTGCGACCAGCCAAACCAGCTCATGCCGATGGGGTCTTCGGGCATCAGTTTGTAAGCACGCTCAAAGTACACCTCGGCTTTGCGGTAGTCCTGGTGATTGAAGAGAATCTCACCGGCGATGAGCAGCGTCGGGCGATGGAACTGGTCGATTTTCAGGACTTCACGTGCTGCGCGGAGGGCGTCCTCGGGCTGGGTCTGGGCCAGATACACGTTCATCATGCCGAGGTGCGGGGTGAGGGCGCGCGGTTCCTGCCTGGCGGCGGTGGTGTAATACTGGACGGCCTTGGTGTAGTCCTTGTTGAGATAGGAGAGCCAGCCGGCACGCACCGCCGCCAGGTAGGTTTCACCGCCGGCGTTTTTGAAGGCGAGGACGCTTTCGAGAGCAGCGGCATAATCATTGTTGGATTCCTCGGTGAGAGATTTCTGCCAAGCTTCGGCGATGGCGGGGAGCTTGTCGGCGGCGTTCGCAGCAGTGACGCAGGCGAAGGCGAGGATGAGGAGGTGTGTTTTCATGGTTGAGAGAAGAGTGGTTTATTCGGCTTCGCCGTTGGGCAGCGTGGGGGTGAAGCTGGTTTGTGTGAAGGTGCTGTCGTGAGTTTTGAAATGCGCGGTGAGCTGGGAGAGACCGCGAATGGGTTCGAGGGTGAATTCTATTTCACGGGGGAGATCACCTGTGGGATTGGCGATGGCAGTGGCGAGGTGAAGGCGCTGCGTGGTGGGATGCAGCGAGTGGCGGGTGATGACGCGCTGAGTGGGAAAGCCCACATAGGGCGCGAAAACGCCCGCCAATGCCCGGCCGTGCTGCTTTGACTGCAAAGCGACACTATCCTCCCAGATCATGCCGCTCTGATAAGCGAATGGCACGGTGGGCATGGCGAACGAAAGGAAACGCAGGAGCTGCGAATGACCGCAGAGGCTGCTCTGCGTGATCTGCAGGGCGTGCAAACCGAGCACCGCCGTGAGTGATTCTTTGCCACTGCGGAAAAGGTAGCGGCCGGATTCATCGAGCGTGGTGGCGATTGTTTCGTATGAAACTGATCCTGCTGTGCAAACGCGATACGTGGCCAAGCCGGGGGCAAAATGGGCCAGCGTGCCCAGCACGGTGGTGGAGACTGACGCCGGGACGATGCGGTCTCCCACTTGGGGCACGCTGGCGAAGTTCCAGCGCACACCCTCAGTGGTGCGCGTGAAAAAGTTCGTGAGACAGAAGGGAGTGGTAGGTGCGCCGGTCTCGTTGGTGGCTTGATTGTGCAGATGGATGTGCGGCACGGGGCTGCGTCCGGAATTGCCGCAGTAGCCCAGGAGGTCGCCTGCACCGACACGCTGGCCGGTTTTCACGACGATGCCGTTTTTCATGAAGTGCGCGAGCTTTACGATGCCGCCGTAATCAAGACGCAGGATGAGGTGGTTGCCCCAGTTGTTGGCAAAGTTGCAGCCGCCGGGGGCGTTGTCGGCCACGCCATCGATGACACGGATGATTTCGCCAGTTCCAGGAGCGCGCACTTCGAGGCCCTGCGTGTAGTAGCGGCTCAGATCGTCATCCCAGCCGGGAGGGCAGGCGTTGTCAGCGGCGTCATGCACTTCGAAGTCGAGCGCGTGTTTCCAGTCACCGCGATGGCTGAGCTTGTCGTCAAAGCCTTGAGTCACGGTGACTTCGCGTGCGGTGGGGAGCAGCACATGGGTTTCGTTGCGATGCGGAAAGCGAGCGTTCGCGAGAGCCAATGAGGCAGCAGCGGCTTCGGGATTGTCGAAGATGCCTGTGGCAGGCAGCAGTGAACCCGGTTTCTCGCGCAGGCGCAGGCAGCAGAGCATGCTCCAGATGGTGAGCAGGTAGGGCAGCGGCAGGTATTCCCAGCCGGAGCCACGCAGAAAGTGCTGCACTGCCGCGACGTGCAATGCGGCGACGGCACCGGCCACAAAGGCGAGAGCCAGGCTGCTCCAGGACGGCACGAAATAGATCGCGCCAAGCGCCATGCCGGCGAGCAGGTAGTTGTGCCCGGCAAACCAGCCGAGCCAGTGCAGACCGCAGGCTTCGAGCAACTTCACGATGAGGATGCCGCCTGCGTAACCTGCAATGGCATTGATCATGGCGACGCGGGACCAGACGAGGATTGCCAGTGTCACAGCGAGACCGGCCCACACGTTTGGCAGGAACAAAATCGTGCCCATGCTGCGCAGGAATGCGGTGACTACGAACGACAGCGCGGGCTCTTCTGGTAATCCCATGTCGAGCAAGGTGGTGCCAGCCGCCCAGTGCGGAAAAAATGTCAGCAGCGTGCCGAAGGCGACGACAAACGCGACGCTGAGTGGCGGCAGGCCAGCGCGCAGCGGAAACCAATGCCACAATGCCGCGGAGAGCAGCAGCGTGTAAACCGTGACGACGGCCAGCATGGCCCAGATGGCAGGTGCAGCGAGGGCGGAACCGCGAGTGATCCATGCGACGGCGAGAGCACTCAGGAATACATTGTAGAGCAGCGTGCCGTCTTTTCGCATCGCCGCAGGCAAATGCAGGAGCTTCGCGATGAAGCTCCCGAGCAAACAGGCGCTGACAGCAAAGGCAAAGTAACGCGGCATGAACAGCAGCGTGGCGCATAGAAGCGCACCCGTTTTCCTACTGCCGCAAAGGAAGATGGAGCTGGCGGCGCGTGCGACTTCGAGCAGGGGTGCAGCGAGTGTTTCAAGGTGGGGGCGCAGCGTCTTGGCGAGGGCTGCGGCCTTGGCGACAGCTCTGTCCCTTGGGGAGGGAGGGCAGAGGGCGGCGTCTTCGAGAATGACCATCGCAGGGAGGGTGGATGGGGCTTCTGGGTTCATGGGTGGGGGTGGGGCTCTTGAGGAGCTGACTTTGGCTGAAGAGATGGGTGGGGTGGGAGAGAGCGTGGGGGCTGGCGAAAGCGGCGCTGAAGCGCCGCACTCCGTGGACGCTGGCGCGGTGGCGGAGGTTTAAGCGTTGGAGGGAGCCAGCAGATGATGGGGGACGCGCTCAAGGCGCTGCACGTAGTCGAGGTCTTCGCGCTCGCGGATGACATCGACGCGGCCATCCAGGCCGATCATGACCACCGCCGGGCGATAGGTGATGAACTGCATGCTCTGCGTGATGTTGTAGGCACCCACGGGATGCATGACGAGATGATCGCCCGTGGTCATCGCCGGCAGGGAGACCTGCTCGCGAATGACGTCGATGTTCATGCACAGGCAGCCGTAGAGTTTGACGGGCTGCTGGGCGCTCTCGCGCTGAGCCTTGGCGGGCTTCACATTGAAGCGATACCAGTTGCCGCTGTAGAGAATGTTGATGCCGGCATCAATGACGTAGGCGGCGCCATTCGATTCGGGCATGTAGGCAGGCGCTTTTGCCGCCTTGCCGGCGAGCGTGATCGGGCCTGAGGCGCCGATTTGCTTCACGGCGACGATGCTGGTGATGAGATAGCCCGCCTCATCGACGAGGGCACGACCACTTTCCAAGTAGAGACGCGGGCGGCGGTCGCGTGGCAGTGTGTTCAACGCGCTGGCGATGGCTTCGGCGTATTTTTCGATCGGCGGGACGATCTGCTCGGCAGGCTGATACGAGTAGTGCAACGTGCTGAGGGATGGGAAGCCACCGCCGAGGTTCAAGTAGCGCAATGACCAGCCGTAGCTCTCACGGCAGCGCTCCATGAGCGTGATGAGTTTCTCCGCTGCGACCTTGTAGGCGTTGGGTTCGAGGATGTAGGTGCCGATGTGCGTGTGCAGTCCCTGCAAACGGAGGCGGCCCTTGCTCTCCGCGATGCGCCGGATCGCACGCCAGGCTTCGCCGTGCTCAATACCAAACCCAAACTTGCTCCACACGGGCTGGATACCGGCGTCAAGCCAGCAGCGGATGGCGATGTCGACGCTGCGATTTTGCTCCTTCGCGATGGTGTCGAGCAGCAGGAGCTCATCCCAGTTATCGACCTGAATCATGGCACCTTCGCTGATGGCGAGTTCGAGGCCGGCGCGTGTTTTATGCGGCCCGTTGAAAATGATGTCACGCCCGGCCACGCCGTTGCGGCGGGCTTTTTCATATTCGAACTCGCTCACCACTTCGGCGATGGAGCCTTCGCTGTGGAAGACACGGCAGATGGCGTTGAGGTAGTTCGTCTTGTAGCTCCAGGCGAAGCGTGTGTTTGGATAGCGGCTTTCGAAGGCTTCACGTGCGCGCTGGATTTTCTCACGCAGGGTGCGCTCGGAAAAAACGAAGAGCGGCGAACCGAAGCGTGCGGCGAGATCCGCCACGGGCACGCCGTCGATGCGTTCGCAGACGTTGCTGTTGAGGCCATGGGCATGGCGGTTGCGATTGGCTGCGCTGTTCTGGCCACTGAGATGACGGGTGATGGTCGGCGGGGAATAGGGCTGGAGTGTTTGCATGGGAGGATGCGGTGGAAGGGTGCAATTAATGACTGCGGAACGAGGCCGGGTGCGGGATGACTTCGCGCGGCTGACGGAAGAACTGACCGCTCGTGGTGAGAGCGGCGAGATCGCGAATGTCGCCGGTCATGTCGATGGCATGGCGGATGAAGAACTTGCCGGGGCTGGCGTGGCGCAGCGGCTCGCGCGGCTGCCAGCCCAGAGCGAGTTCCAGCGCAGCTGCGGGCAGATTGCAGTTCAGCGTAGAAGGGAAATCACACCAGGCGGGGAAGCGCGGATTGATCTCGATGAGGCAGTATTCGCCTTTGGTGCCTTCGGATTTGACGAACTCGAGTTCGAAGGGGCCATTCCAGCGAAGTTCCGCGATGAGCGATTGCGCAACGGCATCGAGCTGCGGATCACGCACCACCATGCCGCCGAAGCCTTTGCCCATGGCGGTGCGGAGCATCTTGCGGATGGAGCAGGAGCCGAGGATGTGACCACGGCCATCGCCCAGACCAATGACGTTGTATTCCTCTCCCAGCACATTTTCCTGCACGAGCACGGGCGCGCCCCATTGCTCCAGCATGTGCCAGTAGGCTGCTTCGCGTGCGGCAGGCGTGATGGCGTGCCGGGCTTCATAGTAGCGGCCTTTGACGAAGACGTTGCCGCCAAGTGACGCCGCAGCCTGGTGGAGCGAGTTCACATCACTCACGGCGATGGTTTGCGGTGTGCGGCAGTGCGTGCGCTCGCAGAGCTCGGCCAGCTTTGATTTGTCACGGCATTTGAAGCTCGTGGCGGACGGCAGGCAGACGCGGATACCGCGCTCGAGAAGTTTTTCGGGGGCATCGACCAGCGGCCCCATCTCAGCGTCGAGGCAGGGAATCAAAACATCGAAGCGCTCGATTTCACGGATCGCATCAAGACGCTGCCAGAAGGCTTCCTCACCCGCGCCGGGGTAGGACATGGTGAAGGCGGCGTCTGGGGCGTCTTCTTCGCTGAAGAGACCGCTCTCTAGTGAATCGTAAACAAGGCCGATGATGCGCAGCTCCGGGTAAACGCGGCGCAGGCTGCGAATGACGGCGGAACCAGGCTGGGGATTCTCACCGCGATGAAGCCCGGTGACGGCGATGACTGGGGAAGCATTCATGGAAGCGTGGTGGGGGTGGAACTCAGTTTGATTCCGGGGTCAGGCCGATGTGGGCGAGCTCGGCGAGGAAGGATTCCAGATCGCGCTCCGCAGTGCTGCGGGCGACTTCGAAGCGCGTGGTCAGACGCTCCAGGATCTGCGGGCGCGACATGCCCTCGCTCAAGGCCTGCATGACCATGAGCGCCGTAGGGCTGGCGGTGAAAAATTCGCCGCTGGTGGCGTCAAAACCAAAACCGTCGGCCTGCCAAGTGACGGTTTGAAAATGGAAGGAAGCCAGTTCGGCGTGCGCGGCCACAACGGGAGCCGCGACCATGGCAGGCTCCAGGACATGCGGCTGGCCGTTGTGGCGAATCTGAGCGGGAAGAGACGCGAGTTTCATGGTGGTGGATGATTGAATCACACCACATAGAAACCCGGCCGGTTAACGCCACGGCAGGGGCCGAGATGAATATGCGTTTATTTTTGCCGTTACCTGGCAGGAATTCGGTCAGGCGGCGCCTTACTGAAGTGCCCCTGATCCGTCGCATCGAGCTTGATCAGCATTTCCTGCGCATTCCGGCGCTGGTCATGCCAGACATGGTCCGGATCCGTGGGCCAGTTCCAGGTGCTGCGCTGCTTGGTTTCCAGTACAAACTCGGCGCTGCCTTCAGAGAGGCTCTTGAAGAACGCCCTGCGGCTGTCCTTGTTCTTGATCGCTTCTCTGAGCCGCTCGTTATCCTTCACCATGCCGGAATACTTTTCCCGGATTTCCAGAAGCCTTGCCAGCTGCTGCTGACTTTCAGCCTCGTTGCGTGCATTGTAGTAGCGTAAGCTTGCCCACCACGTGGTGGCAGGGACCAGCAGGGCGGTGATCAACATCACCCCCCTGAATAATTTTGAGGATGTCGTTTTCATGGGGAAAATGAATTCCTTTTTTCGTGCCCTGCAAGCCCTGCTTTAGAAGCAGAGTTGACGCCCCGCCACCGAGCGCGTAGCCATCGCCCCCTATGAGCACCACACGCACACAGGGCATTTCGCTGATCACAGCCACGGCGGTGGTGGTGGCCAACATGATCGGCACCGGGGTCTTCACCTCCCTAGGCTTTCAGGTGGGTTCCCTGCCCTCCGGTTTTGTACTCCTGATGCTGTGGGTCGTCGGTGGTGTGTGCGCCTTTTGCGGCGCCGTGTGCTACGGCGAACTGGCGGCGGCGCTTCCGCGCTCTGGTGGCGAGTACCACTTTCTCTCGAAGATTTTTCATCCTGCCGTCGGGTTTCTTTCCGGCTGGCTTTCTGTGACGGTGGGCTTTGCCGCCCCCATCGCGCTGGCGGCCATGGCCTTTGGCAAATACTTCTCCGGCATCTTTCCCCATGCACCCGCGACGACATGGTCCCTCGTGATGGTCTGGATCGTGACTTTGATCCACGTGGGCGGCATCCATATGGCCGCCAAGTTTCAAAACACCGCCACCTGGTTGAAGGTCACGCTGATCCTCGTCTTCATCGGCGCGGGATTCTGGTTCGGCAAAGCCCAGCCAGTGCACTTTTTGCCTGTATCGGGTGATTTGGATTTGATGGGCAGTACGCCCTTCGCGGTGAGCCTCGTCTATGTGATGTATGCCTACGCCGGCTGGAATGCCGCCACTTACATCGTCGGCGACATACGCGACCCGCAGAAGAACGTGCCGCTGGCGATCGCGCTGGGCACGCTGCTTGTCGCGGGGTTGTATCTCGCGCTCAACGCGGTGTTTCTTCATGTGGCACCCATGAGCGAACTGAATGGCAAACTGGATGTCGGCCACATCGCAGCGGTCCACATATTTGGCGAGACCGGGGGCAAGATCATGTCAGGGCTGATCTGCCTGGGCCTCGTTTCCAGCATCAGCGCGATGACCTGGGTGGGACCGCGGGTGATGAAAACCATGGGCCAGGATCTGCGCATCCTAGCTCCGCTGGCGGTGAGCGATGAGCGTGGCGTGCCGGTTGTTGGTTTGTTTGTGCAGCTTTCCATTGTCGTGACGCTGCTGCTCACCGCCAGTTTTGAAACGGTGCTCACTTGTGTGCAGTTTAGCATTCAGCTCGGCTCGTTTGCCACGGTGGTGGGGTTGATCGTGCTGCGCATCCGGCAGCCGGACCTGCCGCGGCCCTACCGCTGCTGGGGCTATCCGGTGACGCCGATCCTGTTTCTCGGCATCAGCTTGTGGATGATGGTGTTCGTGGCGAAGAAGCATCCGGACGAAACACTGGCCGGCATGGCGTTAATTTTGCTGGGTTGGATCATTTATTTCATCTCACCGCGTACTCCACGCACTCCATGAAGAACACACTCATTCTGCTGCTTGTCCTGGCTCAAACCGCCATCGCGGAACCGCCCACGCCCAATGAGCAGGCGCGCTTCCTCGCCGGCATGCCGCAAGAAGGTTCATCGCTGGCCGGACTGGCGCAGCGTGGCGAGTTCAACTCCCATGCCAAAGAACTCGACGCCACCTGGGCGGATGCGGAGGAGCGGCAGCTCGGCCCGATTCGCGCCTGGGCACCGCTGGGCCTGCCGGAGGCTGTCGGTGACACCTCGCCGCTGCTCTATGTTTTCAGCGGCCCTGATTTTCTGCATGCGTATACGTTTTTCCCGAATGCCTCCACCTACGTGCTGGCCGCAGTGGAACCTGTAGGCCTGCCACCGGATGTGACGAAACTCAGCGAGGGCGAGCTCGGATCATCTCTGCGTAATCTGCGCAACACGCTGAATGCCTCACTGAGCTTCAGCTTCTTCATCACGGCGGACATGAAGAAGGATCTGCAGGCCACCAAGCTCACCGGCACGCTACCGGTGCTGTACGTCTTCCTGGCACGCTGCGGCTGCCACATCCAAAAGGTGGAAAACATCTGGCTGGATGCCGAAGGAAAGATCCTGACCGACAAGGAAACCAAAACTCCCGGGGCACGCATCACTTTCCTCGGTGCGCAGGGCAAACAGCAGACGCTGTACTACTTCTCGACGAACATCGCGAGCTGGGCGCTCAAGCAGGACGCCTCTTTCCTGCGCTTCTGCGACGGGCTCGGGGTGATGAACGGCTTCACCAAGTCCGCCTCCTACCTCATGCACATGAGTGAGTTTCACACCATCCGTGATTATCTCCTCACCCATTGCCACACCATGACGCAGGATGACTCCGGCATCATGTGGAAGGACTTCCCGCGTGAATCCTGGGACGTGAAAGCCTACGGCTGGTATCCGGGACCGATCCCCTTGTTCAAGCAGCACTACCAGGCCGATCTGGCGGAGTATTTTCGCACCACCGAAGTTCCTGTGATCCCCTTCGGCATCGGCTACCAGTGGCGGCCCAAGCAGAGCACGCTCATCTACGGCGTGTCCAAGATGATGGTGCGCAAGGCGATCCCGGTGGTGGAGGAGAAGCCCGCCGCAGCCCCTGGAGCACTCAGTGCACCGCCTCCAGCCCCGGCACCGAAAGCTCTGCCCGTGGCGCAATGAGGCGTTCAACTTTTCGGAGTAAAGAGCAGCTTCAGCATCTGCCCATCGTTCGGTTTCGAATCCTTCGCCAGGCGCACAATGACGAGTTTCATTGATGGTACGATGTACAGTCGCTGGCCGTAGGAGCCGATGCAGGCGATGAGGTCGGAGGGTGCCGAGCGGCTGAGGCAGGCGTTGCGCCAGGACTGCTGCTGCCATTTTTTGTCGAGCGTGGCCTCTGCATCCACCTCGCGGGCAGATTTGGATGAAGCTGCGTGATTGTTCCAGAAACCGAAGGCAAAGGCGGCGTTGGCGCTGCTGCCCTGGAGTTTCATCAGCACGTCCTCGTGTTTGAGCATCCAGGTGCCCAGCTCCGACCACTGGCGTGCGGTCTGCATGAAGCCGGCGGCGAGCAGCGGTGCTCCATGCTGATCCGGCAGGTAGCGCTGCGAGCCGAGACCGAGAGGGGAGAGGACCTTGCGCTCCAGATAGCGCGTGGGCGTCAGCCGCTTCTGCAACTTGCGCGCAAGCAGTTCGTGAAAGACCTGCAAAGCGGCGGGGCCGTAGATGAACGATTTGCCCGGTGCAGCCACGGCTCCGGCCTTCAGCGCGGCGGTGGTGCGGTCTTTGAAGGAGTTCTCGTGCAGTCCAAACATCGGCTCCAGTCCGTGGCTGAAATCGAGCAACTGGCGCACGGTGATGTTTTTCTTGCGCGGGTCCTTCTGCCATTCGGTGATGGTGTCGGCCACGCGCTCATCCATGGAAAACAGCCCGTCCTTCTCCGCTGCAAAGGCGGTGAGGCCCCAGAAGGCCTTCGTGCCGCTGTAGATGCGGTGCGGTTCGTACTTTGTGTGGCCGTTTGTGTAGGACTCGTAGAGAGTTTTGCCGTTCTGCTTGATCAGCAGGGCATGGCCGCCGTGCGCAGCGGAATAAGCCGCCGCCGCCTGGATGCCCTGCACTGGCAGCGTCTCCGCCGCTGGCGAGAAGGTGAAGAAATGCAGAAATGCCAGCAGGGGCCTCATAGGAGATGAGTAACAGAAAAATGGTGAATGACGAAACCCGAATGGCAAAATAAACCCAAATACTAGACCTGCATCCGGCTTGATCATTCGTCATTTCAACAGGTGCCGGTGGACAAGCGGGCATCTCACCGCATCGTCCGGCGCATGCGCATTCTCCTCGTCGAAGACCAGGCCAAACTGCTTTCCTTTGCCAAGAAGGGGCTGGAGGAGCAGGGCATTCAGGTGGACGCCATCAGCGATGGCGATGAAGCGTGGGAAATGGCCACGACGGTGCCCTACGA
The DNA here is from genome assembly GCA_943371875.1 of Prosthecobacter debontii. GTDB lineage: Bacteria > Verrucomicrobiota > Verrucomicrobiia > Verrucomicrobiales > Verrucomicrobiaceae > Prosthecobacter > Prosthecobacter debontii_C. The sequence continues at coordinate 30,545 of CALRWM010000001.1, read as the reverse complement.
CGCTTTGGTGCTCGACATCATGGTGCCGGGTCGAGACGGCCTGAGCATCCTGCGCGGCCTGCGAGAGAAGCGCAACAACGTGCCTGTCATCCTGCTCACCGCGCGCTCCACGCTCCCTGAAAAAATCGAAGGCCTGAACCTCGGCGCGGATGATTACATGACCAAGCCCTTCTTCGTGGAGGAACTGGCCGCACGCCTGCACACCGTGGTGCGCCGCAAGGCGGGGGATTCCAGCCATCTGCTGCGTGTGGACGATCTCTGCATCAACCTCCTTGAGCGCAAGGTCAGCCGCAGCGGCGCGGACATCGAGCTGAGCACGCGCGAGTTTGAGCTGCTGGAACACCTCATGCGCAGCCCCGGGCGCGTGTTTGGCCGCATGCAGATCTATGAGCATGTGTGGGGCTACAACATGGACCCCGAAACCAACCTCGTGGAGGTGTACATCCAGCGCCTGCGTGCAAAGATCGACAAAGACCATGATAAAAAGCTCATCCGCACCGTGCGTGGCGTGGGTTATGCGCTCGGTGGTGGTTGACGCGCTTCATCCCATGATTGCCAAGCTCTGCAGTCTGGCTCTACATTGCCCCACATGAGCGTTGCGAGCACTTCCGGCACGGCCCCCCAAGGTGGAACCTTCCGCCACGGCCTCATGCTCGTCGTGGCGATCGCTTTTCTCTCCGTGATCGGGCTCGTGCTGCCGCACGGCGACAGCGGGGAGGCCTTTCGTGAGTGGTTCATGGCGCACTCGGTCTTTCGGCCTCTCATCATGGCCTTGTGGGCCGTGGTGATCATCGAAGGAATCGCGGGCCTGTTTGTCACGAATGATGGCTGGCCTGACCGTCTCAGACGCCTGCTGCTGACCACTCTGCTGCCTCCGCTGCGCATGATCACTGCCAGCAGCAAGCCGCATGGCTGGCTCTGGCTGCCCGGCATCGGCTGGAAGCCGGTGGGTGAGGAAACCTCCGAACAGCTCGAGCAAAAGCTGGCCCTGCCGATGGTGATTCTCACGTTGCTGGTGCTGCCGGTTCTGGGTGCGGAACTCACTGGTGGCGAGACGCTGGACAATCATCCGCGCATGGCGCTGGCGACGCATCTGACCACCTGCGTCATCTGGATCGGCTTTACCATGGAGTTCCTGTGGATGATCGCGGCGGCTCCCAGCAAACTGGCCTACTGCCTCAAAAACTGGATCAATCTCGTCATCATCCTGCTGCCGCTCGTAGCTTTCATGCGCGTGCTGAACCTCTTTCGTTTCACCCGGATGCTGCGCGCAGGCAAGCTGCTCCGGGCCTACCGCCTCAGGGGGCTCTGGACACGGCTCTGGCGGCTGGCGCTGCTGTTCAATCTTCTTGACCGCCTCCAGCAGCGGGACCCCGCCAAGTATTGCGCATCCCTGGAAAAGAAGATTGCTGATCTCGAAGAAGAACTGGCCAAGCTTCAATCCAAACTGGCGGAACAGCGTGGGAAAATAGCCCAGGAGTGAGGTTCTGAACCCTTCCCCTGATTGACACCTGTGCCGACTGAGTATTATAATTACTATAATGCACGCTTCGGTTTTTTCCCCTGCTTTGCCCAGACTGCTTTCCCGAGGGTGGCTGCTTCTAATGCTGTGCGCCGAATCGGCGGCTTTTTCCCAGCAGCTGCCGCCGCAGATTGTCGAACAGGCACAGCGTGAGTCCCGGTCACTAGACCAGCGTGCCAAGCACGACAACTTCCAGGCGGCTGCCAAATACTGGTACGCCAGTCGCAATCCGAAGCATGTGGAGGACATGGACGCGGCTCTCAAAAGCGTGATGCCCGCAGCTTTGCGCCAGTCACCTTCCATTACCAATTTCCAATCCTGGGAAACCGCGCAGAAGTACAAAGCCTACCATGATGCGGGAGCCATCCTGCTCGCGAAAGCCTACACCTGTCTCTATTACGGCGAGGTCAAGAAAGCCGAGCCCGCGATCGAACTCATCGAAACCAAGTTTCCTTATGCGATGACGCTGGCGGAAAACCGTGACGTTCTCTGGGTCCACGAGGCACTGCGCTACCACGAACACTGCTGCATGCTCTATGCAGCCATGAGCCTGAAGGTGGTCGGGAAAATCCACTTCCCGCATGAACGGGACGAATTCGACGGCCCGCAGCAGCGCAAGGCCATCGAACACATGGCAGTGCTGCGCCTGCGTGAGGGCAACATCGAAAGGCTGGAGCATTTTTTCAACGGCATCAACCACAGCGAACTGCAAACCTCAGGCGGTGACTGGGCGCTCGACATCATCATGGACGCGATGCGGCCGCTGGATCAAGATTCACAAACCGAGGCCTCCTGGCGGGAGATCCACGACGCCATCAAGATCTGGCAGAAGCAGCTGCCGAACTCCGTCTTCGCCCGCCTCGCCGAGGCGCGCTATCTTTTCCATTACTCGGTCTTCGAGGCCCAGAATGACGGATCATTTGTGACGATCCGCCAGGCATCCGAACGCGGTCTCGAACTGATGCAGGACATTCCCAAGACCAGCCCCGCATGGTATGACACCATGCTCCGCCTGCAATCCATCACCGGCCGGCCGCCCGAGGAAATCGCACCTGTTTTCCAAGAAGGGCTGCGCAAATACCCTGATTACGCGCCGCTCGCCATCGTCCTGGGCCAGTGCTTCGTGAAAGGCGGGGAAAACGGCCGCCAGATTTGTGCTGAGATTCTCGAAGAGCTGCAAAGCACCTCCCAAGGCGGCCTAGCTGCGCAGATGCTGCGCAAAATCTACTTCAATGGCGATCTGCCTGACATCCAGCCGCGCCTGAATCTGGACACTGTCGAACGCGCGATACGCGCCGCCGTGGTGCAATGGCCAGACAGCTACGAGCTGCGCAGCGATCTCGGCCTGCTCGCCGTCACCATTGGCCGACGTGCGCTTGCGGGTGAAATCATGCGTGGAATGCAAAACAAATGGTGCCGCCGCACCTGGAGGGGGCGCGAAGACATCGCGGTCATGCTCACCGCGTCCCCTACTCCGCCACGGGTCGAACCCACGGGGAACACGTCCTTGTAAGCCAGGACTCGATCACTGCCCCAGGCTCAAATATTCGCGCACCGTGTGGTTCATCGCCCGACGCGCAGGCGGGAAGCACTGCGCCACCTTCTCGAACGTCTCCTCCATGGCAAACTCGTCCGCCAGCACGTGCTTGCGGGCGGCATCGAGGTGACTCACCACCACCTGCTCGTAGTAGTCCACATCCGGTGCGCCGCGCCTTGCGGCACGACGGTGCAAGAAGTCAGGATACAGGCAGGTCAGCACCAGAAACTGGTTCGCGCACTGCACATGCAGGAAGAACTTGTGATGTCGGCTGGCGTTCTCGATCGCCTCCAGATAATCAACACTGTAAAGACTGTCGATGCTGTGATTGATGTCTTCAGGACCCTTCGTCGGCGAGCAGCCGAAGTCCGCGCACACCACGGCCATGTAGTCCGCCACCGCCAATTCCTTGATGCCAAACTCCTTCAGCGAATGGCGCACGACGAGGAAGAAAAACAACTCCGGCGAGAGCATCGCCGCCTTGCGCGATATGACCGCCGCATCGAAGAGCTTGTCGTTGTCGAGGATGATCGGCACCGCGTCCGGGTCGTCCATCATCGCCTTGAAGCCCTCCTTGCCGCGCTCGGTCAGCGCCAGGGTGTCTCGAATGAAATTCCAATCCGTTGGGGTGAAACGGAACCAGCAGCCCGGGCGAGGAAAGCGCGTCATGGAGATTAATTGTGAACTGTCAGCTATCTTTAGCATAACGAATGCCAGTTAAGTTAAAGCTTTGGACGGAGCGTTTTGCAGCTTTGTTCAAATGCATCATGACAACCTTATAAAAGGCTTTGGCGCACCCTCGCTTCGTGCTAAGCACGGTCATGCCCAGAACCGACGGCCGCACTCCCGACCAACTCCGCAAAATCGAATACGTCCTCGACGTCGCCCCGCACGCCGCGGGCTCCGTCCTCATCGCCTTTGGCAACACCCGTGTCATCTGCACCGCCTGCATCAATGAAGAGGTGCCACGCTGGATGAAGGTGCAAAACGTCAAAGGCGGCTGGCTCACCGCCGAGTACTCCATGCTCCCCTACTCCACGCTGGAGCGCAAAGACCGCGAAAGCTCACGTGGCAGGCCGGATGGCCGCAGCACGGAAATCCAGCGCCTCATCGGCCGCAGCCTGCGTGCCGTCGTTGACCTTGAAAAACTCGGCCAGCGTACACTATGCGTGGACTGTGACGTGCTGCAGGCCGATGGCGGCACCCGCACCGCCGCCATCACCGGCGCCTGCATCGCCGTCGCTGTCGCCTTCAACCGCCTGCTCGAAAAGGGCAAGATCACCCGCCAGCCGCTCAAGAAGAAGATCGCCGCCGTCAGCGTGGGCATCGTCAAAGGCGAGACACTTCTCGACCTTTGCTACACCGAGGACGCAGCCGCTGATGTAGACAGCAACATCGTCCTTACTGAAGACGGCGAGTTCGTCGAAATCCAGGGCAGCGGCGAAGAAGCCACGTTCACCGAGGCGCAGCTGCATTCCATGCTCGAATACGGCCGCAAAGGCATCAAGGAGCTCATTGCCATTCAGGACGCCGCCATCGCCAGCGCCATGAAACCGGCTGAAGGCAAGGACCTGCAAAAGCTCGCTGAATTCTTCGGCAAGCGCTGAGGAAGAGTTGACGGTAGTTTGCAGTTGTTGACCGTAGTTGACGATGGTTTGGCCAAAACCGGCGTCAGCAATCGTATAGTACAGTCGACCACCGTAAACTCTGCATGACTGCCCTGCTCCTTGATCCCATCTACCAGCAGCATGACCCAGGTCCGGGACATCCGGAAAGCGTCAAGCGCCTTGTGGCGATCACGCAGGCGCTGACGGATTCCGGCATCGTTGGCAAAACTCAGCCCATCGCGCCCCGCGTGGCGACGCTGGATGAACTCGCCCTCTGCCATGATCGCGGCTACATCGCCACGGCCAAAAAGGATGTCGAATCGGGCCTCGATGACCTCAGCACCGGCGACACCGCCATCTGCGCGCGATCCTATGATGTGGCGGTGCAGGCTGTCGGCGGCGTCTTGAACGCCGTGGATGCCGTGTTCGCTGGAAAGGCCAAAAATGCCTTCTGCGCTGTGCGACCGCCCGGACACCATGCACGACCTGCCCAGGGCATGGGCTTCTGCCTGTTCAACAACATCGCCATCGCCGCACGTCATGCGCAGCAGAAACATGGCGCGCAAAAAGTCGCCATCGTTGATTGGGATGTACATCACGGCAACGGCACGCAGGACATCTTCTATGAGGACGGCAGCGTACTTTTTTGCAGCACGCATCAGAGCCCGCTCTACCCCTTTACCGGACACGCCAATGAAGCTGGCAGCGGCAAGGGGCAAGGAACCACGCTGAATCTCCCCTTCCCCGCCCGAACGGGCATGAGCGCTATCGGCGGTGCTTTCACCGACCGCCTGCTGCCGGCCATTGATGCGTTCAAACCGGACCTGATTCTCATCTCCGCCGGCTTCGACTCCCGCATCGACGATCCCCTCGGCCAGTTCCGCCTTACGGATGATGATTTCGTCGCTCTGACCAAACTACTACTCGAATCCGCTCAAACTCACTGCCAAAGCCGCCTCGTCTCCATCTTGGAAGGCGGCTACAACATTCAGGGCCTCGCCAGCGCCGTGACGCATCATGTGCAGACGCTGCTTGGGTAAACAAACCCAAGTTTCTGCGGCGTTGATAGTTTATTTACACAAGCCGTCCTTGTCAGGAGGCCCGTTTTCTGGTGGCATGTATCAGCATTCCTAAAATCACCTATGTCCAACTCTCCGCTTCCGCAAGACGACGTCGCCGCCATTGATGAGCTTCGAAAAGTTTACGTCCAGCTCTGCGACGAGCTGAAGAAAATCATCGTCGGCCAGGAGAAGGTCGTCGAGCAGCTTGCCATCTGTCTCTTTGCGCGCGGTCATGCTCTGCTCATGGGCGTACCGGGTCTGGCCAAGACGCTGCTCATCTCACGGCTTGCCGAAACGATGTCGCTCAGTTTCAGCCGCATTCAGTTCACGCCTGACCTGATGCCCATGGACATCACCGGCACGGACATCCTGCAGGAGCTGCCCGGCGGCAAACGTGCCTTCGAATTCGCCAAAGGCCCGGTGTTTGCCAACATCGTCCTCGCCGATGAAATCAACCGTGCACCCGCCAAGACCCAGGCGGCCATGCTGGAGGCCATGCAGGAGCACAAGGTCACCGTCGCTGGTCGCACCTACACGCTCGACAGCCCCTTCTTCGTCCTCGCCACGCAGAATCCCATCGAGCAGGAAGGCACCTACCCGCTGCCTGAAGCCCAGCTTGACCGCTTCATGTTCATGATCGGCGTCGATTATCCGACTCGCGCGGAAGAAATCGCCATCGCGCGCACCACCACGGGTGCCAGCCTGCCCAAGCTGGAACACATCCTGCACGGCCCGAAGGTCATCGCCTTCCAGGAACTCGTCCGTCGCGTGCCTGTGCCTGATCATATCTATGAGTTTGCCGTCGATCTAGTCCGCAAGACCCGCCCTGCCAGCAGCGAAGCTCCCGCATGGCTGAAGCCTCTGGTCAGCTGGGGTGCCGGTCCGCGTGCTGTGCAGTATTTGATCCTGGGTGCGAAGGCGAGGGCTGCGTTGTACGGCAGCTACATGGTGAGGATGGAGGACATCATGGAAGTGGCTGAGCCGGTGCTGAGGCACCGCGTGATGACGACGTTCACGGCGGAGAGCGATGGGATTAGCAGCCGGGATGTGGCGAAGCGGCTGGTGGAAGAACTGGCGAAGGCTGGGTGATGTTCTTTTCAGAGTCGTTCTCGTTCTCCTACTCGAACTCGTCCTCGATCAAACCGCGCCGCTATGCCCATCACCCTCTTCGACCACGAAAAGCTCGATGTTTATCAACTCGAACTCGAGTTCATCTCGTGGCTGACAGATCTTTTCGACGAACTGCGCGAAAAGAAGACCTCACGACTGGCCGAAGCGCTTGATCAACTCGACCGCGCCAGCCTCTCGCAGCTCCTCAATAAGGCAGAGGGAAACGGCAAACGCATCAGCCAGCTTCGCGCACGTTTTTTTGATGATGCCCGGGGTTCGACAACGGAGTGTGCAGCCTGCCTTGATGCTCTCGTTGCAAAAAGAGCCTGCCTACCAAAACGAATCGAGCAGGGAAAGGCCATGTTAGTGCGAATCGTGAGCATGCTGACGAAATTAGTGGATCGGTTCGATGATTCTTCCGGCATAACGAGAGCTAAGGAATCGAGGACGAGGACGATCCAAGGAGGAAACAGTCATGCCATCTGACACCCGCTCCTTCCTCGACCCAGCGGTCCTCTCGCGCCTGATGGCCCTCCCGCTGAACGCGCGTCACGCCATGCTCGGCGGTGTGTCCGGCAAGCACCGCAGCCCGGTGCGCGGCTCCTCCCTCGAATTCGCTCAATATCGCAAGTATGTCCCCGGCGACGACACCCGCCGCCTCGACTGGCGCACCTGGGGCCGGAGCGACCGCTTCTACATCAAGGAATTCGAAGCCGACACCAACCTGCGTCTCTGCCTGCTCATGGACACCAGCGGCAGCATGAACTACGGCCCCGCAGGCAGCACACGCTTCGACTACGCGCGCAAGCTCGCCGGCACGCTCGGCTACGTGGCCGCGCAGCAGGGCGATGCCGTGGGCCTGTGGAGTCTTGCAGAGAAGCCCGTGGAAATCCCCGCCAAACGCGGCGCTTCGCATCTCGGACTCGTGCTCGATCAAATGGCCGGCATCCAGCCCGTCGGCGGCACCACGCTCTTGACTGCCCTGCATGACGCTGCTGAAAAGATCCGCCAGCGTGCGCTTGTCATTGTCTTCTCTGATCTCTTCGTGCCGCCGGTCGAATTGAAGTCCGCCATCCAGCACCTGCGATTCCGCAAGCACGACGTGGCCGTCTTCCACCTGCTCGACCAGCAGGAGCTCGACTTTGACTTCGACCGTCCCGCACGCTTCATCGACATGGAAGGCGGCGAAGCCATCCTTGCCGACCCTAGCCTCATCGTCCGCAACTACCGCGAGGCCGTGCGCCAATACATGCACGAGATCGACGAACTCGTCCGCACCACCGCCATCGACTACCACCGCGTGAAGCTGCACGAGAAGTATGATGATGTGCTCGCCAAGTTCCTGCTGGCACGCATTCAGAAGAAAGGAGGCCGGTGATGTCTGAGCAATTCCTGCCACCAGTGACCAAACGCCTGCCGCACTACAGCTTCATGCGGCCCGGAGAATTTGGCATGTCCATTCTTCTTATCGGCATGACTGCGTTTCGATTTCAGTCTGCCTACTCTTTGCATTTGAACGAGCTGCAGCGGGTTTCCTGGCTCGGAGGAGCAGTTTTGTCGTTGCTTTGCATGATCTGGTACGTCTGGCTTCGCCGCAGGCGCAGGCATGTGTGCGATGATTCTGGCGAGCTGATGATCGCCTTGTTTACCCCGATTACGTTCACGACAATTTGTGATCAATTGGCCGACAACAATTTGCGTCGCGGCTGGTTGCTTGATCTCGGTTATTTTCTGTTGCTGGCTTATAATGGCTTTCGCGTCTGGAAAGCACCTCAGACGGCCCGTGAACTCGCAGCCAAGTACGACGCTTGCGAGGCCAAGGACTTTACCGACCAAGGCGGACTATGACCTTCCTCGCACCAGCGCTGCTCTTCGCCCTGCCGCTCGCGCTGCTGCCGGTGGTGATTCATTTGATTCACCTGTACCGCCGCCGTCAGGTGAAGTGGGCGGCAATGATGTTCCTGCAGATGGCGCAGAGGATGAACAAGGGGCTGTCGCGGCTGCGGCAGATTTTGATCCTGGCGTTTCGTGTGCTGGCGGTGGCGGCGATTTTGTTTGTGATCACAAGACCGATGGCGGGGGGACTGCTTGGCCTCACGGGAGGTGTGCCGGACACGGTGATCGTGCTGCTGGACCGCTCGGCCAGCATGGAGCAGCAGAACCTTGCCACTGGCACGAGCAAGCGTGCGGCGGGCATTTCCAAACTCGCACAGGCTTTGCGTGATACGGTGGGTGTGCGCTCGAAGCTGGTGCTGATTGAGAACGCGCATTTGCAGCCGCAGTTGCTGGAGAAGCCGGAGTCGCTGATCGATCTGCCGCTTACCGGGCCCACGGATGCCACGGCGGATGTGCCCGCACTGCTGCAAGGCGCGCTGGATTACATCACCACCAATCAAACCGGCCGCACCGATGTCTGGGTGCTGAGTGATCTGCGCCAGAGCGACTGGGATGCGGGGAGCGGACGCTGGCAGGCGCTGCGCGGTGCCTTCGCCACCTTGAAGGGTTTGCGCCTGCATCTGCTGAGTTATGCGCAGCCTGCGGCACAAAACCTGGCCGTCTCGGTGCAGCGTGTCGTGCGTAATGAAACTGCGGGTAAAGCGGAACTGCTGCTTGATCTGCGAGTGACGCGAGAGGCGTCCTCACGCGAGCCGCTGGAGCTGCCGCTGCGGTTTGTGATCAATGATGTGAGTTCCACAATCAAAGTGGAGATGAAGGACTCGCAGCTTTTGCTGCAAGGCCACGCGATCCCCATCGACAAAGCGACCAAACGTGGCGCGGGTCGGGTCGAACTGCCGGCCGATGCCTCGCCTTCCGACAATGTGTACCATTTCGTGTTTGATGAACCAGCGGTGCTGCAGTCGGTGATTGTCAGCGATGATGAAGCCGAGGCCGGACCGCTGCAGGCGGCGCTGGAGGCTGCTGCTGATCCGACGCGTAAATATGCGGCTACAGTGCTGTCTCCTGCACGTGCTGCGGAGATTCCGTGGGATGATGTGGCTCTGATTGTCTGGCATGCGGCGCTGCCGAAGGCGGATGACTTGATCGGCAAACAGCTCATGAATCATTTGAGCGCGGGTCGCAGTGTTCTCTTTCTGCCCACTGAGACAGCCAATGCGGAAGCCTTTGGCGGGCTGCACTGGGGTGCGTGGAGCAGCGAGAGCAAACCGACCAGTGTCGAGTGGTGGCGGAATGATGCGGGCCTGCTGGCCAACACGCGCAGCGGCACCGCGCTGCCTGTGGGTGATCTGGAAGTGAGCCGCCGCTGCGAGATCCTCGGTGAAGGCACTCCGCTGGCACGTCTCACAGGTAATCTGCCGTTGCTCATGCGCGCCGATATTCCCGGTGATGGCAATGCGTGGTTCCTCGGCACGCTGCCCGGTTCCGGCTCCTCCAGCCTGGCCCGTGATGGCGTGGTGATGTTTGCCATGCTGCACCGAGCGCTGAATGAAGGCGCACGCAGCCTCGGCAAAGCGCAGCAGCGCGAAGCAGGTGCCACGGCTCTGGGCAGCGGCGATCTGAGTGCGTGGAAACGCAACGGCCAGACCGTGCTGAGCTCCGAGCAGCCACTGCGGGCTGGCATCGTCGAAAACGGTGACCGGCTCGTCGCCCTCAATCGACCACTGCGGGAAGATCACCCCGAAACATTGGGTAAAGCGGCCCTCGCAGAACTGTTTGCCGGACTCGACTACCACGTCATCGAAGACCAGGTGGAAAATGACGCCAGCCTTGCCAGCGAAATCTGGCGCACCTTCCTCTTTGTGATGGCTCTCGCGCTCCTGGGCGAAGCCTTGCTTTGCATGCCGGCCAAGCGCGACCCCCAAGTTTCTCCTGCCCGATGACACCCACCACCTCACAGCTCGTCTTCAATCCCACGCCGGTCGCCTTCGGTGTCGGTGTGGCGTTTGTCGTGGCGATGGGCGGCCTCGCGTTCATGGCATGGCGGCGCAGCGGCTATCGAGTGATCGTGGGCTGGCTGGAGCTCCTGCGCTTCATCATCGCCATCGGCATCGCGATCACCCTTTTGCAGCCGGAGTGGCTGGAAACCTTCAAGCCGCAGACAAAGCCCACGCTGGCAGTGCTGCACGATGTCTCTGGCAGCATGACGACCAAGGATGTCATCGACAAGACACAGCCGAATGCGGAGCCGAAGTCGCGTGAAGAGATGGCCAAACCTTTGATCGATGCGAAGCTGTGGGAACCGTTGAAGCAACGCATTGATGTGGTGATTGAGCCGTTTTCATCTGCGCAGACACCTCCTACGGAAGGCACGGACATTCATGCAGCGCTAGCGGACGTGCTGGAGAAACAGCCAAACCTCAAGGCAGTCGTGCTGATCAGCGATGGCGACTGGAACACGGGGGCCGCTCCATCGCAGGCCACCACGCGACTGCGCATGCGCGAGGTACCTGTGTTTGCCGTTCCCACGGGTGCGGAGACGCGGCTGCCGGATGTCGAGCTCAGCAGTTTTGATGTGCCCACATTTGCGGTGGCGGGCAAGCCGCTGCGCATTCCCTTCACCATCGAAAGCTCACTGCCACGTGATGAAGTTGTGGTACTGGAGATGAAATCCTCCAGCGGCGAGATCATCACCAAAGAGGTCACGCTGCCCGCCATGAGCCGCTACCAGGACGTCATCGGCTGGAAGCCTGACAAACCCGGCGAGGTGAAACTCACGCTCACAATCCCGAAGACACCCAGCGAACGCTACCCTGAAAACAACACCCAGGAGGCACCGCTTTCGATCCGCAAGGAGCAGCTTCGCGTGCTGGTGATCGAGTCTTTCCCGCGCTGGGAGTACCGCTACCTGCGCAATGCACTGGAACGTGATCCGGGCGTGGACGTGAGCTGCCTGCTGCTGCATCCCGGCCTGGGCAAAGTGGGGGATGGCCGCGGTTATTTGAAAGCCTTTCCAAAAGATGAAGAGCTGACGAAATACGATGTGGTGTTTCTCGGCGATGTCGGTCTGGCGAAAGGCCAGCTCACCGCAGACCAATGCATTTCACTGCAAAAGCTCGTGCGCGATCAGGCGGGCGGTCTTGTCTTCATGCCGGGCTTCCATGGCTTCCAATCGACCCTGCAGGACACGCCGCTGGCCGATCTCCTGCCGGTGATCTGGGACGCCGCGCAGCCACGCGGCTGGGGTTCGTCCTCGCCGGGCAAGTTTGCCCTCACTGAAGCAGGTACACGCAGTCTTTTGACCAAGCTCGAAGACAGCGACGAGGCAAGCGCACGTGTGTGGGGCAATCTGCCGGGCTTTCAATGGTATGCCCCGGCCCTGCGTGCCAAAGCCGGCAGCGAGGTGCTGGCTACGCACGGCACCGAGTCCAATCAGTTTGGCCGCGTACCACTGATCGTGACAAAGACCTACGGAGCGGGCAAAATCCTCTTCATGGGCACCGATGGTGCCTGGCGCTGGCGCAAAGGCGTGGAGGACAAGTACCATTACCGCTTCTGGGGCCAGGTGGTGCGCTGGATGGCCTATCAGCGCAACATGAGCAGCGGCGACAAGATGCGCCTGTTTTACTCCCCCGACCGCCCACGCACCGGCGATGTGCTAACACTGAACGCGAACGTCGTCAGCCTCACCGGTGAGCCTCTGCGCGACGGCGTCGTGATCGCCCAAATCGCAGCGCCCAGCGGCAAGGTCAGCAGCGTGCGCCTCATGCCCGCCGGTGAAGAGGCCTGGGGGTTGTTCAACGGGGTCTTCAGTCCTGTGGAGCCGGGTGAACACGTGGTGCAGCTGAGTTGCGCGGAGGCAGGCTCTTCGCTGGAAACGAAGATTTCGATCCAAGGCACCAGCCGTGAAAAGCGCGGCCAGCCAGCGCGGCTCGACGTGATGCGTGAGATCTCCCGGTTCACCAAAGGCGATGTGCTCGATGCCAGCAATCCCGCCGCGATCCTCGCCGCGATCTCTGCCATGCCAGAGCCGGCGGTGCAGGAGCGGCGGCTGCAAATCTGGTCTCATCCCGCCTGGGCGGGGCTGCTGGTGCTGCTGATGAGCCTTTTCTGGGTCGGAAGAAAGGCCGCCGGGACGTTCTAAACACCCAATCAAAAGCTCGTCAGAGACGTTCCATCAGGATAACATTCGCCTATTATGAAAACAGCACTGCCTGTCATCCTCGAATCAAAGCTCGCGGATTTTCGCAAGCGCGTCTGGATCGTCAAGCTCACCGAGGGCCTGCTGGCGGCGGCATTCGGGATCGTGTTCTCCTACATTCTGGTCTTCGCGCTGGATCGCGTCATGGAAACGCCGGTGTGGCTGCGTGCCACGCTTCTCGTCGCCGGTGCTGCCGTGCTGGGGCTGGGCCTGCCGCTGAAGTGGCACCGCTGGGTGTGGCGTCAGAGGAGTCTGGAGGATGCGGCACGGCTGCTGAAGCGCACCTTCCCACGGCTCGGGGATCAATTGCTCGGCATCGTGGAGCTGGCGCATGTGGAAGCAGGTTCCGCAGGTCGCAGCGAGTGCCTGGTCCAGGCGGCGATGAATCAAGCCGCAGAGGCCGTGAAGGACAAGGACTTCTCCCATGCCGTGCCGGAGGCGAAACATTTTCAGTGGGGCTGGGCCGCAGGCGTGACGGCGCTGCTTGCCGTGGCGGCGCTTACTTTTCTTCCAGATGCCGCATGGAATGCGCTGGCACGCTGGGCGACGCCATGGCGTGATGTGGAGCGTTTCACTTTTGCAAAGATCGAGACGCTCCCCAACCGCCTCGTGGTGCCCTATGCGGAACCGTTTGATCTGAAGGTGCTGCTCAACAAGGACACGCTCTGGTCTCCCGCTTCGGCCAAGGCCCAGATCAGCGATCAGCCTGCGGTGGTGAGCGGGTTGCAGGCAGGCGCCTATCCGCTGGCGTTTCCGCCGCAGAAGGAAGACGCGGCCCTGTCCCTCTCGCTCGGTGATGTACGCAAGACGGTGAACGTGCTGCCGCGCACCCGCCCGGAATTGACCGCGCTTTCTGTGCGCACACGGCTCCCGGACTATTTGAAATACAAGACGGAGCCGATGACCGAAGTGCGCGGTGGTTCGGTAAGCGTTCTGAAAGGAGCACAGGCTTCGCTGGAGGCCACGGCATCGCGTGAACTGGCCTCGGCGGAAGTGGATGGCGAAGCGGAGAAAGTTTCGGGTACCAAAGTGACGACGCCCTTCCATCCAATCACAGCCAACGCTGAAAAGCATGTGATGTGGCAGGATCGCGACGGTCTGACACCGCGCGAGCCGCTGGTTTTGAAAATCAACGCGATCAACGATGAAGCACCACGATTGGCGGCACGGAGAGAGACGCAGGAGCAGGTGGTGCTCGATTCAGAAGTCGTCGTCTTTGATGTGGATGTGCAGGATGACTTTGGCATCCAACGCACCGGCCTCGAATGGCGCAGCGTGAATGATGACAAGACGAAAGGCGACAAGATCGCGGCAGCGGGAGAGCCCGAGAAAAAGACACTCGCAGCCAAGGCCACCTTTTGTGCCGACCGCGACGGCGTGGCACCGCAGACGCTGGAGATCCGCGCCTGGGCCGAGGATTACCTGCCCCAGCGCAAGCGGGCCTACTCCACGGCATTTCTGCTGCACGTGCTGAACAAGTCAGACCACGCGCTGTGGCTGACGGAGCAGTTCGGCAAATGGCTTGAGGCAGCCCGTGAGAGCTATGAACGCGAGCAGCAGCTGCATGCGACGAACAAAGAACTGCGCGCACTGACTCCAGCGGAGCTGGATCGCCCGGAAAACCGGCGGAAAATCGCGCAGCAGGCCAGCGCGGAAAATGCGAATGCGGCGCGACTGGGCATCCTGAATCAAAGCGGACGCAGCCTGGTGGAACAGGCGACGCGGAATGATGAGTTTGATGCCAAGCGTCTTGAATCCTGGGCAACAATGCTGAAGTCACTGCAGGACATCTCGGCCAAACGGATGCCGAGTGTGGCGGATTTGTTGAAGCAGAGCTCGAATGCGCAGAGCGGCAAACCTGGTCAGTCGACTGCCGCCAACCCGCCCTCGAATTCACCCCAGCAGCCACCGAAGGAAGGCAAGCAGGGTGAGGGCAAAGCCGGCCAGAGCAAACCCAGCGCGCCCCAGATTGTCAACGGGCCGGACATTCCCGGAACGAAGCAGGGCGGCAAGGCCTCCACGGAGGAGCAGAAGAAAGACAACATGCCGAGCATCACCGACAAGGAAGGCTCGATGAGCAAGGCCGAGCAGCAGCCAGCGGACCCCAATGCCAAGCCTTCGCCGCCCAAGCCCAGCACGATGAAACTGCCGACTACCCAGATGGCAGCGGCACCGGGCCAGAAGAAAGACGAAAAACCTGAAGAGAAGCCGCAGGAGCCGCCAGCATCACAGGCACAAAAGAAAATGCAGGATGCGCTCGATGAGCAGAAGCTGCTGCTGGCCGAGTTTGCGCGTGTCTCGGATGAACTGGGCACGATCCTGGCCAGCCTGGAGGCCAGCACGTTTGTGAAGCGGCTCAAGGCGGCCTCCCGCCAGCAGCTGGTGGTGGCGAAGGATTTGAACACGAAGACTCTCAGCGCCTTCGGTCTGGAGCGCAAGCCGGTGAAGGATGCTGCGGCGATCGCTGAGAATGAAAAGACGCAGAGCGAAACTGTACGGGTGATCCAAAGCGACCTGGAGGCCTACTTCGCCCGCAAGCCGGACATGCACTTCAAGAACATCATCGGTCAGATGAAAGACACGCAGGTGGTGAAAATGCTGACGTATCTGGGAGATCAGGCAGCGGTGAATCTCAGCGGCAACAGCATGGCAGGCGCGGAGTATTGGGCCGACACGCTGGACCGCTGGGCGGAGGAAATGGTGGCTGCGAGCGAGTGCAAATCATGCAGCAGCTGCAGTGCAGACAGCCTGCCGCCGGAGATCGTGCTCAAGGTCATGAAATCCCTGCGCGATGAGATGAAGCTGCGTGACGAAACACGTGAGCTGGAAAATTCGAAGGCCGCGCTCAAAGAAGGAGAGCATGGCAAAAAATCGGCCACGCTCGCATCGAAGCAGTTTGGCATCCAGGCCAACACGCGCGGCGCCTTTGATGACATCCTGCATCTGCCGCAGGGGAATGAAAAATTTGGCAAGGAACTGAAGCTGCTCAGCGCGGTGATGACGGTGATGGATGAAGCGGCGGGCATTCTCGACAAACCAGACACGGGAGCACCGGCGATAGCAGCGGAAACGGAAGCCATCGAACTGCTGCTGCAGGCGAAACGTCAGGGCAAGGGTGGTGGCGGTGGCGGCTCAAATCCCGGAGGTGGTGGCGGTGCTGGCGCAGAGAGCGCAGGAGCTGCGCTCTCGGATCTGGGACCCGGCTCGGATGCAGAGACGAATGTGAACGCACGTCCGGTGGGCCAGGCGACCGGCAAGACGGGGCGTGAGCTGCCGGAAGAATTCAAGACTGGACTGGATGCGTATTTCAACAAACTCGAAGCAGGAGGCGGGGCGAAATGATCAAGCTGATGCTGCTGGCAGTTGTTCTCACCAGTTCCGGTGGAACGCAGGCTCAGACGTCGTCGCGCTCTGACCTGAAGAAGCCGCTTTCAGAAGCGGTCGAGAAGGTGCTGACTGACTTTGTTCAAGCGTGCGTGCCGGAAAAGCAGAAGCAGCTCACCGCCCACATGGAGGAGGTGGTCAAAACCATCGACGCAGAGGTCAAACTTTCGCCGGAGGAAAAAACAAAGCTGCAGGAGGCGTCCTCAAAAGCTGTGGTGGCGACGGTGAAATCCTGGCAACCACTGGCCCTCATGGCGATGCGCACCTATCTGTCACGCACCTCTGACTCGGCGGCGATCCGGCACATCTGCATGTGGAAGCCGGACGTGGCAGGCCCCAACGAGCCCATCGAAGACTGGACGCCACCCGATGAAGACACAGCCTGGCTGGCCACTTTGAAAGCAACACTCGGCGATGCGCGCTACGCCACCTGGCATGAAGCGGATGTGAAGGCCATGCAGAAGGTGGACAAGGAGATCTCCGCGTATCTTGAACGCTGGGTGCGTGAATCACGCGGACCGATGAATGAAGACCTGCGGGCCAAGATCGAGCTGATGAAAAAGAAGCTCGAACTCTCGGACGCGCAGACCACGGCCTTGAACAAAGCTGCGGAAAGCCTGCTGGACCAGCTCAGCAACACGGAGAGAAAACGGGCCACCGGCATGCTGCGCACACTGCCGCCCGCTGCCCGTGAGACCATGATGGGCCGCAACTACTTCTACATCCGTTTTGATCGTCCGCGTGGCGAAGCCTGGGACAAGGCCTGGGAGGGAGCATCGGCCGGCGTGCTGCCTGCAGAGCAGATCGCCCAATGGAAAAAGACCGACAAGGAGGAACGCAGCAAGGCGGAATCCGAGGTGGCTGACATGATCAAGCCTTCCGAGCAGCAGGCGGAGCAGCAGATGGAGATTACCATGGGTGCGGAGATCGACGGCATTGTCATGGCACTGAGTTTAAACAAGGAGCGGCAAAAGGCGCTGGAACAGCTGTCGAAGGAAGCGATTCAAGAATCGCTGAAACAGGCGCGCAAGGGCTGGCTGCAGCAGGCAAGGAATTATTCGGTCACGGAGCGCAAGCGCATCCGCGGCAACGTGTATTTTGGCGTCAACGAAGACCTCCAGGCCATCAAGCTGCCCATCTGGAAAGAGGGGATCAAGAAGCTGCTGACTGAAGAAGAGCGCACACGCATGACGACCGAAAACAAGCAGCGTGATCAGCGTAACAGCCTGGCGATCTCGCGCGTCTGCCTGGCGGAAATGGACAAGATGCTCGCACTTTCCCAGGAGCAGCGCACGCAGCTGGAACCGCTGCTGGTGGATCTGATGCAGCCGCTCATGGACCAGCGTCGTCAGCAGTACTGGAGTTACAATGCCACCCAGCTGTTCCAAAACGCGGGCAAAGTGAAGGAGGAGATGACGCGCGCCATTCTGGACGATGTGCAGTTGAAACACTGGAAGGAACTGATCGTCTCCAATAACAGTTCATCGCGCAACATCATGCCCGACATGAACGGCACCTTCCCCGAGGCGCCAGACATGGAGGCGGCGATCTCGCAGCACCTTTACAAGATGTTTGTCGCAGAACGGAGCAGGACACTGGCAGCGATGATGCCGCAGGTCGAGGAAGCTTCACGCCTGCTGTCCCTTCCCGAACCGGCCGTCGCAAGACTTACCACAGCGGCAAAGGGAGCGGTGGAGACCAGTCTGGAATACTGGCGTCAATTCACTGAGAACTTCGTACGCCAGAGCGTGCAGACGGCGACACCCAAGAACCTCCTGCAAACACTGGCAGGCACCGCACGCGCGAACTTTAGCCGCACTGAAACCAAGCCGCAAAACACGGAACTGTGGAAAACGGCGCTGCAATCCACCCTGAATGAAGCCCAGCTGAAAAGGCTCAAGCACGTGGCCGATGAGCGGCAGGACTACCGTCTGAAGGCCATGGCGGCGATGTGCACCTCCGAACTGGACCGCCGCCGCAAGCTCTCATCCGATCAAAACGCCAAAATCGAAACCGCCGTCCAACAGGTGCTGGCCGAGTATCTACCGGACATCGAACGCTACATGTCCCCCCAATGGTTTTTGCAATACTACTACGCCCTGGTCCCGCTGGCTGGCGTGGCGGAAAAGGAGATGCAGGCCATCCTCACTCCGGAGCAGTGGAAGCTGTGCAAGGAACGCGACCTGCCCGACGCGATGCAGTACTGGGAGGGCATCAAGAACAATCACGAACAGCGCAAGAAGCAGGGTGTGCAGGCCAACGGCCCCCAGATCCTTTTCAACGGCGGGCTCATGATTGATCAGTGACGAAACCCACATGACGAACAACGAACCATTCATGACGACGACCGCACCGACTGCCGCCTACGGCGTGGATGCCCAACGCGGCCTGCTCGGATTATTGTCATTCCTGCTCTGCTGCCTGCTTGTCACCACGAATGCCTTCTCACAGGATCCCGCCCTGCGTTTTGGCGGCGCGATCCCGCAGGAAGTTGAAACCGTGTATGAGCGCGGCCTGGCGTGGCTGGCTTCGAAGCAGAGTGATACGGGAAGCTGGCAGGGCGGCCACGATGGCGCTGGCATCGATGGCATCTGCCTCATGTCCTTTCTCGCGAGCGGTGAAGATCCGAACTTCGGCCGTTATGCACCCAACATACGCCGCGCACTGCGCGCGATCATCCGCAGCCAGGATGCGACCAGCGGCTACCTTCCGAACAGCATGTATCATCACGGCTTTGCCATGCTCTCGCTTTCGGAGGCCTATGGCGCGGTGGACGAGTCCCTGCTGTGGGAGGGCGGCAAGCCGGTGCGCACGATCGGGCAGGCGCTCGAACTTGCGATCCGCTGTGCAGGCACCGCGCAGAAGGCGAACCGCTGGGGCGGATGGCGGTACATGCCAAACTCGACTGACGCGGACACTTCGGTGACAGGCGCCGTGCTGATGGGACTGCTCGCCGCACGTAACGCCGGCATGGCGGTCTCGGATGAAGTCATCGACAATGCGCTGAACTACATGAAGCGCAGCACGGGCAAGGATGGCAGCGTGGCCTATGCCGGTGGTTTCGGTGGATTTGGCGAGTCCATGAACCGCAGCGCCATCGCCACGCTGGTGGCCGCCGTTTCAAAGCACAAGGACAGCGAGGAGTTCAAGGCCACGCTCAAGCACATCACCGAGCGTCTGGAGCACAACGAAGGCAGCTACAAGGAGTACTTCCGCTACTACATGGCGCAGGCCTTGTATCAGGGTGACTACACCTCCTGGCAAAAATGGAACACCGCCACCGCACGTGCGCTGGGCGAAAGCCAGGCTCCTGACGGCAGTTTTGGCACTGGTGCGTATGAGACCGGCATGTCGCTGCTGGCCCTGGCTTTGAACTACCGCTTCCTGCCGATCTATGAACGCTAGACACTTCATCATTGCGCTGATGCTGGTGGGCAGCAGCAACCGTGCTTCCGAGCTGCACTGGCAGAACGGCGAGTGGGTCGGCGGTCACTTTGTGGGCATCGAAGACGGTCATGTGATCTGGCGCACGCCCATGTTCAGCGAGGATTTCAAAGTCAGCGTGGATGTGCTGAAGCGCGTGAACCGGCACAAAGCGGACGCCAAAACGGAGGAAGCTTTCAGCATTCGTCTTGCTGACGGCAGCCGCCTGTATGGCACGGTCACCGGGATGGATGCGAAGACTTTGAGCGTGAAATCCGCGCGCTTTGGCAGCATCCAGGTGCTGCGTGATTCGGTTGTGAGCGTGCAACGCCTGAAGGCCGAAGGCATGCCACTCCCTGCACTGGCAGGCACCAGCGGCTGGATCGAATCTGGATCGGAAGGCAGCACACCAGCCAGAGAAAAGCTCTGGCGCATGGTGCCGGGCGCGGCTTTGCAGCAGGTGGGCTGGAATCACCGTGCTACTCTTCCCGTCGAAGCACCAGAGCAGGTGGAAATGCAGTTTACCCTGAGTTCGACTGTCAGGCCGGAGTTTAAAATCGAACTCAAGGCGCCCGACGACGAGCGTGTCATCGTGGAGACCTGGGCGGATGATGTCGTGCTGCAAGGCCGCGTGTTTGAAAGCGTGCAAAAGCTCAGCGACGAGACACGGCGTGTCACGCTGACGTTGTTCTGGAATCGTAAAACCGGCCTGTGCTCGATCTATGGCGCAGATGGTAAAAAGCTGGCGCAGACCACCAAGCCGCCGGTGGACTCAGCGGAGCCTTCAAAAGAAGCCAAGCCCGAGGAGAAAAAACCAGCCGCGAGAGCCGGTGGCGGCGGAGGTCTTTTTGGAGCGCTGCTGGGCGTGGTGCAAGGGGCGGTACAAGTCCGGGTAGAGGCAGTGAAGCAGGCACAGGTGAATGCTGTCGGTAACGTTAAAGAAGTCAGCCCCACCGGCCTGACGCTGCTCAACAAAGGACCCGATCTGACCCTGGAGGCGCTGCGCATCCGCGAATGGGATGGCTCACTGCCTGCAGACATCACCCATGTGCGGCCACGCATCGAGCTGACAGACGGGCACTACCTCAAAGCGAAAGCCGTGCGTGCCGACGCCACCTCTCTCACCGTACGTATGCTGGATGGCAGCGAGACCCGCCTGCCATGGGACAAGGTGCTGGCGGTGGAGATGATGCCCGATGTCTCACCGTTTTTCCAAGCCGCGCCGCCCCTCACGGAAATGTGGTTCACGGATGGTGAATGGGTGAATGGCACGCTGCTGCAGGTCCGCAATGAAGTGGCCACGTTCAAAACCACTTTTTCTGAGGCACCGGTGAATTTCAAGATCACCACGCTGCATCATCTGGATTTCAAAGGCTTCGAGACCGCTGAGAAGAAGATCGACCTGGCCACGCTCGACACGCTCTCCATCAACAACAATGTGCTGCATGGCACACTCGCTGCCGGCGGCGAGGCGCAGCCGCGCTGGAAGCCGGTGGGCGCGCTCAAAGCGGTCGCCATGGCCAGCACAGGCGAGATGGACATCACCCGTGCGGTTGCGGACCAGCCGGCAGGCATGCGCAGCGAGGCGTTGTTTTACCTGCAGGATGGCGATGTGATCCCCGGCAGGCTGCGGGCCATTGACGCCAAACAGGTGGATCTGGAATCCGACGTGGCTGAGGTGAAACACCTGCCCGCCGACAAGCTCCAGGCGATTCAGTTTGGAGGCGCCTCCTTGAATCTCGATGGTTTCGAGGATCCAGGCTGGCAGCGCGTGCGTGGCAATGCCGAGCAGGTGAAACGCAACGGCAAGGCGGAGATCGCTTTCAACACGGGCGGTTCATGGGGACATCCGGCCTTCATGCAGGTGAATGAAATCAACTTCACCCTGGTCAACAACGGTTTCTCCGCCCTGCGCATGCGTTTGTACTGCGATGGCGTCAATCCCGCCGCGCCGAGCACGAACCTCCTGTTTGGCCACATAGGCAGCGAGGTGTGCTTCGGCCTCGAAGCCAGCGATGAGCAGATGGACCGGCAGTTCCGCCTGCGCACCAGCGAATCCATGCCCGTGCGCATCGCCATCGCGGAGAATTCCATCGAAGTCTTTTTCAAAGGTGTCTCCGCACGCAAAATTCAGCTCACTCCGAAAATGCGCTCCGGCAGCGGCATCATCATCGAGCCCTTCAGCCTGTGGGGGAATGGGGAGCGTGCGGTGAAGATCAATGCCTTCAGCGCGCGCATCGCTCCCGGACGCGTGGCAGTGCCGCTGGTGGATGCACGGGCGAAGGAGAATGCGCTCACCGTCCCGCGCTTCCGCAAAGAAGATCCGCCACGGCACGCGTTGCTCGCCGCGAACGGTGATCTGCTGCGCGGCGTGATCGAGGCGGCCACGGCAAATCACTTTGCCATCCGCTCCGGCATGGAGACGATCCAGGTGCCGCGCGACCGCGTGAAGGCGGCCGTGTGGTTGATCAAACCTGCGGACGCCGTCAGCGCCGCCTTCGAAGCCCAGGACAAAGCAGGTGTGCCGCCCGTCATCACGCACTGGCTGCAACTGAACAATGGCGGACGCCTTGGCTTGAAGGTGGATCGTTTCGCCGAAGATGCGGTGTTCGGCACCAGCCCGCTTCTCGGCAGCTGCCGCGTGCCGCTGCCGCAGATTTATGTGATTCGCACCACCTCGCCACAGGACAGCGCCACCATGCTGGCCCTGCGTGAGTGGAAACTGAAGTTCGCTCCCGAACCCGTGCTCCCCGAGTCCGGCGGACAAAGCTCGCCGCTGCTCAATCAGGACGCCAAGCCGTTCAAACTGCCGCTGCTCGCTGGTGACGATTTTGATCTGACCAAAGAGAAAGGCAAAGTCATCGTGCTCGACTTCTGGGCCACCTGGTGCGGCCCCTGCATCAAATCACTGCCGCAGATGATCGATGCAATGGCGGCCTTTGATCCGAAACAAGTCCGCTTCATCGGTGTCAATCAGGCCGAAGACAAGGAGACCGTGAAAACCTTTCTGGAAACCCGTGGCTGGAAATTCGAAGTCGCTCTGGATGCCAATCAGCGCGTCGGCCAGAATTTCGGTGTCGAGGGGATTCCCCATACCGTCGTCATCGGCAAGGATGGCAAGGTGGCCTATGTGAAGTCTGGGTATGAGCCCAATGGAGCGAAGGAAGTCGCGGAGATGGTGAAAAAGCTGATGGCCAAATAAGACCCTGTGCCGGACAAGCGATCACATGATCGAAGCAAAGCGGCGGCGGCATTCCGCCTTCCCGCTCGACAAACCTTCCGGCCGCCGTCATGAATCCGCCCCATTCATGAGCCACCCGCACAATTATCTCTCCTGGCGAATCTGGACCGTGTATGCGGTGCTGGCCGGAATTTCGATCCCATGGTACTGGCCGGCGGAGGACACGCGCATGCTGCTGGGGTTTCCACTCTGGGTGGTGGTGTCAGTCATGGGTTCGCTGGCAGTCTCGGGCTTCACCGCCTGGCTCTTTGTCTGCCGGTGGCCGAATGATGAAGCGGAGGACGAGGCATGATCGCTGCCGCTGCGGAGACAAATGTCATCCCGTTCGGCGCAGGAGCACTGGCATTCATTGGTGTGTATTTGCTGTCGATGGTCTGGATCGGCTGGCTGGGGATGCGGGCCAAGGAGGAGAACACGCTGCGGGATCATTTCATCGGCGGCTCGGGCGTGGGATTCTTCGTGCTGCTGCTGACGCTGTTTGCGACGCAGTACAGCGGCAACACGATTCTGGGGTTCTCAGGCAAGGCCTACCGCATTGGTTTTGCCTGGCTGACCTGCGTGCATTTCATGACCGCGATCGTGGTGACCTACCTGCTGTTTGCCCCGAAGCTGTTCAAACTGGCGAAGCAGCATGCGTTCATCACGCCCACCGATTACCTGGCGCACCGTTTCAATCATCGCGGACTGAACCTGCTGGCGACGTTGATCATGGTGGCGTCGCTGATGAATTTTTACCTGGCGCAGCTGACAGCGATGGGACGTGCCGTGGAGGGGCTGACAACTCTGGACCCGGAGACGGCCTTCCTCTGGGGTGTGGTGGTGCTGGCCGGCATCATGCTGGTGTATGAGACCATGGGCGGATTCCGCGCGGTGGCGTGGACGGATGTGATTCAGGGCGGCGTACTGGCGCTGGGTTTTCTGGTGCTGCTCGTACTGATCTTCAAAGAGTATGGCAGCATGGAGCAGACGACGCGCACGCTGCTGCAGATCGCCCCTGAAAAAGTCCTGCCACCCAAAGCGCCGGAGGTGCGCAGCTGGATCAGCTACATCCTTTTGCTGGGCGTGGGTGCGGCGCTGTATCCGCAGGCGATCCAGCGCATCTATGCCGCGCGTTCGGCCCGAATACTGCGCAAAAGCCTGGCGGTGATGGCCTTCATGCCGCTGTGCACGGCGCTGGTGGCGGTGCTGGTGGGAGTGACAGCGGCGGCGCATCTGGCGGGGGAGCTCCAGGGTGCCAGCTCTGATGCCGTGCTGGGCGTCATGCTGCGCCACATCCAGGAGCAGAGCCTCTTTGGCTACGCGCTGGTGGTGATCATCTTTGCCGCGATCCTTGGCGCGATCATGTCCACGGCGGACTCCACGCTGCTGTCGATGTCCAGCATGGTGACGAAGGACTTGTACATGGGCTTTGTGCGGCCGCATGCCAGCCAGGCGACGCTGACCAGCCTCGGCAAATGGATTTCGACCGTGTTCGTCGTCGTGCTTGCGGCGCTGGCGGTGTGGCTGAACAATTCAGGCACGAAACTGACTCTGGTGGAACTGCTGGAAATGAAGTTCGACATGCTGCTGCAGCTTGCGCCGGCCTTCATGATCGCGATTCACTGGCAGCGCATGCGCGCCGGGCCGGTGTTTGCCGGCATGTTCGCCGGGCTTGTCTTTGCGCTGCTGTTTTTCTGGGTGCCCGCCAAGGGAGATGGATTCTTGACGATGCTGAAGAACTCCGGGTTCCATCCCGGCGTTTACGGCCTGCTCCTGAACATCTTCATCGGCGTGACGGGTTCATGGATCGTGAATGCCCGGTCGAAGACATAAAACAGGCGCGACCCCCATGAAAAGATCGCGCCTGCATTGGTCTTAAAGCTGTCTGAGGCGTTCCCCGCCGCCGGGTGGATGACTTTTAGATCATCCAGGCAAACGGCGGGGAGGCTCCAAACCGCTTAGAAGTTGACGCGGATGCCCGCTTTGCCGTACTGCGTGCTCTGGTTGCCGAAGTGGCCTTCGTAGCCCACGTAGCTCGTCACTGCTTTGAACAGTTCGTAGCCTGCGTTGAACTGGACCACCGCCTGCGTGCTGCCCATTTTGGCAAAGTTCACGCCGTAGCTCGCTGATGGCACCGAGGCAACGTTCACCGCCATCTGGTTCTTCGTGTTCTGGAAGAACTGCTGCACCGAGGCGGCAAGTTCCAGGTTCAATCCATGGCCCGCAATATCCGTGCTCCACAGTGCGGAAAGGCCCGCCTCTCCCATGAACCGGTTGTTGTGGTAACCACCGACGTTGAGCGCATCAATCGCTCCCGTTTCATTGAAGCCTCCGACCTGGGAGTTCGAATAGCTCAACGACACGCGTGGTGCGATGGACACTCCGCCCACGCGCCAGCCTTTGTACTGCACCCCGAGGAAGCCCACGTAGCTTGCCACGTCCGTGGAGCCTGTGACTGTGCCATTCACCGTCTGGCGGCGCACGTCCATGTTCTGCTGGTTGAGTGCAAAGCTGCCGAAGAACGTGAAGCTCTTTGCCACCGTGTAGCGGCCAAAGACCATAGCGCCCCAGCCATCAGAGTTTGCGCTGCCCAGTGCGGCACTGATGCTGCCCTGGCTCATGCTGCCGGCGATGCCAAACACATAGTCTTCCGATGCCAGCAGGTTGACCCCGGCATAGTAGTCGTTGCGTGTGGCTCTGGCCGAGTCCGCTGTTTTCATGTTGGCGTAGGTGTAGCCAATAAACACCGACATGGTTTCCGGCACCTGGCTCAGACTGTCTTCATCAATCTGGCTTGAGATGTAGTTCATTGGTGACACACGGTCCTGAATGCTGCGAGCCAGCACCTGGTTGCCCATGAAGGCGTAGTCAGCCAGCGAACCGTAGTAGTCAGGCGTGTACTTGGAGAGGTCGGCTGCGGAGCCGCCGGTGGCGTCAGTGATCTGCAGGGCGAGCCGGCCGGCCGTGGTGGAGGAGTCGATCTGGTTCTGGCCAACGAAGGCTGCGTTGAAGATCGACGCTGCTGCTGCGCGCTGGTTGTCATTGCTGCCAAGATCAGCAAAGGTGCTGGCAGGGCTGTTGAGACCGGTGGCGGTGAGGGCACCGGTGTTCACGTCAAAGACAACTGCAGCATTGGTCACGGCAGGATTGAGGCCCAGGATGCCATCGGCATCAAAGGTCACAGTCGAGAAGGTGCCGGTGAGGTGATTGATGGGCACCGCGCCGCCAGGTCCGGAAATGATCTGGAACTTGTTGCCTTGAACCGCCGTGAACCCGGCAAACGTAGCCACGTTCAGTGCGTTGCTGATCGTGAGCGTCGCTCCCGGTGCCAGCTGAATCTGGTCAAAGTCGGTGCCGCCCACTCCGCCGAGTCCGGCAAGTTCAGCTTTGAACGCGCCGCCAAAGACGGGGCTGACGCCTGCACCAGTGAGGTCCGTCACACCAGGAGAGAAGCCTGGAGCGATGGTGCCGAGAATGATGACGTTGCCAGTGCCGACGAACTTGATGTTACCGGCAATCGTGGAACCCACCGGAACAATGAAATCATTGCTGCCGATGTTGATGGTGCCGCCCGTAGCATCCAGGCTGGTCAGCGTGGTGAAGATGATCGTGCCGCCGCCGCTGAGATCCAGCGTGCTGCCGTTGGCGATGGTGATCGTGTTGCTGTTCAGCGTTGCACCGCTGCCGATGGTGAGACCGCTCTCGATATTGGTGCTCTGCGTGGTGGTGGTGCCACCGCCCAGAGTCAAACCACCGCCGCCGCCACCACCGCCGGCGCCGCCGCCCGTGGTGAGTGAGGAGCCTGATGCATCCAGAGTACCCGTGAAGTTGCCGCCATCAGCCACAATGAGCGCATTGCCATTGGTATGAATGGTGCCAGATCCCAGCAGGGTCTGGAACGTTTCCGTTCCTGCTGGAGTGTAATCAAGGTTAAGCGTGCCGTTCACTGTGACCGACGCGGAGTTCAAGATCAGTTCAGGTCCCTTCAGGTTGAGAACGCTCGCTGCATTGATGACGATCGTCGCAGCTGCACTAGTGCCGTAGAGATCTACGTTTCCATTGGTGGTGATGGTGCCAGTGCCGAGATTGGCATTGACGACCGAACCGCCATTGAGGTTGTAGTTCAGCGCTGTCAGTGTGCCTGGACCGTTGAGGGTGCCGGTGCTGGTGTAGGTTTTGACCGTGTCATCGGTGGAGCCGAGATTGATCGTGCCGTCGTTGCCCAGCTCTGCCGCCGAGGAGAGACCGCCCGTCTTGCTGTCCAGAATGACACCGGCCGCAACGTTGACGAACTTGCTTTCCAAACTGCCTGTCAGGTCAGCACTGCCGCCAGTGAAGTTGGTGGTGCCGGTGTAGGTGTTGGCTCCTGAGAGCGTGAGCTTGCCGCTGCCGGTTTTGCTCAGGATCGAGGAATCCGTGCCGCTGATGACACCGGAGAAGATCGTGTCCACATTGGAAAAGCTAGCCAGGGTGTTGGACTGCAGATTGATGCTACCAGCGCCGGAGATGCTGCTGATGGTTTCATAACCACCGAGCAGGAAAGTCGCGCCTGAAGCCACGATGAGATCCGATGCATTGGCAATGCGCTCATTGCCGGAGGTTTCGAGAATGCCTTCGTTCACGGTGGTATCACCCGTGTAGGCGTTCACTCCGGAAAGCGTGAGCTTGCCGGTCCCCTGCTTGGTCAATGAGCCACCGGTTCCGCCGGCAATGCCGCCGTCACTGATGACACCTGCCATCGACGTATTGCTGGAATCACCTGCGGTCAGGTTCTTCGCACCCAGGAAGACCTGGGAACCAGATACACCCGCGATGGATGCGATCGTTTCACTGCTTCCCGTGATGCCCGAGATGTCGAGCACGCCTGTGGCACTGGAGATGTTCACCGCGCTGAGGTCGGAGAGCGAACCGCCAGCCGAGAGCGCCAAAGTGCCATCGGTGATGGTGGTGGCACCCGTGTAGGTGTTCGCGCCAGTGAAGGTCGTCGTACCGCTGCCGGTTTTGGTGAAGGAACCGCCGGTGCCGCTGATCGTGCCTGCCACGGTGGTGTTGTTGGAATCACCTGCCGTGAGGTTTTTCGCGCCCAGAACCACGGAAGAATCCGCAACGCTGGAGATGGAGGCAACGGTTTCGCTGCTGTCGGTTTTTGCCGAGATGTCGAACTTGCTGCTGGCGTCCGTCAGTTTGACAGCTGTGCTGTCTGCCAGCGAGCCTGCTCCAGAAAGAGCGAGTGTGCCCGCGTCGATAGTCGTGTCGCTGGTGTAGGTATTGGCTGCTGTCAGGGTCATTTTGCCGCTGCCAGTTTTGGTCAGGGAACCGCCGTTACCGCTGATGACACCTGCCATCGTCGTGTCGGCAGAACCTCCTGCCTTCAGATTCTTTGCACCCAAAACTGCCTTGGAGCCTGCCACGCCGGCGATGGAGCCGATCGTTTCGCTGCTGGCACTGATGGCCGAGATGTCGAACGTGCCATTAGAACCGGTGATGTTCACATCGGAAGTGTCCGCCAGGGAACCCGCGCCCGAGAGGGCCACCGTGCCGTCGCTGATGGTCGTGGCACCCGTGTAGGTGTTGGCCGCTGTCAGAGTCATGGTGCCGCTGCCCTGCTTGGTCAGAGTGCCGCCGTCGCCGCTGATGACGCCTGCCACCGTGGTGCTGCTGGCATCTCCCGTCGTGAGATTTTTCGCACCCAGAACCACGGAGGAACCAGTGGCTGCTGTCAGCGAAGCAATGGTCTGACCGCTGGCATCAATGCCAGAAATATCAAAGCCGGTGTTGCTGGCGAGTGTCACCGCCGTTGAACTGGACAATGCACCGCTGCCGGCAAGCGCCAAACTGCCTCCATTGACTGTCGTGGTGCCGGTGTAAGTGTTTTTCCTTGTGAGCACAACGATGCCCGTATGAGTGGCATCACCAAGGGTCAGAGCGCTGCCAGCACTGCCAGAAATGACGCCGTCGAGCACGGCCCAGTCGACGTTGGCAGCCACGTTGTTGTCGACATCGGCATCGTTCGCCACCACGAGGATGGTGCGGTTGCTGCCGTTGAGATTGATGTCGTTCTTGAAGTTGACCTTGTCGGTGGCGTTGGTGGAGCCGAAAATGAGGGCATTGCCGTTCGGCACGAAGCTGTTGGTGTCCCATTTCATCACTTGGCCGTTGCTCAGCTTGACATTGAGTTCGCCGCCAGCAGCCGCAAAACCGCCACTGCCAGTCCACTGGACACGGTTGCTCTGGATACCAACAAAGCGGGTGAAGTCACCGTTCGACATCAAAACACCGTTGAGAGCGGGTGTACCATGGAAGTTGATGTTGCTGTCCCAGTAAATGCCATCGCCGTCCTGCGCCTGAAGAGTACCGCCATCAAGAATGGTCTGACCAGAATACAAGTTGCCACCATTGAAGATCACCAGACCACTGGCGATGTGGATGTCTGACCCCTCTCCAGATTTGATCGGTGAAAAGCCACCGGAAGGGATGATGGAAGCAGCGCTGTCGTCGGCGATCCCAGTGCCATAAGCATCACTGTTGAAGGTGATTTTATTGCCTGTGCCGGGATCGAGGATCACGGTCGAGCCTTTCATCATGAACAGGTTCGAACCAGCGCCGATGCCGCTTGAACCAGCGATGTGGGTGGCATCTGCGGCCTGGCCGTCGCCGCCACGAACACCGTTGCCATCGAAAGTGGCATTGCCAGTGATTCGCAGCGTGGCACCTGCGCGCACAAAGATGGCGCCGCCATAGCCATTGCCGCCTGCGCCGCCGCCTGCGAGTGTGCTGTATCCAGTGCCAGTCGAGCCAACACCGCCACCAAAGCCGCCAAGACCACCGGCCCCGCCGCTGCCATCAAGACCATTTGGCCGCTGGCCGGTGCCTTCGGAAAATCCAGGAGAGACTACCGTGTTTGTTGTCTCCTTGGTTTCGGCTGGGTGATAAGTTCCGTTAATCGTGCGATCCTTATAGAAGTCCGGATTCGTGCTATAATTTGCCGCCATGGAATCGGTATTCTGCACCGGATTGCCGTTGTCATCCTGACCTGCGAAGCGCTCTATCTTCTCATAGTAGGCTTTGATTTCAACCGTCGTGGTCGTTGTTTCCGACTTTCCTAAAATTATACCTCCAGACCAGCTCGCACCCGCACCGCCTGAGCCACCGTCGCCGCCAGCGCCGCCGCCAGCACCAAACCCGCCTAGGCCGCCTAGGCCGCCGGAGCCGGCGTCACCACCTGCTGCACCGCCAGTACTTGCATAAAAAGATCCTCCCCAGGGTTGCCCCCCGGCTCCGCCATTGCCTCCATCGCCCCCGGCCTGGCCGCCAAAGCCAAAACCGCTCTTGCCCGCCTGGCCCCCGGATCCACCCGCGCCGCCGACGCCGATATGACCATCTGCAAGAGCCTTGTCAAAAGCGATGACGTCCGTGAGCGCGATTGCCAAGCCGGCGGCATCCAAAGCGATGCCAAGCGCATCGCCAAGACCGACGTTGATCGTGAATGGATTGCCGGAGTCGATCGGGAGCTCGGCGATACTTTTAGCTAAAGAAAGGCCAGCATGAACCGCTGCAGCAATCAGAAGTGGATTGCTATCCCCC